>CAWFBT010000031.1:0-42487 GCA_963814095.1 uncultured Thermoleophilaceae bacterium | reverse complement strand
TTCGCGACCACCACGCCGCGCTTGGTGGCGGCCTCGACGTCGACGTTGTCGACACCGACACCGGCGCGCCCGACGGCCTTGAGCCGGCCCGCGCGTGCGAGCAGGCTGGCGGTCAGCTGCGTGCCGGAGCGGATCAAGAGGCCGTCGAACTCGCCGATGCGGCTCTCGAGCTCGCCGTCCTCCCAGTCGGTGCCGACCTCGACCTCGAGACCGGCGTCGCGCAGCAGCTGGATGCCCGACTCGCCGATCTTCTCCTTGACGAGGACCTTCACGCCGCGACGGGCACGCCCGCTTCGAGGACGCGCTGCGCGGCGGCGACGCCGGCGCCCAGCTCGACCTCGTGGCCAAGCTCCCGCAGGGTCATCTCGAGCGCCGAGACGGTGACGATGATGTCGAAGGGGCCGAAGTAGCCGCAGTGCGCGATCCGGGCGATCTTGCCCTTGAGCCGGCCCTGGCCGCCCGCGATCGTGATGCCGAAGCGGTCGCGCATCAGCTTCGGCACGGCCGCGCCGTCGATGCCCTCGGGCAGGACGATCGCGGTGACGACGTTCGCGGCCTCGTCGCCGCCGCCGAGCAGCCCGAGCTCGAGCCCCTGGGCCGCGGCGCGCGTGGCCCGGCCGAGCAGGTCGTGGCGGCGGTAGACCTGCGCGAGCGTCTCCTCCTCGATCAGCCCGAGTGCCACGTCGAGCGCCTGAACGAGGCCGACGGCCGGTGTGAACGGGCTGTCGGGCGGGTCCTTCAGCTGACCCGCGACGGTGCGGCCCCAGTCGAAGTAGAAGCGGCCCTCGGGCGCGGCCGCGGCGCGCTCGAGCGCCGCCGCGTTGGGGCTTGCGAAGCCGAGGCCGGGCGGCGCCATCAGCGCCTTCTGCGAGCCGGCCACGACCACGTCGAGGCCCCACTCATCCTGCGGGCAAGGGACCGCGCCGAGCCCGGACACCGCGTCGACGGCGATCAGCGCGCCGTGCCGGTGGGCGACCTCGGCCAGCTCGCGGACGTCGTTGACAACGCCCGTCGAGGTCTCGGAGAGCTGGGTGAATACGACCTCGACGCCGGGGTTGGCCGCCAGGCGCTCGTCGAGCCCCGCCGGGTCGACCTTGCGGCCCCACTCGGTCTCCCAGTGGACCGTGTCCGCGCCGTAGGCGTCGCAGAGCTCCGCCCAGCGCTCGCCGAACTTGCCGCACGAGGCCACCAGCGCCGGCTCACCGCGGCGGACGAGGTTCGCGACGGCGGACTCCATCGCGCCGCTGCCCGAGCTGGCGAAGACGAGCACCTCGCCCGTCGTCCCGAACACGGTCTTCAGCCGGTCGAGCACGCGCGCGTACACCTCGATGAAGGCCGGCGCGCGGTGGTAGAGCATCGGCTCGGCCATCACCTGCGAGACCGCTGGCGGAAGCGGCGTGGGCCCGGCGGTCATCAGGTACTGCTTGAGATACGGATTCGCCATCGGACCGGCGAGCATAGCGAGCGCTCAGGCCACGAGATGAAGGGCGATCCGCAGCACCGGCGCGGCGGCGACCGAGAGGCTCTGCGACTCGTCGAACTCGCGCTCCAGGTCCCTCTGGAACTCGTCGTCCGAGAGCGCGGCGATGAGGACGGCGACCCAGATCGCGGTGGCGATCACCGAGAAGATCAGGCTGACGAGGCCGATCCAGAAGCCGGCCTGGCCGAGCGAGCGGTTCTTGGGCGTCTCGCCCGCGTCCACCCGGCGGACGCCCTTGCGCCCGAGCACCATGCCAGCGATCGAGAGGCCGACCGAGAGGATCGACGAAAGGCCGGCCGAGATCAGCAGGAGGCCACCGCCGACAAGCGACAGGATGAAGCCCGCCACCGCCTGGTTGTTGTCGGGAACGCGCTGCTGCGGGTAGCTCCACGGCTGGGGCGGGGGCTGCTGCCAGCCGCCTTGGGGCGGCGGTTGCTGCCAGCCGCCCTGGGCCACCGGCGGATGCCAGCCGCCCGGCGGTGGCGGCTGCTGGTAGGCGGTCTGCTGCTGCCCGTACCCGGGCGGCGGCGGCTGCTGGGCGGGCGCCGGCGGGCCGGGCTCAGGCGCCGGCGGGGCCGGCCTGTCGCCCAGCTCGGGCTCCGGGCCGGCGGGCTGCGGCGGCAGGAAGCGGCTGGGCTCCTCGTCGTTCACGCGCCGCGGCTCAGAACTCCTGGTCGATCCACGGCATCATCGCGCGCAGCTCCTTGCCCTCGCGCTCGATCTGGTGCCCCTTCTGCTCCTCGCGCATGCGCAGGAAGTTCTCCTGACCCGCCCGGTTCTCGGCGATCCACTCGCGCGCGAACTCGCCTGACTGGATCTCGGCCAGGATCTCCCGCATCGAGGCGCGGGCGCGATCGTCGATCACGCGCTTGCCGCGCGTGAGGTCGCCGTACTCGGCCGTGTTCGAGACCGAGTAGCGCATCCCGGTGATGCCCTTCTCGTACATCAGATCGACGATCAGCTTGAGCTCGTGCAGGCACTCGAAGTAGGCGAGCCGTGGGTCGTAGCCGGCGTCGACGAGCGTCTCGTAGCCCGCCCGCACCAGCTCGCTGACGCCGCCGCAGAGCACGGCCTGCTCGCCGAAGAGGTCCGTCTCGGTCTCGTCCTTGAAGCTCGTTTCGATCACGCCTGCACGCGTGCAGCCGATGCCCTTCGCGTACGCGAGCACGAGCTCGCGCGCGTTGCCGGTGGCGTCGCGGTGGATGGCGACGAGGCCGGGCACGCCGTTGCCCTCCACGAACTGCCGGCGCACCAGGTGCCCCGGGCTCTTCGGGGCGACCATGCCGACGTCGACCTCCGGCCCGGGATCGATCTGGCCGAAGTGGACGCTGAAGCCGTGGGCGAACATGACCAGGTTGCCGGGCGCGATGCCGTCGCGGATCTCGGCCTCCCAGACGTCTGCCTGCTTCTCGTCGGGCAGCAGGATCATCACGACGTCGCCCTCGCTGGCGGCGTCCGCGATCGGCAGCACCCGCAGCCCGTCCGACTGCGCCGTCTGCACAGACGACGAGTCCTCACGCAGGCCGACTACGACGTCGACGCCCGAGTCCTTGAGGCTGAGCGCATGGGCGTGGCCCTGCGAGCCGTAGCCGATGACGGCCACGGTCTTGCCGTCGAGCTTGGATAGATCGGCGTCCTTGTCGTAGATCATGGGCGCGAGACTTTAGCCAGCCGGTCCCGGAGCAGCTTGCCTGCGGCGTTGCGCGGCAGCTCGGGGAGGGTGTGGATCGCCTTCGGGACCTTGAAGGGCTCGAGCCGCGCCCGCGCCCAGGCCTCGAGCTCGCCGTCCTCCACGGATCGGCTGAGCACGACGTAGGCGGTGATCGCCTCGCCCCAGAGCGGGTCCGGCACCCCGGCCACTCCCACATCGGCGACGGCCGGGTGGCTCAGCAGCGCCTGCTCGACCTCGAGCGGTGCGACGTTCTCGCCGCCGGTCACGATCAGCTCCTTGATGCGGCCCTCGACGTGCAGCAGGCCGCCGGCGTCGAGGCGGCCGCGGTCGCCGGTGTGGAGCCAGCCGTCGGCGCCCAGCGCGGCGGGCGCGACCATGTCGCCGCGGACGAGGATCTCGCCTTCATCCGAGACGCGGAGCTCGGCGCCGCGCAGCACGCGCCCCGGGATGCCCGCGACCACCTGCGAGCAGGTCTCCGTCATCCCGTAGACGGGCGTGACCGGGACGCCCGCTTCCTCCGCCCACTCGAGCAGGCCGGCCGGGACGGGCCCGCCCCCGAGCGCGATCGCGCGCAGGCGCGGGGGCGCCCCGAGGCCGGCGTCGCGCAGGCGCGCGAGCATCGTCGGCACGAGCGAAACGAGCGTGACCTCGCCGCGCTCCAGCAGCGTGCGCACCTGCGCCGGGTCGAAGCGCTCGTGCAGGACGGCCGTCGTGGCGTGGATCGCCGAGCGCACCAGGATGTTGAGCCCGCCCACGTGGTGGAGCGGCAGCGGGCAGAGCCAGCGGTCGCCGGGCTCGCTGCCGACGGCGTCGGCCGCCGCGACCGCGCTCGCCGCGTGATTGCGGTGGGTCAGCTCGACGAGCTTCGGCTCCCCTGTCGTTCCCGAGGTCGCGATCGCCGTATGAACCGCCTCGGCAGGGTGGTCGAGGCGCAGCTCGGCGGCCGACGGCTCGCCGAGCGGCAGCGCCGGGGCGGGCCGGTCCGCCGGCAGCGGCTCGAGCGCAGCGCCGCGCCGAGGCAGCGCGTGCAGCAGCACCGCGAAGCCGAGGCTGGCCCTCGCCGCGGCCTGCACGCGCTGGCCGGGAGCGACATCGAGCCGCCGCGCAAGCTCGTCCGCGCGCGCGTGCAGCTCGCCATAGGTCAGCCGTCCGTCGCCGGCCTCGACCGCAAGCCGGTCGGGGTGCCGCTCTGCCGCTGCCGCGAGCCAATCCCGCATCGTGCCCGGATTAAAGCCACCCCGCGCGCGTATCCTCCCGGGCGCATGGCCACCACCCGCACGATCCGGGCCGGCGCGGACTGGCGCGCGGCCGGCGACTACGAGGACATCCGCTACGAAATCGCGGACGGGATGGCGAAGATCACCATCGACCGCCCGGAGGTCCGCAACGCCTTCCGCCCCGAGACGCTCATCGAGATCTCGGATGCGCTCGAGCGCGCCCGCTCGGACACCTCCGTGGGCGTGATCATCCTCACCGGCGAGGGCCCGCTCGCCTTCTGCTCGGGCGGCGACCAGCGCGTCAGGGGCGACAGCGGCTACGTGGCGAGCGGCGCGGACGTCGGGCGTTTCCACGTGACCGACCTGCACGTGCAGATGCGCCGGCTGCCGAAGCCGGTCGTGGCCATGGTCGCGGGCTACGCGATCGGCGGCGGGCACGTGCTGCACGTGGTCTGCGACCTCACGATCGCGGCCGACAACGCCCGCTTCGGCCAGACCGGGCCGAAGGTCGGCAGCTTCGACGGCGGCTTCGGCGCCGGGCTGCTCGCCAACCTGGTGGGCCCGAAGAAGGCCAAGGAGATCTGGTTCCTGTGCCGCCAGTACGACGCCGAGCAGGCGCTCGAGATGGGGCTCGTCAACCGGGTGGTGCCGCTCGAGGAACTCGAGGAGGAGACGGTCGCCTGGTGCCGCGAGATGCTCGCTCTCTCCCCCTTCTCGCTGCGCCTGCTCAAGGCCAGCTTCCACGCCGCCGAGGACGGGCTCAGCGGCATCCAGCAACTCGCCCACGACACCAACCTCCTCTTCTACGGCTCCGAGGAGGCCCAAGAAGGTCGGGACGCCTACAGGGAGAAGCGCAGCCCCGACTTCGCGAAGTTCCCGAAACGGCCTTGAGCCACCTCCGGCTCTGGCTGCTGGCTGCGCGGCCGCGGACGCTTCCGGCCGCGATCGCGCCGGTCCTCGTCGGAACCGCGCTCGCCGGGTCCGAGGGGACGTTCCGGGCACTGCCGTTCGTGGCGGCGCTCGTGGGGAGCGTCTTCATCCAGATCGGCACCAACCTCTCGAACGACTACTCGGACGCGCGCCGCGGCGCCGACACCGAGGACCGCCTCGGGCCTGTGCGCGTGACGGCGGGCGGCCTGATGCCGCCTCGGCGCGTGCTGATCGGGACCTATGTCGCGTTCGGTGTCGCCGTGGCCGCCGGGCTCTACCTCGCCGCGGTGGCCGGCTGGGAGCTGATCGTGGTCGGCGCCGCCTCGATCCTCGCCGGCGTCCTCTACACCGGCGGGCCGCGGCCCTACGGGTACGAGGGCCTTGGCGAGCTGTTCGTCTTCCTTTTCTTCGGCATCGTCGCCGTCGTCGGCTCGTACTTCGTTCAGACCGAGGAGCTGCGCTGGGAGGCGTTCGCGCTCGCCGTGCCGGTCGGCCTGCTGGCCTCGGCCATCCTCGTCGTCAACAACATCCGCGACGTCGACACCGACAGGCGTGCCGGCAAGCGCACGCTCGCCGTCAAGCTCGGCCGCGAGCGAGCGCGCCGGCTGTTCGCCGCGATGCTGATCGCGTCCTTCGTGGTGCCGCCACTGCTCGTCCCGGCGCTCTCGCCGTGGGTGCTCCTCAGCCTTGCTGCGCTGCCGCTCGTCGCCGCCGCTTCTGCGGACGGTGTCGACCCGCATCGACGGCCCGTCGCTGAACGGCGCGCTCGCCGGCACCGGCAGGCTGCTTGCCGTCTACTCGCTGCTGCTGGCGGGCGGGGTGCTGCTGTCGTGAAGCGCTCGGTCCTGCGGCTCTCGATTCCGTTGAAGCAGCCGTTCGTGACAGCCAGCGGGGTCACGAATGCGCGCGAGCTGTTGCTGCTGCGGATCGAGGCCGCAGACGGCACCGCGGGCTACGGCGAGGCCGCCCCCTTCGAGCCGTACGACGGCGTGCCGCTCGAGCGGGCGCTGGCGGCGCTCACGGGCGGCGGCGGGCGCCGCCCGCCGCAGGCGCGCGCCGCCGAGGAGCTGGCCCGCCTCGACCTGCTCGCGCGCCAGGAGGAGCGGCCGCTGGCGGAGCCGGCCAAGGACGCCATCGCCGTCAACCTCACCCTGCCCGCGGGGCCGCCCGCCGAGACGGCCGAGCGCGCCCGCGCCGGGGTCAACGAGGGCTTCGCGAGCTTCAAGCTGAAGGTGGGCCTGCCCGACGACGCGCAGCGGGTGGCCGCGGTCCGCGAGGCGGTTGGCCCGTGGCCCGCGCTGCGCGTCGACGCGAATGGCGCGTGGGGCGTCGACGAGGCCGTGCGCGCCATCAGGGCGATCGAGGAGCACGACCTCGAGTTCGTCGAGCAACCCTGCCGGCGCCTGCGCGAGCTGGCAGACGTGCGCCAGCGCGTGTCGACGCCGATCGCGGCCGACGAGTCGGTCGCCTCGATCCGCGAGCTGCGACGCGCCCTCGAGCTCGAGGCCTGCGACGTCGTGAACGTGAAGCTGGCCGGCGCCGGCGGCTTCACGCCCGCGCGCGAGCTGCTCCGCGAGGCGCGCTCCGCCGGCCTCGACGCATTCCTGTCGAGCACGCTCGACGGCCCCTGGGGCATCGCGGCCGCGCTGCAGCTCGCCGGCTCCGAGGGCCTCTCGCTCGCCTGCGGGCTCGCGACGCTCGAGCTCTTCGACGCGCGCATCGCGCGGGCGCTCCCCGCACCGCGCCGCGGCACGCTGTCCGTGCCGGCCGGCCCGGGCCTCGGCCTCCAGGTCGACCAGGCCGCGCTCGACGAGGTGACGGCCGAGGTGCTGGCCTAGCCGGGCTACCGAAGCACCGACCTCGACCACGCATCCACGGACCCGACTTGAGGTCGCCAGACGACACTAAGTCGGGTCGGTGAGGCGGCCCAGGAACTCCTCGAGCAGCCGCGCCACCTCATCCGGCCGCTGCAGCTGCACGGCGTGACCGGCGTCCTCGACGATCTCGGCTTGCGCCGCGCGGCGCCGTGTCGGCGATGCGCTTGGCCGCCCGCACGTAGCCCTCGTCGCGCGCGCCCGCGATCGCCAGCAGCGGCAGGTCGAGGAGGAGCAGCTCGTGCCAGACCGGCTCGAGCACGCCCTGCCCGGCGGTGCGCAGGGTCATCGCCAGCGCGGCCGGATCCTGCGCGAGCCGACCCGGCCGCTGTGCCTCGACCAGCGCCTCCGACTGGTCGGCGAACAGCGGCTGGCGCTCCCACACGCTGACGATGTCCTCGATCGGTGCGGCCTCCATCCACGCGGCGAGCCGCTCATCCGCCTCGGCGCGGGTGCTGCGCAGCGTGGGCTCGTCGATGCCCGCCGTCGCACCGATCGTCACGACGCCGAGGTAGTGCTCTGGGGCGCGCAGCGCGGCCCGCAGCGCCAGTCGCCCGCCGAGCGAGTAGCCGACGAGCAGCCGCCCCTCGCCCGCCGCCGCGATCTCCCCGAGCCGGCCCTCGAAGTTGCTCTGCTCGTGCTCGAGCATCACGCTCGGATAGCGTTCCGGCAGGAGCTCCGCGACGGGCCGCCAGGCGTCGCCACGCTGCATGAAGCCCGGGATGAAGAGCACCATCGCTCCTGCATGATCCCGATCAACCGCACCTACGCGCCGCTCCAGGTCCTCGTGGACGAGCTCTGGCGCTGCGGTATGCGCCACGCGGTGACCTCTCCGGGCTCGCGCAACGCGCCGATCGCGCTCACGCTGGCGGCGGCGCCGGGGATCGAGGCCGTGTCGGTGATCGACGAGCGCTCGGCCGGCTTCGTCGCGCTCGGGATGGCGAAGGCGAGCGGCCGGCCGGTCGCGGTCACGTGCACGTCCGGCACCGCCGCGGCGAACCTGCATCCGGCGGTCGTCGAGGCGTGGGAGGCGCGCGTGCCGCTGATCGTGCTGACGGCCGACCGCCCGCCCGAGCTGCGCGAGGTGGGCGCCGGCCAGGCGATCGATCAGATCAAGCTGTACGGCTCGAGCGTCAAGTGGTTCGTCGAGGTCGGCACCCACCAGCCGGGGCGCGACACGGCGATCCACCACCGCGCGCTCGGCTGCCGCGCCTACTGGACGGCCGCGAGCGGGCGGCCCGGGCCCGTGCATCTGAACTTCCCGCTGCGCGAGCCGCTCGCGCCCGAGGCCGAGGACCTGCGCGCGGACGACTGGGCCGGGCGCCCGGGCGGCCGCCCCTGGACCGAGCTGCGCGAACACGCGAGCGCTCCGCACGCCGACGACGTCCACGAGCTCGCCGAGCGGATCGCCTCCACCCCGCGCGGGGCGATCGTCTGCGGCCCCAGCGCCGAGCAGGTCGCCGAGCCGGCCGCGCGGCTCGCCGCCGTGACGGGCTGGCCGCTGCTGGCCGAGCCGACCTCCGGCGTGCGCTGCGGCGAGCACGACCGCTCGCACGTCGTCGCCCACTACGACGTGCTGCTGCGCGCCGAGGACTTCGCGTCCGGGCACCGGCCCGAGCTCGTCCTGCGCGTCGGCGACACGCCCACCTCGAAGCCGCTGCGCGACGTGGCTCGCGGGCCCAGCGCAGGTGCTGATCGACCCGCACGCCGGCTGGCACGAGCCGACGCGGCGGGCGGAGCTGATCCTCGCCTCGGCGGCGGCGCCGACCCTGGACGCGCTCGCGTCGGCAATCGAGATGCGGAGCGCGCGACCGCGATCCCGACTGGCTCGCGTCGTGGCGCTCCGCCGACGAGCTCGTGCCGGCCGCGCTCGCCGAGTCGCCCGACGACTTCGAGCCCAAGCTGATCGCCGCACTCGAGGAGGAGCTGCCCGACGAGGCGCTGCTCTGGGTCAGCTCCTCGATGCCGATCCGCGACGTCGAGGCCTACTTCCCGCAATCCGACAAGCGCCTGCGCGTGCTCGCGAACCGCGGCGCCAACGGGATCGACGGCGTCGTCTCGTCGGCGCTGGGAGCGGCGCTCGCAACGGGCCTCCCCACCTGGCTCCTGATCGGCGAGCATCGCCCTGCAGCACGACGCTCGGCGGCCTGCTCGCGGCGCGCCGGGCCGGCGTGCCGCTCGAGATCGTCTGCATCGACAACGGCGGCGGCGCGATCTTCGACTTCCTGCCGGTCGCCGAGCACGCCGACCCGCTGCGCCTACGAGCAGCACGTCGCCACGCCCACGGTCACCGACCTCGAGTCGCTCGCTCCAGGGATCAGGGTGCTGCGCACCGACCGCGCGACGAACGTGGCGCTCCACCGCGAGCTTGTCGAGCGCGTGGCGGAGCGGCTCGGCTAGCCGAAGCGGTCGACCTTGCGGTGGAAGCGCTCGCCGGCCTTGCCGCCGACGGCCGCGACCAGCAGCGTCAGGACGACGACCGCCAGGAGCGCGATCGCCGCGCCGAGCGTCAGCGATCCCTCGTCTATCGGGATGCGCGGCAGGTTCAGCCGCTCGAGCACGTTGTAGTCCGCGCCGAAGAGCGCTCCGGCCACCGCCAGCACGACCGTGACGACCAGGCCGATCCCCCAGACGGCGAGCCCCTGGCGGGCGCCGTCGAAGCGCGCCATCCGGCCGCTGACGTAGCCGCCGAAGTAGTAGGCCGCTCCCAGCACGATCAGGAGCAGCACGGCGCCGACGATGCCGATCGTCTCGGCGTTCTGCTCGGCCTCGGCGTCGCTCACGTCTCCGAGGCCGAATGCCGCGCCCATCGCGCTCAGCAGGCTCAGCAGGATCGCGGCGATGCCGACGGACACGAGCCAGCCGAAGAACGCGCAGGACCAGTTGATGCCGCCGAACTCCTCGCGCTGGCGCGCGCGGCGCGCCTGGATCGCCTCCTCGCCGACCTCGCGCTCGCGCACGAAGCGTCCTTCACCGTCCGTTTCCGGCTCGCGCGTGAGCGGCTCCCGTGCGGTTCGTTCTTCCATCGTGAGGTTCGGGTGCCCGTCGCACGGGCAGCGAAACCGTCAGGACAGCAGCGGCAGCAGCGCCTCGAGCTTGACCTCGGTCTCGGCGAGCTCCTCGGCCGGCACCGAGTCGCGCACGATCCCGCAGCCCGCGTAGAGATGCGCCACCGGCCCGCGCAGGAGCGCGCAGCGGAGCGCAACGCAGAACTCGCCGTCCTCGGCGAGATCGGTCCAGCCGACCGCGCCGGCGTACCAGCCGCGGTCGAAGCCCTCGAGCGCCGGGATCATCGGCAGCGCGCGCTCGCGCGGCTCGCCGCCCACCGCCGGTGTCGGCAGAAGCCGCCCGGCGAGCTCCACCGCGGGCACCGGCTCCGCCAGCTGGGCGCGGATCGCGGTCGCGAGGTGCTGGACGTTGTGGACCTTGACGAGCACCGGTTCCTCGGAGGCGGCCACCCACAGGCTGACCGGGTCGAGCGTGCGCTCGATGCGGCGCTCGACGATCAGCTGCTCCTCGCGGTTCTTGGGGCTCTGCAGGAGCTGCTCGCCGAGGTGGTCGTCGACGGCCGGGTCGGCGCTGCGCCGCGTCGTGCCGGCGAGCGCGACGGTCTGGGCGCGCTGGCCGTCGCGGCGGACGAGCAGCTCGGGGCTGGCGCCGACGAAGGCGAGCTCCGGCGTGCCGACGCACCAGCAGTAGCAGGCGGGGAAGACCTCGCGCAGGGCGCCGAAGACGGGCCCCGGGTCGTGCGGGCGACGGCGCGTGCGCGCGCACCTCACGGGCCAGCACGACCTTCTCGAGCTCGCCGGCGCGGATCCGCTCGACGGCGCGCTCGACGGCGTGCTCGTAGTGCGAGGGCGGCGCGGCGCTGGCCACGCGCGTGCGCTCGACGGGGTCGGGATCGAGGAGGGGCATCGACACCGGCGTGCAGCTCCCCGAGCCGCGCGAGCGCCCGCTCCACGACGTCCCCGGGGTCGTCGTCGGCGAAGACCCGCGCACAGAGCGTCATCCGCGCCGCGCCGTCCTGGCGCGCGAGCGCGATCTCCGGCAGCACGAGCGTCGCCGGCTCGAGCGACGCCCACTCGGGCGAGCGCCCGCCGTCGTCGGCGAAGGCGAAGCCACCGACGAAGACCGGCCCCGCGGCCGGCGGCCGGCTCGGATCGTCCGCCGGGTCGTCGCCCACGACACGCCTGCCGAGCTCCCGCGCCCGGGCCGCCGCCTGCGTGAAGCGGCCCGCTCCGGTCGCCTCGATGACGGTGGCCTCGCCGAGCGTGGCGAGCGCGAAGCCGCCCCGCTCGGGCTGCTCGAGACAGCGAAGCGATCGTCCGGCCGCCGGGCGCCCAGCACCGCCGCGCTCAGGTCGAGCTCGGCGGGAATCTCAACGGTCAGCGCGGCGAAGCGCGGCGCGACCCCGCGCCGCGAGGCCGCGATGGCCGACGTGACCCTCGACTCGAACAGGTCGAGCTCGTGCGGCGACAGCCCGAATGGGCTCTCCGCGAGTTGAACGCTCGGCGCCACGACCGAGATGATGACGGCTCTACGTCGCGCTTCTGCCGCGCGCCACCGCGATCTCGCCCGTCCGCACCAGCTCGATCAGGCCGAACGGGCGGACCATCTCCTCGAACGCCTCGATCTTGTCCTGGCTGCCGGTGACCTCGACGGTCACGCTGCGCTTCGACACGTCGACCACGTCGCCGCGGAAGATCTCCGCGAACTGCATCACCTGGGCGCGCGCGTCGCCGTCCTGGCACGAGATCTTGAACAGCGCCAGCTCGCGGGCGACGGTCTCGCCCGGCTGCAGGTCGCGGATCTTGATCACGTTGACGAGCTTGTGGAGCTGCTTGGTGACCTGGTCGATCGAGTGCGATGCCCCGTCGAGCGTGAGCGTGATGCGCGACATCGAGGTGTCGTCCGTTGCTCCCACGGCCAGCGAGTCGATGTTGAAGCCGCGCCGCGCGAACAGGCCGGCGATCCGGGCGAGCACGCCCGGCTTGTTCTCGACGAGGATCGACAGGACGTGCTTGCGGCCCGTGCGGATGCCGCCGCTCGCCTCCAGGTCCTCGAGGTTGAGGATCTCCTTGGTTCCGGGTTCACCCATCGCTCAGCCCACCATGTCCCGCGCGGCCTGACCGGCGGGGATCATCGGATAGCAGTTCTCCTCCTGCGTCACGCGCACGTCCACGAGCACCGGGCCCTCCTCGGCGAGCGCGTCCTTGAAGGCGCCGACAAGCTCGCCCTTGTCGTCCACGCGCATGCCCTTGGCGCCGAACGCCTCGGCCAGCTTGACCCAGTCGGGGCTCGAGCCCATCTTCACCGACGAGTAGCGGCCGTCCCAGAACAGCTCCTGCCACTGGCGGACCATGCCCAGGTAGCCGTTGTTCATCAGGAAGACCTTGACCGGGATGTTCTCGTCGACGCAGGTCGCGAGCTCCTGGACGGTCATGATCAGCGAGCCGTCGCCGGCGAGGCAGACGACGTCCTGGTCGGGCTGTGCGACCTTCGCGCCGAGCGCCGAGGGCAGTCCGAAGCCCATCGTGCCGAGCCCGCCCGAGTTGATCCACTGGCGCGGGCGCGTGAAGCCGTAGTACTGAGCGGCCCACATCTGGTGCTGGCCGACGTCGGAGGTGACGATCGCCTGGCCGTCCGTGGCCTCGAACATGGCCTGGACCATGTACTGGGGCTTGATCTCGGCGTCGATCGAGTCCTCGTAGCCGAGCGGGTGCTTCTCCTGCCAGCCGCGGATGCGCGCGACCCAGCCCTCGAGCCGGGCGCCGTCGGCGCCCAGCGCGCGGTACTCGGCCGTGAGCTTCGGGAGGATGTTCTTCGCGTCGCCGACGATCGGGATGTGCGCCGGCACGTTCTTCGAGATCTCGGCCGGGTCGACGTCGATGTGGATGAACTTCGCGCGCGGCGCGAACTCCGACAGCTTGCCGGTCACGCGGTCGTCGAAGCGGGCGCCGATCGCGACGATCAGGTCGGCCTCGTCCATCGCGTAGTTCGCCGTGCGGGTGCCGTGCATGCCGAGCATCCCGAGCCACTGCTCGCTGTCTGCCGGGAACGCGCCGAGGCCCATCAGCGTGCAGGTGACCGGGAAGGCGTCCGAGAGGCAGAGCTCGCGGAACTCCTTGGCGGCGCCGGCGTTGACGACTCCGCCGCCGCCGTAGATCACCGGCCGGCGCGAGTTGGCGAGCGCCTTGGCGGCGAGCCGGATCTGCTTGGCGTTGCCCTCGGTGGTCGGCTGGTAGCCGGGCAGGTGGACCTTCGTGACCGGCTCGTACGGGATGTCGGCCCGCGAGAGGTCCTGCGGCACGTCCACGAGCACCGGCCCGGGGCGCCCCGTGCGCGCGATGTGGAAGGCCTCGTGGATCGCCTGCGGGATCTCGCGCGGATCCTGGATCAGGATCGAGTGCTTGACGATCGGCATCGTGATGCCGGAGATGTCGGCCTCCTGGAAGCCGTCCGTCCCGATCAGCTCCGTGCGCACCTGACCGGTGAGGAACACGGTCGGCACGCTGTCCATGACGGCGTCGGCGATGCAGGTGACCAGGTTGGTGGCGCCGGGGCCGCTCGTCGCGAGCGCGACGCCCACCCTGCCGGACGCCTTCGCGTACCCCTCCGCCGCGTGGCCGGCGCCCTGCTCGTGACGGCACTGGACGTGGCGGATGCCGGCGTCGTACAGCGCGTCGTAGGTCGGCAGGTTCGCGCCCCCGGGGATGCCGAATACGTTGTCGACGCCCTCGGCCTTGAGGCACTCCATGATGGCGTCGACGGCTCGCATGGCGGGTCCTGCTCCTTCCGGATGGCTGTGGGGCTGGCCGGGTGGCCAGGGAGGCCAGTGTAACAGTGCGTTTTCCGCGCTCAGACGGGGTTTCCTGCGGGCTCGGCGAGCTCATCGGGATAGTCGAGATCCCTGCCGCAGCGCTTGCAGACCTGGTCGCTCACCGGCAGCTCGAAGCCGCACTCAGGGCAGCGGCGGCGCGGCTCGCGCCGCTCGTCGCGCATCAGGAGCACGGCGAAGATGCCGATTCCCGGCAGCGCCGTCCCCACCAGGAACCAGATGAGGATCGACCCACCCTTCAGCCGCGCGATGGCGGCCGTGGCCACGCCGAAGGCCAGGGCGATGAAGATGAACTCCACGGCCCGGTGGCGCTCAGAGCACGCGCAGCGCCCAGATGACGGCGATCACGGCGACTATTGCGACCACGATCCACGCGACCGCTGCGACGAAGCCGAGTACCAGCTTGAACAGGATGTACGCGGCAACGACGAGCACCACCACCGCCAGGGCCTTGCGGGCGATGTCAGAGACTGCTTCTCCCATACCACCCAGTTTGGCAGACCTATGACGCGCGCCGGCTGCGTTCGTCGAGCCACGGGATGAGCGCCCGAACGATGAGGAAGACGGCCGCGAACAGGACGGCCAGGCCGAGCGCGAACCAGACCCAGCGCTCGAGCGCCCACTCGCCCACGTCCCTGACGTCGTCCCAGCCCGCGAGCGCCCAGGTGCCCGCGATCACCGCGCGCGCGACCCGCCACACCACCAGCGCTGCGACCACGCCGGCGGCCGCCGACTTGTGCCGGTTGAGCCAGGCGAGCAGCCGGCTCAAAGGAGCCGGGCGGGCCGCGTCGGCAGATAGCGGTCGAGTCCCGGCAGCGGTACCGAGGACATCACCCAGGCGGGCCAGTAGACCCTGAAGCCGAGCCGCCGAAGCCGGTCGAGCAGCCACCACGAGCTGGTCGTGCAGAAGACCCCGAACGTCTCAGGCTCCTGCATCTTGGCGATCCGGTCGAGCGCGGCGAGGACCACCGGCACCAGGTCCTCGGCGGTCTCGGCGACCGCCGGACCGATGTCGCCCTCGGCGCTCACCCAGCACAGCGCCCTGGTGTCGCCGGAGCGCTCGTCGAAGTAGGCGAGGCAGGTTCTCGTCCGTCCGAAGAAGTCCTGCAGGAGCGGGCGCTCGTGGCCGATCGCCTCGGGCTCGAGCCGCTGCCACTCGGTTATCGCGCGATCCGTCGTGAGCGCGTGCACCGCGGGGGCCGCCGCATCGACCTCGTGGGCGCGCGCCTCGAGGTACTGCTCGACGCGGTGGCGCATGTGCCAGTGGCCGGTGACCGGCATGACGCCGAACTCGGTGTAGAGGGTGAGGTCGACGGGCGTTCCGAGCGTCACGACCACGCGCCCCAGCTCCGGCGACGGTGAGTGCGGCCAGATCCGTTCCAGCAGCGCGCGGCCGATGCCTTGTCCGGCGTGCGAGGGCGAAACCCACAGCTCGGTCAGCTCGTCCATGACGCCGAAGCGCGAGGAGCTCGAGTAGCCGACCATGTCGCCGTCGTTCTCGCAGATCCAGAACGAGCCGTCCGGCTGCGCGGCGACGAACTCGATGAAGGGCCGCGCCCGCTCCCACTCGTCGCGGATCTCGTCGTGACCGCGACCCTCGTCGGGGCCGAGCAGCCCGCGGGTGCGGCGTGAGGCGTCCCAAGCCGACTCCCCCAGTTCGAATGCTCCCCGCAGGTCGGCCGGCCCGCCCTCGCGGAAGCTGAGCTCGGTCACTCGGCCCGAGGCTAACGCGCCGAGCGCTGGGCTGCCTTCAGGGCGGGCCGCATCGCCGCCGGCATGCGCCGCCTGACTCGCCAGGGCGCGCCCGCGAAGGCGTGGTTGGCGACCGTCGCGAAGCCCTCCTCGTCGACGCGCAGCGCCAGCAGCAGGTGCGCCACGCGGTCGGAGGGCGGCAGCTCGGGCTCCGTGGTGCGGACGCAGAAGCAGTGGACGCGCGAGCCGCCCGGCGTCACGAGCAGGGCGCCCGCCTCCCCCACGAGCCAGGTGCCGAGCGCGCCGCGCTCGAGCGCCAGCCCGGTGGTGCGCTGGAGGTCGCGTTCGTCGTGACCGAGCAGGTCGCCGAGCAGGCCCTGCGCCACCGGCTCCGCGGCCTCGTTGCGCGGCCCCTTCGGCCGGACCACGCTCGCGCCCCTGAATGCGTACAGCTCGGGGATGATCCAGGCGTGCGCGATCGCCGCCAGGGCGACCGGCGCCGAGAGCGGCTCGAGCCACAGCATGCCCGCGCCCGCAGCCAGGAACGGCACGGTGTAGAGCAGCGTCCAGGCATGCCAGATCCGCCCCCAGCGGCGCAGCCAGCGCGCGTCGGTGCGCTGGCGCCAGGGGACCGACGCCAGCTCGGGGAGTGCCTGCGGGGTGGGCGGCGCGCGTCCCCGTGTCCATCAACCGCCGGCGATCGGGCGGCGCATGATCACCAGGTCCGCCGCGCGCGGCAGCTCGCGGACGTGGGTCGCCTTGCCGGGCCCGTCCGGCACCGTCCCGATGTAGCCAAGCCCCTGCTGCTCCTGGAACTCGGTCACGGCGGCCTCGAAGGCCGCGTCGTCCGACTCGCGGTCCACTCGGCGAGCGTCGTGTGCCCAGTGCCGTCCATACGGATCAGTCGCGCCATCTCGATCTCCTCTCGGAAGCCCTGCGACGGATGGTACGCCGCGTCGTCTGTCGACTTGCCCGGCCGGCCAACCGCCCCTACGGTGGTGATGTTTGGACTTTCGCTTGCTTGGCCCCCTTGAGGTCGTTGGGGACAGCGGCCTCGCGCTTCAGATAGGCACAGGACGGCAACGTGCCCTCCTCGCCCTGTTGCTTCTGCGGGCCAACGAGCTCGTCACGAGCGAGCGGCTCGTGGAGGAGCTCTGGGGTGAGTCGCCGCCGACGACCGCGCAGAAGATGCTCCACAACCAGGTCTCTGCGCTGCGCCAGGCGCTCGGACGCAACGGGCGGCTCGAGACGCAAGGGAGCTCGTATCGGCTCAACGTCCAGCCGGGCGAGCTCGACGTGGATCGCTTCGAGGAGCTGCTCGCGGGCGCTCGCGACGAGCTCGAGTCCGATCCCGACGCGGCCGCGAAGAAGCTCCATGAGGCGCTCGGGCTATGGCGCGGGTCCGCGCTCTCGGACCTGACGTACGAGGACTTCGCTCAGGCGGAGATCGCGCGGCTGGAGGAGCGGCGCTGGGTCGCCTTCGAGACACGCATCGAGGCGGAGCTGGCGCTGGGCCGCCACGCCGACCTGGTCTCAGAGCTGGAGGCCGCTGTCGCCGAGCAGCCGCTGCGCGAGCACCTGCGCGCGCAGCTGATGCTCGCGCTGTACCGCTGCGGCCGCCAGGCGGACGCGCTCGAGGCCTACCGCGCGGCGCGGCGCACGCTCGTCGAGGAGGTCGGCGTCGAACCGGGCGCCGAGCTGCGCACCCTCCAGGACGCGATCCTCGCGCAGGACCCGGCGCTCGACCTGCCCGCGGCCGCGGAGCTGCCGGCGCCGCTCGAGGGCGGTTCGCCGCTGCTGGCGGGCCGCCGGCGCGAGCTGGCCGAGCTGAGCTCCCTGCTGGCCGACGCGGCCGAGGGACGCGGCGCCGTCGCGGTCGTCTCTGGCCCGCGCGGCATCGGCAAGACACGGCTGGCCGCCGAACTTGCCCGCGAGGCGCTGCGCCGCCGCATGACGGTGCTCTACGCGGGAACGTCGACCACGCCCGCCGACTCGCTTGCCGCCTTCCGGCGAGCCGAGGACGGCGGACGCCCTGCACTCCTCGTGCTGGACGACGCCGAACGCGCCGGAACCGACCTGCTCGAGCGCGCCGCCGATGCCGCTGCAGGGGCGGCGGGCCGCCCGCTTCTGCTGCTCGTCCTGCACGCGGGGCCGCTCCCGGCCCTCGCGGAGCGGGCGACGCTGTCGATCGAGCTGGGCCCGCTCGGAGGCGAGGCCATCGCCGACATCGCGCAGCTGTACCTGCCGGAGGGCGCTGTTCCGGCCGAGCTGCGGGCGCTCGCCGCCGAGACGGGCGGCATCCCGCTCGAGGTCCACCGCGCCGCGGCCGCGTCGGCCCGCGCCGAGGCCGCGCGCGTCGCCGAGGAGAGCGCCGGGCGCGCGGCTACCGAGCGCAGCGAGCTGCGCGCGGCCGAGGCCGACCTGTCGGGCGATCTGCTCGCGCTTCGTGCGGTCGACGAACGCCGGCGGCTCTACCGCGGCGAGCTCGACGACGCGCCGCTCCCGGCCGTCTGTCCATACCTCGGCCTGACGAGCTTCGACTCCGCACACGCCGATTACTTCTTCGGCCGCGAGCGGCTCGTGGCGGAGATGGTCGCCCGGCTTGTGGGCTCCCCCCTGCTGGCTGTCGTCGGACCCTCCGGGGCCGGCAAGTCCTCCGCCGTCCGCGCGGGACTGCTGCCGGCCCTCGCCGGCGGCGTGCTCCCCGGCTCCCAGCGCTCGGTGCAGGCTTTGATGCGTCCCGGCGCGCACCCGCTGGCCGAGCTGGAACGGGTGCTGCCCGACCGGCATCGCGAGGCGGTGCTTGCGGTCGACCAGTTCGAGGAGCTGTTCACCGTCTGCCGCGACGAGCAGGAGCGAGCCGAGTTTCTCGACGCGCTTGTCGCGCTCGCGGCGGATCGTGACCGTCGCATACAGGTCGTGATCGCCGTGCGCGCCGACTTCTACGGGCGCTGCGCGAGCCATGACGGCCTCGCGCGGCTCGTCGGCGCGAACCAGGTGCTCGTCGGCCCCATGCGACCCGACGAGCTGCACCGGGCGATCGTCGAGCCCGCGCGCCGCGTCGGTCTGCGTGTCGAGCCCTCGCTTGCCGACGCGCTGATCGCCGACGTGCTCGACGAGCCCGGCGGGCTGCCGCTCCTCTCGGCCGCGCTGCTCGAGCAGTGGCGCGAGCGCGACGGCCACGTGATGCGCCGGGCCGCCTATGAGCGGACCGGCGGTGTACGCAGCGCGGTTGGCCGGCTCGCCGAGGCGACTTACGACGGGCTCTCCGGCGACGAGCGCGTAGCCGCGCGACGCATCCTCCTGCGGCTGGCCGACGCGGGCGAGGACCACGAGAGCGCCTTCGTGCGCCGCCGCGTGCCGCTCGCCGAGCTCGAGACCGGCAGCGACGAGCACGCTGCAGCGGCGCTCTCCGCACTGACGGACAGCCGGCTGCTGACCGCCCACGAGGGGACGGTCGAGGTCGCACACGAGGCGCTGCTGCGCGAGTGGCCGCGGCTGCGGGCGTGGCTCGAGGAGGACGCCGAGGGCCGCCGGCTCCACCAGCATCTGACCCACGCGGCGCGCGACTGGGATGCCGCGGAGCGCGACCCCGGCGAGCTCTACCGCGGCGCGCGCCTCGCCTCCGCGCTCGAGTGGGCCGGCGACCACCAGGGCGACCTCAACGCCGCTCGAGCGCGGGTTCCTCGACGAGAGCCGTGCCGAGGCCGAGCACGAGGCCGAGGATCAGCGCCGGGCGAACCGCCGCCTGCGTGCCGTGCTCGCCGGTCTCGCCGGGTTTCTTGCTCTCGCGCTCGTGGCCGGCATCGTGGCGCTCAACCAGCGCGGCGAGGCCCGCGACGCCGCGCGCGTGGCCGACGCCCAGCGTCTCGGCGTCGAGGCGCTGGGGCAGGAACGCCTCGACGAGGCGCTCCTATTGACCAGCGCAGCCGTGGAGCTGGACGAATCCCCGGCCACGCTCGGCAGCCTGCTCTCGGTGCTGCTGCGCAACTCGGCGGCAATCGGCGTGCTCAACTACGGCTGGCCGATGTACGGCGCGGCCCTCAGCCCGGACGGGAAGCTGATGGCCACGGGCGACGAGCGTGGCGCCGTCAACGTCTACGACGCCGCCACTCGGCGCGCCGGTCGGCGCGCCCTACGTGATCGAGGGCGGCCTCGTCCAGAACGTGCGCTTCACGCCGGACGGCGCGTCCATCGTCGGTCAGCTCCATGGACCCGCAGAACCAGCGACCACAACGGCATCGTGGATGTGATCGACGCCCGGACCCTGAGGCGCACGCTCCGGATCCGGGTGCCTCCGCTGCCCGGCCCGCCGGACTTCGTGTACCCGGACGTGGTGTTCCCGCCGAGCGGTCCGGATCTCCTCGTCCGCCTGGTGCACGGCTCCGGGCCGGCCGGCCCGGTCGGGCCGGTGTATCGCGTCGACGGGACGACCGGCGAGCGTCACGGATCGGCTCGCGCGTGGGGCAGCACGCATCCGACGTTCTACGCGTCGTGGACGGCCGACCGCGAGCGGTTCTTCCTCACGAGCCTGCGCGACAACCGGACCTGGGAGCTCGACACCTGAGCCGCTTCGCGTGGTGCGCTCTTGGCCGGTCGGGGACCTCGCCGGGCGGTCAGTCCCGACGGACGGGTGTTCGCGCTCGGCTCCGAGACGGGTCGCGTGCGGTTGCTCGACCTGGACTCCGGCCAGACCCGTTCGTTCGACGGCCGCATCGACGGACCGCGTGGTCCGGATCGAGGTTCACACCTGACGGACGGACGCTCGTGACTGCCGACGAGCGTGGACAGCTCTACATGTGGGACGTCGAGCGCGGAGCCATCGCCGAGCGGCTCAGCGGGCACACCGGCGACATCGACGGGCTCGACGTCGCGACCGACGGAAGGACGCTTCTCACGGCTTCGATCTGACACCCGCGCCATCCTCTGGGACCTCGCCGGAGACCGGCGGCTCGACCGGCGCTTCGCCGTCGAGCCGCGCTTCGACGTCAACCGCGACGCCGCGCGGAATCGCGGTCAGCCCCGACGGGCGCACGCTGGCGCTCACGCACAGCGACGGCACCGTCGAACTGGTCGACACCCGGACTCTGGAGCCACGCGCGAGCGTTCGCGCCACGGAAGGCTTCGCCGCCTCGGTCGACTTCAGCCCGGACGGCCGGCTGCTCGCCGTGACGGGCGAAGAGCGGGCTGGTCACGCTGTGGGACGCCCGGACTCTGGCGCCCGCAGGCGAGCTCCGCGGGATGCGGGGGCCCTCCCAGGCGCTGGCCTTCTCGCCCGACGGCAAGCTGCTCGCCGCCGCCGAGTCGCTGGACGGCCCGGGACCGCACCAGCTGCGCGTCTGGGACGTCCGCCGGCGGCAACTCACGGACTTTCGAGCGCGAACGGCCGCCAATCTCATCGCGTTCAGCCCGGACGGCGAGCTGATCGCAGCGGCTGCGACCGATCGCGGCACGGAGATCCTCGACGCGCGCACCGGCGACCTCGTCGAGCGGCTCGAGGTCGGGAACCTCGCGGGCGAGGGAGACTTCTCGCGATCGGTCGCCTTCTCGCCGGACGGCAACCTTCTCCTCGTCGGGCAGTACAACGGCACGGGGCGCCTGTTCTCCACGGAGACCTGGAAGCAGGTCGGCCGGCCGCTTCGCGCACACACGGCGCGCATCACCTTCCCGGAGTTCTCTCCGGACGGGCGTACGCTGATCACCGCGGCGGCCGACGGCACCGTGATTCTCTGGGACGTCGCCACGCAGAAGCAGATCGGCGCGCCGATCGAGGTCGAGGCGAACTCGTTCGTTTCCGCCGCACTCAGCCCGGACGGCAAGCGCCTGTACGCGATCTCGGCCGGGGAGGAATGGGCCCCCTACGACAAGTCGCCGGACGACGGGATCAGCTTCGACATGTCGCCGGACGCCTGGAAGCGCCACGCGTGCGCTGTCGCCGGGCGCGACATCAGCGCCGGCGAGTGGGACGCAGGCGCTGCCCGAGCGGCCCTTCCAGTCCGTCTGCTCCGGCGACTGACTCTCGCTCTTCGCGCGGATTACCGCCGGTTAGCGGGCCGTGAGCGCCCGGTTACCGCCGCAGCGGACCCTGCTGTCGATCGACCGCAAGGAGCGGTCAGCGACAGAGAGGAGCACGCAGATGTTCTCGCCCCGCGTTCACGACGCGCCTGGCGACCGCCCTTGCCGGCGCGGCCATCGCGAGCGCGCTTGGCAGTGTCCGGAGCCTCCGCGGACCCCCACGCCATCGATACCGCCAGCAGAGAGGCCAACCCGCCCTACGTGGTGGCGCCGCCTCCGTCCTCGATCGCAGCGTCTCGCCGCCGAGGAGTACCAGGACCTGCGGCTGCCCGACAGGCGCATGCCGCCCCAGCACTACGCCCCGCGCGCTGGACCAGCAGCCGGTGGCCGACGAGCCGTCCGAGCCCTCCGGGTTCGACTTCGTCTCGGCCGCCATCGGGGCGATCGCCGCGGCGCCGTCGCTCTGGTGTTGATGGCTGCCCTGGGCACTGCGGAGGCCGCCGCGCGGCCGTCCCGCGAGCGCGTGAGGCAGGTGATCGAGATGACCACGAGGACACCTGCGCAGGACCGGGTCTGCTCGCCGCGCTCGCCGCGCTGCTGGCGGTCGCCGCGGCGCCCGCCCGCGCCGACACCGTCACCGACTGGAACCAGACCGCGGCGAACGTGCTGATCGGCACGGCGCCACCGTTGCAACCGCCTCAGATCACCGTGCCGCACCTGGCGATGGTGCACGGCGCCGTCTACGACGCCGTCAACGCAATCGACGGCGGTCACGAGGGCTACCTGCTGTCAGCCGAGGGTCGCGCAGGCCGACCGACTCGCAAGGACGCGGCGGCCGCCGTGGCGGCACACCGTGTGCTCGTCCGGCTCGTGCCGGCGCAACAGGCCTGCGCTGGACGCGCAGCTGGCGTCGTCGCTGACCGCGATCCCGGATGGACGCTCGAAGAAGCGCGGCATCGCCGTCGGCGAGGCCGCGGCGGCCGCGATGATCGCTGCGCGGACCGACGACGGCCGCTTCGGGACTCCCGGATTCCCGGTTGGCACGGCTCCGGGTGTCTGGCGGCCGGTGCTGCCGGCGTTCGTGAACGACCCGAACGCCTGGCTCAGGGACGTCGACCCGTTCCTGATCCGGAGCTCGTCGCAGTTCCGCTCGGCCGGGCCGTATCCGCTCACGAGCCGCAGGTACGCGCGTGACTTCGAGGAGGTCAGGTCGCTGGGCTCTGCCGACGAACAGCGGGCGGACGACGGGCCAGACGCTGGCGGCCCAGTACTGGGCGGAGAACCCGGCGGTCACGTGGAACCGGACGTTCCGCACGCTGTCGGCGCAGCAGGGGCTGTCGCTCGTCGACAACGCCCGCTTCTTCGCGGTGCTGTACATGACGGCGACGGACGCCCTGATCAGCGTCTGGGACGACAAGGCCCACTGGTCGTTCTGGCGCCCGATCACGGCAATCCGAGAGGCCGACACTGACGGCAACCCGCGGACCGAGCCGGATTCCGGCTGGCTGCCGCTCATCCCGACGCCGCCGTATCCGGAGCACCCCTCGGGGCACACCGGCTTCAGCGGCTCGATCGTGAAGACGCTCCAACAGTTCTTCGGAACGGACAGGATCGGCTGGAGCGACACGAACGCGGCCGGCACCCGCGAGTTCACCCGTTTCTCGCAGGCGATCGACGACGTCGTCGACGCACGCGTCTGGTCCGGGCTCCACTTCCGGAACGCGGACGAGCAGGGTGAGCGGATCGGCAGTCAGGTCGCCCGCTACGTCGGGCAGCGCTACTTCGAGCGCCTGCACCGCTGACACCCCCGGGCACGGCGGGCCGCTCCGGCGGCCCGCCGCGCCGGGCTCAGCCGATGCGCTCGCGGATCAGGCGCTGCACCTCGCCGCCGTCCGCGCGGCCCTTGGTCTCGCGCATGACGGCGCCGATGATCGCGCCGATCGCCTGGCCCTTGCCGGCGCGGATCTTCTCGACGGCGTCGGGATTGTCGGCGATAGCCCGGTCCACGATCTCCGCGAGCTCGCCGGAGTCCGCGGCCCCGAGACCGCGCTCCTCGATCACGACCGCGGGCTCGCCACCTTCGGCAACGAGCACGTCGAGCACTTCCTTGGCGGCTGAGGCCGACACCTGTTTCTGACCGACCATCTGGACGAGCTGCGCCAGCGCGCCCGGCTCGAGCCGCGTCGAGGCGGGATCGGCGTCGCCGACCTTCGCGGCGAGCTCGTTCGTCGTCCAGTTGGCGAGCGCGCGCGAGTCGCCGTTGCCCGACGCGCTCAGCGCCTCCTCGAAGAAGTCGCCGAGCTCCGAGCGGAAGGCGAGCAGGCGCGCCATCTCGGCGGGCAGCTCGAGCTCGCGCTCGAAGCGCTCCGCGCGAGCGGCCGGCAGCTCCGGCATCGCCGCGCGCGCGCGCTCGAGCATCTCCTCGGTCGGCGCGATCGGGACCAGGTCGGGCTCCGGGAAGTAGCGGTAGTCGTGCGCCTCCTCCTTGGAGCGGAGCGCGCTGAGCGTGTCGCTGCGCGGGTCGTAGTGGAGCGTCTCCTGCTCGACCCTGCCCCCGTCGCGCAGGATCGCCTCCTGGCGCGCGATCTCCGCGGCGATGCCGCGCTCGAGGAAGCGGAACGAGTTCATGTTCTTGAGCTCGGCCTTGGTCCCGAGCGTCGTCTCGCCGAGCGGCCGGATCGACACGTTGGCGTCGACCCGCAGCGACCCCTCCTCCATGTTCACGTCCGACACGCCCATTCGCCGCAGCGTCGCCTGCAGCAGCCGGCCGAACTCGGCCGCCTGGGCCGGCGAGCGCAGGTCGGGCTCGGTCACGATCTCGACGAGCGGCGTGCCGCCGCGGTTGAAGTCGACGACGCTCGTCTCGGCGCCGTGGATGCGCCCCGAGGAGCCGGCGTGCACGAGCTTCGCCGCGTCCTCCTCGAGGTGGACGCGGTGGATGCGCACGTCGCCGAGCCTGCCGCCCGTCGCAAGCGGGATGTCGTACTGGCTGATCTGGTAGCCCTTCGGCAGGTCCGGATAGAAGTAGTTCTTGCGGTGGAAGATCGAGCGCGGCGCGATCTCGCAGTCGAACGCCATCGCGATCATCAGCGCGTCGTGGACCGCCTCGGCGTTCGTGACCGGCAGCGTGCCGGGATGGCCGAGGCAGACCGGGCAGGTGAGCGTGTTGGGCTCCTCGCCGAAGGCGAGCGCGCAGCCGCAGAACATCTTCGTGCGCGTGCTCAGCTGCACGTGGATCTCGAT
The DNA here is from genome assembly GCA_963814095.1 of uncultured Thermoleophilaceae bacterium. Taxonomy (GTDB): domain Bacteria; phylum Actinomycetota; class Thermoleophilia; order Solirubrobacterales; family Thermoleophilaceae; genus JACVRW01. The sequence continues at coordinate 17,526 of CAWFBT010000031.1, read as the reverse complement.
GCCTATGACTGGCTCGAAGCCGGTCACGTCGCCTCCACGACGGGAACGCCCTCGAAGCCGATCGCCTGCTCGAGCGCGTAGGCCGCCTCCAGGATCCCGGCCTCGCTGAAGGCCGGGCCCGCGATCTGGAAACCGACCGGCAGCCCGTCGCTCAGGCCCGCCGGGATCGAGATGGCGGGCGTGCCGGCGAGCGGCATCGGCACTGTGAAGTAGTCGGACAGGTACATCGCGAGCGGGTCGGCGGTGCGCTCGCCCAGCTTGAACGCGACGGTCGGCGAAGTCGGCGTCACGATGAAGTCCACCTTCTCGTAGGCGGCGCGGAAGTCCTCGACGATCTTCGTGCGCACCTTCTGGGCCTTGCCGTAGTAGGCCTCGTAGTAGCCCGACGAGAGCGCGTAGGTGCCGATCATGATGCGGCGCTTGACCTCGTCGCCGAAGCCGTCGTGGCGGGTCTGCTCGTACATCTCCGTGAGGTCGCCGTTTCCCGACCGATTGCCGTAGCGCACGCCGTCGTAGCGGGCCAGGTTGGCGCTCGCCTCGGCCGGCGCGATCACGTAGTAGGCGGACAGCCCGAGCCCGGCGTGCGGCATCTCGACCGGCTCGACGGCGCCGCCCAGCTCCTCGATCTTCGCGAGCGTGGCCCGCACGACATCCGCCACGCCCGGCTCGAGTCCCTCCTCCTCGAGCCCCCAGACGCCGAAGCGCAGGCCGTCGAGCCGCTCGGCGCTCGGCAGCGGGATCTCGCCCGGGATGCCGATCGAGGTCGAGTCGCAGGGGTCGCGGCCCTGCAGGATGCCGAGCATCAGCGCGGCGTCGGTCACGTCGCGCGTGAGCGGGCCGCACTGGTCGAGCGAAGAGGCGAAGGCGATCATGCCGTAGCGCGAGATCGCGCCGTAGGTGGGCTTCATGCCGACGATGCCGCACAGCGAGGCGGGCTGGCGGATCGAGCCGCCCGTGTCGGTGCCGATCGCCCAGGGCGCGTAGCCCGCCGCCACGGCGGCGGCGCTGCCGCCGCTCGAGCCGCCCGGCACGCGCGTGCGGTCCCACGGGTTCTGGACGGGCCCGTAGCCCGAGTTCTCGTTCGAGGAGCCCATCGCGAACTCGTCCTGGTTCGTCTTGCCGAGCACGGGGGCGCCGGCCGCCTGCAGGTTGCGGACGCTCGTCGCGGTGTATGGCGGCCGGTAGCCCTCGAGAATCCGCGAGCCGGCGCTGCTCGGCACGCCCTCGACGCAGAAGAGGTCCTTGGCCGCGAACGGCGGCAGCTCGCCGGCCTCGGCCGGCGGCTCGTCCGCGACCCAGAGGTACGCGCCGAGCTCGTCCCCGGCGGCGCGGCCGCGCCAGAACTCGAACAGCTCCGCGGCCGACAGCTCGCCGCTCCGCAGGAGGTCGGCCTGGCGTGCGGCGCTGAGCTCGAGCAGCTCCGTCACGACGTCCCCGGGCTCGGCACCCTGAAGCCCCCGTCGGCCGGGTCCGGGGCCTGCTCGAGCGCGCGCTCGGACGGCAGGCTCGGGCGCGGGACGTCCTCGCGCAGCACGTTCTGGAGCTCGACCACGTGGGAGGTCGGCTCGACGCCCTCGAGGTCGAGCCGGTCCATCTGCTCGACGTGCTCGAGGATCTTGGAGAGCTCTGGCTGGAGCCGCTCGATCTCCTCGTCGCTGAACTTGAGGCGGGCGAGCTTCGCCACGTGGAGTACCTGGGCGCGGTCGATCATCGGCGCGATTGTAGGTCGGCGGCGTTTGCGCTCTCCTCCTGGCGGAGCGAGACCGCCGCGGCGAAGGCGATCGCGCCGAGCAGCGCGAGCGCCAGCGGGGCGCCGTACTGCACGGTCGTGAGCTCGTCGAAGCCGGGCTCCTGCAGGATCCGGTAGAGCACCAGCAGCGCCGTGAGCGTGGCCGCCGCGCCCGCCAGGGCCATGGGCCCGAGGCGTCCCGCGGCGCGGCCGTAGGCGGCGAGGACCGACAGCGCGGAGGTCGCGAGCAGGCCGATCAGCACGAGCAGGTCGGCGAACGCCACGGGCTGCCATGCGTTCCGCTCCTCGTTCTCCGCGATCAGCGCGGCCCGCTCGCGGACGTCGAGCCGCGGCGCGCTGTCCTCGATCGTGCGGGCCTCCTCCCCGCTCTGCGTGCTGTACCAATCCGCCGCGGTCACGAGGACCAGCCCCAGCGCCGCCACCAGCACGATCCAGTCGGCAGCCCGCAGCCGGGCGAACGTCACCCGCCGGCCTCGGGCCGCGGCGCCGGGATCGCCTCGATCTCGGCCGGCGGCGGGGCCGGCCGGCCACTCAGGTCGGTGGGACGACCTGGGCGCGAGGGCCGCTCGTCGCGCAGCGCTATCAGCGAGCCGGCGACGATTCCGAGCGCACCCGCCAGCCCGAGCCAGAGCCCCCACTCGCGGGCGCTCGCGTCATCGGGGAGGACGAGCGCGCGAATGAGGACCAGCACGACGGCCAGCAGCCCGCTGAAGAAGACGAGCGTGTTGAAGGCCAGCGGCACTGCGGGCAGGCGCTGCGCGGCGGTGATGATCAGCAGAGCGACGGCCACGGCCGCGATCAGCGCGAGCACGATGTCGAGCACCGCAAGCGACTCGAAGCCGCTCGTCGCCGGCACGTCCTCGGCCCCGTACCAGGGGGCGAACAGGGACACGAGCAGGGCGACCCCGGCGATCGCCGTCATCCACTCGCCCACACGCAGCCTGCGCAGATCCATCGGAGCGGCAGCGTAACCCCGAGGGGTCGGCGCTTGCATTCGAGCCCGGGCCCGCCGGTGCCCCGGCGCCAGGGGAAGCGCCGGGATCCGGCGAGCCGGGTGCACGGGATGCGCCTGCGAGGGAGTGGCGGCCCCGTGCGGGCGGCTCGGGCGGGTTCGACAGCGGCCCGCCAGGTCCGCTACACCCGAGCTCGCCCTGCAGGCTTCCACTCGCACGGGCGCCGGCCTATGGGGGAAACCCGGCGTACTCGGGTTCGGTTATCCGTACGACCGCCGCGACGGCCGACAGCCATGATTCGCGGCGATGAGGATTTCGCCGCTTCGCCTGCCGGTGGCCGGGCTCGCCTTTTTGGCGCTGGCGGACACGGCGATCGTGGCGCTCGCGCTGCCGCCGATCCTGCGCGAGCTGGACACCGACGTCGCCGGGGTCGCCGCCGTGCTCGGTGTCTACGCCGTGGTGCTCGCGCTCGGGCTGCCCGCGGCCGAGTGGCTCTGGCGCCGTGCCGGCACGCGCGCGGTCGGCGTGTCCGGGGTGGCGCTGTTCGCGGGCGGCTCGCTCGCGTGTGGGCTCGCCGACACGCTCGACGTGCTCCTGATCGCCCGCGGCGTGCAGGCACTGGGCGGCGCCGCGCTCCTCGTGACCGCCTACACCCTGCTCCAGAGCGAAGAGGGCGGGCGCCGGGCGTGGCAGCTCGCCGCGCTGCTCGGCACGGCCGCCGGGCCGGCGATCGGCGGCGCGCTCACCCAGGCCTTCGGCTGGCGCTCGATCTTCCTGATCCAGGCCCCGGCCGCCCTGCTCGCTCTGCCCGGCTGCCTCAGCGCGCGCGCCGAGGACGACGTGGCCCTCGAGGCCGGCGGGCGCCCACCGCCCCGGGCGCGGCGCGCCTGGCACGACGTCGAGGCCGAGGGCGTCGTGCGCCCACGCTGGGCGCTCGGCCGCGCGATCGCGCTGGCGCTCGTCTCGGGCGCCGCCACGGCGGCGCTGTTCCTCACGGTGCTGCTCCTGATCAGCGGCTGGGGGATCGAGCCGCTCACCGCGGCACTCGCCGTGACCGTGATGCCGCTCGCCGCGCTCGCGATGGCGCCGTTGCGCGGCTCACCGGGCGCACACGCCGCGGGCGGTGCGCTGCTCGTCGCGGCGGGCAGCGCGGCGCTTGCCTTTTTGCCGACCGCCTCGGTCGCCTGGACGATCGTTCCTCAGCTGGCGGTCGGCGCCGGGATCGGGCTCGCCCTGCCCGCCCTCAGCGGGCGCCTGCTGCCCGAGCGCAACGGCCGCGACGCGGCGCGCCTGCTCTCGATCAGGCACGTCGGCATCGCGCTCGTGCTGCTGATCCTCGCCCCGATCGCGCAGAACGAGCTCGACACCACGCTCGCGGAGACGCGCGAGCGCGGCGCGGCGATCATCCTCGACGCGTCGATCGACCCGCGCGTGAAGCTCGACATCGCCCCGAGGCTGTCCGAGAGCGTCGAGACCGAGGATCCGCGCGGTGGGCTCGAGCAGGTGTTCGCCGACGGCCGCTCCGAGGTCGACGACGACGAGCACGCCGCCTACGACGACCTCACCGACCGCGCCGACGAGGTGCTCGTCGCGGGCGTCAACGACGGCTTCGCGACCGCCTTCCTGGTCGGGGCCGGGCTGGCGCTGCTGGCCGCTCTGCTGCTCCTGCCGGTCGCGCTCGGGTACAGCCTCGCCGGCGTCCGGCCGGCGCTGGCCGTCGGTGCTGTCGCGGCAGCCGCGCTCGCCGTCGGCGGCTTTGCGCTCGCCGCCGACAGCGAGAGTCCCCCCGAGGTGGTGATCCAGGATCCCTGCGAGGACCGTGACAACCCCGGCAGCGGCGGCATCACCGGCTTCCTTCAGGACGCCGCGCTCGTCGCGGTCGACGAAGTCGCGTGCCGGGTTGGCTCGTCGCGTGAGGAGCTCGTGCTGGCGATGGTCGATGACGACGCGGCGAAGGACTACGAGCGCCGCTATGACGTCGATCCGCGCTCCGTCATCGACCTCGCCGGCAGCGTGCTTCCCGGTTAGCGGCCGTAGGTGAGGACGATGACGCCCTCGTCGCCAACCGGCTTCGAGTCGACGAGCTTCAGCGTCGTCTTGTCGTCCGCCTCGCCCCACAGGCGCTTCCCGCTTCCGAGCACGACCGGGAAGACCATGAGCCGCAGCTCGTCCACCAGGTCGTTCTCGAGCAGCGCCTGAACGAGCTGGGCGCTGCCGTGCACGACGACGTCGCCGTCGTGGTCGTCCTTGACGCGCTCCACGTTCTCGCCGAGGTCTCCGTCGAGCACAGTCGAGTTCGCCCACTCCGGGTCGTTCAGGGTCGATGAGACGACGTACTTCGGCATGTTGTTGAACTTGTCGGCGAACTCGCCGTCGCGCTGCGGCCACGCGTCGGCGAAGCCCTCGTAGGTCACGCGTCCGAGGAGCAGCGCTTCGCTGCCCATCGTCTCGTCGAGCTTGAACTTGTCGCCCTCGTCGCCGCGTGAGAACTCGAAGCTCCAGCCGCCGTGCCTGAAGTCCTCGGAGCCGCCCGGGTCCTCGACGACCCCGTCCAGCGAGATGAACTCGGTTACAACGATGCGTGCCATTTCCGTTCCTCCTTTGATTGCCGATCTACCCAGTGCGTCGAACGAGACGACCGGAAATCGACAACTAGGCCCGGGCTGCCTTGAGGGTGTTGACGAGCAGCATCGCCCGCGTCATGGGGCCGACACCGCCGGGCACCGGCGTGATCGCGCCGGCGCGCTCGCTAGCTCCCTCGAAGTCGACGTCGCCGACCAGTCCGTCGTCGGTGCGGTTCGTGCCGACGTCGATCACCGTGGCGCCCTCGCGCACCATGTCGCCTGTCACGAGCCCGGGTGAGCCGACGGCCGCGATCAGCACGTCGCCCTCGCGGCAGACGGCCGGCAGGTCGCGCGTGCGCGAGTGGCAGTGCGTGACCGTGGCGTTGGCCTTCAGAAGCAGCTGAACGAGCGGCTTGCCCACGAGGATCGAGCGCCCGATCACGACGGCGCGGGCTCCCTGCAGCTCGACGCCGGCCTCATCCAGGAGCTCCATCACGCCGGCCGGCGTGCAGGGCACGAGTGCCTCGGGACGGTCGTGCATCAGCAGGCCGGCGTTCGCGGTGGTCAGGCCGTCGACGTCCTTCGCGGGATCGATCAGCCCGATGAACTCGTCCTGGTCGAGATGGTCCGGCAGCGGCAGCTGCAGCAGGATGCCGTTCACGCGCTCGTCGTCGTTCAGCGAGCGGATCAGAGCGGCGAGCTCGTCGGGCGCGACGTCACCGCCCGGTTCGTGGTGAAACGACTCGATGCCGACCTCGGCCGAGTCCTCGCGCTTCATGCGCACGTAGACGGCGGAGGCCGGGTCGCCACCGACGAGGATCGTCGCGAGGCCAGGCTTGCGGTCGAGGCCGGCCACCTGCTCGGCCACGCCCGCCTTGACGCGCTGAGCGACCGCCTTGCCGTCGATGATCCGTGCCGCCATGAGCGCGCGGCAGCTTAATGGAGCGAAACGACGGGCCGCGCGGCGGGTTCTAAGCAACATGCGACTCGCAATGCGCATCTCGATCCTGGCCCTGCTCGCGCTGCTGGTCGCTCCGGCGGCCTCGCCGGCGCGCGTCATCCAGGTGGTGACCCCGGAGAACAAGCTCGCGGAGGGGCCGCTGCTGGCGGGCAGCCGCGTGGCGTGGGAGGAGAACCGCTGCACGTCTCCAGGCGCTTGCGGCTTCGAGGCGGCGACCCGCTACCGAATCCGCGCGGCCGGGCCCGCCGGCGTCCGGACGCTGAGCGAGGGTCGCATCCGCTCGCTGCCGGGTGGCTCGAACTCGTTCTTCTCGAGCGTCTCCTTCGAGCTGTCAGCGAGCGCCTTCGTGCTGGCCCGCTCCGAGTTCGGCACGTCGGGCGACCAGGACTTTGCAGGCGAGCGGCTGTTCGCGGCCGACCGCAACGGCGGCGCACGCGTGCGCCTGGTCCGTTGCGGCTCCGACCAGCAGACGATCGTCAACGTCTTTTCGCTCACCGGCGGCCGCCTCGCCTATGACCCGGTCCCCTGCGACGCGCAGGCGCGCATCGCGGTCCGCGACCTCGCCACGGCCGCCACGACCACACTCGATCTCGGTGGCGGGACGCTCGCGGCCGTCGCCCTCGCCGGCTCTCACCTGGCGAGCGTCCACGCGGGCGTGGTCCGGCTGCACGACGCGCAGACCGGCGCCGAGCGGTTCTCCGCCCCACTGCCGCCCGGCACGCTGCACGGCATCGACGTGGCGAGCGACGGGCGGCTCGCCGTGAGCGTGGGCTCACAGCGCATCGGGCGCCGCAGCTGCTGGCGCAGCCGGCTCTGGTTGCTCACGCCCGGTGGCTCCGCGCTCGAGCAGCAGCCCGGCAGCCCGTGCTGGGACGCGCGGCTGGTCCACGGCGGGATCGCCTACCTGGCGGGTGAGCGCCGCCCGCTGCGGCTCGAGCTCCAGACGGGTGCGGGCGCGCGCCGGAAGATCGTCGCCTTCGGCGACCGCCATGCACGCGAGAACTTCGACGCCCAGGGTTCGCGGGCCGCCTTCGCCGCCCACTGCGGCGGCCGCGTGCGCATCCGTGTGGTGTCGCTCGGCGCGCCGGCGCGCGCCTGCTAGCGCCGTTTCAGCGGCGCGTAGTCCGCCATCAGCTTGCGCTCGGAGCCGTCGCCGGCGAAGCGCACGACGACGAGGCCGCCGGGCTCCACGCCGGTCACGACGCCCTCGCCGAACTGCGCGTGCACGACGTCGTCGCCGAGCGCGAAGCTCGCCCCGGCGCTTGCGGGCTCGGGCTCTGGGACCGAGGCGCCGCCGCCCCAGGTGGCGGCAGCCGCGGGCCCGCGCGGCGTATCGGGCTCCTGATCGGTGAACTCGATCGGGATCTCGTCGATGAAGCGGCTGCGCACGTTCCAGTCGCGGTTCCCGAACAGCGCTCGCGTGCGCGCATGCGTCAGGTACAGCACGCGCTTGGCGCGCGTGATGCCGACGTACGCGAGCCGGCGCTCCTCCTCGAGGTCGCCCGACTCGATCGAGCGCATGTGCGGGAAGACGCCGTCCTCGAGCCCGATGATGAAGACGATGCCGAACTCGAGGCCCTTGGCGTTGTGCATCGTCATCAGGGTCACGATGCCCTGCTCGTCGCGCAGGTTGTCCTGCTCCGAGAAAAGCGCGATCTGCTGGAGGAACTCCTCGAGCGCGCCCTCCTCGGCCTGGGCGTCGTACTCGCGGGCCACCCCGACGAGCTCCTCGAGGTTCTCGAGTCGCACCTGCGACTCGACGGTGCGCTCGGCGCGCAGGGCGTCCGTGTAGCCGCTCTCCTCGAGCGTCTCCGCGAGCAGGTCGCCGACACCCGCGCCGCCCTCCACACGCTCGCGCAGCCGCTCCATCACCGACATGAAGCGGCCCACCGCCTTGACGGCGGCCGTGCCTAGCCCGGGGATCGCCTCGGGCGCGGCGGCCACGTCCCAGACCGGCTCGCCGAGCGTGCCGGCGTAGTTCGTGATGCGCGCCTGCGAGGTGTTGCCGATCCCGCGCCGCGGCGAGTTGACGACCCGGCCGAACGCCACCGTGTCGGCGGGGTTGACGAGCATCGTCAGGTAGGCGAGCGCATCCTTGATCTCGGCCCGCTCGTAGAAGCGCGTGCCGCCGATCACCTGGTAGCCGACCCCGTAGCGGACGAGCATGTCCTCGAGCACACGGCTCTGCGCATTGGTCCGGTAGAAGACGGCGACCTCGTCGCGCGACTCGCCCTCGTCCACGAGCCGCTCGATCTCGGACACCACGAAGCGCGCCTCGGCGTGCTCGTCCTCGAGCTCGCGCACGTGGACCGGGTCGCCCTCGCCGAGCTCCGACCAGAGGAACTTGTCCTTGCGGGCGCGGTTGTTCGAGATGACCGCGTTGGAGGCGTTCAGGATCGTCTGGGTCGAGCGGTAGTTCTGCTCGAGCTTGACCACCTGGGCGTCCGGAAAGTCGTCCTCGAAGTCGAGGATGTTGCGGATGTCGGCGCCGCGGAAGCGGTAGATCGACTGGTCGTCGTCACCGACCACGCAGAGGTTGCGGTGCTCCTCGCTGAGCAGCTGCAGCCAGCGGTACTGGGCGCGGTTCGTGTCCTGGTACTCGTCGACGAGCACGTGCTTGAACGAGTGCCGGTAGCGATCGCGGACCTCGGGGAAGAGCTCGAAGAGGTTCACGCAGCGGAACAGCAGATCGTCGAAGTCCATCGCGTTGGCCGCGTGCAGGCGCTGCTCGTAGAGCTCGTACACGTCGGCCGCCGTCTGCTCGAAGAAGGTCGACACCTTGATCCGGTAGGCCTCTGCGTCCAGCAGCCCGTTCTTCGCATCCGAGATCTGGCGCCGGATGCCGCGCGGCGCGAAGCGCTTGGGGTCGACGTCGAGCTCCTCGACGCAGTTCTTGACGAGCCGCAGCGAGTCCTGCTCGTCGTAGATCGTGAAGCTGCGCGTGTAACCGAGCTTCTCGGCGTCGCTGCGGAGCATGCGCGCGCAGGCCGAGTGGAAGGTCATCACCCACATGGCCCGGGCGCGCCCGCCGACGAGCGCCGCAACACGGTCGCGCATCTCCTTCGCCGCCTTGTTCGTGAAGGTGATCGCGAGGATCTCGCCGGGCCGAGCCTGGCCGGTGCCGACGAGATGAGCGATGCGGTGGGTGAGCACCCGGGTCTTCCCCGAGCCGGCCCCGGCGAGGATCAGGAGCGGCCCCTCGCCGTGCACGACCGCCTCACGCTGAGGCGCGTTCAGGCCCTCGAGCAGGGCGTCGGTTGCGACCGGGGTGCTCACCCGGCCAACGATAGATGCGTCAGCGGCGGGTGCCGAGCACCAGCAGGTAGGGCCGCGGCTGCGAAACCCCGCCGCCCGAGCTGAACTGGTCGAAGTAGGCGAGCCAGTCCGAGTGCAGTGCCGCACGCCGGTCCTCGTCGAGGCCGTCCACGAGCGTCTTGGTGGGCCCGTAGGAGGTCGCGAAGAGCTCCCAGACCTCCTCAGAGGAGCTGCCCGGCTGCGGGCAGTCGCCCTCCTCGAAGCGCAGCTCGAAGGCATCCCCGAGCAGCTCCGTCACGTGCTCGCGGTCGCCCCAGTCGAACGGGTTGCCGACGCCCTCGGGCCGCGGCGGCTGGTAGGCGGCCATGATCTTGAAGAACTCGGCGACGCCGCGCTCGGAGTCCCAGGTGAGCAGCGCGAGCCGGCCACCCGGGCGGCAGACGCGGCCCAGCTCGCGCGCCACGGCGGCGTGATCCGGCGCGAACATCACTCCGAAGGTGGAGGTGACGGTGTCGAAGCTCCCGTCCTCGTAAGGGAGCGCCTCGGCGTCGCCGACCTCGAAGCTGACCTCGAGGCCCTCGTCGCTCGCCCGCCGGCGCGCCGTATCGATCAGCTCGGGCGCGAGGTCGAGCCCGGTGACCTGCGCGCCGGCACGTGCGGCGGGCCGGGCGATCTCACCGGTGCCGGTGGCCAAGTCGAGCCAGCGCTCGCCTTCGTTGGGCGGGACGGCTCTGAACAGATGGTCGTGGGCGATCTTCAGGTTCTCGCTTACGCGCTCGTAGGGACCGTTGCCCCACATCACGCTCTGCTTTGCCTTGAGCTCTTCGAATGCCATGGCCCCAATATCGCGCCATTCGGGCATTTGCGCACCGCTCAGAGGTCGCGGCGCGCGAAGGCGAGCTGCGCGGCGAGGCCCACGAGGCCGAGGTAGGCGAACGTCCACAGCCAGAGCAGCGGCCCGCCCTCCTGGGCGCCGCCGAACGGTCCGAGCCGGACGATCACGCCCGTGACGCCACGAACGTCAGCAGTGAGGGCATCGAGTCCCGACTGGTAGAGCGCCTCGAATGGCAGGAGCCAGGAGCTCACCGTGGCCACGTCCTCGAGCGTGTCCACGTTGAGCGCATCGCCGATCTGTCCGAGCAGGCCGGCCGCAAGGCCGGCGCCGAACAGCATGAACACCGCAATCCCGTTCGCCGTCGAGGAGAGGAAGACCGAGCCGAGCAGCGACAGCGCCGCGATCACGAGCACCCCCACCACGAGCCCGAGTCCGGGCAGTACCGGGCTGTCCGGCCACCAGCCGCCGGTCAGCCCGGTGATCAGCACGCACAGCGTGTAGAGGAGCCCTACATACGCCGCGCAGACGACACCGGCCCCGGCGAAGCGACCCAGCAGCAGGCTCGCTCGCCCGACCGGGCGCACAATGAGCGGCTGCAGCAGCCCGCGTTCGGCGTCGCCGCGGACGGCGCCGAGCGTCAGGAAGGCCGCCAGCACCGCGCCGAGGAAGAGCGTCGTGAACATCGCCAGGCCGAGCAGCGTCGAGCCCGTCAGCACGATCTCGTCGAGCGCGTCCTCGCCGGCGAAGTCCTCGGTCTCGCGGAAAGCGACGTCGGCGCCGAGCGTGTACAGGGCGAGGAACATCACCGTGAGCACGACGACCACGGCGATCACGCGCCGCCGAACGCATTCGCGCAGCGCATACCGGGCGATTACGAGCGCGCCGCTCACGTGAGCTCCCGGGCCGGCTGCAGCGGACCTCCGACGGCCTCGAGGTAGGCGTCCTCGAGGCTCGACGAAAGCAGCTTCACCTCGTAGACGTCCTCGCCTTGCTCGACGAGCTCGGCGACCAGGGCGGGCACCTCCTCGCGTGTCGCGCTGGGATAGCTGCGCAGACCTGCGCCGGTCTGGATCTCGACGCCGCGCGGCCGGACGAGCTCGTGGGGCGTGCCCCTCGCGACGATGCGGCCGTGGTTCAGGATCGCCACGCGGTCGCAGACCAGCTCGACCTCGCTGAGCAGGTGCGAGTTGAGCATCACGGCGACTCCGCGGTCGCGCAGGCCGGTCAGCAGGTCGCGCACGATCCGGCGGCCGATCGGGTCGAGCGCGCTCGTCGGCTCGTCGAGCATCAGCAGGCTCGGCTCGCCGACCAGCGCCTGGGCGATCCCGAGGCGCTGCTGCATGCCCTTCGACATTGCGTCGACGCGGGTCGCGCGATCCTCGCTCAGCTCGACGAGCTCGAGCAGCTCCGCGCGCTCGCCGGCACCGCCGCTCGAGCCGGCGAGCGATTGGTGGAGCGTGAGCAGCTCGTCGGCGGACAGCCAGTCGGGGAAGCGGAACAGCTCGGCGAGGTAGCCGATCGCCCGTCGCGCGCGGGCCGAGCCGGCGGGCGCTCCCTCGACCTCGGCGGCGCCCTCGGTCGCCCGCACGAGCCCGCAGGCGATCTTCGTGAGCGTCGACTTACCGGCGCCGTTTGGCCCGAGCAGGCCAAGCAGCTCGCCGCGCTCCACGTCGAGGTCGACGCCCGCGAGCGCGACGGTGGCGCCGTAGCGCTTGGTCAGTTGGTGGCAGGCGAAGGCAGGCGCCACCGGGCGCAGTGTAGGAATTGCGTCCGATGGGCCTGACAGATGACGTGCGCGCCTCCTGCCGGGCGATCGCGCAGAGCGCGCGCTTCGTGTCGATAGACCTCGAGCGGCTGGGCGAGCGTCAAGCCGGCCCCGCCACCCGTTCTCGACCCCGAGCGCCACTACCTCGACGGGCCGGCCGAGGACGTCGCGGCCTACCTCCTGGTCCTGGACGCGATCAACTTCGGCTCGGGCTGGTTTCCGACGCTGCGCAAGCGGCCGGGCTGCTCGGGGTACTTCACCGTCGCGTGGGCGCTGGCGGACTTCTTTCGCTCCGGGCGGCGCTGGTCGAACGCGGAGCTGCGCTCGCTGTCCGCCGCGGAGGTCGCCGGCGTTCTCGGTCAGGACGCGGATCACGAGCTGATGGGGCTCTACGCGGAGGCGCTGCAGTCGCTCGGCAGCTTTTTGGGCGAGCGGGGCGCGCTCGAGCTGGTGAGCGAGGCCGGTGGCTCGGCCGAGCGGCTGGCCTCGATGCTGACCTCGATGCCGTTCTTCGACGACGCCGGCTTCTGGAAGCGCGCGCAGATCGTTCCCAACGACCTCGCGCTGGCGGGCGTCGCGATCTTCGCCGACCTCGACCGGCTCACGATCTTCGCCGACAACCTGGTGCCGCACGTGCTCCGCGTCGACGGCGTGCTGCGCTACGACCCCGGCCTGGCGACGCGGATCGACGCGGGTGAGCTGCTCGCCCCCGGCGTCGAGGAGCGTGAGATCCGTGCCTGCGCGGTGCACGCCTGCGAGCTGATCGCCGCCCGGCTCGGCACCCCGCCGCGAGTGCTCGACACTTGGCTGTGGAACCGCGGCCAGGCGCCCGAGTACAAGGCGATCCCGCGCCACAGGACGCGCACGGTCTACTACTGACCGCGCTCAGCCGCCGGCGCTGTCCGGACCGCGGCGGGCGCTGAGCGGCTTGACGTCGGCCCCCTGCGGCTTGCGGCCGGTCTGCTCCGCGAGAAGCTCCTCGACCTCGGTGAGGCGGTTCGCGAGGCCGCGAATGGCGTCGGCGACCGGGTCGGGCAGATGGATCCAGTCGGCGTCCGGGCCGGAGGGCTTCTTGCCGTCCACGCGGACGGGGTGCCCGGGATTGCCGACCACGGTGGAGTTCGCCGGCACGTCGTGGATGACCACGGAGTTGGCGCCGATCTTCGACCCCGAGCCGACGTCGATCGGGCCGAGCAGCTTCGAGCCGGCGCCGATCATCACCTCGTCGCCGACGGTCGGGTGGCGCTTGCCGCGCGCGAAGCCCGTGCCGCCGAGCGTGACGCCCTGGTACATCGTCACGTGCTCGCCGACCTCGGCCGTCTCCCCGATCACCACCCCGGAGCCGTGGTCGATGAACAGGCCGCGCCCCACCTTCGCGGCGGGATGGATCTCGATCCCCGTGGCCACGCGGGTGATGTTTGCCAGCACCCGCGGCACGAGCGGCACGCCCGCCTGATGGAGCGCATGGCAGATCCGGTGCGACAGGATCGCCTGGACGCCGCCGTAGCTGAGCAGCATCTCGACCCGTCCGACGCTGTGCGCCGCGGGGTCGCGCTCCTGCGCAGCCGTGAGGTCGTCGCGCAACTCACGGACCACGCGGGCGAGCGTCCCCGAGCCGATCACGGCGCGAAGAAGGGCAGGCTCACGTAGCGCTCACCCGAGTCGGGGATGATCACTGCCATCCGCTTGCCCGAGAACTCCGGGCGCGAGCCGACGTGGACGGCTGCCCACAGCGCCGCGCCGCCCGAGATGCCGGCGAGCACCCCCTCGCGGCGCGCGCACAGCCGCGCCAGCTCGAGGGCGTCCTCGTCGTCGACCGGGACGATCTCGTCGATCACCGCGCGGTTCAGGACCTCGGGCACGAAGCCCGGGCCGATCCCCTGGATCTTGTGCGGCCCCGGGTCGCCCCCGGACAGCACCGGCGAGCTGAGCGGCTCGACACCCACGACGTACAGGTCGGGATTGCGCTCCTTGAGCCGCTCGCCGCAGCCCGTGATCGTGCCGCCGGTCCCCACGCCGGCGACCAGGACGTCGACCTTGCCCTCGAGGTCCCGCCAGATCTCCTCGGCGGTCGTGCGCCGGTGGATCTCCGGGTTGGCCGGGTTGGAGAACTGGTTGGGGACGTAGCAGTCGCCGCGTTCGCGGCAGATCCGGCGGGCCTCCTCGACGGCCTCGTTCATGCCGCCCATCGACTCGACGAGCACCACCTCGGCGCCATACAGCCGCAGCAGGTTCTCGCGCTCGCGGCTCATGCCCTGCGGCATCGTGATGACGATGTCGTAGCCCTTGGCAGCGCAGACGAAGCGCGAGCGCCAGCCCGGTGTTGCCGGACGTCGACTCGACGATCGTGTTGCGACCCGGCTCGATCCGGCCCTCTGCCTCGGCCGCCGCGATCATCGACACGCCGATGCGGTCCTTCACGCTGCCGCCGGGGTTGTAGGCCTCGAGCTTCGCGATCAGCTCGGCGTCGCAATCGGGCGCCAGGCGCGTGAGCCGAACCATCGGCGTGTTGCCGACGATATCGGCCAGGTTGTCCGGGATCGTGCGGGTCGGCGGCGAAACGCTCATCCGCCGACGAGGGTACCCGGCGCGCTAGCTAGTTCTCCCGCTTGTGAGCCCCGCGCCGGTGGGTGAGGCCGTCGAGCAGCACCTCAACCGGCGACTGGCGGTTCACCTGCTCGAGCTCCTCGCGGATCTTGTGGACGTCGTTGGTCGTGGAGGACGCCTTGCCGGCGGCCGCGCCGAGGCCGTCCGCGAGCTTCTCGAGCACGTCGGCGGTGCGCTCGAGCCCCGTCTTCGGGCCGATCCGCATGCCGAGCACCTTGCGCCGGCGCGGGAGCAACCCGCCGCGTTTGCCGCCAACCCGACCCAGGACGAACCCGCCCGCCAGCGCGGCTGCGGTCACCCCTGCTGCGGCCAGTGGGCGCTTGGCCTTGCCGGCCGCATCGGCGACCGACTCACCGGCCTGCTTGGCCTTCGCGGCCGGCTTCGCGATCGCGCCGTTCGGGGACTGCGAGGATCTCGTGCGAGTCGCTGCCATGGCGGCTAGTCCAGGACCTTGCCGATGCGCTCGGCCTGTTCGGCGACCCGCTCCATGTCCTTGGACACGTTCTTGGTGGTCTGACCGAACTGCTTGCTCGCCTTACCGACGGTCTTGGCCATCGACTTGACGTCGATGTCCGGCCGGCCGATCGAGCGCGGCACCGGGACGCCGAGCACCGTCTTGCGGCGCAGCTTGTTGCGGAGCAGGACCCCGCCGGCCACTCCCGCGACGCCGGCGGCCGTCGCGCCGACCGCCACTGCCGGTCCCTTGGCCTTGCCAGCCACCTGCTTCACGGTGTCGACCATGCCGTTGCTGCCGTTGCGGCTCTGGGTGCTGCGGCTTTGGTTGCTGCGGCTCTGCGAGCGGCCACTGCTCGAGCTGCGGGTCTGAGGAGTCCGCTTGCGGGCGCTCGAACCGCTGCTCGTGCGCTTCGCGCCGTTGCCCGAACGCGACGAGGCTGCGCTGCGCGTCGAACGCGACTTCGCTGCGCTGCGCGTCGAAGGCGACTTCGCTGCGCTGCGCGTCGAACGCGTCTTCGCTCCCGACGAGCTGGCCTTGGCCCTGCTCTTCGACGCCGATCCGCTCGACGATCGGCTCTTTGCCTGTTTACTGCCGGACGTCTTGCTGTTGGCCGCCACCGCTCATCCCTCTTTGATCTAGGACACTTCCTCAAGGTTGAGTACCCATGAATCTCGCTGCTAATCCCGCAAGATACCGATGACACAAACCTTTCCGGGGACATCGAAGTGACCCATCCGATTGCCCTCGAACCCGTCGACGCGCTGACGATCACGACGCTGGTCGACAACGTGACCGACTCACTGCTGCCAGACGAGGGACCGGCGCAGCGACCGCCGATGACGGGCGGGCCGCGCATGCCGGCGCGCTTCATCGAGGGCGGAGAGAGCGACGACGCGCTGCGCGCTGAGCACGGCTTCGCCGCGCTCGTCACTGTCACCAAGAACGGTCGCGAGACGCGTGTGCTGTTCGACGCCGGCAGGACGCCGGATGGCCTCGTGCACAACATGCGCCGGCTCGGGATCGACCCGACCGACATCGACATCATCGTCCTGAGCCACGGGCACTGGGACCACACGACGGGCATGGACGGGCTCGTGGGAGCGCTTGGCAGCCCGAGCATGCCGGTTCTGATCCATCCCGAGTTCTGGTCGCGCCGCCGTGTCGTCCTGCCGGGCCGCGACCCGGTCGAGCTGCCCTCGACCAGCAAGAGCGCGCTTCGAGGGCGCCGGATTCGAGATCGTCGAGGAGCGCCAGCCGAGCTTCCTGCTCGACGGCTCCCTGCTCGTGACCGGCGAGGTCGATCGCACGAGCGGCTTCGAGCGCGGCTTCCCCGGCCACGAGGCCCACCGCGAGGGCGACTGGCAACCCGACCCGCTTCATCCTCGACGACCAGGCGCTCGTCGCTCACGTCCGCGGCCGCGGGCTCGTCGTGCTCACCGGCTGCGGGCACTCGGGGATCGTCAACATCGCCCGCTACACCCGGAAGCTGACGGGCGAGGAGCGACTGCACGCTCTCGTCGGCGGCTTTCACCTCAGCGGGCCGGCCTTCGAGCCGATCATCGAGCCCACCTGCGCGGCGCTCGCCGAGTTCTCCGCCGACTACCTGGTGCCGACGCACTGCACCGGCTGGCGCGCGACGCACGCCATCGCCGGGCGCTTTCCCGATGCCTTCATCCAGAACTGCGTGGGCACCCGCTTCGAGTTCACCGGCTCGGAGGTCTGATGGACGACCGCTTCTCGAGCGTCCGATTGGAGGCGTTCAGCGACGGCATCTTCGCGATCGCAACGACGCTGCTCGTCCTCGAGATCACCGTGCCGGAGAGCGGCTTCGACGACCTCTGGCAGGCGATCCGCGACCAGTGGCCGTCCTACCTCGCCTACACGACGAGCTTCTTCACGATCGGCGCGCTGTGGACCGCGCACCATGGCCTCTTCAGGCGGCTCGAGTCCGCCGACGCGCGCATCCTGCACCTGAACCTGCTGCTGCTCTGGGTCGTGGCGTTCTTGCCCTTTCCGACGAAGCTGGCCGCCGAGGCTCTGCGCCACGAGAGCGACGACCCGGAGCGAGCCGCGGTGCTGTTCTACGGCGGAGCGCTGCTGGTCATCTCGATCGTGATGACGGCGATGACCCTGTACGCCGCACGACGCCGCGACCTGCTGAAGGAGGGCGTGGCGGCCGGAGGAGCTGCACGAGCTGAGCAAACGCATCCGCCCGACCGCTCCCTTTTACGGCCTCATCCTGCTGCTCGCCCTCGTGGCGCCTCGGGCGGCAGTCTGGCTGTTCCTCGGGCTGGCGCTGGCAAGCGTGATCGCGCCGATCCGGTCGGGCGGGCGCAGGCCGAGCGCGGACTAGTCGCGCCCGGCGCCGTCCGCCTTCCG
>CAWFBT010000030.1:0-125323 GCA_963814095.1 uncultured Thermoleophilaceae bacterium | reverse complement strand
CCGGCCGCGTTCGTGTCGCTCCAGCCGATCCTGTCCGTTCCGAAGAACTGCTGGAGCGTCTTCACGATCGAGCCGCTGAAGCCGGTGTGCCCGGACGGATGCTCCGGGTACGGCGGCGTCGGGATCAGCGGCAGCCAGCCCGGATCCGCCTCCGTGCGCGGGTTGCCGTCAGTGCCGGCCTCGCGGATTGCCGTGATCGGCCGCCAGAACGACCAGTGTGCCTTGTCGTCCCAGACGCTGATCAGGGCGTCCGTCGCCGTCATGTACAGCACCGCGAAGAAGCGGGCGTTGTCGACGAGCGACAGGCCCTGCTGCGCCGAGAGCGTGCGGAACGTCCGGTTCCAGGTCACCGGCGGATTCTCGGCCCAGTAGTTCGCGGCCAGCGTCTGCTCAGTCGAGCGCTTGCTGTCCGTCGCAGCGCCCAGCTCCTTGACCTCCTCGAAGTCACGGGCGTACCTGCGGCTCGTGAGCGAATTCGGTCCTTGCGAGCGGAACTGCGACGAGCTCCGGATCAGGAACGGGTCAACGTTCCTGAGCCAGGCGTTCGGGTCGTTCACGAACGCCGGCAGCACCGGCCTCCAGACGCCGGGAGCCGTGCCCACCGGGAAGCCCGGCTGCCCGAAGCGGCCGTCCTCGGTGCGCGCCGCGATCATCGCGGCCGCGGCCGCCTCACCGACTGCGATTCCGCGCTTCTTCGAGCGGCCATCCGGAATCGGTGCCAGCGACGACGCCAGCCGTGCGTCCAGTCCGGCCTGCTGCGCCGGGACGAGGTGGACGAGGACACGGTGGGCGGCCGTGGCCGCCGCCGCGTCCTTGGAGTCGGTCGGCCTGCCGACCTTGGGCGAGAGCAGATAGCCCTCATGGCCGCCGTCGATGGCGTTCACGGCGTCGTAGACGGCGCCGTGGACCATCGCGAGATGCGGCACGGTGATCTGAGGCGGCTGCAACGGAGGCGCGGTGCCGATCAGCGTGTTCGCAGCGGTCAGGTTCCAGTCGCTGACCGTGTCGGCGCGGGCGGGCGCCGCCGCGACCGCCGCCAAAGCGGCGACCGCGGCGAGCAGCCCGGTTCTGCGCAGGTATCTCGTGGTCATCTCGTTCACCTGCCTCACGCGCTCGCGGGACGGTCACGCGGCGGCCGGCGCATGCCGAGCGTCGCGATCAGCACCAGCGAGAGCGCGCCCGCGGCGATCGCCCCGATGGCTGCCGAGACGAAGTCGAACCCCGAGGGCTCGGCCGGCTCGTCGGCCACCGGCTGCTGCGCGAGCTCCGGCTGGTAGCCATTGGCCGCGTCGACCGTGTCGGGCATGCGCAGGTCCTGCGCTGTGCCCGGCGCGTATCCGTCAGCCTGGTCGCGGGTGTCCGGGGCCCGCAGGTCCTGGTACTCCTCGGCGGCCGAGACGGCGATCGAGGAGGGAGGCGGGGGAACGGGGTTGTCAGTCTGCTGGCCGTAGTGGGCCGAAGCTCCGGACACGGCCAGCGCGCTCGCGAGGGCCGCGCCGGCGAGGGCGGTGGCCAGGCGAGTCTTGAGCGCGGGGGAGAACATCTCCCCTCCTTTCGTAGGCGACCGCCGGCTGCGGTCGATGGCCGCCAGAGTCCGGCAGCCCGGTAACTGGCCGGTAATTCCGCTCTCAGTCGGCGCTGCAGACCGCTTGGTAGGGCCGTTCCGGCAGCACTTCGCTCCACTCCGCCTGGGTGAGCTCACGCCCGGCCACGAGGCACGCGTGCCGCTTCCAGGCCTCGTGCGACATGTCGAAGCTGATCCCCTCTCCGCGGCTCGAAACCGCAAACAGCCGCGAGCCGTCCGGGCTGAGCGCAACCGACGCGAAGGTGTTCGGAGCGAACTCGAGCGGCGCGCCGATCTGCGCCTGGCGCTCGACGTCCCAGAGGACGATCCGCCCGTCGGCGCCCGAGGTCACGAGCGTCTTGCCGTCGGGCGTGAACGCGCCGAAGGTGATCCGCCCGGTGTGGGCGCCCTCGAGCGGCTGGCCGACCGCCCTCCATGAATCGGTCGAGAACAGCCGTCCGGTCCCGTTGTACTGGCCGACGAAGAGCAGCTCGCCGTCCGGGGAGAAGACGACCGAGCGCGAGTAGTCGCCCTCGCCAGAGCCGCCCCCGAGACGCTCGATCAGCCTGCCTGTGCTCGCGTCGCGGACCTCGGTGCCTCGCTCCTGCGTAGCGGCGGCGAGCAGCCGGCCGTCGGGGCTGTAGGCGAGCAGGTTGGCGGCGGTCTGGGCGCGGAAATCGGTGAGCGTGCGCGAGCGCAGGTCCCACACGCGCAGTGGCCGAGGCTTACCCGACAGGGTCTCCTCGGAGGCGATCGCCTCGACGCCGGCGAGCCGCTCGCCGTCCGGCGAGAAGGCGAGCGCCTGGGAGACGTTTCGCATCCCCTCGAGCTCGCCGGCGGGCGCGAGCGTCTGCGGGTTCCAGAGCGTCACGCGGCCGCCCTTCCCGGTCACGGCCAGCAGGCGCCCGTCCGGGCTGAACGCGACCGAGGCGGCGTAGTCATCGAGGGCCTGGATCCTCGCGCGCCGCTGCAGGGTCCGCGTGTCCAGCAGGTCAACTGTGCCGTCGCTGTGAGTGAACGCCAGCGTGCGCCCGTTGGGGCTGACCGCGATTCCCCGCGGCGTCTGGTTCACCTTGAAGCGGGGACCGACGGCGAAGCGCCGATCGAGCCGGGTGTTCCCGGCGAGGTCCCAGAGGATCACGCGCGTGTCGTTCGAGCCTGTGAGCAGCGTTCGCCCGTCGGGCGAGATGTCGAGGCCGTTGATCTCGCGCACATGTCCCGGGAGCCGCTGAGCGATCGCCCCCCGCACGACGTCCCAGACGTACAGGTTGCCGCCAACGTCCGCCGTCACGAGACGCCGGCCGTCGGGGGTGAACTCGACTCGGTTGATGCTGTCGTCGTGACGCCCGCTGAAGGGCCGGACGTCACCGCTCGCGAGGTCGAGCAGCCGCAGCTCGCCGGACTCCGTTGTCAGCGCGAACGCGGTCCCATCCGGGCTGACCGCCCCCGCGACGCCCCCGACCGGCCAGGAGCGAACCACGCGAAGCGTCTCCGTGTCGAGCTGCCAGGTCCTGTCGTCACCCGGGCTCGTGAGGAAGAGGCTGCGGCGATCGGCCGTCTCGGACCCGTAGAAGGACGTCGCGAAGCGGCCCACGCGCAGGCGCCCGGTCAGCTCGCCGCTCTGCCGGTCCACGCGGTACACCGGTGCGGCCGGAGCGTCCGGGTAACTGCTGCTCACCGGACGCGCGAGCAGCTCCTGGTCATCGGGCGGGAAGACGACGTCCACGTATGTGAAACCTGCCGGCTGGCTCAGACCCGGCAGCTCCACGTGCAGCGTTCGCCTCGCGGAGCGCACGTCGATCAGGTCGAACTTCGGCCGCGCGGAGTCGGCCATGTCCATATAGCTGACCGCGAGCGTGCGTCCATCCGGTGAGAAGCTGACGTTCTGGACGAGGCCCGACTCGATCCGGTACGGCCGAGTCGCGGGGCGGCGGCTCGCGGCGTCGTAGATGTTGACGGCGCCGCTCTCGTCGCCCGTGGCGATCAGCGTGCCGTCCGGGCTGATAGCGGCGCCGTACACCATCCAGCCGTAGTCGATCACCCCGAGCGCCGCCGGGTTGCGCAGCAGCACGGAGAGCATGTTGCCGAGGGTCGCCGGTGACTCATCGAGCTCGACGGCCGTGCGCGTGCGCAGCAGCGCCTGGTCGAGGCGGTCCTCGCCGAGTGCCTCGACGCCAAGCCGCTGCGCGTCGGCGACGCGCGCCGCGTCACGAGCCTCGCCACGCTGGTTCAGGGCGACGATGCCCGCCACGAGCGCGAGCGCGAGCAGGCCGGCGAGGCCGGCGAGCAGGGCACGCAGCCGCCGGTTCGTGCGACGCTGATGCTCGGCCTCGTGCTCCGCTTCCGCTCGGCTCTCGTCGAGAAAGGCACGCTCGAGCTCGTTCAGGTCGCGCTCGTGACCCGTGGCCCAGTCCAGCGTGGACGCGAGCCGCGCCCCGCGGTAGAGCTCGCCGGGGTCGCGGCCCGCCGACTGCCAATCGCGCGCGGCGTGGATCAGGTGCTGGTGGAGCTGCCGGCCCTCGGCGTCCTCCTCGAGCCACGAACGGAGCCGCGGCCACTCGCTGAGGAGTGCTTCGTGCGCGACCTCGACGGCGCCCTCGTCCGCGGTCACGAGCCGGCTGTCCGTCAGGGCGGCGAGGGCGGCCGTCGCCTGCTCGTCTCGGTCCAGCTCGAACTCGTCCAGCGGCACGCGGCGGCGCACGAATGCGCCCTCCTGCCCGCCGGCGTCCGCCAGCCTCAGCAGGATGCTCCGCGCCGCCGAGTCGCTCCTCCTCCGTCAGCCGCGCGTAGGTCGCCTCCGCCAGCCGGCCCACGGCCCCGCGCACGCCGCCCGTGCGCTCGTAGGCGGCGCGCCTCATAACCCGGCCGTCGCGCTCGCGCCACTGCTCGACCAGCGCGGCGGAAAGCAGCGGCAGCCCGCCCGGCTCGTCGAGCACGTCCGCGATCAGCGCCTCGGTGAGCGAGGGCTCGACTCGCAGCCCTACGCGACGGGCGGGCTCGACGATCGCCCGGCGCAGCTCGTCGCGCTTCATCGGACCGACGAGCACCTGGTTGGCGCCGACGAGCCGCGCGAGCCGCTCGTGTGCGGCGCAGCGCCCGTAGAAGTCGGCGCGCACGGCGATCACGACCTGGACGCGGCTGCTCGTCGGCCGTCGCCAGTGCGACGAGGCGTGTCGAGGAACTCGGCGCGCTCGCGTTCGTCGCGGCAGGCCGTGAACAGCTCCTCGAACTGGTCGACGGCGAGGACCGCATCGGCGTCGGCCGGCAGCGCCCGCTCGAGCTCGGCGAGCGGGTGCGCGCCGGGCCGCATCAACGCTTGGGCGCGCTGCTCGGCGCCGGGCAGCATGCCACGCGCGAGCGCCGGCAGCAGGCCGGCGCGCAGTGCCGAGGACTTGCCGGCGCCCGAGGGGCCGACGAGCGCCAGCAGGGGGGAGCCCACCATGCGTGCGACCAGCTCGGCCACGAGGCGCTCCCGGCCGAAGAAGTAGTCGGCGTGTGCGGCGTCGAAGCTGGCGAGCCCGAGGAACGGGCAGACGCGCGAGAGCCTGTGCCGTCGCCTGTGCTCCGCCCGGTAGAGCCGCTCGCGCTCGTCGACCGCGAGCAGCGCGAGCAGGTCGCCGGACAGGTCGGCCTCGGCGGCGCGCAGCTGCCCGCGCTCGCGCGCCGCGCGGCCGGCGCTGGCCTCCGCCACGCCGGCGGCCTGCGCGCGGGCCCATTCCACGGCCACGCGGTGCACGGCCGACGGTACGCCGCCAGTCTCATCGGCGAGCGCCTCGGCGGCGGCGGCTCGGCGCCGGGCGGCAGGTAGAGGTGCGCGATCTCGGCGGCCGCGTCGTCGCCGAGCGGTCCCAGCTCGAGGAAAAGCGCCGCGCTCATCGGCGAACGCAGCCGGAGGGCGAGAGTCCGCTTGGAGCAAGACGATCAGCAGCGGCCGCTCGGCGCCAGCGCGTCGGCCGCGCGCTCGAGCAGCGCGGCGTCGCTGCGGTCGGCGTCGTCGAGCACGAGCAGCGTCGGCCGTTCGGTCTCCACCGCCCGGTCGAGCGCGGCCAGCGCGTCGGCAGCGTCGGTCGATGCGCCGGCGTAGAGGACGCTCATCCTCCGCCGCGCAGCCTCACGTGCCAGCTCGGCTGCCAGGCGCGTCTTGCCGATGCCGCGTGGGCCGTGGACGAGCGCGACGGTCGCATGGCGCTCCTCGGCGCGGCTGAGCAGGTCGGTCAGCGCAGCGAGCTCCCGTGCCCGGCCCGCCAGGATGGGGGACCCTCCCTCGAGCGGGTCTGGCAGCTGATCGCGCGGTGGATCCAGCTCCGGGTCCTGCGCGAGGATCGCGTCCTGGAGCGCGCGCAGCTCGGCACCGGGCTCGACCCCGACCTCTTCGACCAGGGTGCGGCGGGCGCTGCGGTAGGCCTCGAGCGCGTCGGCCTGGCGACCGCAGCGGTAGAGCGCGAGCATCAACTGCGCGCGCAGGTGCTCGCGAAGCGGCTGCTCGGCGACCGCGGCCTCCAGCTCCGAGACCAGGTCGGCGTGGCGGCCCAGCGCCAGCTCCGCCTCGATGCGTGTCTCGAAAGCGACCCAGCGCCGCTCCTCCAGCCGCGCGATCTCCGCCTGAGCGAAGTCCTCGTACGTCAGGTCCGAGAGCGCGGACCCGCGCCATAGCCCGAGCGCCTCATGGAGCTTCTTCGCGGCCGCGTCGGGATCGGACTCGAGCTCGTCGCGAGCGCCCGCGAGCAGCTCCTCGAAGCGATCCACGTCCAGCTCGCCCGGCTGGATGTTGAGCCGATACGAGCTCCCTTGCGTCTCGAGCCGCCCGTTGCGTCCGAGCGCCTGGCGCAGCGCAGACACCTGGTTGTGGAGCATCTTCTGCGCCGTCGTCGGCGGCGACTCACCCCAGAGCTCCTCCACGAGCCGCTCGCTCGTGACGAGCTCGTTGGCCCGCAGAAGCAACAGGGCGAGGAGGGCACGTTGCCGTCCTGTGCCTATCTGAAGCGCGAGGCCGCTGTCCCCAACGACCTCAAGGGGGCCAAGCAGGCGAAAGTCCAAACATCACCACCGTAGGGGCGGTTGGCCGGCCGGGCAAGTCGACGCACGACGCGGCGTACCATGCGTCGCAGGCGTACCATCCAGCGAAGGCTTCCGAGAGGAGATCGAGATGGCGCGACTGATCCGGATGGACGGCACTGGACACACCACGCTCGCCGAGTGGACCGCCGTGGACGACGCGGCCTTCGAGGCCGCGGTGACCGAGTTCCAGGAGCAGCAGGGGCTCGGCTACATCGGGACGGTGCCCGACAAGCCCGGCAAGGCGACCCACGTGCGCGAGCTGCCGCGCTCGGCCGAGCTCGTGATCATGCGCCGCCCGATCGCCGGCGGTTGATGGACACGGGGACGCGCGCCGCCGGCCGAGCCGGCGCCTTGCCCACGGCGCAGGCACTCCCCGAGCTTGCGTCCGTCCCCTGGCGCCAGCGCACCGACGAGCGCTGGCTGCGTCGCTGGGGGCGGATCTGGCAGGCCTGGACGCTGCTCTACACCGTGCCGTTCGTGGCGGCAGGCGCGGGAATGCTGTTACTCGAGCCGCTCTCGGCGCCAGTCGCGCTGGCGGCGATCGCGCACGCGTGGATCATCCCCGAGCTGTACGCCTTCAGGGGGGCGAGCGTGGTCCGCCCGAAGGGACCGCGCAACGAGGCGGCGGAACCGGTTGCCCAGGGCCTGCTCGGCGACCTGCTCGCCCACGACGAGCGCGACCTTCAGCGCGCCACCGGGCTGGCGCTCGAGCGCGGCGCGCTTGGCACCTGGCTCGTGGGGGAGGCGGGGGCCCTGCTCGTGACGCCGGGTGGCTCGCGCGTCCACTGCTTCTGCGTCCGCACCACAGAGCCCGAGCTGCCGCCCTCGGACCGCGTGGCGCACCTGCTGCTGGCGCTGCGCGTCGACGAGGAAGGCTTCGCGACGGTCGCCAACCACGCCTTCGCAGGCGCGCCCTGGCGAGTCAGGCGGCGCATGCCGGCGGCGATGCGGCCGGCCCTGAAGGCAGCGCAGCGCTCGGCGCGTTAGCCTCGGGCGGAGTGACCGAGCTCAGCTTCCGCGAGGGCGGCCCGGCCGACCTGCGGGCAGCATTTGAACTGGGGGAGTCGGCTTGGGACGCCTCACGCCGCACCCGCGGGCTGCTCGGCCCCGACGAGGGTCGCGGTCACGACGAGATCCGCGACGAGTGGGAGCGGGCGCGGCCCTTCGTCGAGTTCGTCGCCGCACAGCCGGACGGCTCGTTCTGGATCTGCGAGAACGACGGCGGCATGGTCGGCTATTCGAGCTCCTCGCGCTTCGGCGTCATGGACGAGCTGACCGAGCTGTGGGTTTCGCCCTCGCACGCCGGACAAGGCATCGGCCGCGCGCTGCTGGAACGGATCTGGCCGCACTCACCGTCGCCGGAGCTGGGGCGCGTGGTCGTGACGCTCGGAACGCCCGTCGACCTCACGCTCTACACCGAGTTCGGCGTCATGCCGGTCACCGGCCACTGGCACATGCGCCACCGCGTCGAGCAGTACCTCGAGGGGCGCGCCCACGAGGTCGATGCGGCGGCCCCCGCGGTGCACGCCCTCACGACGGATCGCGCGATAATCGAGTGGCAGCGGCTCGAGCCCGAGGCGATCGGCCACGAGCGCCCGCTCCTGCAGGACTTCTTCGGCCGGACGAGAACCTGCCTCGCCTACTTCGACGAGCGCTCCGGCGACACCAGGGCGCTGTGCTGGGTGAGCGCCGAGGGTGACATCGGTCCGGCGGTCGCCGAGACCGCCGAGGACCTGGTGCCAGTGGTCCTCGCCGCGCTCGACCGGATCGCCAAGATGCAGGAGCCTGAGACGTTCGGGGTCTTCTGCACCACCAGCTCGTGGTGGCTGCTCGACCGGCTGCGGCGGCTCGGCTTCAAGGTCTACTGGCCCGCCTGGGTGATGTCCTCGGTGCCGCTGCCCGGACTCGACCGCTACCTGCCGACGCGGCCCGCCCGGCTGCTTTGAGCCGGCTGCTCGCCTGGCTCAACCGGCACAAGTCGGCGGCCGCCGGCGTGGTCGCGGTAGTGGCCGTGTGGCGGGTCGCGCGCAGCGTGATCGCAGGCACGTGGGTGCTCGCGGGCTGGGACGACATCAGGGACGTGGGCGAGTGGGCGCTCGCGCGCTGGGTCTGGTTCGCGCTCGGCCTGGCGGTCCTGTTCGCGCTCGTCTTCCTCACCGTTCGCGCGCTCATCCCGTGGCTCGACGAACGCAGCCGGCGCGCGTCATAGGTCTGCCAAACTGGGTGGTATGGGAGAAGCAGTATCTGACATCGCCCGCAAGGCCCTGGCGGTGGTGGTCCTCGTCGTTGCCGCGTACATCCTGTTCAAGCTGGTGCTCGGCTTCGTCGCGGCGGTCGCGTGGATCGTTGTCGCAATCGTCGCCGTGATCGCCGTCATCTGGGCGCTGCGCGTGCTCTGAGCGCCGCCGGGCCGTGGAGTTCATCTTCATCGCCCTGGCCTTCGGCGTGGCCACGGCTGCCATCGCCCGGCTCAAGGGTGGCTCGATGCTCATCTGGTTCCTGGTGGGCACCGCGCTGCCTGGAATCGGCATCCTCGCCGTCCTCCTGATGCGCGACGAGCGCCGCGAGCCGCGCCGGCGCTGCCCGGAGTGCGGATTCGTCGTGCCTGTGAGCGACCAGGTCTGCAAGCGCTGCGGCAGGGATCTCGACTTTCCCGAAGAGCTCGCCGAGCCCGCAGGAAACCCGGTCTGAGCGCGGAAAACGCGCTGTTACACTGGCCTCCCCTGGCCACTCGGCCAGCCTGACAGCCATCCCGGAAGGAGCAGGACCCGCCATGCGAGCCGTCGACGCCATCATGGAGTGCCTCAAGGCCGAGGGCGTCGACAGCGTATTCGGCATCCCCGGGGGCGCGAACCTGCCGACCTACGACGCGCTCTACGACGCCGGCATCCGCCACGTCCAGTGCCGCCACGAGCAGGGCGCGGGCCACGCTGCGGAGGGCTACGCGAAGGCCTCCGGGAAGGTGGGCGTGGCGCTCGCGACGAGCGGCCCCGGCGCCACCAATCTGGTCACCTGCATCGCCGACGCCGTGATGGACAGCGTGCCGACGGTGTTCATCACCGGCCAGGTGCGCACCGACTTGATCGGAACGGACGGCTTCCAGGAGGCCGACATCTCCGGCATCACGATGCCGATCGTCAAGCACTCGATCCTGATCCAGGATCCGCGCGACATCCCGCAGGCGATCCACGAGGCGTTCCACATCGCGCGCACCGGTCGCCCCGGTCCGGTGCTCGTGGACGTGCCGCAGGACCTGTCGCGCGCGGACATCCCGTACGAGCCCGTGACCAACGTCCACCTGCCGGGCTACCAGCCGACCACCGAGGGCAATGCGAAGCAGATCCGGCTGGCGGCCAAGGCGCTCGCCAACTCGCGCCGGCCGGTGATCTACGGCGGCGGCGGGATCGTCAACGCGGACGCCGCGAAGGAGTTCCGCGAGCTCTGCCTCTCGGACGCCTTCCCGGTCACCTGCACGCTCATGGGCCTCGGGGCCTTCCCGGCCGACAACGAGCAGTGGCTCGGGATGCTTGGGATGCACGGCACCCGCACAGCCAACTACGCGATGGACGAGGCCGACCTGATCGTCGCGATCGGCGCCCGCTTCGACGACCGCGTGACCGGCAAGCTGTCCGAGTTCGCGCCGCGCGCCAAGTTCATCCACATCGACGTCGACCCTGCCGAGATCTCGAAGAACGTGCCGGCGCACATACCGATCGTCGGCGACGCGAAGAACATCCTCCCCAGGTTCACCGCCGAATACCGCGCGCTCGGAGCGGACGGCGCTCGGCTCGAGGGCTGGGTCGCGCGCGTCCGCGGCTGGCAGGAGAAGCACCCGCTCGGCTACCAGGACTCGGTCGACGCCGAGATCAAGCCGCAGTACATGGTTCAGGCGATGTTCGAGGCCACGGACGGCCAGGCGATCGTCACCTCGGACGTCGGCCAGCACCAGATGTGGGCCGCTCAGTACTACGGCTTCACGCGGCCGCGCCAGTGGATCAACTCGGGCGGGCTCGGCACGATGGGCTTCGGTCTGCCCTCGGCGCTCGGCGCCAAGGTGGCCCAGCCCGACCAAGACGTGGTCTGCCTCGCCGGCGACGGCTCGCTGATCATGACCGTCCAGGAGCTCGCGACCTGCGTCGACGAGAACGTCCCGGTCAAGGTCTTCCTGATGAACAACGGCTACCTCGGCATGGTTCGCCAGTGGCAGGAGCTGTTCTGGGACGGCCGCTACTCGTCGGTGAAGATGGGCTCGAGCCCCGACTGGGTCAAGCTGGCCGAGGCGTTTGGCGCCAAGGGCATGCGCGTCGACGACAAGGGCGAGCTCGTGGGCGCCTTCAGGGACGCGCTTGCCGAGGAGGGCCCGGTGCTCGTAGACGTGCGCGTGACGCCGGAGGAGAACTGCTATCCGATGATTCCCGCGGGCCAGGCGGCTCGCGACATGGTGGGCTGAGCGATGGGTGAACCTGGAACCAAGGAAATCCTCAACCTCGAAGATCTCGAGGCGAGCGGCGGCATCCGCACGGGCCGCAAGCACGTGCTCTCGATCCTCGTGGAGAACAAGCCGGGCGTGCTCGCCCGGATCGCCGGCCTGTTCGCGCGGCGCGGCTTCAACATCGACTCGCTGGCCGTAGGGGCCACGGACGACACCTCGATCTCGCGCATCACGCTGACGCTGGATGGGGCGGCGCATCCGATCGACCAGGTGACCAAGCAGCTCCACAAGCTCGTCCACGTGATCAAGATCCGCGACCTGCAACCCGGCGAGACCGTCGCCCGCGAGCTGGCGCTGTTCAAGATCTCGTGCCAGGACGGCGACGCGCGCGCCCAGGTGATGCAGTTTGCCGAGATCTTCCGCGGCGACGTCGTGGACGTGTCGAAGCGCAGCGTGACCGTCGAGGTCACCGGGAGCCAGGACAAGATCGAGGCGTTCGAGGAGATGGTCCGCCCGTTCGGCCTGATCGAGCTCGTCCGGACGGGCGAGATTGCCGTGGCGCGCGGGAGAAGCGCGACGTAGTGCGGCTGCTCGGCCGCTAGCGCCCGCGTGCGTCATCCTCTGGGTGTGGCGCCGAGGCTTCAACAGCTGGCGGAGAGCCCGTTCGGGCTGTCGCCGCGCGCGCTGGCGCTGTTCGAGTCGAGGGTCACGGAAGCCATCAAGGCCGCGCGCCGCGGCGTAGCGCCTCGCTTCGCCGCGCTTACCGTCGAGATCCCGGCCGAGCTCGACCTGAGCGCGGCGGTGCTCGGGGCGCGGCGAGCGGACGATCGCTTCGCGTGTCTCGAGCAGCCTGAGCGCGGCGGGTTCGCGCTCGCGACACTCGGTGAGGCCACCGTCATCGAGGCGGATGGAGCAGGCCGCTTCACGCAGGCGTCGGCGCGGGCTCGCGAGCTCGGCAGGCGCGTGCTGGGCGACGACCCGGCGGACGATCCAAGCCGGCCACCGGCCGCGGGGCCGGTGTTCGTCGGTGGCTTTGCGTTCGCAGATGACGGCGGGCGCTCGCCCGAGTGGGCGTCGCTCGAGCCCGCGACGCTCGTGCTGCCGGAGATCGCGCTCGCGCGTCAGGACGGCGTCGCGCGGATGACCCTGTGCGCCAGGGTCTTCGCCGACGACGACCCGGGAGACGTCGTCGAGCGTGTGCTCGCCCGCCTCGGCGAGCTGCGGCCCGTCTCGATGCCCCTCCTGGACCCCGACCCGGTGGAGCGCACCCGGGTCGCCAGCGCGGCGCCACCCTCGCACTACGAGCACGCGGTCGAGCACGCGGTCGAGCGCATCCGCGCGGGCGAGCTCGAGAAGGTCGTTCTGGCCCGGGAAGTACGTGCGCACGCGCCTCGTCCGCACGACCCGGCGCCTGTCTTCGGTGCCCTGCGTGAGGTCTTCCCGGCCTGCTACTGCTGGTGTGTCGGCACGCCGGAGCTCGCCTTCGTCGGCGCCAGCCCCGAGCTGCTCGTCCGCCGTGACGGCCAGCGCGCGCAGACCGTCGCGCTCGCCGGCACGACCCGCCGCAGTGCCGATCCGGCCGTCGACGACCACCTCGGCGAGCAGTTGCTCCAGAGCCCCAAGAACCGGGAGGAGCAGCTGATCGTCGAGCGCCGCATCGAGCGCACGCTCGACCCGGTCAGCCTCTGGGTGGCCGCCTCGGAGGCACCCGTGCTCGTGAAGGTCCACAACGTGCAGCATCTGGCGACGGCGATCCGCGCCCAGCTCGCAGACCCGGTGCCGGCCGTCGAGCTCGCGGGACGGCTGCTTCCGACCCCGGCGGTGGGCGGCGAGCCGCGCGAGCGCGCGCTGCCGCTGATCCCGGCGCTCGAGGGCTTCGATCGCGGCTGGTACGCCGGCGCGGTCGGCTGGACCGACCTCGCCGAGGACGGTGAGTTCTGCGTTGCGCTTCGCTGCGCGCTCCTGCGCGGTCCGGTGGCGCACCTGTACTCCGGCTGCGGGATCGTGCGCGACTCCGTGCCCGCCGAGGAGCTCGCCGAGACCGAGGTCAAGCTCGAGGCGCTGCTCCCGCTGCTCTCCTGACGCGCCGCTAGGCGAGCTGAGCGGCCACGCGCTCGACGAGCGCGCGGTGCAACTCGACGTTCGTCGCTCGCTCGGTGCGTAACAGCCTGATGCCCGGGGCGAGCGACTCGAGGTCGGTCGTCGTCGGCGTCGCGATGTGCTGCTCGTATGCGACCGGGTCGGCGTGCGCGGCCACCGGCAGGAAGTCGAAGATCGCGCCGCCGCCGTTGTCGATGCAGACGATCTCGAGCTGCACGCCCGCCCGGCGCGCGGCCAGCAGGCCGCCCACGTCGTGCTGCAGCGCTATCTCGCCGATCAGCACGCAGGTCGGCAGGCCGCTCGCGATCGCCGCGCCGAGCGCCGACGACACCACGCCGTCGATGCCGTTGGCGCCGCGATTCGCGAGCACGCGCAGGCGCTTCTCAGACTGCGGGAAGTAGGACTCGACGTCGCGGATCGGCATCGAGGAGCTGACCCAGAGGAGCGCCTCGTCGGGCAGCTCCTCCTCGAGGGCGGCGATCAGCTTGGGCTCGAATTCGTCAGGCGACTCGGCGAGCGCGGCCGGGACGAGCTCGTCCGCGGAGCGCCAGGCGCCGAGCCAGGCCGGGTCGGGCTGCGCGCTCCGCATCTCGACCGCCGAGGCGAGCGCGTCGAGGGTCGGCGCCGCTGCCGAGGCAAGGATCAGCTCCGCCCGCCGCGTGGGCTCGTGCCAGCCGGCGTGCGGGTCGATCAGCACCTGCGGGAGGTCCGCGAGCCACGCGCGCAGCGGCTTCGAGGTCGGCATGTCGCCCACGCGCAGGACGAGCGCGGGGCGCTGCGCGGATGCGAACTCCTCGGCGCGCAGCAGCACGTCGTAGTGGGCGACGACGTGCGAGCGGTCGTGCTCGCCGAAGCGCACGCCGGAGGTCGGCTCAGCCAGCAGCGGCCAGCCCGTGACGGCGGCGAGGCGCGCAGCAGGCTCGGCGACCTGCTCGGTGGAGGGGCCGCAGACGACCGCCCCGCGTGGGGCGGACGCGATCCGCTCTGCAAGCTCGTGGACGTCGTCGGCGTGCGGAGCGCTCGCGTGCTCGCGCAGCTCGGTCCAGGGGCGGGCGCCCGGCCGGCCGTCCCAGTCGCCGGGGGGCAGGTCCTCGGACTCGGGCGCAAGCGGCTCGCGCAGCGGCAGATTCAGATGCACCGGGCCGGGCCGCCCGCTCGCGGCGGTCCAGTACGCGCGGCAGCCGAGCGCGCGGTGGTGGATCGCCGTGTCGCGTCCGGGCGGGTGCGTGCCGACCTCGACGAACCACTTGACGCTCGAGCCGTACAGCTTGATCTGATCGATCGCCTGGCCCGCGCCGATCTCGCGCAGCTCGGGCGGACGGTCGGCCGTGAGCACGATCAGCGGGACGCGCGCCTCCCACGCCTCGACCACGGCCGGATGCAGATTCGCCGCGGCGGTGCCGGACGTGCACGTCACGGCGACCGGACGCCCGCTCGCCTTCGCCATCCC
This sequence comes from uncultured Thermoleophilaceae bacterium, assembly GCA_963814095.1. Lineage (GTDB taxonomy): Bacteria > Actinomycetota > Thermoleophilia > Solirubrobacterales > Thermoleophilaceae > JACVRW01. Next base: position 110,719 of record CAWFBT010000030.1, on the reverse strand, counting down.
GAGCGCGACGAAGCCGGCCGAGCGCTCGTCGATCACGGACACGGCTTCGACCCCGGGCGCCGCCGCAAGCGTGAGCGAGATCGGCGCGTTGCGCGAGCCCGGAGAGGTCACCGCGTGGCGCATTCCGCAGCGCCAAAGCTCGTCCACGAGGACCTGAAGCGGCGCGTAGGTGCGGTTGATCGGGATCATGCAGGAGCGATGGTGCTCTTCATCCCGGGCTTCATGCAGCGTGGCGACGCCTGGCGGCCCGTCGCGGAGCTCCTGCCGGAACGCTATCCGAGCGTGATGCTCGAGCACGAGCAGAACAGCCTCGAGGGCCGGCTCCGGGAGATCGCGGCGGCCGGCGCGGGGCGGCTGCTCGTCGGCTACTCGCTGGGCGGCCGGCTCGCGCTGCGGGCGGCGCTGCGCGATCCGGAGCCCTACCTCGGCGTCGTGACGATCGGCGCCACGGCGGGCATCGACGAGCCGTCGCTGCGAAGCGTGCGAGCGGAGGCAGACGAGCGGCTCGCTGCGTGGATGGAGGCCGCGCCGATCGAGGACATCGTCGGCGTCTGGGAGCGACAGCCGCTGTTCGCCGACCAGTCCGAGGAGCTGGTCGAGGAGCAGCGGCCGGGGCGGCTCGCCCAGGACCCGGCCGCGCTCGCGATGATCCTGCGCACCGCCGGTCAGGGCGTGCTCGAACCGGTCTGGCACGAGCTCCTTCTCCTCGACCTGCCGCTGCTGGCGATCGCGGGCGCACGCGACGAGGGCTATGTGCGGGCCGCGAAGCGCATCGCCGACATGGCACCGCGCGGGCGCGCGGAGATCGTCGAGGACGCCGGTCATGCGGTGCAGTTGCAGCGGCCGGAAGCGGTGGCGGAGCTGATCGAGGAGCTCCTCGCGCCCACGGACCCGACTTGATGTCGCAGGACGACACTAAGTCGGGTCGGTGGCGGACTTAGGCCAGCACCTCGGCGGTCACCTCGTCGAGCGCCGCCTCGTCCACCTGCACGCCGAGGCCGGGGCCGGCGGGCACGGCCAGCGTGCCGCGCTTGGCCGCGGGGAGCGTGCGCGCGATGCGGGCGTCGAAGAGCTCGAGCGTGGCGAGCCCGCAGGCGAGCGAGAGGCCCTCGGAGGCCGCGAGCTGCAGCGCCGCCGCGATCCCCCAGGGGCCGTCGAGGGTGCTCGACAGGAACGCGTCCAGGCCTCTGGAGCGCGCCTCGCGGAGCAGATCGCGCGCCGGCGTGAAGCCGCCGGCGCCGGCCAGCTTCACGTTCACGACGTCGCAGGCCTCGAGCTCGAGCGCTCGCCGCAGCTCGCGCATCGAGGCGACCGACTCGTCGGCCGCGATCGGCGTCGACACGCGCTGGCGTACCTCGGCCAGCTCGCGCAGGCGGCGGCAGGGCTGCTCGACGAACTCGAGGTCGTGATCCTCGATCGCCCGTATGGCGCGCACGGCCTCGTCGACGCTCCAGGCGCCGTTGGCGTCCACGCGCAGCGCCGGCCAGGGGCCCACCGCCTCGCGGACCGCGGCCACGCGCTCCGCGTCGTCGGGCAGGCCCACCTTCAGCTTGAAGCTCGCAAAGCCCTCGCCGACGCCGGCGCGGGCGCGCTCCGCCGTCTCACCCGGCGGTCCGGCGGGCAGGGTCATGTTGACGGCGATGGCGTCCTTGGCGGGCTCCGCCAGCGGGCGGTCCTCCTGGCGCGCGAGCAGGTCGAGGCGCGCGACCTCCTCGGCCGCACGCGCCTGTGGCGGGCGCCGCCCGCCGCCGCCCGTGAGCGCCGCCAGCGCGCGCTCGAGCGGGACGCCGTCGTAGGGCTCGAACGGGGCGGCCTCACCGTAGCCGGCCGTGCCGTCCGCGGCCTCGACGCGCAGCAGCAGGAGCTCGCGCGCATTTGTCACGCCGGTGGCGGTCACGAAGGGTTCCTTCAGCGGGATCGACAGGCGCAGGACCGAGCGCTTCACGACAGCAGCACCCCGCCGGCGAGCAGCAGCGAGTAGACCGCGAGCAGCCGCCCGGTGCCCGCGAGCGCGCCGTTCAGGGACGGGCCGTCGATGCGGGTCGACACCGTCCTGATGAGCGGTGGGACGAGCGGCAGCGCCGCGAGGCCCAGCAGCACCCAGGGCGAGAGCGCCGGAACGAGCAGCGGCGGCACCACGAAGGACACGATCAGCATCCCCGTGAACAGTCTGCGCGCTCGCTCGCGGCCGAGCTTGACGGCGAGCGTGCGCTTGCCCGCCCGCCTGTCCGTGTCGACGTCGCGGATGTTGTTGACGACGAGGATGGCCGAGGCCAGCAGGCCGACCGGCACGGCGAGCGCGAACGCCTCCCAGCGCAGCTCCTCGGTCTGCACGAAGTACGAGCCGACGACGGCGACGATGCCGAAGAAGAGGAAGACGAACAGCTCACCGAGTCCCTCGTAGCCGTAGGGGCGCGGGCCGCCGGTGTAGAGGACGCCCGCCAGGATCGAGGCCGCGCCCACCACGATCAGCTCCCAACCGGCGACGGCAGCGAGGTAGAGCCCGGCCGCCACGGCGACGCCGAAGGCGACATAGGTCCCGATCAGCACTCGCCGCGGCGGCATGAGCCCACCCGCGGTCACGCGCACCGGCCCGAGGCGATCCTCGGTGTCGGCGCCGCGACGCGCGTCCGAGTAGTCGTTCGAGAGGTTGGTGCCGATCTGGATGAAGACGCTTCCCACGAGCGCCGCCACGAATGGCAGCGCGCGGAAGGTCCCTTCGGACCCGGCCAGGGCGGTGCCGACCAGGACCGGGGCGATCGCCGCCGGGAGCGTGCGCGGCCGGGCCGCGAGCAGCCAGAGGCGGAGATGGCTCAAGGCCGCTTCGGGAACTTGGCGAAGTCGGGTCGGCGCTTCTCCCTGTAGGCGTCCCGACCTTCCTGGGCCTCCTCGGAGCCGTAGAAGAGGAGGTTGGCGTCGTGCGCGAGCTGCTGAATGCCGCTGAGCCCGTCCTCGGCGGCGTGGAAGCTGGCCTTGATCAGGCGCAGCGAGAAGGGAGAGAGGGCGAGCATCTCGCGACACCAGGCGACCGTCTCCTCTTCCAGCTCCTCGAGCGGCACGACCCGGTTGACGAGCCCCATCTCGAGCGCCTGCTCGGCGTCGTACTGGCGGCACAGGAACCAGATCTCCTTGGCCTTCTTCGGCCCCACCAGGTTGGCGAGCAGGCCGGCGCCGAAGCCGCCGTCGAAGCTGCCGACCTTCGGCCCCGTCTGGCCGAAGCGGGCGTTGTCCGCCGCGATCGTCAGGTCGCAGACCACGTGCAGCACATGCCCGCCGCCGATCGCGTAGCCCGCCACCATCGCCACGACCGGCTTCGGCAGCCGGCGCATCTGGATGTGCAGGTCGGTGACGTGGAAGCGCCCGACCTCGGCGCCGCTCGCCACGTAGCCGGTGTCGCCCCGGACGCGCTGGTCGCCGCCCGAGCAGAACGCGAGCGGGCCCTCGCCGGTGAGGATGATCACGCCCACCGACGTGTCCGAGCGGGCGCGCTCGAGCGCGTCCGAGATCTCTATGAGCGTCTCCGGGCGGAAGGCGTTGCGGACCTCGGGCCGGTCGATCGTGATCTTGGCGATCCCCTCGGCGATCTCGTAGCGGATGTCCTCGTAGTCGCCGGCCGCGCGCCAGTCCGCGGCAGCCCGGATCGTGCGGGTGGTGGCCATGCGCCCGGGAGGATACGCGCGGGGTGGCTTTAATCCGGGCAACGATGCGGGATTGGCTCGCGACAGCTGCAGAGGAGCACCCCGACCGGCTCGCGGTCGAGGCCGACGACGGCGCGCTGACCTACGGCGAGCTGAACGCGCGGGCTGACGAGCTCGCGCGGCGCCTCGCCGTCTCGCCCGGCGAGCGGGTGCAGGCCGCCGCCGGCGCGAACCTCGCGTTCGCGGCGCTGCTGCACGCGCTGCCGCGCCGCGGCGCGGCGCTTCAGCCGCTGCCAGCGGGCCAAGCGGGCGCACCCCTGCCGCTGACCGAGCAGCGGCCGGGCGAGCCGCGCCTCGACCATCCCCCTGACGCCGTGCACACGGTGATCGCGACCTCGGGGACCACCGGGGAGCCGAAGCTCGTCGAGCTGACCCATCGCAACCACGCAGCGAGCGCGGCGGCGGCGGCCGACGCCGTCGGCGCCGAGCCCGGTGACCGCTGGCTGTGCCCGCTGCCGCTGCACCACGTGGGCGGGCTCAACATCCTCGTTCGCTCGGCAATCAACGGCAGCACGGCCGTGTTGCACGAGCGCTTCGACCCGGAGCGGGTGCGCGCGGTGCTCGAGGACGGCGCGATCACACTCGCCTCGCTCGTGCCGACGATGCTCGCGCGGCTGCGCGACTGCGGGCTTCGCAAGGCACCCGGCCTGCGGGCGATCGCGCTCGGCGGCGGGCCCGTCCCGGCCGGTCTCCTCGAGTGGGCGGAGGGGGAGGGCATCCCGGTCACGCCCGTCTACGGCATGACGGAGACCTGCTCGCAGGTGGTGGCCGGCATCCCCGGCCGGGTCCTTCGCGGCGCCGAGCTCCAGATCTCCGGGGAGGGCGAGATCCTCATCCGCGGCGACATGGTGGCGTCCGCGACGCGCCGCGCAGACGGGTGGCTCCACACCGGCGACCGCGGCCGGCTCGACGCCGGCGGCCTCCTGCATGTCGAGGGCCGCCTCAAGGAGCTGATCGTGACCGGGGGGGAGAACGTCGCACCGCTGGAGGTCGAGCAGGCGCTCCTCACCCATCCGGCCGTCGCCGACGCCGGCGTCGCCGGGCTGCCGGACCCGCTCTGGGGTGAGGCGATCACCGCCTACGTCGTGCTCAGCCGGCCGGTGGAGGACGGTGAGCTCGAGGCCTGGGCGCGCGCTCGGCTCGAGCCCTACAAGGTTCCCAAGGCGATTCACACGCTCCCCGAGCTGCCGCGCAACGCCGCAGGCAAGCTGCTCCGAGACCGGCTCACTAGAGTCTCGCGCCCATGATCTACGACAAGGACGCCGATCTCTCCAAGCTCGACGGCAAGACCGTGGCAGTCATCGGCTACGGCTCGCAGGGCCACGCCCACGCGCTCAGCCTCAAGGACTCGGGCGTCGACGTCGTAGTCGGCCTCCGTGAGGACTCGTCGTCGGTGCAGAAGGCGCAGTCGGACGGGCTGCGCGTGCTCCCGGTCGCGGATGCCGCCAGCGAGGGCGACATCGTGATGATCCTGCTGCCCGACGAGAAGCAGGCCGACGTCTTCGAGGCCGAGATCCGCGACGGCATCGCGCCCGGCAACCTGCTGATGTTCGCCCACGGCTTCAGCGTCCACTTCGGCCAGATCGACCCCGGCCCGGAGGTCGATGTGGGCATGGTGGCCCCGAAGAGCCCGGGGCACCTCGTGCGCAGGCAGTTCGTGGACGGCAACGGCGTGCCCGGCCTCGTTGCGATCGACCGCGACGCGAGCGGCAACGCGCGCGACCTCGTGCTCGCCTACGCGAAGGGGATCGGCTGCACGCGCGCGGGCGTGATCGAGACGACCTTCAAGGACGAGACCGAGACGGACCTGTTCGGCGAGCAGGCCGTGCTCTGCGGCGGCGTCAGCGAGCTGGTCCGGGCGGGCTACGAGACGCTCGTGGATGCCGGCTACGACCCGCGGCTCGCCTACTTCGAGTGCCTGCACGAGCTCAAGCTGATCGTCGACCTGATGTACGAGAAGGGCATCACCGGGATGCGCTACTCGGTCTCGAACACCGCTGAGTACGGCGACCTCACGCGCGGCAAGCGCGTGATCGACGATCGCGCCCGCGCGGCGATGCGAGAGATCCTGTCCGAGATCCAGTCCGGCGAGTTCGCGCGCGAGTGGATCGCCGAGAACAAGGCGGGGCAGGAGAACTTCCTGCGCATGCGCGAGGAAGAGAAGGGGCACCAGATCGAGCGCGAGGGCAGGGAGCTGCGCGCGATGATGCCCTGGATCGATCAGGAGTTCTGAGCCGGCGGCGCGTGAACGACGAGGAGCGCAGCCGCTTCCTGCCGCCGGAGCCCGCAGGCCCCGAGCCCGAGCTGGGCGGCAGGCCGGCCCCGCCGGCGCCTGAGCCCCCGCCGCAGGCCCCCGCCCAGCAGCCCCCGCAGCCCGGCTATGGGCAGCAGCAGACCGCCTACGGGCAGCCGCCACCGGCCGGGGGCTGGTACCCGCCGGTCACACAGGGCGGCTGGCAGCAACCGCCGCCCCAGCCCTGGGCCTACCCGCAGCAGCGCGTACCCGACAACAACCAGGCGGTGGCGGGCTTCATCCTCTCGCTCGTCGGCGGCGGACTGCTGCTGATCTCGGCCGGCCTCTCGTCGATCCTCTCGGTCGGCCTCTCGATTGCCGGCATGGTGCTCGGCCGCCAGGGCGTCCGCCGCGTCGACGCGGGCGAGACGCCGAAGAACCGCTCGCTCGGCCAGGCCGGCTTCTGGATCGGCCTCGTGAGCCTGATCTTCTCTGTCATCGCCACCGCGATCTGGGTTGCGGTGCTCATCGCCGCGCTCTCGGATGACGACTTCCAGAGGGACCTGGAGCGCGACTTCGACGAGTCCCAGAGCCTCTCCGTCGTGGGTGCGGCGGCGCTGCGCGTCGCCCTTCATCTCATGGCCTGAGCGCTCGCTATGCTCGCCGGTCCGATGGCGAATCCGTATCTCAAGCGCTACCTGATGACCGCCGGGCCGACGCCGCTGCCGCCCGCCGTCTCGCAGGTGATGGCAGAGCCGATGCTCTATCACCGCGCGCCGGCATTCGTCGAGGTGTACGCGCGCGTGCTCGACCGGCTCAAGACCGTGTTCGGGACGACGAGCGAGGTGCTCGTCTTCGCCAGCTCGGGCAGCGGCGCCATGGAGTCCGCGGTCGCCAACCTCGTGCGCCGCGGCGAGCCGGCGCTCGTGGCCTCCTGCGGCAAGTTCGGTGAGCGCTGGGCAGAGCTGTGCGACGCCTATGGCGCGGACACGATCCACTGGGAGACGGAGTGGGGCCGCAAGGTCGACCCGGCCGGCCTCGATGCTCAGCTGTCCGCCAACCCGGGTGTCGAGGTCTTGTTCACGCAGCTTTCCGAGACCTCGACCGGCGTCGTCAACGACGTCCGGGAGCTCGCCGAGGTGGCGCACCGGCACGGCGCCCTGATCGCCGTGGACGCGGTGTCCGGGCTCGGCGCAGTGCCGTGCCCGCAGGACGAGTGGGGTCTCGACGTGGTCGTGGCCGGCTCGCAGAAGGCGCTGATGGCACCGCCCGGCCTCGGCTTCGCGAGCCCCAACGCGGCTGCGCTCGAGCGCGCCGCGGCCGCGCCGGGGGGGCGCTTCTACTTCGATTGGGCCCGGACCGTCGAGGGTCAGCGCAAGGACCCGCCGGACAGCCCGTTCACGCCGGCGGTCGGCCTCGTCCAGGCACTCGACGTGGCGCTCGGGCTGATCGAGGAGGAGACGCTTCCGCAGGTCTATCGCCGACACGACCTGCTCGGCCGGACCACTCGCGCCGCGGCGCAGGCGCTCGAGCTCGAGCTGCTCGGCGGCGCCGATGAGGCCGCGAACGTCGTCACCGCGATCGTCCTGCCGGAGGGCATCGACGGTGCGCGCGTGCCCAAGCTCATGCGCGACCGCTTCGGCGTCACGATTGCGGGCGGCCAGGGCCGCCTCAAGGGCAAGATCGCCCGCATTGCCCACTGCGGCTACTTCGGTCCCTTCGACATCATCGTCACCGTCTCGGCGCTCGAGATGACCCTGCGGGAGCTTGGCCACGAGGTCGAGCTGGGCGCCGGCGTGGCCGCCGCGCAGCGCGTGCTCGAGGCCGGCGTGCCCGTGGCGGCGTGAAGGTCCTCGTCAAGGAGAAGATCGGCGAGTCGGGCATCCAGCTGCTGCGCGACGCCGGTCTCGAGGTCGAGGTCGGCACCGACTGGGAGGACGGCGAGCTCGAGAGCCGCATCGGCGAGTTCGACGGGCTCCTGATCCGCTCCGGCACGCAGCTGACCGCGGACCTGCTCGAGCGGGCCGGGCGGCTGAAGGCCGTCGGGCGCGCCGGTGTAGGCATCGACAACGTCGACGTCGAGGCGGCGACCAAGCGCGGCGTGGTGGTCGCCAACGCTCCACAGTCGAACGTGATCACCGCCGCGGAGCACACGCTCGCGATGCTGCTCGCGCTCGCGCGCAAGGTGCCGCAGGCGCACGAGTCGCTGACCGGCGGCGCCTGGGAGCGCTCGCGCTTCAGCGGCGTCGAGCTCTACGAGAAGACGCTCGGGATCCTCGGCTTCGGCCGGATCGGCCAGCTCGTGGCGCAGCGCGCGCTCGGCTTCGGGATGCGCGTGCTCGCCTTCGACGCCTATGTCGCCGAGGAGCGCTTCCGCGCGCTCGGCGTCGAGCGAGCGGCGTCGTCAGTCGAGCTCTACGAGCGCGCCGACTTCCTCACGATTCACCTGCCGGTGACCGCCGAGACCGAGAACTTCCTCGACGCGGACGCCTTCGCCCAGATGAAGGAGGGCGTGCGGATCATCAACGTCGCGCGCGGCAAGCTGATCGTGGAGGAGGCGCTGCGCGACGCGCTCGACTCGGGCCGCGTGGCGGGCGCGGCGCTCGACGTCTTTCGCGACGAGCCCGTGACCGACAACCCGCTGTTCGGCTACGCCAACGTGGTGGTCACGCCGCACCTCGGCGCCTCCACGGCGGAGGCCACCGACCGCGCCGGCTACCAAGCGGCCGAGCAGGTGGTGGCAGCGCTCACCGGCGGCGTCGTCACGAGCGCGGTCAACGTGCCGGCGATCGCACCCGAGGACCTCGAGGCGCTGGGGCCGTTCCTGCCGCTCGCGCGCGACCTCGGCCGCGTCGGCGTGGCGCTCGCGGAGGGCACCTCGGTCGACGCGCTCGAGGTCGAGTACCTCGGCCGGATCGCGACGCGCGACACGCGCTTCCTGACGGTGCAGGTGCTGAAGGGCGCGCTCGCCGGCCACGTCGAGGAGGAGGTCAACGAGGTCAACGCCCCGGCGATCGCCGAGGAGCGCGGCATTCGCGTGTCCGAGACGAACTCGGCCGACTCGCGTGACTTCACCGACCTACTGCGCGTGACGATCGTGAGCGGTGGCACGCGCACACGCGTGGTGGGGACGACCTTCGGGCGAAGGCACCGCCCGCACCTGCTCGAGGCGTGGGGCTCGCGCTTCAACATCCAGCTCGAGCCCAACCTCGCGCTGTTTCGCTACGTCGACCAGCCCGGCATGATCGGTCGCGTGGGCGGGATCTTCGGCGAGTCCGGCATCAACATCTCCGGCGCGGCGGTCGGCCGCCGCCCCGACGCGGACCACGTCGGCGGGGTGGCGACGATGATCGTCACCACCGACTCGCCCGTCCCGCAGGACGTCGTCGAGGTGATCGCCGAAAGCGACGGGTTCGAGGCGGGCAGGACCGTCAGCCTCTAGCCGGGTTCGCCGTTTGACGGTGTCGCGCCGACGGCAGATGGGCCTCCTGCACGAGCTGCAGCTTGGCCGCCCGCGAAAGCCGCTTGATGCGGGCCTCTTGGCGAAGCGCTGCTGAGCGGTCGGCGACCTCGACGACCGCGGCCAGCTCCACCGGCAGACGGCTGCGCGTGTAGCGGCTCGCCGTGCCGGCCCGATGCGCCGCCAGCCGGCGAGCGAGGTCGGTCGTCCAACCGCAGTAGAGGCTGTCGTCCGCGCACCTCAGCAGGTAGACGTAAGGCACCCCGTGCCTTTCGGCGCGGTCCCGGACGCACCTGCCGTAGCGCCCGCCCGTCCCGAGCTCAACCGTCGCGCATGATGCGCAGGATCACCGGGCGGGACGTGTGGCTCGCCGCGTCGACCACCACGGCGAGCTCGTCCGAGCGCAGCTCCTCGGCTGCCTCGATCACGATCACGAGCGGCTCGACCCCGTCGCCCGCGCCGCCGATCACGCGCCGCAGCTCGTCCGGCTCGCGGGTCAGCCCCTCCGGCGAGGGCACGGACAGCACGACCTGACCCGACCCGCCCTCGACATGACCGTGAGAGTCCGCCGGGACGTGGTCGATCACGACGTCGCCGCGGGCGACGCTGTCCGGCTCGTCCTCGCCGAGCTGTCGGTCGACCGCGCTGTTGCGCGCGAGCTGCAAGATGAGCGTCGAATCGTGGGCCACGGCGGTGACATTACCCGGGCGGGGGCAGCGGAGCCCGCCTGGCGGCCGGATAGCTTTCGCGGATGCGACGACGCCTGCACTGGTGGTTCCCGGTGGTCCTCGCCTCGGTGCTCGCGGCGCCGGCGCCCGCGTTGGCGCAGAGCTCGAGTGGCGTCGCGGCTCCGCGCTTCGTTCGGAACATCGACACCGGCCAGACCGGCTGGTTCTCGTCACCGGGCCTCGTCGACCTCCGCGGCGATCGCCGCCTCGAGATCGTTGCGCCGTTCTACTCGACCTTCGTCTTCGACGCGAAGGGGCGACGCCTGGGCGAGGGCACGGCGACGAGCGGGCGCGTCTATGCGCCGAGCGTGGTCGCCGACCTGGACGGGGACGGCTCGCGGGAGATCGTGGTAGGCGGGAACGAGGGGACGGTGGCGGCATACAGCCTCGGCCCCGGTGGGCTGCGGCTGAAGCCCGGCTGGCCGGTCTCGACCTGCAGTGGCGGCCAGTGTCCCGAAACGCGTGGCCTCGCCGGAGCCGACCTCGATCGAGACGGTCGCATCGAGGTGGTGGCGACGACGACGAACACCTCGCCGACGGGCTCGCAGGTCTTCGTCTTCGACGGGTCGGGAGCGCTCTACCAACCGCCGGGCGCGCCCGCGCCGGCATGGCCGCGGTACAACACGCTGTCGGGCCCGGGCGGCGACGCCGGCTTCAACGGCGCCGGCAACCACGGCTACGGCGCCTACGGCGAGAACGTCGGCATCGGCAACCTCGACGACGATCGGCAGCTCGAGATCGTCGTCACCTTCGACAACCACCAGATCAACGTGTTCAACCACGACGGCACGTCCGTGCTCGCGTCGCCGTGGTACACGAACCGGCAGCAGGACCATCTCGGGAGGCGCCTCGGGTGGGGACAGTTCATCCGCTGGCTCAGCCCGCGCGTGGAGGCGAATCACTACCACCGCCACGCCGGACCCTGGCCCGACATCCGCACGACCCCGTGGCTTCAGTGGACGGCCTCGCCGCCGTCGGTCGCCGATCTCGACCGCGACGGGCACAACGAGGTGATCGGCCTGCCCAACGTCGAGATGAAGGAGCCCTACGAGACGCAGGCCTACGCCTTCATGGCCCTCGACGGCGCACAGGGTCGCGGACTGCGCTCGGCGCGCAGGCACAAGGGCTTCGAGCGGCCGCCGCTGACCGGCAAGCCGGCCGTTCGCGCAGACGGGGACTGGTATCCGCCCAGCGGCATTCCGGCGCCGACCGTGGTCGACATCAAGGGGAATCGGCGCCCGGAGATCATCGCGGCCGTGCCCGATGGTCACGTATACGCGGTGGGGCCCGGTGGCAAGCGGCTCTGGCGCTACGACTACGCCCGCGGAGCGCCGAAGACGTTCGCGTCGGAGGTCGTGGCCGCCGACCTGGACCGCGACGGCGTCCCGGAACTCGTGTTCGGCACCTACGGCCCCAGCCCGGGCGCCGGCCGGCTGATCGTGCTCGCCGCGTCCGGCAGGCGGCTCTTCGACGTTCGGCTCCGTAACCAGCGCGACAACGGCAACGGCGTCGGCATCGCCGCCGCCCCTTCGATCGCCGATCTCAATCGGGACAAGCGCCTCGAGATCGTCGTCTCGACGATCGACCACGGCATCGACGTCTTCCGCGTCCCGCGCTCCAGGGGCAACCGCGGCCGGTCATGGCCGACCGGCCGCGGCAGCCTGCTGCGTGCTGGCGCGGGCTAGCCGAAGTGCGACCTCCCTACGTCGTCGATCCTGATCACCTTGCCCGTGAGCGTGATCACGAAGGCGGTCTTGCCGATGAACTCGACTGACGTCGGTCTGTCGATGGGCTTCGACCACGGACGCGAAGCTGCCGTCCCTGCTGATCCGCAAGAGCTTCCCGGTGTTCGCGGAGGCCGGCGCCCCTTCGTTCTCGGGAATCTGCGGCAGGTCCCAGATGCCCTGCGAGAGGGCGTAGAGCCGGCGATCCGGGCCGAACTCGACGTCGACGATCAGGCTGGCCCCCGACGCGACCTCGGTCGCTGCCGACCACGGCGTGAATCTCACGACCTTGCCGTTCTGCGGGAGATGCGGGATCGGGCCGGCCTGGCCCATGTAGATCGTCCAGCCATGGACCTCGAGGCCCGTGGGGACGATGTTGCCGAACGCGATCAGCTCTCTGATGTGACCGCGGCGCGTGACGTGCAGGACGCGGTTGTGGTGGCCGTCCGTGACGAGGAAGCCGCCACCGAACTCCTGCAGGGCGTACTGGACGCCGCTCGGGACGAAGAAGTCCGGGCCGGGAGGATTGTCGATCGACCACTCGCCGATGTCGGCGACCGCGGTCACGCTGCCGTTCCTCTCGACGCGGTAGAGGCCGTTGACGACGTCCTCTTGGCCGAGGGCGGGCCCGACGAGTGTCACGAGCACGTACGCGGTGTGCCCGGCGAAGGCGACGTCCATCGCTCCGCCGATTCCCACTTCGGGAATCGCCTGAGGCAGGCCGCTCGCGAAGGTCGTGACGACGCCCGTCCTCGGGTCCACACGCAGGACGCGTCCTCCGGGGCCGTCCGTCACGTACAGCGCCCTGTCGGGGCCGACCGTGCTGCCGGAGCCACAACCGCTCATGCAGTCGGGGGCGGCGAAGCTGGCCAGCTCGTGCGCCGCCGGTAGCTTCGGAGGCCTGTGAGCGCTCGCTGCGGCGGGTATGCCCGCCACCACCACGGCGGAGACGGCGATCAGCGCCGTCAACGCTCGTCTGGAGTCCATATGGTCCTCCTGTCGCTGGCGACGCACGGCGCACGCGCCGCCGCTCTGGGGGGTGTTCTCCCGCCGCTGGGCCGCGAATCCTCCGTACGATCCTCCGCCCGTGCGGGCATGAAGTCAAGTCCCCCCGGCTTCGCGCTTCCGCGCGCGGTAGCGTCCCCGCCGCCGTGTCCTTCACGGACGACGAGATCGCCTATCTGCGCTCCCATGGGCTGGGGCGGTTGGCGACGCTGGGCCCAGACGGCCAACCCGATGTCGTGCCGGTCGCAGTCGAGTTCGACGGCACCTTCTTCTGGGTTGGCGGCAGCCCCGAGGTCACCGGCACGCGCAAGTTCCGCAACGTGGCTGCCGGAAACCAGAAGGTCTCACTCGTGGTCGACGACATGCCGTCGCTCGATCCGTTCATCGCGCGCGGCATCCGGATCTACGGCCATGCCGAGCAGCCGTTCGAGCGCGTCGGGATGGTCGGCCCCGGCATCTTCATGCGCATCACCCCGACCACCTCGTGGAGCTGGAACCTGAAGGGCGAGCCGGCCGGTGAGAGCTGGTACGAGATGAGGCGCAGCGACCACCAGCCAGGCCGCGCTTAGCCGATCGCGCGCCGCAGGTCCTCGACCAGGTCCTCGGCCGCCTCGACGCCGCACGACAGCCGCACCAGGTCGGCCGGCACTGCGGCGGCCGAGTCCTCGACCGATTGATGGGTCATCGCCTGCGGGACCTCGATCAGCGACTCGACGCCGCCAAGTGACTCGGCCAGCGAGAAGATCCGCGTGGCCGCGGCGATGCGGATGGCCTCGGGATGGCGAAACGAGACCATCCCGCCGAATCCAGGCCAGCGCACGTCCGACACCGCGGGCAGCGAGCGCAGCAGCTCCGCCACGGCGCGGCCGTTCTCGGTATGCGCCGCCACGCGCAGGTGCAGCGTGCGCAGGCCGCGGTGGACGAGGAAGCAGTCGAACGGCCCCGGCACGGCGCCGACCGAGTTCTGCACGAAGCGCACGCGCTCGTGGAGCTCGTCGTCGTGGACGACGACCACACCGCCCACCACGTCCGAGTGACCGCCGAGGTACTTGGTCGCCGAATGGACGACCGCCCCCGCTCCGAGCTCGAGCGGGCGCTGCACGACCGGCGTCGCGAAGGTGTTGTCGACGGCGACGAGTGCGTCACGCCTGCGGGCGACGACGGCCTCGATGTCGACCACGTTCAGCAGCGGATTCGTCGGCGTCTCGACCCAGATCAGCTTCGTCGCCGGCGTGACGACGCGCTCGAGCGCGTCGAGGTCGGTCTGGTCGACCATGTCGTAGCGCAGGCCGAAGCGCGTGAGCACCTTGTCGAGCAGCCGGTAAGTGCCGCCGTACAGGTCGTTCGGCAGCACCACGTGGTCGCCGGCGCTGCAGGCCGCGGTGATCAGGCCGTGCGTGGCCGCCATTCCGCTCGAGAAGCACGACCCGAGCCCGCCCTCCAAGTCGCCGAGAGCCCGCTCGAGCGCGGCGCGCGTCGGATTGGCGGAGCGCGCGTAGTCGTAGTCCTCCACGAACTCGCCGGGCGCCGGCTGGATGAAGGTCGACGTCTGGTGGATCGGCGGGATCACCGAGCCGTAGCTCGGGTCGGGCTCGAGGCCCGCGTGGACCACGCGGGTGGGGAAACGGGCGGCCTTGCGTGAGGGCGCGGGCCGGCCCGCGCCGGAGCGATCGTCTTTGTCGGGGAGCTTGCTCACCGGGCGAGCGACTCGAGCAGGTCGGCGCGGGTGAGGATCCCGGCGGCGCGCCCGTCCATGTTCACGAGCAGCGCCTCGCGACGGTCGGTGAGCAGCTCGACCGCCTCGCGCACGCCGTCGTCGGCAGTCACCGCGGGGAAGGGCGGCTCGATCACCTCGACGATCTCGGCGCCGAGCAGCGCCGGGTCATCCATGGCGTGCCGCAGCAGCCCGCGCTCGGACACCGAGCCCACGACCGTCTGCGGATCGTGCGACGACACCACCGGCAGCTGCGAGACCCGGTGCTCGTGCAGGAGCGAGACGGCGTCTCGAACCTTCGCGTGAGCGTCCACGGTCAGAAGCGGCGGGATCTCGCCGGAGGCGTGCTTGCGCCGCAGCACGTCGCCGACGGTCAGCTCCTCCTCGCGCCCGAGGAAGCCGTACTGGCGCATCCAGCCGTCGTTGAAGATCTTCGAGAGATAGGAGCGCCCGCCGTCGGGGAAGATCACCGCGACCATCGCGTCGGGGTCGTCGACCTCCCGCGCCACCTGATGGGCGGCGCACAGGGCGAGCCCGCAGGAACCGCCGGCGAGGATCCCCTCCATCTCCGCGAGCTTGCGCGTCCACAGGAATGAGTCCTGGTCGGAGACGGTCACGTAGCGGTCGACGATCGAGGGGTCGTAGGTGTCCGGCCAGAAATCCTCGCCGACCCCCTCGACGAGATACGGCTTGACGCCGTCCTCTCCACCGGAGTAGATCGACCCGATCGGGTCCGCGCCGATGATCTCGATGGCGGGGTTCTGCTCGCGCAGGTAGCGCCCGACGCCCGTGATCGTGCCGCCCGTGCCGACTCCCACGACCAGGTGCGTGATCTGACCGCCCGACTGGCGCCACAGCTCCGGTCCCGTCGAGAGGTAGTGCACCTCGGGGTTGGCCTGGTTGCGGTACTGATTCGGCTGGAAGGCGCCCGGGATCTCCTCGGTGAGGCGATCGGCCACGCGGTAGTACGACTCGGGCGACTCGGGCGGGACGTCGGTCGGCGCGACGACGACCTCGGCGCCGTACGCGCGCAGCAGGTCGATCTTCTCCTTGGACATCTTGTCCGGCATCACGGCGATCACCCGGTAGCCCTTCAGCGAGGCGGCGATCGCGAGCCCGGTGCCCGTGTTGCCGCTCGTCGGCTCCACGATCGTTCCGCCGGGCCGCAGCAGCCCGTCGCGCTCGGCGGCCTCGATCAGGGCGACCGCGACGCGGTCCTTGATCGACCCGCCGGGGTTGAGCGCCTCGAGCTTCGCGACCAGCTGCGGACGCAGGTCCCTGCCGATTCGCGACAGCCGCACCAGCGGCGTGTTACCGATCACCTCGAGGATGGAGTCGCTGATCTCCCGGCCGATGGGGGCGGCGGTGGTCATGGCCTGAAGATAGCCCGGGGAGGCGTATTGATGGCTTTTCGCACGACGGAGTGATCCAATGCTGCGAAGCATTCGTAAGTAATGGGTTGATGTCAGCGCAGGAGCACACTCAAGCCCTCGAGCAATGGTTCGGCGTGAGCGAGCCGGCGGCGCCCGCGCTCGGATATGTGCGGCCCGGGCCCGATGCCGAGCTCGACATGCTGCGCCAGGCGCGCGCGATCGAGCAGGTGTGCACGGATTGCGGGCTCGACCTGACCCGCCTGGTGACTGACGAGGGCACCCCGGACGCCGCTGATCCGTCAACGCCGGCACTCCGCCACGCGCTCGAGCAGATCGCGTCGGGGCAGGCTTCCGCGCTCGTCGTCGCCCAGCTCGCCAGCCTGGCGGACTCGGCGGCGGGCATCGGCACGATGATCGACTGGTTCGCCCGCAGCGGCGCACGCCTCATCGCCGCCGACGTCGGCCTCGACACGGCGACCCCTGGAGGGCGCATCGCGGCGAATGCGCTCCGTGCCGCCGGCCAGCTCGAGCGCCGGAAGCTGCAGGAGCGGACGCGCCAGGGACTCGAGGCGGCGCGCGAGCGCGGCGCGCGGCCAGGCAGGCCCGCGGTGGCCGACCAGCCCGAGCTGCGCGCCCGCATCCGCGCGCTGCGTGCCCGCGGCTGGACGCTGCAGGCGATCGCGGACAAACTCAACGCCGAACGCGTGCCCACGGCGCGCGGCGGCGCCGAGTGGCGGCCCTCCAGCGTGCAGTCCGCTGCGGGCTACAAGCGTCCGCAAAAGGACGAGGCGCTGGACGGCCTTCCCGCGTGAGCGGTTGCGGAAGTACGCAACGGAACGGTTGCGTACGTGACGTTTCCGTCGAAGTTCATCCGCTTTTTGCCTCGAAATGGGGCACAAAGTAACCATGGAAATAGTTGAGGGGGCGCTGTCCCGTACACAGTTCATCGCTGCGGGGGCGGTTGCCGCCAGCGCGGCAGTGGCTGCCGGGGTGGCAATTGGGCCGGTCGAGGACACCGATGCCCAGACAGATAAGGACGTCGAGGCGCTGCAGCTGATCCTGCTGCTCGAGTACACGGAGACCGCCTTCTATGCGGAGGCGCTCGACCGTGGCGGGCTGAGCGGCGAGGTTCAGGGCTACGCAGAGGCGGTGCTGGAACAGGAGCGCGAGCACCTCGCCTTCATCAGGAAGGCGCTGGGAGGGAAGGCCGGCGAGCCTCCGCGCTTCGAATTCGGCGCCGCGACCCGCGATCCCGAAGCCTTTGCCTCGACCGCGGCGGAACTGGAGGACCTGGCGGTGGCTGCCTACAACGGCCAGGCGACGAATGTGAGCAAGCCGACCCTCGAGGCCGCGGCCACCGTCGTATCGGTGGAGGCGCGCCACGCGGCCTGGATTCGGAGCATCGCGGGGGAGCCGCCCGCTCCCGACGCGACTGACACGCCGCTGTCAGCGCCCCAGGTCCGCCAGGGCCTCGAGCGGATCGGGATGAGGAGCTGAGCGCCGTGGACGACCTTTCGATGCACAGGCTGGATGTCGACGGCGCGCTGGCGGAGGCGGCGGAGCCGCTCGGCGGCGTCTCGCGGGCAGGCTTCCTCGGCGCGAGCCTGGGAGCCTCGCTGACACTGCTCGGCCTCGGCGCCGTCAACGCGGATGCTCGCCAGAGCGCGTCCGACCTCGACATCCTCAACTACGCGCTCACGCTCGAGTACCTGCAGGCCGCGTTCTACACCGAAGCCGAGCGGATGAAGGCTCTGCGCGGGCGCACCGAACGCGCCGCCCAGACGGTGGGCGCCGTCGAGCGCGCGCACGTGAAGGCGTTCCATGACCTGCTGGGGGGCAAGGCCGTCAAGCGGCCGTCCTTCGACTTCCAGGGGGTCACGGAGAAGCCGCAGGCCTTCCTCAAGACGGCCGTCGCCTTCGAGGACCTCGCCGTCGCGGCGTACAAGGGCCAGGCCACCAACCTCAAGGCGGATTCGGCGCTCGCGGCCGCCGTCGCGATTCACTCGGTCGAGGCGCGCCACGCGGCATGGATGCGCTACCTGTTCGGCGCCAACCCCGCGCGCTCCGCGTTCGACCAGCCGAGCTCGAAGCAGGAGGTCACCCAGATCGTCCGCTCGACGAACTTCGTCACGGCGGCTCCGGCAACGAAGCGAAAGCGTGCGCCGCGCTTCACGGGATGAGCCGGTGCGCCGCCGGCGCGCGCTCGGACTCGTGTGTGGCGCGGCCGTTCTCGCGCTGCTCGGCGCGGTGCTGCTCGCCCCGAGCTCGAGCTCGACGCCGGACAGAGACGAGCTGCCCGGCCCGCCCGAGCCGGCCCTGCAGGTGGGGGCACCGCACGGGCTCGCCGGCGAGCGCAACGTCTCGCTGTGGACCACGGTGCTGCGCCCGGTGACCGCCCGCTCCGCGCCGAGCCGCTCGGCCGGCGCCGTTACCCGGCTGTCGAGCAGGACGCCGGAGGGGACCGCGAACCCCCTGCTCGTACTCGGCCGCATGCGTGACGGCGCAGGACGGGTGTGGGTCCGGGCCCGGCTCGCTGTGCTCCCGAACGGCACGACGGGCTGGGTGCCGCGCGCGGCGTTGTCGGGCTACCGCTCGGTGCGCACGCGGCTCGTGGTCGATCTCGAGCGCCTGCGGGTGACTCTGCTGCGCGACGGACGGCCGCTGCTGCGCGCCCCGGTCGGTGTCGGCCAGGGCCAGTGGCCGACGCCGCGGGGGCGCTTCTACGTACGCAACAAGCTCGTGCGCTATCGCAGTGACTTCTACGGCCCGCTTGCGTTCGGGACGAGCGCACGCTCGGCCGTGCTCACCGACTGGCCGGGCGGTGGCTTCGTCGGAATCCACGGGACGAACCAGCCGGATCTGATCCCCGGCCGGGTCTCGCACGGATGCATCAGGATGCGCAACCCGGACATCGAGAGACTCGGCCGCTTGCTGCCAGTCGGAACCCCGATCACAATCATCTGATGCGGACTCGAATGGTCCTCCTGCTGCTGCTCGCGCTGTGCGTGGCGGCCGCGCTGCCTGGCGGGACGGTGGCGCAGAGCGGCGGTGACCCGCCGACGGAGCTGTGGAAGGAGTATCCGCTCGACGAGACTGCCCCCTCGACCCCGCAGGACACGGGCGGGAACCAGGTTCCCCAGGCACGCCCGGTTGAGCCGGCCGCGGAGCAGGGTGGAGGCATGTCGACCCCGGCGCTGATCGCCCTCGTCGCAGGCGGGTTGCTGGTCCTCGGCGCGGCCCTGTGGCTGCTGCGGCGGATGCGGCGCCGCCAACCGCCGAAGGCGCCCGCTGTCGAGCCGGTGGTGGAGGCCTCGAAGCCCCGGGCGCTGCCCGCTCCGAGGCCGGCGATCAACGGCGCCCCGACGCTGCCGGCGCTCGGTTACACGATCGTGTCCGCCCCGGGCGAGGCCGAGCGCGAGCGCCTGCGTGAAGAGGCCAAGCTGATCCAGGCGGCCTGCGAGAAGCACGGCCTCGTGCTCGGCAAGCTCGTGCGCGATCTCGAGACTCACAACGGTGCCGATCTGCGCAGGCCGGGGCTCACGTACGTGCTCGAGCGGCTCGAAGCCAAGGAGTACGAGTGCGTCATCGTCTCGCGGCTCGACCGGCTCACCCGCTCGGCGGCCAAGCTCGGCGCCCTGCTGCGGATGTTGGACGAGCGCCAGGCGCGGCTGATCGTGATCGACATCGGGCTCGATACCGGCACGGCGGACGGCCGCGTCGCAGCCGAGGCGCTCGTGACCGTGGGCGGGCTCGACGAGAAGAAGATCGAGGAGCGCACGCGCAAGGGCCTCGAGGCGGCGCGCAGCGGCCGGCGCGCGTCCGGGCGTCCCGCCGTCGCCGACCGTCCCTCGCTCAAGCAGCGCATCGTCGATATGCGCGAGAGCGGCATGACCCTCCAGGCGATCGCCGACACCCTCAACGACGAGAGCGTCCCCACCGTGCGCGGCGGCGCCAAATGGCGCCCCTCGAGCGTCCAGGCCGCGGCGGGCTACAAGCGGCCGAACCGCAGCCGCGGTCGCACGGTCTGAGCGCGGACGTTGCGTCAATCCGCAACGGGACGGGCGCGTAACGCCTGATCACCAGCGTTCTTCGTTGTAAGGAGGGGCTCTCCGGACAAGGATCGGAGCATCCGATCGCGTCCTCACAAGCCCTCGCAGCGTCTCGCCCGCGGCCTTATTGCGCGTGTGCCGGCAGCCCTCCTTGCCGGACCGCGCTCTTCGCCGCGGGCGGCACGGCGGCGCACGCGAGGGCAACTCCGGCACCCAGCCGGAGGCGATCGTCGAGCAAGCCATGAACGCCGCGCAGGGCATCGCGGCTGGAGCGCTTGCCGGCGATGAGGCCGCGGCCGGACTCGCCGCACCGGCCGACGGCACACGGGGACCCCAGCCCCCGGCCGTCCGGTCAGGAGGGCGCCGCGCCGGCGTACGGGCAGGCCGGCGCGGCGCCGTGCGGCGAGATCAGCCCGCCGAGCCGCAGGCGCTGACGACGCAGAGCGTGCGCGCGTTGGAATGATGCGTGTGTGCGCGCCCTCGTCATCACCGAGCACGGCCCGCCCGACGTCATGCGGGTGCAGGAGCGTCCCGATCCGGAGGCCGGCCCGGGCGAGGTGCGCGTGCGCGTGCGCGCCGCCGGGGTCAACTTCGCGGACCTGCTCGCGCGCGTCGGGCTCTACCCGGACGCCCCCAAGCCGCCCTGCGTCGTCGGCTACGAGATCGCCGGCGACGTCGACGCCGTCGGCGAGGGGGTCGAGGGCTTCGAGATCGGCCAGCGCGTCATGGGCGGGTCGCGCTTCGGCGGCTACGCCCAGCTCGCCGTAGCGAGCAGCAACGCGCTGATCCCGATCCCGGACGGCTGGAGCTACTCCGAGGGGGCGGCCCTGCCGGTCGCGTACGCCACCGCGTACGCAGGGCTGATCCACTACGGCGCGCTGCGCGCTGGTGAGCGCGTTCTGATCCAGGCGGCGGGCGGGGGCGTCGGCATCGCCGCCACCCAGATCGCAAAGCTCACGGGCGCCGAGGTGTGGGGCACGGCCTCGCCCACGAAGCACGAGGCGATCCGCGGCTTCGGGGTCGACCAGGCGGTCGACTACCGCACGCACGACGTGGTCGACGAGGTACGCCGGATGGCCGGCGAGGACCATCCGTTCGACCTCGCCTTCGACGCGCTGGGAGGGCGCAGCTTCAGGCAGAGCTTCGCGCTGCTGCGACCCGGCGGGCGGCTCGTGTGCTTCGGGGCGTCGGAGATGCAGGCCGGCGAGCGGCGCAGCCCGATGCGGGCGGTGCGCATCCTCGCGCAGATGCCCCGGTTCAACCCGATCAAGCTGATGCGCGAGTCGAAGTCGGTGATCGGCCTCAACATGCTCACGCTCTGGGACAGCCGCGGCCTCGACGGGTTCATCGAGCCGCTGCGCGCCTGGCTCGACGAGGGCCGCATCCGTCCGGTCGTGGCGCAGGAGTTCCGGCTGGACGACGGCCCCGAGGCGCATCGCTACATCCACGAGCGCAAGAACATCGGCAAGGTCGTGCTGACGCTGTAGTACGCTGCGCTGCGCATGTCGCATCTGGTCGACGCTCGGCTTCTCCTCCTTCTTCTCCCCCCTCGGGGGGAATAGCGCGTGGCGCCCGCAGGTAGGCGCGAACTCAGGGAGAATCCGGTAGGGCCGACAGGGAAGGAACGGGAAGCGACATGGACCGCAGCGAGAACGACCGAGTAAAGATCTTCGACACCACCCTGCGCGACGGGGAGCAGTCGCCGGGGATCTCGCTGAACAAGCAGGAGAAGCTCGAGATCGCGCACCAGCTCGCGCGGCTCGGAGCCGACATCATCGAGGCCGGCTTCCCGATCTCCTCGCCCGGCGACTTCGAGGCCGTCCAGGCGATCGCCCGCGAGGTGCACGGCCCCGTGATCGCCGGGCTCGCCCGCGCAAACGCTCAGGATGTCGACGCCGCATGGAACGCCGTCAAGGATTCTGAGCGCCCGCGCATCCACACCTTCATCTCGACGAGCGACATCCACATCGAGCACCAGCTGCAGACGACCCGTGAGGACGTGAAGGGCCAGGCGCGAGCGGCGGTGGCCCAGGCGCGCGGCTACTGCGAGGACGTCGAGTTCTCGCCCATGGACGCGACCCGCTCGGACCTCGAGTTCACAGCCGAGGTGCTGCAGATCGCGCTCGACGAGGGCGCCACCACGATCAACGTGCCCGACACCGTCGGCTACTCGACTCCCGAGGAGCACGCCGACATGTGGCGCACGCTCTACCGGCTCGTGCCCGGGTTGGCGGACGTCACGACCTCGGTCCACTGCCACGACGACCTCGGGCTCGCCGTCGCCAACTCCTTCGCGGGCCTGCTGGTCGGCTGCCGCCAGGTCGAGTGCGCGATCAACGGCATCGGAGAGCGCGCCGGCAACGCCTCGCTCGAGGAGATCGTGATGCTGCTGCGCGTGCGCGAGGCCGCGCACGGCCTCTGGACCGGCGTCGTTACGCAGGAGATCGCGCGCACGAGCCGGATGGTGTCGCGCATCACCGGCTACCAGGTCCAGCCGAACAAGGCGATCGTCGGGCGCAACGCATTTGCGCACGAGTCGGGCATCCACCAGGACGGCGTGCTCAAGGAGCGCACCACCTACGAGATCATGGACGCCACGACGATCGGGCTCGAGACGAACTCGCTCGTGCTCGGCAAGCACTCGGGCCGCCACGCGCTGCGCAACGCACTCGAGGAGCTCGGCTTCAAGGTCGACGGCGCCGCCCTCAACACGGCCTTCAAGCGCTTCAAGGAGCTGGCGGACAAGAAGAAGAAGGTCACGGCGCTCGACCTCGAGGCGATCGTCTCGGACGAGATGAAGCAGGCGCCCGCCGCGTTCGAGCTCGAGTCGTTCGACATCGAAGCCTCGAACACGCGCTCGCCGCTCGCGCGCGTGCGCGTGCGCATGCCGGACGGCGAGGTCGAGTCGGGGAGCTTCACCGGCGACGGGCCGATCGACGCCTTCTTCAGCGCGCTCAACGCAGCCACGAACCACGAGGCGCGCCTACGCGAGTTCCACGTGTCTGCCGTCACCGGCGGCCGCGACGCGCTCGGCGAGGTGAACGTCCTCCTCGAGCTCGACGGTCGGCTGGCCTCGGGAGTGGGCGTCTCCACGGACATCCTCGAGGCGTCCGGCAAGGCTTACCTCCGGGCGATCTCGAACGCGCTCGACAACGCCGTGTCGGCGGCTGAGCGCGTGCTCGAGCGAGAGGCGACGAAGGCCCCGACGCCCTGACGGCGGCTCCGTTCACCTTCGTCGACGGCGAGCGTCTGATCCGCTTCGGCGCGGGGGTGCGCGACGAGGCCCCCGCCCTGCTCGAGGAGCGCGGCTTCGACGGCCCCGTGCTGCTCACGACCGAGCGGGCGCTGTCGACCGTGCCCGGCGCGGCCGAGACGGCGCTCGAGGTGCTGCTCGTGCCGCCGGGACGGGTCGACGAAATCTCGGCGGAGCTGTTGCCGGCGGCCGCCGGCCGGCCGCTCCTGGCACTCGGCGGCGGGCGCGTGATCGATACGGCCAAGGCGATCGCCGGCGCGCGCGGAGGCGTCTGCGCGGCGATCCCGACCACGCTCTCGGGCGCCGAGCTCACACCCTTCCATCGCACGCCCAAGGACGTCGCGGGCGCGCGCCTCGTGCGACCCGCGCTCGTGATCGCGGACCCTGACCTGATGGCCTCGCAACCGCCCGAGGCACTTGCGGCGAGCGCCATGAACGCGCTCGCCCACGCGATGGAGGCGCTCTACACGCCGCGCGCCAACCCCGTCTCCGAGCTGGCCGCGCTGCGGGGCGCCGAGCTGATCGGCGCGGCCCTCGCGGCGGACCCGATCGAGCGCGACGAGGTCGCGCTCGGCGCGCTGCTCGCCGGCTACGCGTCCGCCGGCACCGGAATCGCCATCCACCACGCCACCTGCCAGACGATCGTGCGCACGGCGGGCGCGCCGCACGCCGAGACGAACGCGGTGATGCTCCCGCACTTCGCGGGCCTGATGGCCGGGGCGGCGCCCGCCCAGCTGGGAGCCTTAGCTCGCGCGCTAGGCGCAGCGGAGCCCGATCCCGCCGCCGCGGCGGCGCTCGTGGCCGCGCTCACCGCGCGCTCGGGGCACACCGCGGCTGTCCGAGCTGGGCGTGCAGGAGGAGCAGCTGCCCGCGATCGCGAACGCAGTGGTGCAGCACCCGCTCTACGGCAACACGCCCGAGCCGCCCTCAGAGGGAGAGTTGCTGGGGCTGCTTCGAGCGGCGCTCTAGGGGCACGGCGTCGGCGAGCCGCTGGCGCTGGCGCTCGGGAGTGATGCGCACGACGTTCCATGCGAGGCCGAGCCGCCTCATCGAGCGCACCACCAGGCCGCCGATGTCGACCTCCCACCAGCGCAGGCCGTGCGTCGCCGAGCGCGGGAAGGCGTGGTGGTTGTGGTGCCAGGACTCGCCGAGCGAAGGGATGGCGAGCCAGAACACGTTGGTCGACTCGTCGTCGGTCGCAAAGCGCCGCCTGCCGAAGAAGTGGCAGATCGAGTTGATCGAGAAGGTCACGTGGTGAACGAGGAACACGCGCACGAGGCCGGCCCAGAAGACCGCCGCGAGACCCGCCACCAGCTCACCGGTCAGGGCCCAGCCGATCGCGAAGGGGATCAGCAGGCCGAGCGTCACCCAGAGCGGGAACAGCCTGCTGATCACGCGCATGCCGCGATCGTCGAGCAGGTCGGGCGCGTACTTCTCGGCCTCGAGAGCCGTCGGGTGGTCGAACAACCAGCCGACATGGGCGTGCCAGAGTCCAGCGAGCGGCGCCGCGTCCTCGCCGTCCTTCCCGACATGCGGGCTGTGCGGGTCGCCCTCTTCGTCGGAGTGCGCATGGTGGCGGCGGTGGTCGGTGACCCAGCCGATCACCGGGCCCTCGACCGCCATCGATCCGCAGATCGCGAATGCGTACTCGATCGGCCTGAACGTCTGGAAGGCGCGATGGGTCAGGAGGCGGTGAAAGCCGATCGTGATGCCCAGCGTCGACACGAAGTACATCGCCGCGAGGAGCGCGAGGTCGAGCGGGCCGATCCACTTGTTCCAGAGCAGCGGGATCGCCGCGATGAAGGCGACGAACGGGAGTACTACGGCTGCAATGTTGATGTTGCGGTGCGCGCGGGTCACGGTGACAGGGGTCATGTACCGGAAGCGCTGACGAATAATCTACGCCCGGCCGCCCGCGATAGGATCGCCCCGCGATGGCAGGTCCCCTCGAAGGCCGCGTTGCGGCGGTCACGGGCGCCTCGGCCGGGATCGGCGAGGCCACGGTCCGCGCGCTCGCCGACGCCGGCGCGTCGGTCGCGCTGGCGGCGCGGCGCGGGGACAGGCTCACCGCGATCGCCGAGCAGCTCGAGGGCCCGAGCCTCGCGGTGGAGGCCGACATCACCGACGAGCCGCAGGCGCGTGAGTTCATCCAGCGCGCCCACGACGAGCTCGGTGGGCTGCACCTCCTCGTCAACAACGCGGGCGTGATGCTGCTCGGGCCGGTCGCCGAAGCGGACACCGAGGAATGGCGCCGGATGATCTCGGTCAACCTGCTCGGCCTGCTCTACTGCACGCACGCGGCGCTGCCGCTGATCGAGCAGAGCGGGGGAGGGGACATCGTGAACGTCTCCTCGGTCGCCGGACGCCGCGCCGATGCGGGCGGGGCGGTCTACAACATGACGAAGTTCGGGGTTCACGCCTTCTCGGAGGCGCTCCGCCAGGAGGCGCTGCACGCCGGCATCCGGGTGACCACGGTCGCCCCCGGCTTCGTGGAGACGGAGCTCCAGAGCCACAACCGCAACCCCATGGTCCAACAGGCACTGTCACGTTCGCGCGAGCGGATCGGTGAGGTGCTGTCGCCGAGCGACATCGCGGACGCGATCGTCAACGCGGTGACCCGGCCGCGCCACGTGTGCATCAACGAGATCGTGGTGCGCCCTACGATGCAGGCCCGCTGAGCCGGGCAAAGCTCGCCCGGCCCACGCGCACCGCGGTCCGGCGGCGTGCCCGGTCGCCGAGGCTCTCATCCACCACGCGAATCTTGAGGATGCGCTTGCTCTTGTATGCGACCAGCTGCTTGGTCGCGCGCGTCCACCACGCCCCCGCTCCGCCGTAGGTGCCGTCGTCCCCGATGCCGCGTATCTGGCGCGGCCTGTACTCGGGATCCGGATTGTGGAACTGGAGCTGCTCGGCCAGCTGGTTGTAGAAGCGCAGCTGCGCGCTCGGTGCGGCGTCGATCACGAGCTGGACGCGCAGGCCGCCGCCCCGCCAGTCGCAGATCGACAGGTCGTTCGAGTCGTTGTGCGTGGGGCTGAGCCGCAGGTGGGGTCGGGCGGACATGCGCGCAACCTCCCGAGGACGCAGCAGTCCGCAGGCGCTCTGCGCGAGGGTGCCGGACTTCCCGGCGTCCTTCAGCTCGGTCGGCTTGAAGGGCTGGGTGCGGACGCCGTCGTCGTCGTCCCCGCAGGCGCCCAGGGCGGCGCCGATGGCAACGATCAGGCATACAAACGTCCGTGATAACGTACAGTGCATGTCGGTCAACGGTCATCGCTTCGGTACCCGGGTCCGGGCGTTGCGTGATGCGATGGACCTGTCGCTGCGCGATCTCGCCGACCGCTCCGGCGTGTCCGCGCCGATGCTCTCCCAGGTCGAGCGCGGCGAGACAAGCCCGACGCTGGCGATCGCCGAGCGGATCGCCGACGGGCTCGAGCTGAGCCTCTCCCAGCTGCTGCGCCTCGACGAGGGCGACGGGGTCGCGGTCGTCCGCGCCGCCGAGCGCCGCCACGGGGGCGCGGAGGAGCACAGCTACGAGGTGCTGACGCCGCCGTTGCCGGGCCTGCGGGCCGAGGTCTCGCTGCACGAGCTGGCGCCCGGCGGGAGCACCGCGGGCCCCGGCGATCCCCCGATGCACGAGCCCGGCAGCCGCGAGACGGCCGTCGTCGAGAGCGGGCCGCTGCGCTTCGTCTGCGGCGGCGCCGTCCACGAGCTCGAGGACGGCGACGCCGTGACCTTCGACGCCGACATCCCGCACCACTTCGAGAACCCCGGCCGTGGTGAGGCGCGCTTCTACGCCGTCGTCGCCGCCGGCCTCAGGAGGAGCTAGCCAGTGCCAAGCACTCTGTTCGACAAGATCTGGGACGCCCACGCGGTCGCGGAAGGTGTCCTCTACATCGACCTCCACCTCGTGCATGAGGTGACCTCGCCACAGGCATTCGAATCGCTCCGGCTGGCCGGTCGCCCGGTGCGGCGCCCCGACCGCACGCTCGCCACGGCGGACCACAACGTGCCCACGGACGGCTCGACCCGCGCGGCCCAGATCCGCGACCAGCTCTCGCGCGTGCAGGTGGAGACGCTCGAGCGCAACGCCGAGGAATTCGGCCTCCCGATCTACTCGATCGGCTCCGCGCGCCAGGGCATCGTGCACGTGATCGGGCCGGAGCTCGGCGTGACCCAGCCCGGCATGACGATCGTCTGCGGGGACTCGCACACGTCCACGCACGGCGCCTTCGGCGCGCTCGCCTTCGGCATCGGGACGAGCGAGGTCGAGCACGTGCTCGCCACCCAGACGCTCGCCCAGCGCAAGCCGAGGTCGATGCGGATCCTGTACGAGGGCGAGCTCGGCTTCGGCGTCACCGCCAAGGACCTGATCCTCGGGACGATCGGCCGCATCGGCGTTTCCGGTGGCGTCGGCCACGTGATCGAATACGCCGGTCCCGCGATCGAGGGCCTCTCGATGGAGGGCCGCATGACCGTCTGCAACATGACGATCGAGGGCGGCGGCCGCGCCGGGATGATCGCTCCCGACGACACCACCTTCGAGTGGGTCGAGGGGCGCGAGGCCGCGCCGGACCCGCTGCCGCTCGACGACTGGCGCGAGCTGCACACCGACGAGGGCGCCGAGTTCGACGCCGAGGTGGTGATCGACGCATCCGCGCTCTCCCCGCAGGTCACCTGGGGCACGACGCCCGGCATGGTCGTCGGCGTGACCGGGGCGGTGCCCGAGCCGAGCGACGAGGGCGAGGAGCGCGCGCTCGACTACATGGCGCTCGAGGCCGGCACGCCGATGCAGGAGATCGAGCTCGACCGCGTCTTCATCGGGTCCTGCACGAACTCGCGAATCGGAGACCTGCGTGAGGCCGCCGAGGTCGTGAAGGGCCGCCGCGTGGCATCGAGCATCGACGCGATGGTGGTGCCCGGATCGGCGCAGGTGAAGGAGCAGGCCGAGGCCGAGGGACTCGACGAGGTCTTCCGCGCCGCCGGCTTCGACTGGCGCTCGGCCGGCTGCTCGATGTGCCTCGGCATGAATCCGGACATCGCGGCGCCGGGTGAGCGAGTGGCGTCGACGTCGAACCGCAACTTCGAGGGCCGCCAGGGGCGGGGCGCCCGCTCGCACCTCGTCAGCCCGAAGATGGCGGCGGCGGCCGCGATCGAGGGTCGCTTCGTCGACATCAGGGAGTGGAGCTGATGGACCCGGTGAACATCATCGAAGGCGCCGTCACGGCGCTCGACCGCAACGACGTCGACACCGACCAGATCATCCCCAAGCAGTTCCTCAAGCGTGTCGAGCGCACCGGTTTCGGCGAATTCCTCTTCCACGACTGGTCGAAGGACCCGAGCTGGGACCTGCCGAGCAACCCGATCCTCGCCACCGGCCGCAACTTCGGTTGCGGGTCATCCCGTGAGCATGCGCCCTGGGCGCTCGAGGACTACGGCTTCCGCGCGATCGTGGCGCCCAGCTTCGCCGACATCTTCTATTCCAACTGCACCAAGATCGGGCTGCTCCCCGTGACGCTCGACGAGGCCGACGTCAAGGAGCTGATGGCGGCCGGCCACGGCCGCATCGACCTCGGGGAGCAGGAGATCTCGTTCGCCGGGCGCCAGCTGCCCTTCGAGATCGACGCGGAGATCGCGCGGCGGCTGCTCGAGGGCCTCGACGACATCGGCGTCACGCTCCAGGTGGAGCACGAGATCGACCGCTACGAGGCCGAGCGCGAGCGCAGCGGCCCCGTGACCACGAGCCTAGGGCGCGCGTGAGCCGCGACTGGGACGCGGCGACCTACGACCGCGTCTCCGATCCGCAGGTCGCGATGGCGATCCGGGTCCTCGACCGGCTGCCGCTCGACGGCGACGAGACGGTGCTCGACGCCGGCTGCGGCTCCGGGCGCGTGACCGAGCTGCTGCTGGAGCGCCTCCCGGAGGGCCGCGTGATCGCGGTCGATCAGGCGGAGTCGATGGTCGAGCACGCGCGCGAGCGGCTCGGCGATCGCGCGCTCGTACTGCAGTCGGACCTCACGGCGCTCTCGCTCGGAGAGCAGGTGGACGCGGTCTTCTCGAACGCGGTCTTCCACTGGATCGCGGACCATCAGCTCCTTTTCGAGAGGCTGTTCGCGGTGCTGCGTCCCGGCGGGCGGCTCGTCGCCCAGTGCGGCGGTGAGGGGAACATCGCCGCGTTTCACCGGGTTGCGCTCGCGGTCGCCGCCGAGGAGCCGTTCGCGCCCTACTTCGAGGGCTGGAAGGGCCCCTGGAACTTCGCCGGCGCCTCGCAGACGGCCGACAGGCTCGAGCGGGCGGGCTTCGAGGAGGTCGAGACCTGGCTCGAGCCATACCCCGTGACGCCCGAGGATCCGCGTGCCTACTTCACGGCGGTCTGCCTCGGGCCGCCGCTCGAGCAGCTACCGGGCGAGCTGCGCGAGCGCTACGTCGACGAGGTCTACGAGCGCGCCGGGGGGACGCTCGACTACGTTCGGCTCAACATGAACGCGAGGAGGCCGGCATGAGCGAGGTCGCGCTCGAGCGCGGCGACGACGGGGTCGCGACCATCACGCTCGACGCCCCCGAGCGTCGCAACGCGCTGACCGTGGCGATGGCCGAGGAGCTCGTCACCGCCTGCGAGGAGATCGACGGCGACGCATCGGTCGGCGCCGTGGTCGTTCGCGGCGCGGGCGGATTCTTCTGCGCGGGCGGCGACCGCGCCACGCTCTCCGAGGCCGGCCGCGATCCCGCCGCACCCGAGACCTACGCGGCGATCGGGATGGTGTACCGCTCGTTCGCGCGGGTCGGCGAGCTCGAGCCGCCGACGATCGCCGCGGTTAGGGGCGGCGCGGTGGGCGCCGGCCTCAACCTGATGCTCGCGACCGACCTGCGCATCGTCGCGAGCGACGCGCGCATCGTGTCAGGCTTCCTGCCGATCGGCCTGCATCCCGGTGGCGGCCATTCGGCCCTGCTGGGGCGCAGCGGCGCGCGCGAGGCCGCGGCGGCGCTTGCCCTGTTCGGCGAGCGCATCGACGGCGTCCGCGCCGCGGAGCTCGGCCTGGCCTGGGCCGCGGTCGAGGACGGCGACGTCGAGGCAACCGCGCACGAGCTCGCCACCCGCGCGGGCGCCGACCCCGAGCTGGCGCGCCGCAGCGCGGCGTCGCTGCGGACCGTGCTCGGCCCGCCGGCGCTTCCCTGGGGCGCGGCCCTCGAGCTCGAGCGCAGCTCGCAGATGTGGTCGATGCGGCGCAAGGAGCTGTCCTCGTGACGGCCACGATCGTGCTGCTGCCGGGCGACGGCATCGGCCCCGAGATCACCGCCGCCGCCGTCGAGGTGCTGAACACGCTCGGCGAGTTCGAGTACGACGAGCGGCTCGTGGGCGGCGCGTCGATCGACGCGCACGGGAGCGCGCTCACCGACGAGGTGCTCGATGCCTGCAGGCGATCCGACGCCGTTCTGCTCGCGGCGGTCGGCGGCCCGAAGTGGGACACGACAGACCCCGCCGCGCCGCGGCCCGAGCAGGGCCTGCTCGGCCTGCGCAAGGGGCTCGGGCTGTTCGCGAACCTGCGCCCGGTCCGGCCGAGCCCGGCGTTGCTTGACGCGAGCCCGCTCAAGCGCGAGCGCATCGAGGGGACCGACCTGCTCGTCGTGCGCGAGCTGACCGGCGGCATCTACTTCGGCGACAGCGGCCTCGACGGCGACACCGCCCACGACACCTGCACCTACAGCGAGGGCGAGATCGAGCGCATCGCGCGCGTCGCCTTCCGGCTCGCCCGCACCAAGGTCACGAGCGTCGACAAGGCGAACGTGCTCGAGACCTCGCGGCTGTGGCGCAAGGTCGTCGAACGCGTGGCTGAGGGCGAGGAGATCCCGCTCGACCACATGCTCGTCGACAACGCCGCGATGCAGCTCGTGTCGCGGCCGGCCGACTTCGACGTCCTGCTGACCGAGAACCTGTTCGGCGACATCCTCTCGGACGAGGCCGCGATGCTCACCGGCTCGCTCGGGATGCTGCCGAGCGCCTCGCTCGGCGACGGCTCCGGGCCCGGGCTCTTCGAGCCGGTGCACGGCTCGGCGCCCGACATCGCCGGCACCGGAACCGCCAACCCGCTCGCCATGTTCGGCTCGGTCGCGCTCATGCTGCGGCACGGACTGGCTATGGATGACGAGGCCGCTGCCCTAGAATCGGCTGTCGACCGCGCGCTTGGGGATGGCCTCCGGACTCCGGATCTGGGCGGCGACTCCACCACAGACACCGCCACCCGGGCGGTGCTCGCAAACCTCTAGGAGCAGTACGTGAACACCGCTGACCTCATCTGGCTGAACGGAGAGTTCGTCGCCTGGGAGGACGCGAAGGTACACGTACTCACGCACTGCATGCACTACGGGACGGCGGTCTTCGAGGGCGTGCGCGCCTACGAGACACCGCAGGGCCCCGCGGTCTTCCGCCATCAGGATCATCTCGACCGGCTCGAGAACTCGGCCAAGCTCTACTACATGGACCTGCCCTTCTCGAAGGAGCAGCTCCGTGAGGTCACGCATGAGCTGATCGGCCGCAACGGCTTCAAGAGCTGCTACATCCGCCCGCTCGTCTATCGCGGCTACGGGCCGATGGGCCTCAACCCGCTCGAGAACCCGGTCGAGGCGATGATCGCCGTCTGGGAGTGGGCGCCCTACCTCGGCGAGAAGGGCAAGCGCGAGGGCGTGCGCGGCCGCGTGTCGTCGTACCGGCGCATCTCGTCCGATTCATTGATCCCGCATGCAAAGGCCTCGGGGCAGTACCTGAACTCGGTGCTCGCGAAGATCGAGTCGCTCAAGGCGGGCTACGACGAGGCGATCCTGCTCGACGACAAGGGCAATGTCTGCGAGGGCTCCGGCGAGAACCTGTTCGTCATCAACGACGGGGTCATCTCGACGCCGCCGCAGGCGGCCGCCATCCTCGACGGCATCAACCGCAAGTCGTGCATGCAGATCGCCCGCGACCTCGGCTACGAGCTCGTCGAGCGTGACCTGGCCCGCGCCGAGCTCGCGCTCGCCGACGAGGTCTTCATGACCGGCACCGCCGCGGAGCTGACCCCGCTCGTCGAGATCGACGACCACAGGATCGGGACGGGCGCCCCCGGCCCGGTCACGCTCGAGATCCAGGGCGTCTTCGAGGACGCGCTCTGGGGCCGCGACGCGCGCTACGCGGACTGGCTCGATCTGGTCCCCGTACCGTCGCAAGCGTGAACGTCGCCGGCCAGGTGCCACGGGGGAAATCGACCCTGCGCAGCCGGCCGCGCCGGCTGCTTCGGCGCTCGGCGGCGCGAGCCCCCGGCTGGTATCGATTTACGACACCACCCTGCGCGATGGGATGCAGGGTGAGGGCATGTCGCTCTCGGCCGACGAGAAGGTGCGCGTCGCGCATGCTCTCGACGATCTCGGCGTCCACCTGATCGAGGCGGGCTTCCCCTCCTCGAACCCGAAGGAGGAGGCGCTCTTCGAGCTGCTCGCGGGGGAGACCTTCGCGACGAGCGAGGTGGCCGCCTTCGGCATGACGCGGAGGCGCAACTCGAAGGCCGAGGACGACCCCGCCCTGCAACTGCTGGCCGACTCGTTCGCGCCGGTATGCACGCTCGTCGGCAAGACCTGGTCGCTCCACCTCGAGAAGGTCACTCAGGTCGATCAGGAGGAGAACCTGCGCATGATCGCCGACTCGGTCGGCTGGCTCGTGGGGCAGGGGAAGCGCGTGGTCTACGACGCCGAGCACTTCTTCGACGCCTGGCGCGACGACTCCAGCTACGCGCTTCGCTGCCTGCGGGCGGCGGCCGAGGCGGGAGCTCAGAACGTGACGCTCTGCGACACGAACGGCTCGTCGCTCCCCTCGCAGGTGGCCGAGGCCACGATGCGGGTGGTGGCGGAGCTGGGCGAGTCGGTGCAGGTCGGGATCCACACGCATGACGACGCCGGCTGCGCGTGGCGAACTCGCTGGTGGCGATCGAGGCCGGCGCGCGGCTCGTGCAGGGGACGATGAACGGCTTCGGCGAGCGCTGCGGCAACGCCAACCTGATCTCGATCATCCCGGCGCTCGAGCTGAAGCTGGGCTACGAGACCATCGGCCGCGAGCGGCTGCAGCGGCTGACGGAGATCGCCCACCTGATGGATGACCTCTGCAACGTCACGCCGAACCCCAACCAGCCCTACGTGGGCGCCAATGCATTCGCACACAAGGGCGGCATGCACGTGGCCGGCATCAACCGCGACGCGCGCACGTTCGAGCACATCGAGCCGGCTGACGTGGGCGCCGACCGACGCGTGCTCGTGTCCGAGCTGTCCGGAAAGGGCACCGTCCAGGCGCGCGCCGACGTCGACGGTGACACCGCCGCGCGCGTGATCGAGCGCGTCAAGGAGCTCGAGCACCGCGGCTATCAGTTCGAGGCGGCCGACGGTTCCTTCGACCTCCTGATCCGCAAGGAGACGGGCGAGTACGAGCCGCTCTTCCGGCTCGAGTCGTGGCGGGCCATCGTCGAGAAGCGTGAGGACGGCCGCGTCGAGACCGAGGCGACGATCAAGATCTGGGTCGACGGCGAGCGCTATGTGCGCACGGCCGAGGGGAACGGCCCCGTACACGCGCTCGACCGGGCGCTGCGGGCCGCCATCGGCGAGCGCCACCCGCACCTGCGCGACATCGAGCTCGTCAACTTCAAGGTGCGCATACTCGACGAGCGGAAGGGCACCGCCGCCGTCACGCGCGTGCTGCTCGACGCGAGCGACGGCCAGGACACCTGGGGCTCGATCGGCGTCTCCGAGAACATCATCGAGGCGAGCTGGGAGGCGCTCGTCGACTCGATCGAGGCGGGCATCCTGCCCGGCCGCTCGCAGGCCGCGCGCGCACGCGCCGCGCTCACGTGAGCGAGCACGTCCCGCTCGCCCGGCCCGTGGTCGGCGAGCGCGAGGAGCAGCTCTTGGTCGAGACGCTCCGCTCGGGGCGCCTCGCGCTCGGTCCCCGGCTCGGCGAGTTCGAGGAGGCCTTCGCGCGCCGGCTTGGTGTCGAGCACACGTCGGCGGTGTCGAGCGGCACCTCCGGCCTCCACCTCGCGATCAGGGCGGCCGGCATCGAGCGAGGCGACGAGGTTGTGACGACGCCGTTCTCCTTCGTCGCCTCGGCCAACTGCCTGCTCTACGAGGGCGCGCGGCCGGTCTTCTGCGACATCGACCCGCGCACGCTCAACATCACTCCCGAAGCGGCGGGCGACGCTGTCAGCGACCGCACTACGGGCTTGCTGCCGGTGGACATCTTCGGCTACCCCGCCGACCTGGCGGGCTTCGAGGAGCTGGCCTCGGACCGTGCGCTCTGGCTGGTCGAAGACGCCTGCGAGGCGCTCGGGGCCGTACACGCGGACGGCAGCCTGGTCGGTGCGCGGGCCAATCTCGCCGTCTTCGGCTTCTACCCGAACAAGCAGCTGACGACGGGCGAGGGCGGGATGGTGGTGAGCCCCGACGCGGATGCCAAGGAGCGCATCGACTCCGAGCGCAACCAGGGCCGCGCCCCCGACATGGGCTGGCTCGATCACGACCGGCTCGGCTTCAACTACCGGCTCGACGACCTGTCGTGCGCGCTCGGACTGGCGCAGCTCGAGCGCCTCGACGAGCTGCTCGCCGGACGCGCACGGGTGGCCGGGCTCTACAGCGAGGCGCTCGCGGCGATCGAGGGCCTCGGGCTGCCATGCCCCGACGCCGGTGGCGAGCGCCGCAGCTGGTTCGTGTACGTGGTCCAGCTGCCCGACGGGGTCGACCGCGACGACACGATCCGCGCGCTCCGCGAGCAGGGTGTCGACTCGAAGCCCTACCTCCCGGCGATCCATCTGTTCAGCTTCTACCGCGAGCGCTATGGCCACCGCGAGGGCGAGTTCCCGGTCTGCGAGGACGTCGCGCGGCGCTCGCTCGCACTGCCCTTCCACCCGGAGCTGACCGAGGCCGAGGTCGAGCGCGTGGTGCAGGCGCTGCGGGCCGCGATCGGTCGCTGAGACCAGGTCGAGACCCGGCCGATACTGACTCCGGCCGAGGCCCCGCTTACGCTCGCGCCATGCGCTCACTTCGTGTGGGGCTCGTGGTGACCGCCGCCTGCCTCGCGGTTCCGGCCATCGCCCAGGCCGACGACACCATTTGCCTCTCCGATCCCACCTGTCCGGTGGGCGGCATCCAGGCGATCTCGCTCGACGACGTCAAGACCAAGGCAGACGCGGGCACCGACCACGACGTCATCCGGATCGGGCCCGGCACGTACGCCACGGCTGCGTCGTTCACCCTGGCTGACCCCGCCACCGTAGTCGGCGCGGGCATGGGCGCGACGATCATCGACTACAGCGGGACGGGCGACGCCGCCTTCATCGGCGCGTCCACGCAGGCCTCGATCAGCC
Source organism: uncultured Thermoleophilaceae bacterium (assembly GCA_963814095.1). Lineage (GTDB taxonomy): Bacteria > Actinomycetota > Thermoleophilia > Solirubrobacterales > Thermoleophilaceae > JACVRW01. The sequence goes on along the minus strand of CAWFBT010000030.1, from coordinate 75,111 downwards.
GCCTCACGCTGCGTATGTCCAGCACCGACGCCGACTACGGGGTCCGCCTGAGCGACGGCGCCGACGCCTTCGAAGTGGCCGTGCTCGCCTCGGCGGTCGACAGTGCGAGCAACGGCGGCTTCATCCTCGAGGAGGCGGGCAGCCTGCTCCAGCGGGTACGCGTCGAGCTGACGACCGACAAGCCCTTCGCCTCGGCGATCTACGCGTTCAACGCGGCCCGCGTCGAGGACTCGTACGTCCAGGGCGGGATCGGGCTCAGCAACGGCGATGCCGGCACTCCCCTCGAGGTGCGCCGCACCACGATCCGGGCCACGGTCCCGATCCGGGCCTTCGGCGGCCGGATCAACGCCTCGAACGTCCTCTTGACGCCCCATCCGCAGTCGAACGAGGCGTCCTGGCGGGCGATCGTGGCCAGCAACGGCAACACGGATGGGGACGACGGCATCGTCACGGCGTCGAACGTGACGATCGACGGCCGCGGGCAGGCACTCTCGACGGCGATCTCCGTCGAGTCGAACGGCTCGGTGGCGTCGGGGTCGTCCTCCGCGACAATCGAGGGCGCGGTCATCCGCAACGTCGGTACCGCGCTCCTGCGCAACCCCTTCTCGGCGGCGCTGCCGGCGTCGCTCATCATCCGCAGCTCCTCATACGACGGTACGAAGGTCGTGAACGCCGACGCCGGCATGTGGGGCACCTTCTCCGCGGGGGCGACGAACCTCACCTCGAACGCCGACCCGCGCTGGCTCGACCCGGCAAACCTCGACTACCGGCTGCGCTTCGACTCGCCGCTCATCGACAGGGGCGACCCGACGCCTCTATTCACCGATCAGGATCCGGACATCGACGGCGACCCGCGCGTGCACGACTCCGACGGTGACGGCAGCGAGCGCGTCGACATCGGGGCGCAGGAGTACCAGCGACTCGCTCCGACGGCAGCCTTCAGCGCCGGCTCAGCGTTCTTTGGCGAGCCGACCCAGTTCGGCGCCACGGCGACCGACCCCGACGGCGAGGGGATCAGCTCGTTCGCGTGGAGCTTCGGCGACGGCGCGGGCGCGGCCGGGCCGCAGGCGGCCCATCAGTACGCGGCGCCCGGGGCCTTCCCCGTCAGCCTGACCGTGCAGGACGCCTCCGGCCTCAGCACCTCGGTGGCGCAACCGGCGGCCGTGGACGGGCGGCCGGGCCGCTGCGCGAACGCGCGGACCGGCGGCGCCGGCGCCGACCGGATCGTCGGCTTTGCCTTCGGCGACCGGCTGCTCGGTAGCGCCGGCAACGACAGCCTGCTCGGTGAGCTCGGCGACGACTGCCTCGACGGTCAGTCCGGCAACGACTCCCTCTTCGGCGGCGCGGGTGCCGACCGGCTCGACGGGCGCGACGGCAACGACCGCGCCGATGGCGGCGAGGGCAACGACCGCGCCTCGGGCGGCAAGGGCAGGGACCGGCTCGCCGGGGCGGCAGGGAACGACGTGCTGACCGCGGGCCCTGGGGCCGGACGCGTGTCCGGCGGTTCCGGCAACGACGTGATCAACACGGTCAACCGCCGGCGCGACCGGGTCGACTGCGGCAGCGGCCGGCGCGACCGGGTCAAGGCCGACCGCACGGATCGCCTGAAGCGCTGCGAGCGGGTCAAGCGGGTCGGCCGAAAGCGCTGACCGGGGCCGGGGGCGTGAGCCCCGGGTCTCAACCCACCGGCTTGACCAACGCCACGAAGCCCGGCAGCCCGCGGCCCGGCGGCCGGTACGCCACCTCGTCGAAGCCCTCGCGCGCGTAGAGAGCCCGCGCGACCTTGTTCGGCATCGTCGTGTCGAGCGCAACGCAGGGCAGCTCGAGGGCTCGGGCCTGGCGCTCGGCCTCGGCAAGCAGCGCTCGCGCCGCGCCCTGGCGGCGCAGCCCCTCGTCGGTCGCCAGCGCGTCGACGTAGAGCGCGGCGGCCGGTGGGCTCGGCGAGGCACGGCCGCCGGCCCGGTAGAGCCACAGCGTGCCCGGCCAGCGCCAGAACGGTGTGCTTCGCAGCGTCAGGCGCAGAAACGCGCGCGAGCGCGCGTGGGCCTCGTCGACCGGGAAGGCCGCCATCGCCGCACCGATCACGCCGTTCAACTCGGCCACCCAGACGCACTCGGCGCTGGCCAGGTTGCCGGGTGTTTCGAACGCGCGCTCGAGCAGACGCAGGGCCCGCTCGTCGACCGCCGCTGAAGCGGTCGTACATGTCCGCTCCGCTGAGGTGCAGAAGCCGCGCAACCGCGGGGGCCTCGTCCGCCCGTGGCTGTCGCACCTCAGCGCCCTGGACACGCACGGGCGCGAATCCTACGGTCCGTAGACTCCCGGCCCGCATGGGCCGCTTCCGCGATCCACAGGATCCGCTCTTCCAGGCGCTCAACACGTCGATCCCGTTCGACTACCGGCTCGCGCCGTACGACCTCGAGCAGTCGCTGGCACACGCGCGGATGCTCGCCCGCACGAGCATCATCGGCGAGGAAGACCTCGCCGACATAGAGCGCGGGCTCGACGAGGTGCGCAAGGAGATCGAGGCCGACCAGTTCGTCGTCCAGGAGCAGGACGAGGACATCCACATGGCGATCGAGCGCCGCCTCACCGAGCTGGTGGGGCCGGCGGGCGCGAAGCTCCATACGGCGCGCTCTCGCAACGACCAGGTGGCCACCGACGTCGCCATGTTCGTGCGCGCGCACAGCCTCGAGGCGCGCGGCCTCCTGCGCGACCTGATGGCGACCATCGTGCGGCTCGCCGAGGATCATCTCGACTGGCCGCTGCCGGGCTACACGCACCTGCAGCGCGCGCAGCCGGTGTATCTCTCGCACCACCTGATGGCGTACTTCTGGAAGTTCCGGCGCGACCTCCAGCGCTTCAACTTCTGCATGACGGCGACGGACGACCTGCCGCTCGGCGCCGGGGCGCTTGCCGGCGTCAACTTCGACACGAGCCGCATGTTCGTCGCCCAGGAGCTCGGCTTCGGCGGCGTCGCCGAGAACTCGCTCGACGCTGTCTCGAACCGTGACTTCGTGCTCGACTATCTCTCGGCGGCAGCAACCTGCGCGACCCACCTGTCGCAGCTGGGCGGCGAGATCGTGCTCTGGTCGAGCCAGGAGTTCGGCTTCTGCACGGTCTCGGACGCCTTCTCCTCGGGATCGAGCCTGATGCCGCAGAAGAAGAACCCCGACGCCGCGGAGCTGCTGCGGGCGAAGTCGCCGCGCGTGGCCGCTCGGCTTGCCGGCCTCCACGGGGTCCTGCACGGCCTGCCGCTGACCTACAACAAGGACCTCCAGGAGGACAAGGAAGGCCTCTTCGACGCCACCGACACGGTCGAGCTGTCGCTGCGGGTGGCGAGTGAGATGCTCGGCGAGATCAGCTTCAACCGTGAGCGCATGGCCGAGGCGGCGTCGGACGAGTTCATCGCGGCCACCGACATCGCCGACCACCTCGTGCGCGAGGGCGTGCCGTTCCGCGAGGCGCACGGCATCGTCGGCGGGATCGTGCGCGCGGCGGTCGAGCGCGGCAAGCAGCTGTCCGAGCTGAGCGAGGAGGAGCTCGGAGAGCTCGCGCCGCAGCTCGACTCGCACTACTACGAGCTGCTCGAGCAGGGTGCCTGGCTCGAGTCCAAGGTCTCGACCGGCGGCACATCGCTCGCGCGTGTGCGCGACCAGCTGGCGCAGGCCCGCCACGTGCTGGCCGAGGCGGACCCTTGAGGCTCGAGCGCGACTTCTACGGCCGCTCGGTCCACGACGTCGCGCGCGACCTGATCGGCTGCACCGTGCGTCATGGCGGCGCCGCTGGGCGAATCGTCGAGACCGAGAGCTACCACATGGACGAGGCGGCCTGCCACGCCCACGCGGGGGTCACCAATCGCACGAGCACCCTGTTCGGCCCGCCTGGGCGCGCCTACGTCTACTTCTCCTACGGGGTGCACGCGCTGCTGAACGCGGTGGCGGAGGCCGAGGACGTCGGCGCGGCGGTGCTGATCAGGGCGCTCGAGCCGGTCGACGGGATCGAGCTGATGCGCGCGCGCCGCGGCCTCGAGCGCATCGAGGACCTCTGCTCCGGCCCCGGCAAGCTCACCCAGGCGCTCGGCATCGGCCTCGAGCTGAATGGCAGCTCGCTCGTCGACGGGCCGATAGAGCTGCACGCGCGTGAGCCGGCGGCGCGAGCGCCGCGGATCGTGCTCGGCGAGCGCATCGGGATCACGAAGGCCGTCGACCTGCCGTGGCGCTTCTGCGACGCGGACAGCCGTCACGTCTCGCGTCCGTGGCCGGCGGCGATGCGTTCGCCGCGCGCCGCCTAGGGACTGGCGCCCGGGACGGCCCCGGCACCACCACCGGTTCCGCCGCCGCTGCTGGGTGGCGGTGTGGCGGGCGGCGTCGTGGGCGCCGGAGCAGGCGTCGGCGCCGGTGGCGGCGCAGGCGCTTCGGGCGCCGGGGCCGCGGGGGCCTCCTCGCCGCCCGTGCCCTGGTCGGGGGCGGGCGCCTCGGGCGTCGTCTCGGCCGGGGTCGAGGGCGCGGTCGGCGCGACCTCGGTGGGCGCCACCGGCACGGCCGGCAGCGTGCTGTCGTCGCTGTCCTCGTCGTCCCCGGTCCTGGCCGCCCGGGCGGCGTCGCGCTCAGCCTTCATCTCGAGCCACGTGCCCATGAAGTCGTGGAAGATCTCGGCGGGGAAGGTGCCGCCCGCGACCGGGCCGCCGGCGTGCTCGTACTCCATCGGCTGCAGCCTGTCCGCGTAGCCCACCCAGATCGCCACCGAGATGTCCTCGTTGCCACCCGCGAACCAGGCGTCGCCGTAGTTCTCGGTGGTGCCGGTCTTGCCCCAGAGGTATTCGTCACCGACCTGCGCGGCCTTGCCGGTGCCGCTCGTCACGACCAGGTGGAGCATCTCCTTGGCGGTTGCGCCCACCGAGGCGGGGAAGACGCGCTCACGCACGATCTCGTTCTTGGCCTCGATGCCGCGCCGATCGGAGTCGACCTCCTCGAACGCCACCGGCCCCGTCTGATTCGGCGCGAGCGTGCCGGACACCCGAACGCCCTCGTTCGCGAGCGTCGAGTAGGCGTAGGCCATCTCGAGCGGCGTCACGCCCTCCTCGAGGCCGCCGAGCAGCATTGCGGGGTTGGTCGACAGCTCCGTGCGGATGCCCATCCGGTTGGCGAGCCGGGCAACGCGCTTCGGCTTGACCGTCATGCCGAGCTCGGCGAACACCGAGTTGTCCGAGGTGGCCGTCGCCGACCACAGCGAGGCGGCGCCGAGGTAGGAGTCCTCGTAGTTCGAGACCTTGAAGAGCTCGGGACCCTTCTTGCCGATGAACGGCAGCTCCTTTGGCGCCGAGGCCCAGGTGCTGTTGGGGTCGATCCCATCGGCGAGCGCGCGCAGCAGGATGAACGGCTTGAAGGAGGAGCCCGGCTGGCGATGGCCGTTGGTGGCGAGGTTGAAGGGGCGGGCATCGAAGTTCGAGCCGCCGACCATCGCCTTGACCTCGCCGGTCTTGTTCTCGATCGCGACGAGCGACGCGTCGGGGCCGATCCCGGCGAGCCGGCCCGCCACGGCCTGCTCGGCCGCGGCCTGCAGCTCCGGGTCGATCGTCGTCTTGATCTTCAGTCCGCCGCCGAACACGAGACCCGGCTTGTAGCGGTCGACGAGCTGCTGTGTCATCCAGCTCGTGAAGTAGGGCTGCTTCGACTCCGAGTCGGGCGGATCCACCTCGTCCTCGTCAGGGATCGACTGGCGGGTCGAGTCCACGTACTCCGGCCGCGTGATCATGCCCTGCTCGTACATCCGCTGCAGCACGAGGTTGCGCCGCTCGCGCGCATTGCGTGGGTTCTCGAGCGGGTCGTACATGCTCGGCGAGGAGATCATCCCGGCGAGCAGCGCCGCCTCGGCGGGAGTCACGTCCTGCGCATAGCGCGCATTCGGGTCCTCCGGCTCGTCGGTCAGCGTGGGCGGCGCGTACTGGACGCCCGAGGTCGCGGCGTCCTGCTGCTCCTCGGGCTCGTCGCCGTCCCCGAAGTAGGTGCGCACGGCCGACTCGATGCCGTAGGCGCCGTTCCCGAAGTAGACCGTGTTCAGGTATTGGGTGAGGATCTTGTCCTTCGGCCACTGGCGCTCGAGGTGATAGGCGAGCGCGGACTCGCGCAATTTCTGGAACACCGAGCGGTTGCCCTGTGCCTCCAGCGCGTTCTTCACGAACTGCTGCGTGATCGTCGAGCCGCCCTGGGCAGCGCTCCGCTTGAGCACGTCCTGGACGAGCGCGCGGCCGATGCCGGTGTAGTCGACACCGGAGTGCTCGTAGAAGCGCCGGTCCTCGATCGCGATCACGGCGTTCTTGAGGTTGGGCGAGATCTCGCCCTCCTCGAGCAGGATCCGGTTCTGGTTGCCGGCCAGAGTGGCGATCTGGCAGGCGTCCCTGCCGGGCTGGCGGCAACCGGGGCCGTCCGCGTAGAGGACCGAGTTCCGCGCGGCTCGGTACTCGGCGCGGTTCTCGAGCGCGGGCAGGTCGCTCGAGACCGCCATCAGCATCCCGAAGATCGTCGACACCAGCGCGAGCAGCGAGACGCCGAGCAGGATGAACGCGAGCCGCAGCTTCTTCAGCTTCGGCTTGCGGCGCGGCGGGGGCGGCGGCGCCACGCCGGGCTGTGCCTCCCATACGCCGGTCGGCGGGGCCTCGACCGCGCCGGAGCCGTTTCCGCGAAGGAAGCGACGACCGCGCGCAGCGGCTTGGCTTGTGATGGGCGTCGGCGGCTCCTGCATGGCTATGAGCGGCCCCGTCGGAGGGTTCCCCGCATCCGTGCGAGTACAACGTAGCGGCGGCTATCCGGGCGCCCGCCCGCACGGCATCGTCGCGGGCGCCAACCGAGCGCGTGAGTCTAGCATTGGGCTCATGACGGATTCGGCGGGCGAGGCGGCCCGTTTCCTCACCCGCAACGCCGTCGATGCGCTTCCCGAGGGAGAGCTCGAGCGGCAGCTGTCGAAGGGCCGGCCGCTGCGCGTCAAGCTCGGCGTCGACCCCACGACGCCCGACATCCACCTCGGCCACACCGTGGTCCTGCGAAAGCTGCGTGAGTTCCAGGACCTGGGCCATCAGGTGGTGCTGATCGTCGGCGACTACACCGCGCGCGTAGGTGACCCGAGCGGCCGCTCGAGCATCCGCCCGCAGGCCGACCCTGCCGAGATCGACGCCAACGCGCGCACGTATGAGGAGCAGGCCTTCAAGGTGCTGGACCGCTCGCGCACAGAGGTTCGCCGTAACGGCGAGTGGCTCGACATGGCAATGGAGAACCTGTTCCGGCTCGCCCGGACGGCCACCGTCGCGCAGCTGCTCGAGCGGGACGACTTCTCGAAGCGCTACCAGGCAAACGAGCCGATCTCGATCCTCGAGCTGCTCTACCCGCTGCTGCAGGGCTACGACTCGGTCGCGATCCGCGCGGACATCGAGCTCGGCGCGACCGATCAGAAGTTCAACGTGCTGCTCGCGCGCGAGACGCAGAAGGCGTATGGGGTCGAGCCGCAGTCGATCCTGACGATGCCGATCCTGCCGGGCACCGATGGCGTGCAGAAGATGTCCAAGTCGCTCGGCAACTACGTGGGCGTGAACGAGGCCCCGGAGGACATGTACGGAAAGCTGATGCGGATCCCGGACGAGGTCATGCCCGTCTACTACGACCTCCTGCTGGACGAGCCGCTCGACCGCTCGCTGGCGCCGCGCGACGCCAAGCGGGCCCTGGCCTTCTCGGTCACCGAGCGCTACCACGGCGAGGAGCGGGCCGCAGCCGCACAGGAGCGCTTCGACACGCTGCACGTGCGCCGTGAGCTCCCGGAGGACATCGAGGAGTTCGCATTCACGCCCGAGAACGGGCAGGTCCACCTGCCGGCGCTGATCGCCGCGGCCTTCGGGCTCTCGCGCTCCGAGGGCAGGCGGCTCCTGGCCCAGGGCGGCGTCAAGCTGAACGGGGACGCGCTCGACTCAGCGCGTATCGATATGCCCGCCGACGAGCTCGACGGCGTGGTGCTCCAGGTGGGCAAGCGCCGCCTGCGCCGGCTGCGCCGGGCCTAAGGGGCCCCTAAAACAGTTTGGCGAGCCCCCTGTGCGGTGCTATATTGGTCCGTCGCGCTTCATGCGCTGGTGGAGGCCCCACCCCTGAGCGCGCAAGGTCTTTGAAAACTCAGCAGTACGTGCGACCGAAAGGTCGCGTCCAGGTTTGAACCCTTCTCGGGGACGAAGCCATCGCCTCGCCACGGGCACCACCCGCGGCTCGGCGCACGGCGGCGGCTCGAGGAGGGCCTGAATCAGTACCCGTCAAGTTCAGCCCACCCGCAGGTGTACGCGGGAGCTAAACGACTTGACAACTCTCTTGATCTGACAGTGGAGCCGGCCGGCTCGGGGTTTCCCTCGGTCCGTCCGGATTTGACACCACGCCAGACTTTCACGGAGAGTTTGATCCTGGCTCAGGACGAACGCTGGCGGCGTGCTTAACACATGCAAGTGGAGCGACGAACCAGGCTTCGGCCTGGGGCAGAGCCGCGAACGGGTGAGTAACACGTGGGTAACCTGCCCCGATGACCGGGACAACCCGAGGAAACTCGGGCTAATACCGGATGTGCTGTCCTCGCATAAGCGAGGATTGAAAAGGGAGCTTCGGCCTCCGCATCGGGATGGGCCCGCGGCCCATTAGCTTGTTGGTGAGGTAACGGCTCACCAAGGCTGCGATGGGTAGCTGGTCTGAGAGGACGATCAGCCACACTGGGACTGAGACACGGCCCAGACTCCTACGGGAGGCAGCAGTGGGGAATCTTGCGCAATGCGCGAAAGCGTGACGCAGCAACGCCGCGTGGGGGAAGAAGGCCTTCGGGTCGTAAACCCCTTTCAGGAGGGACGAAGCCCGGGCGGTGAATAGCCGACCCTGGTGACGGTACCTCCAGAAGAAGCCCCGGCTAACTACGTGCCAGCAGCCGCGGTAATACGTAGGGGGCAAGCGTTGTCCGGAATCATTGGGCGTAAAGAGCGTGTAGGCGGTCCGGTAAGTCGGTTGTGAAAGTCCAGGGCTCAACCCTGGGATGCCGACCGATACTGTCGGACTAGAGTTCGGAAGAGGCGAGTGGAATTCCCGGTGTAGCGGTGAAATGCGCAGATATCGGGAGGAACACCTATGGCGAAGGCAGCTCGCTGGGACGTTACTGACGCTGAGACGCGAAAGCGTGGGGAGCAAACAGGATTAGATACCCTGGTAGTCCACGCCGTAAACGATGGGCACTAGGTGTGGCGGGTGTCGACTCCCGCCGTGCCGCAGCTAACGCATTAAGTGCCCCGCCTGGGGAGTACGGCCGCAAGGCTAAAACTCAAAGGAATTGACGGGGACCCGCACAAGCAGCGGAGCATGTGGTTTAATTCGACGAAACGCGAAGAACCTTACCTGGGTTTGACATGTTCCTGATCACCGTGGAAACACGGTTTCCCTTCGGGGCAGGATCACAGGTGGTGCATGGCTGTCGTCAGCTCGTGTCGTGAGATGTTGGGTTAAGTCCCGCAACGAGCGCAACCCCCGTCGCATGTTGCCAGCATTTAGTTGGGGACTCATGCGAGACTGCCGGTGACAAACCGGAGGAAGGTGGGGATGACGTCAAGTCATCATGCCCCTTATGTCCAGGGCTACACACGTGCTACATTGGCCGGTACAGAGGGCTGCGATACCGCGAGGTGGAGCGAATCCCAAAAAGCCGGTCTTGGTTCGGATTGGAGGCTGAAACTCGCCTCCATGAAGGTGGAGTTGCTAGTAATCCCGGATCAGCAACGCCGGGGTGAATACGTTCCCGGGTCTTGTACACACCGCCCGTCACACCACGAAAGTGGGCAACACCCGAAGCCGGTGACCCAACCCTTACGGGAGGGAGCCGTCGAAGGTGGGGCTCATGATTGGGGTGAAGTCGTAACAAGGTAGCCGTACCGGAAGGTGCGGCTGGATCACCTCCTTTCTAGGGAGCTCTAATCAGAGCCGGCCGACGGTCTTATGACCGCTCGGCGCCTCTAGAACGTCGACCGAACCTGGTCGGCTCGCACGCTTCGGCGCGCGAGTCGCGTACTGCTGAGTTTTGAGAGACCAGCCGGGGAGTCCCTCCGGTTGCGCCCTCGCCGGACCTTGAAAACTGCACAGTCAGTCAACATCAAACGGAAAGATCACCGTTTGTAGCCGGTCGACGTCATCGCCGCGCCACGGGCTTGCCCGCGGCTTGGCGCACGGCGCCGCCGGCAATATCAAACGATCACCGTCAAGATAGTAAGGGCACATGGTGGATGCCTTGGCACCAGGAGTCGATGAAGGGCGTGGACGGCTGCGATAAGCCGCGGTGAGCTGCTGAACAGGCTTTGACCCGCGGATTCCCGAATGGGGAAACCCGGCACCGGTAATGCGGTGTCATCCCGCGCTGAATACATAGGCGCGGGAAGGCAAGCGAGGGAACTGAAACATCTCAGTACCTCGAGGAAAGGAAATCAACCGAGACTCCCCGAGTAGTGGCGAGCGAAAGGGGATCAGCCTAAACCGGATGCGTGCAAGCGTGCAGGCGTTGCGCACCCGGGGTTGTAGGACGAGCTTCCCGGAAGCTGCATCTTCCGGCGGGAGTTAGAAAGTCATTCGTTAGCCGAAGATCCGTGGAACACAGGCGCCACAGCGGGTAACAGCCCCGTAGGCGAAAGCGAATGGCCTCCCGAGCCCGTTCCTGAGTAGGACCGCTCCCGTGAAACGCGGTCCGAATCTGGGGGGACCACCCTCCAAGGCTAAGTACTCCCTGGTGACCGATAGCGGACTAGTACCGTGAGGGAAAGGTGAAAAGTACCCCAGAAGGGGAGTGAAATAGTACCTGAAACCGTGTGCCTACAAGCGGTCGGAGCACCTTCGGGTGTGACGGCGTGCTTTTTGCATAACGAGCCGGCGAGTTACTCGTCCCTGGCAAGGTTAAGCGATGAGCGGAGCCGCAGCGAAAGCGAGTCCGAATAGGGCGATTCAGTCAGAGGCGGTAGACCCGAAACCGGGCGAGCTACCCATGGGCAGGCTGAAGCGGGGGTAAGACCCCGTGGAGGGCCGAACCGACCTAGGTTGAAAACTGGGCGGATGACCTGTGGGTCGGAGTGAAAGGCTAATCAAGCCCGGAGATATCTGGTTCTCTCCGAAATATATTTAGGTATAGCCTCCGGCGATGCCTAACGGCCGTAGAGCACTGCTTGGACTAGGGGCCCTACCAGGTTACCGACTTCAGGCAAACTCCGAAGACCGTTAGGTTTACCCGGGGAGTCAGCTTGTGGGGGATAAACTTCATAGGCAAGAGGGGAACAACCCAGACCGCCAGCTAAGGTCCCTAAGTGTTAGCTAAGTGGGAAACGATGTCCGAGTGCCGAGACAACCAGGAGGTTGGCTTAGAGGCAGCCACCCTTGAAAGAGTGCGTAACAGCTCACTGGTCAAGTGTTCGGGCGCGGAAAATGTAACGGGGCTCAAGCTAACCACCGAAGCTGCGGGTGTACGTGATCCTTCGGGATCTCGTGCGCGGTAGGAGAGCGTTCTGAGGCTTGCGAAGCGGCGGGGTGACCCAGCCGTGGAGGCTTCAGAAGTGAGAATGCCGGCGTGAGTAACGAAAGAGGGGTGAGAATCCCCTCCACCGATTGTCCAAGGTTTCCTGAGCAACGTTCTTCGGCTCAGGGTCAGTCGGGACCTAAGGCGAGGCCGAAAGGCGTAGTCGATGGCTAACGGGTTGATATTCCCGTACCACGTCTGTCCGTTATTACCGATGGGGGGACGAGGAAGGCTAAGGGAACCCCGCCGACGGTTGCGCGGGGGTAAGCATGTAGCCAGGGCTCATAGGCAAATCCGTGAGCCCGTTACGGCGAGGTGCGATGCCAGCTGGCCGGAAGGCCGGCGAGTCCCTGACGCCATACCTCCGAGAAAAGCCTCTAGGGAGGACAGTTCGTGCCCGTACCAAAACCGACACAGGTGGACAAGTAGAGAATACTAAGGTGATCGAGATAACCCTCGTTAAGGAACTCGGCAAAATGGCCCCGTAACTTCGGGAGAAGGGGCGCCCTGGTAGGGTGAAGGCCTTCGCGGCTGGAGCCTGAGGGGGCCGCAGTGAATAGACCCAACCGACTGTTTACCAAAAACACAGCTCTCTGCTAAGTCGCAAGACGACGTATAGGGGGTGACGCCTGCCCGGTGCCGGAAGGTTACGTGGAGGGGTTAGCACTTCGGTGCGAAGCTCTGAAACTAAGCCCCGGTAAACGGCGGCGGTAACTATAACCGTCCTAAGGTAGCGAAATTCCTTGTCGGGTAAGTTCCGACCTGCACGAATGGCGTAACGAGTTGGGTGCTGTCTCAACGAGGGGCTCGGTGAAATCGCAGTCTCGGTGAAGATGCCGAGTACCCGCGGCAAGACGGAAAGACCCCGTGAACCTTTACTACAGCTTGATATTGGAGTCTGAGGCATCTCGCTCAGGATAGGTGGGAGGCTGTGAAGCCAGGACTGCGGTCCTGGTGGAGCCACCCTTGAGATACCACCCTTGGTGGTTTGGGCTTCTAACACCGCACCGTGAATCCGGGCGGTGAACAGTGTCAGGTGGGTAGTTTGACTGGGGCGGTCGCCTCCCAAAATGTAACGGAGGCGCGCAAAGGTTCCCTCAGCACGGTTGGAAATCGTGCGCAGAGTGTAAAGGCAACAAGGGAGCTTGACTGCGAGACAGACATGTCGAGCAGGTGCGAAAGCAGGCCTTAGTGATCCGGCGGTAGCAAGTGGAAGCGCCGTCGCTCAACGGATAAAAGGTACTCCGGGGATAACAGGCTTATCGGGCCCAAGAGTCCACATCGACGGCCCGGTTTGGCACCTCGATGTCGGCTCGTCGCATCCTGGGGCTGAAGTCGGTCCCAAGGGTTGGGCTGTTCGCCCATTAAAGCGGTACGCGAGCTGGGTTCAGAACGTCGTGAGACAGTTCGGTCCCTATCTGCCGTGGGCGTTGGAGAGTTGAGGGGAGTCGTCCCTAGTACGAGAGGACCGGGATGAACGCACCTCTGGTGTACCAGTTGTCCTGCCAAGGGCATCGCTGGTTAGCTACGTGCGGATCGGATAACCGCTGAAGGCATCTAAGCGGGAAGCCGACCTCGAGATGAGCTCTCCCATCCCCTTGAGGGAGTAAGACCCCTGGAAGACCACCAGGTGATAGGCCGGATGTGTAAGCACAGCAATGTGCTGAGCAGACCGGTACTAATGGTTCGAGGGCTTGACGGATATTTTGATCTTTCCTGATGCTCGCCGGTTCGCCGGCGGGTCGACCGGCTGTGCAGTTCTCAAGCTCCGGCGAGGGCTCTGTCTCGCAACATTTCGGTGGCTATAGCGGGGGGGAAACACCTCTTCCCATTCCGAACAGAGCAGTTAAGCCCCTCAGCGCCGATGGTACTTGGGCCTCGCGGTCCTGGGAGAGTAGGTCGCCGCCGGATTTTTCTGAGAAGCGCGGTCGTGGGCGAGCGTCCCCGGCCGCGCTTCGTGTTTGACCACTGCGGCCTGCATGAGAAGCGTCTCATGACGAGGCCCTAGACTGACGCGCCGCATGTACACGCCCCCACTTGCCATATCCACACTCGCGATCATCCTCATCGTCCTGGGGGTACTCGTGGCTGTCGCGCTCGTGCTCGGCTGGCTCGGCATCCGGGCCCGGAACCGGCGCCAGGCCGGCTCCTGGGCGGAGCACGTGGCGGACGCCGACGCCGCTCTCGAGCAGGCACGCGCGAGCGACCGGGGCTGGCATCGCGAGCTGATGGAGGCCACCGTCCGCGGTGCGCTCGAGCGCGAGCGGCCCGGATGGCCCTACACCCACCTGCATCTCGTGCTCGTCGACGACAACCCCGGGGTCGCGGAGGATCGCGCCCACTTCGTGGCGGTCGGCGAGGGCGGGCAGGAAGCGCGTGTGGTGCTCGGTCGCCAGGACGGCGACTGGGTGGCCGAGTCGGTCGAGTAGGCCGGCCGCCAGCTTGACCGCTGCCGACCTCGTTCCCGGATTCGTCCCGGAGAACGATGTCGAGCGCGCGCTCGCGCGCGACCCCGTGATGCTCGAGGGCTGGGCCTGGGGAGCGCCGCGGCGCGGGCACCCCGAGGGCTCTGTCGGGAGGCACGTCGGCGACCTGATCGAGCAGATCGAGCGCTGGGGAGAGAGCGGCGAGCGCCGCACGGACCTGCGTTTCATGTCGCTTGTGCACGACTCGCTCAAGTTCGCCGTGAGCTCCTGGCTTTTGCGTGTGGGGGAGAACCACCACGCGATGCGGGCCCGGCGCTTCGCCGAGGCGTACACGCGCGACGAGCGGCTGCTCGTGACGATTGAGCTGCACGACAGGCCCTACTACCTGTGGCGCACGAAGTGGATCCTCAGGCGCAGCGAGCGGCGCGGGCTGGACGTGCTCGACCGGCGTGTGCGTGACGCCGAGCTGTTCATGCGCTTCATCGAGCTTGATGGCTCGACCGAGGGCAAGAACCCCGCGCCGATCGAGTGGTTCAGGGAGCAGATGGTCGCCCGCGGCCGGCTCACGCCGGTTGCCGGGCGCACGCCGCTCTAGACGGCGAGGCAGAGCTGCTCGGGTCCGACCGGTGCGCCCTTGCGCACGCGTCGGCGCGGACGGGCGGGACTGCCCGCGTGCGCCTTGGCGGCCTTGCGCCGCTCTCCCTGACAGGAGGCGACGTGCTGCCGCATGGCCGCGGGGGTCGCGACCGGCACCATGCCGGCCGCCCCTCCCGCGACAGTGCGGCGAACCGCGGCGCGCTCGGCGAACTCGCCGGCGCCTCCCAGCCGCGGTGCCCGGTCAGGAGCATCGGCGAGGGCGCTCGCGGCGCCCGGCGTGGGGGTCACGCCGAGGCGGTATTCGCCGAGCGTCGAGAACTCGACGATCAGGTCAAGCGCGGTGCCGATCTGCTCTCTGAACCTAGGGAACATGCGTTCGTGAAGGTACGGAGGCGCCCGGACGGAAGTGGCGATTTGCTGCAACTTCTCTTGCAGGCGGTCTCGGCGCCCGGGGCCCGGCCCGCCGCTAGGCTGGCCGCGATGCCCGAGGCCTTCTGCCACCGCCTGCGCGCCCGCTTCAACGAATGCGACCCGCAGGGGGTCGTCTTCTACGCGAACTACCTGATGTACGTGGACGTGGCCATGACGGAGTTCTGGCGCGAGGCCGTCGGCGGCTATGGGGCGATGGTCGCCTCGGGCACCGATGTGATGGTGGCCGAGGCCAACATCCGCTATCGCCAGTCGGCGCGCTTTGACGACGAGCTCGACGTGCGCATGTGGGTCACGCGCCTTGGGACGACGTCGGTCGTACACGGCTTCGCGCTCGAGCGGGCTGCGGACAGTGCGCTCCTGGTCGAGGGGGAGCTGCGTCAGGTCTTCGTGGACGGGACGAACTACGAGAAGCGCGAAATGCCCGAGGGCATCCGCGAAGGGCTCGGGCGCTACCGGGCGGAGGAGCCGGAACAGGTCGGCGGATGATCCACCTGCGGATCGTCGCGCCGGAGGACGCGGCGCACAAGGCTCTGGAGGTGCTCACGGCCGCACCATCCGTCCTGAACGTCGTGCACCTGCACGGCGCCGCCACGAAGCCGGACGGCGACGTGATCCTCTGCGACGTCGCCCGCGAGGACGCCAGCGTGATCATCGGCGATCTCAAGGAGCTCGAGATCCACAAGCGCGGTTCGATCGCCGTCGAGCACATCGACACGTCGATCTCGGACGCCGCGGTAGCCGCGGAGAAGGCCGCGCCCGGGATGCCTTCCGACGCCGTCGTGTGGGAGGAGGTCGAGGCACGCACGTCGGAGGACACGGAGCTCTCGTTCAGCTTCGTCCTCTTCATGGTCGCTGCGATGCAGATCGCCGCGGTCGGGATCATCCTCGACCAGACGATTCTGATCGTCGGCGCGATGGTCGTCGGACCCGAGTTCGGCCCGCTCGCGGGTCTATGCGTCGCACTCGTGAACCTCCAGGCGGGGCTCGCGCGACGCTCGCTGCGAGCACTGGCCGTCGGCTTCCCGATCGGGATCGGGATGGCTCTTCTCACCACGCTGATCCTGATTGCGGTGGACGTCTTCCCGGAGGACTTCTCGCAGTCAGGCCACCCATTCACCCAGTTCATCTCCGACCCGGACTTCCTCAGCTTCTTCGTTGCCTTCGTCGCGGGAGCGGCCGGCATGTTGTCGCTCACGTCTGCCAAGTCGGGAGCGCTTGTCGGGGTCCTCATCTCGGTCACGACCATTCCCGCGGCGTCCAACATCGCCGTGGCGGCCGCGTACGGAGACTGGAGCGTGGCTCGGGGGGCGGCCCTACAGCTCGGGGTGAACCTGGCCGGCATCGTCCTGGCGGGCGTGCTGACCCTCTTCGTACAGCGCCGCTGGTATGTGATCAGGCGGCGCAAGCACCTGAAGGAGCCGTCCCGCAGCGCCGCCGGGCTCCCGGTGGGCCACAGCGCCCGTAAGGCGAAGGGCGGCTAGAGCGAGGCCCAGATGTCGATCTTGGTGCGCACCCGCCCGATCACCTCGTCGGTGAACTCGGTGGTGCTCGAGTGGCCGCCCAGGTCCGGCGTGCGGACGCCGGTGGCGGTCGCCTCGAGCACCGACTCGTAGATCGCGCGCGAGGCGGTGTCCGCGCCGCTGTGGCCGAGGGTCGACGCGTAGTGGAGCACCGCCGCCGTCGCCAGGATCATCGCCATCGGGTTGGCGATGTCCTTGCCGAGCAGCGCCGGCGCGGTCCCGTGCGGCGCCTCCGCCATCACGGCGCTCGGCTCGTACTCGTCGTCGAACGCGAGCAGCACCGACTCGGCGCCCGCGATCGAGCCGAACATCGGCATCACGAGATCGGACAGGCAGTCGCCGTCGCGGTTCAGCGCCGGGATCACGAGCGGCGCGTCCGCGGCCCCGGAGATCAGGCCGGCGTAGGTGGCGTCGATCAGCACGGGGCTGTAGGGCACCTCGGGATGGCGCTCCGAGGCCTCGTCCATCTCCTCTTTCAACATGCCCTCGTAGACCGGGCTGACCGTCCACTTGGGCCCGCCGTAGACGCGCCCGTGAATGCGGGCGGCGGTCCGGAAGCTGTACTCGGCGACCGCGCGGCAGACGCTGCGCGTGATGCGCTCCGTCCGGTAGGCCACCTCGTCGCCGTTCTCATCGGCGCGCCACTGCTCGGCGCCATATGCGTCGCCGACGGCCATGCGCACCACCGCGATCGGGTAGTGCACGCCCGCCACCGGCGTGACGCCCGGGATGCGCCTGCCCGTGCGGATGATGACCTTTCCGTCGATCGCCTCTCGCAGCAGGCGGTTTGGGCTGCCGACGTCGTCCGCTCCCTCGGGCGTGACGGTCGCGGCCTTGATGCCGAAGCGCGCCTCGCGCATCGCCTCGGCAGCGCGCGCGACCACCTCGTTCGAGGTCTTGCGCCGGTTGTCCAGCGACAGGTCGTAGTGCTCGAGCTCGACCGGGACCTTCGTCACCCCGGGATCGAGGACCCGAAGGGCCTGCTCGAGCAGCTCCTGGCCCGTCTCGTCGCCCTCCAGCACGACGATACGAAGCGTCTCCGGCTGCGAGCGATCATCATCATCCTCCGCCATGCCGGAGCAATCTACCGAGAGCTGTTCCTGGTGCGGCGACCCGATCGAGCTCGGGGACGGCTGGCGCGCGCAGGAGGTGCCGGGTGCCCGCAGGGCCGCGTTCTGCCGGCTCGAGCACATAGTTCCCTGGTCTATCCAGGGGTCGCACTGGGACGCCGGCGAAATTCAGGAGCCGAGCGGCGTCATCGAGGACCCGGGCGCGTGTGCCCACTGCGACGCCCCGCTTGAGGACGTCCACGTCGTGCTGGTGCGCCATCGTGGCGAGCACCGCATCCCGGATGCGTTCTGCTCAGCGGATCACATGGCGGAGTGGGCGAAGGCGGGGGGTAGGTGGCACTAGGAACAGGCGCCGGTGCAGTGACAACGGCCCTCGCCCTCGCCCTCGGGCCGGCTTGCCAAGCGCTGCTGAGCGCGGCTACTCGCGCGGGCCGAGGCCGAGCTCGTCCGCGCGCTCGTCCATCGCCGTGATCACGAACGCGACGTGCTCGTCGAAGTCGACTCCGAGCTCCTCGGCGCCCTCGCGAACCTCGTCGCGGTTGACGCCGGCGGCGAAGCTCGGCTGCTTCAGCTTCTTCTTGACGGACTTCGGGGTCATCCCGTGTATGCCGTCGGGCCGCACGTAGGAGCAGGCGGCGATGAAGCCCGACAGTTCGTCGACCGCGTACAGCGTCTTCGCCATGCGCGTCTCGCGCGGCACCCCCAGGAAGGTCGCGTGGCCGGCCACGGCGTCGATCAGCTCCTGCGGGTAGTCGAGCTGCTCGAACAGCTCGAGCGCCTTGCGCGGGTGCCCGTCGCCGAGGTTCGGGTAGCGCTCGTAGTCGAGGTCGTGCAGGAGGCCGGTGGCGCCCCAAAGCTCCTCGTCCTCGTCCCATTCGCGCGCGTAGGCACGCATGGCGGTCTCCACTCCGAGCATGTGCTTGCGCAGGGAATCTGACTCGGTCCACTCGCAGACGAGCTGCCAGGCTTCTTCGCGGGTCGGCTGGGCCATGGCGGGGCAGGGTATCCAGCCGGCGTCCCGAACTCGCTCCAGATGGCCTTCGATACCCTTGCCCCGCCCGTAGAGCTCTTCCCCCGAACCGATCCCCGCATGGAGAAGTTCATCATCGAGGGCGGCGCTCCCCTAGCCGGGACCGTCGTGCCCGCCGGAAACAAGAATGCTGCGTTGCCTGTGCTCGCCGCGTCGCTTTTGACGCGCGAGGAGGTCGTGCTGCGCAACATCCCGCGGATCCGCGACGTCGAGGCGGTGCTCGAGCTGCTGCGGAGGCTCGACGTGAAGGTCGAGTGGCGCGACGAGAACGTCGTCGCGATCCGCGCCGACGAGGTCACCCACACCGAGGTCGACCGCGAGTGGGCCGAGCGCATCCGCGCCTCGTTCCTGCTTGCGGGCCCGCTGCTGGCGCGCTTCGGCCGCGCCGACATGCCGCCGCCCGGCGGCGACGTGATCGGCCGCCGCCGTCTCGATCCGCACCTCGATGCGTTCCGCGCGCTCGGGGCCGAAGTCGCCTTCGACCGGTCCTACGTGCACGTGCACGCGCCCGACGGGCTGCACGCCTGTGACTTCTTCATGGACGAGCCGTCGGTCATGGCGACCGAGAACGCGCTGATGGCCGCTGCGCTCACCCCGGGCTCGACGGTGATCCACAACGCCGCCGCGGAGCCGCACGTCCAGGACCTCGCCCGCCTGCTGATGCAGATGGGCGCCCGCATCGAGGGAATCGGCTCGAACCTGATGGTCGTCCACGGCCAGGAGGAGCTCGGCGGCGCCGACTACGCGATCGGGCCGGACTACATCGAGATCGGCTCCTTCATCGCGCTGGCCGCCTGCACCGGCGGCGAGCTGCGGATCCGCGACTGCGTACCCGACGATCTGCGCATGACGAAGCTCGTCTTCGAGCGGCTCGGCTGCCAGATCGAGTACGACGGCACCGACGTGGTCGTCCCGGCGGGCCAGCAGCTCCGGATCAAGTCGGACGAGGGCGACGCCGTGTCGAAGATCGAGGACGGCCCCTGGCCGGCCTTCCCCGCGGACCTGACCAGCATCGCGCTCGCGATGGCGACCCAGGCCGAGGGGCTCATCCTGATCCACGAGAAGATGTTCGAGAACCGCCTGTTCTTCGTGGACAAGCTGGTCTCGATGGGGGCTCGGGTGATCGTCTGCGACCCGCACCGCGCGGTCGTGAGCGGCCCGAGTCGTCTTCACGGTGAGCGCATGGAGAGCCCGGACATCCGCGCGGGCATGGCGATGCTCATCGCCGCGCTGTGCGCCGAGGGAACTTCCGAGATCGGCAACATCCGCCAGATCGACCGCGGCTACGAGCGGATTGACGAGCGGCTGCGGTTGCTCGGCGCGCGCATCGAGCGCGTCGCCTCCGAGCGCGTGCCCGCCTAGAAGGGCGGCCTCATGACGCCAAGCGATCGCTCCGGTGCGGGCCAGGCCGCAGCCTCGCGCACTGCCATCCCGCCGGGCACCCGCGACGTGCTGCCCGAGGAGATGCGCGAGCTGCGCCAGATCGGCGACCGCGTCCGCGAGACCTTCGAGGGCGCCGGCTACGGCGAGATTCACACGCCCGCGCTCGAGTACGAGGAGGTGCTGCGGCTGGGTGACGCGAGCGCCGCCGGCGCGCGCTACCGCACCTTCGACGAGCAGGGGCACGTGCTGGCGCTGCGCTCGGACATGACGATCCCGATCGCGCGCGTCGTGGCGACCCGCTACGACGACGCCGAGCCCCCGTTCCGCTTCACGTATTCGAGCCGAGCCTGGCGGGCCACCGACCGCGGTGTCGGCGAGCCGCGCGAGTTCCTGCAGGCGGGGATCGAGCTGATCGGCGTCGCGGGGCCCGAGGGCGAGGCCGAGGTGATGGCCCTGACGATCGCGGCGCTCGACGCCGCCGGGCTGCGCCGGCACCGGATCGGGGTCGGGGACGGGTCGCTCTACCGCCGCCTTCTGCACGCGCTCGACGTCCCGCAGGAGGCACATCTGCCGCTGCTGGAGGCGCTCTCGCGCCGCGACCTCGTGGGCCTCGAGCTGGGCGTGACCGAGCTGGGCGTGGGCGAGGCCGAGCGGGAGCTGCTCGTCCGGCTGCCCGAGCTGCGCGGCGGGCGCGACGTGCTCGAGCGCGCCGACGGTCCCGTGGCCGAGGCTGTGGAGAGCCTGCGTGTGCTCTACGGCGAGCTCGAGCGGCGCGGGGTGGCCGACCGGGTGATCTTCGACCTCGGGCTCGTGCGTGAGCTCGGCTACTACACGGGCGCGGTCTTCGAGGTCTACGACCCTGCTGTCGGCTTCGCGCTCGGCGGCGGCGGCCGCTACGACGACCTGATCGGCCGCTTCGGCCGCGACCTGCCCGCCTGCGGCGTCGGGCTCGACGTGCAGCGCGTGCACCTCGCCCAGGCTGCCGAGGAGGCGCTGGCGTGAGCTCCAGCCGGCTCACGATCGCGGTGCCGCGGGGCGCGCTCCTCGACGGCACGCTCGACCTGCTCGACCGCCTCGGAGTCGAGACCGCCGAGGTCAGGTCGAATGACCGCAAGCTGCTGTTCGAGGACGCCGGCATCGTGACGATGCGGCCCTCCGACGTCCCGACCTACGTGGAGCACGGCTCGGCCGACATCGGCATCGTCGGCAAGGACGTCCTGCTCGAGCAGGACCAGCGCAAGGTCTACGAGCTGCTCGACCTGGGCTTCGGCCGCTGCCGCATGGTCGTGGCGGCACGTGAGGGCGGCGACCCGATCGGAGATGCGCTGCGGCGGCTCGGCCGCGTCCGGATCGCGACCAAGTACCCCCGCATCGCGGCGCGCCACTTCGCCGAAACGGGCCGCCAGGCCGAGATCGTCGAGGTCAAGGGCTCGGTCGAGTTGGCGCCGCTGACCGGGCTCGCGGACGGGATCGTCGACCTCACAGCCACGGGCACGACGCTCGCGGAGAACGGTTTGCGGGAGATGGAGGAGATCGAGGTCTGCACGGCGCGGCTGATCGCCAACCCGGTCGCGCACAAGCTCAAAGCGGCCCAGATCGACGCGATCGTGGCCGGGGTGCGGGCGCCGTGAGGATCGAGCGCAGATTGGGGGTGTCGCGCCCGGAGATCCGCCCGGGCCTCGAGGACGAGGTGCGCGCCATCCTCGACGAGGTCTCCGCCGAGGGCGACGAGGCGGTGCGCCGGTTCAGCGAGCGCTTCGACGGAGCGGACGTCGGCGAGCTACGGCTTGCGCGCGAGGAGGTCGAGGCCGCCGCCGGCCTCGTCGACCCGGCAGTCCTCGAGGGCCTGCGCACGGCCATCGCGAACGTGCGCGCGCTCGTGGAGGCGCAGCTGCACGACCCGGTGGCGGTCGAGCTCGACCAGGGCCAGCGGATCGAGGTCGCCGAGCTGCCGGTCCGGCGTGCGGCGATCTACGTCCCGGGCGGACGCGCGCCCTATCCGTCGACTGTCGTGATGGGGGCGGTGACCGCGCGTGCGGCGGGCGTCGAGGAGGTCGTCGTGTGCACGCCGCCGGGCCGCGACGGCGGTGTGAACGCCGTGATCCTCGCCGCCTGCGCGCTCTGCGAGGTCGATGAGGTCTACCGCATGGGTGGGGCGCAGGCGATCGGCGCGCTCGCATATGGGACGAGCTCCGTGGAGGCGGTCGACGTGATCGCCGGCCCCGGGAACACCTGGGTCCAGCAGGCGAAGAAGCAGGTGGCCTGGACCGAGGTGGGGATCGACGGCATCGCCGGGCCGAGCGAGCTGTTCGTGATCGCGGACGGCGACGCGCTCGACCCGCAGCCGATCGCCCTGGACCTGCTCGCGCAGGCCGAGCACGGTCCGGACAGCCTGCTCTGGCTGCTCTCGCCGGACGAGCAGCTGCGCGAGGCGCGTGATCGCCGCCATCGAGCGCATGACGCCCGAGCGCCCGAGCGTGACCGACGCCGTCCTCCAGGTGGTCCACATGGGCGGTCCGCCGGCGGTCGATGTGGCCAACGGCGTCGCCCCGGAGCACCTCGAGCTCGTCGGCGAGCGTGCCGAGACGCTGGCTCCGCTGGTGCGCTTTGCCGGCTGCCTCTTCCTGGGGGTCGGCGCGGCCACCGCCTTCGGCGACTACGTAGCCGGCTCCAACCACGTGCTGCCCACCGGCGGCGCGGCGCGTTTCCAGTCTGCCCTGTCGGCGGCCACCTTCCGGCGCCGCATGGCTCGCGTATCCTTGCCCGGCGAGGCGCCCGCCCGTCTCGCGCCCGCCGGCGCAGCGCTCGCCCGCGCCGAGGGCTTCCCCGTGCACGCCGAATCGATGGAGCGCCGCGCGTGAGCCGAACCTCGCAGGTCAGCCGGACCACCGGCGAAACGGACATCAAGCTGGACCTGAACCTCGACGGCTCAGGCAGCGGCACGCGGAGCACCGGGGTCGGGTTCTTCGATCACCTGCTCGACGCGCTCGCCCGCCACGCCCTGGTCGACCTCGACGTCGACGCTCGGGGGGACCTCGAGACGGGCCCGCACCACACCGTCGAGGACACCGGCCTGCTGCTCGGGCGTGCCCTCGACGAGGCGCTCGGCGACCGAGCCGGCATCCGGCGCTTCGGCGACGCCGTCGTGCCGATGGACGAGGCGCGCGCCAGCTGCGCGATCGACATCTCGGGCCGGCCCTTCTGCCTGTTCGAGGCCGACTTCCCGGCCGAGCGCGTCGCCGACTTCGACACCGACCTCGCCGAGGAGTTCGTCCGCTCCGTCGCCGTGACCGCCAAGCTCACCGTGCACCTGCGGGTCGAGGCCGGCCGCAACGCTCACCACATGGTGGAGGCGGCCTTCAAAGCGTTTGCGCGGGCGCTGCGCGTGGCCGTCGAGTACGACGAGCGCGTCCAGGGCGTGCCCTCGACGAAGGGCGTCCTGTGACCCCGCCGATCGAGTCGGATCCGCCCGCAGCCGGCCGAGCCGGCCGCTTGCGGCTTGCGATCCTCGACTACGGGATGGGCAACCTGCGCTCGGTCTACAAGGCGCTCGAGCATGTCGGCGCCGAGCCCGAGCTGACCAACGAGCACGCGCGCGTGCGCGCGGCCGACGGCATCGTGCTGCCCGGCGTGGGAGCCATGCCGAAGGCGATGGAGCATGTGCGTCGGTTGCGCCTCGACGAGCTGCTGCGCGAGCGCGTGGATGCCGGCGTGCCCTTGATCGGTCTATGCATGGGCATGCAACTCTTGTTCGAGTCGACCTCCGAGCGCGGCGGCGCCGAGGGAATCGGCCTGCTCGAGGGGCCGGTGGAGGACCTCGACGCCCCTGGCCTGAGGGTGCCGCAGATCGGCTGGAACCCCGTGTCCTGGCGCAGGCGCAGCGTCTTGAACGAGGGGCTGCCCGACCCCTGCGCGTTCTACCACGCCAACTCGTTCGCCCCGCGGCCGGCGCGCCCCGAGGACGTGCTCGGCACGGCTGACTACGGAACCGAGTTCGTGAGCGTCGTCGCCCGCGAGGACACACCGGCGCCGATATTCGGCCTCCAGTCGCATCCGGAGAAGTCCGGGCCACACGGGCTCGCGCTGCTCGGCAACTTCGTGCGCGCCTGCGCACGGGTGGCCGCGTGATCCTGCTGCCCGCTGTCGACATTCGCGACGGCAAGGCGGTCCGGCTGCGCCAGGGCGACTTCGACCAGGAGACTGTCTACGCCGAGGATCCGCTCGAGGCCGCCCGCTCCTTCGTCGAGGCAGGCGCGCGCTTCCTGCACGTGGTCGACCTCGATGGCGCGCGCGAGGGCGAGCCGGTCAACCTGCACCATGTCGAACGGATCACGCGCGAGCTGTCCGTGCCGGTTGAGCTCGGTGGCGGCCTGCGCTCGTTCGCGTCGATTCGGCGGGCGCTCGGCGCGGGTGCCCACCGCGTCGTGCTCGGCACGGCCGCCTTCACCGACCCTGATCTGCTCGACGAGGCGCTCGGCGCGTTCACCTCGCGCATCCTCGTCGGAGTCGATGTGCGCGGCGGCGCCGTGTCGGTGGCGGGCTGGACGCGCGAGATGCAGGTGCGCGGCGAGGACGCGATCCGCCGCCTGCAGCAACGTGGAGCCACGCGCTTCGTCTACACCAACGTTGACCGCGACGGCATGCTCGAGGGCCCCGACCTCGAGGAGATCGAGCGCGTGTCGCAGACGGTGCGCGGGCGCTTCCTCTACTCGGGCGGGATCGGCGCGGTCGACGACCTGCAGGCGCTCGCCCGCCTGCGTCTCCTGAACCTCGCCGGGGTCATCTCCGGCAAGGCCCTCTACGAGGGCCGATTCGGCGTGCGCGAAGGCCAGGCCGCGCTGGACGGCCGCGGCTGATGCTGCTGCGCAGGGTGATCCCGTGCCTCGACGTCGACAAGGGCCGCGTCGTGAAGGGTGTCGAGTTCCTCAACCTGCGCGACGCCGGCGATCCCGTCGAGCTCGCCGTGCGCTACCAGGACGAGGGCGCCGACGAGATCGTCTTCCTCGACATCACCGCATCGCACGAGAAGCGCGAGACCGTCGCGGCGCTCGCGCGGCGCTGCGCCGACGATCTGTTCATCCCGTTCACGATCGGGGGCGGCGTGCGCTCCGCCGCCGACGCGCAGGCCGTGCTCGACGCCGGCGCCGAGAAGGTCTCGGTCAACTCCGCGGCCGTGGCGCGTCCGGAGCTGATCGGCGAGCTCGCCGAGATCTTCGGGGCGCAGTGCGTGGTGCTTGCGATCGACGCCCGCCGCGAGCCAGACGGCCCGAGGTCGGATCGCTACGGCGTGTACGTCAACGGCGGCCGCACCCCGGTTGGCCGCGACGCCGTCGAATGGGCCCGCGAGGGCGTCGAGCGCGGCGCCGGGGAGATCCTGCTCACCAGCATGGATCGCGACGGCACCGAGGATGGCTATGAGCTCGAGCTCACGCGGGCGGTCTCGGAGGCGGTCGATGTGCCCGTAATCGCCTCCGGAGGAGCGGGCCGGCTCGAGCACCTGGTCGAGGCGGTGGAGGCGGGCGCCGACGCGGTGCTGTGCGCCTCGATCTTCCACTACGGCGAGCACAGCGTGGGCGAGGCCAAGGCGCACATGCAAGAGGCTGGTATACCCGTCCGCCTGTGACGCGCTCACGAGAAGGCGAACTGCGCGAGCGAGTACGCAGCGTCCCCGGAATGGAGCGGCTGCTGCCGGCGCTCGAAGGCCTTGCGCCCTCCTACCTGGTGGGCGGGGCCGTGCGTGACCTCCTGCGCGGGGCCGAGGCCGTGGACCTCGACGTCGCCGTCGAGGGCGACGCCCGCTCGGTCGCCCGTGCGCTCGCGGAGCGACTGGGCGGCGAGACACGAGAGCACGAGCGCTTCGGCACGGCGACCGTGCGCGCCCTCGACTTGAGCGTCGACCTGGCGACGACCCGCCGCGAGACCTACCCCGAGCCGGGCGTGCTGCCGGTGGTCGAGGAGGCACGACTCGACGAGGACCTCGTGCGCCGCGACTTCACGATCAACGCCATGGCGCTCGGGCTCACGGGGGACGACCTCGGTCATCTCTACGACCCGCGCGACGGGCTGTTCGATCTGGACGAGGGCGTCGTGCGCGTGCTTCACAAGGGCAGCTTCAGGGACGACCCGACCCGTCTTCTGCGCGCGCTTCGCTACGAGGCGCGGCTCGGCTTCCGGATGGACCCGGACACCGAGCTGCTGGCGCGCGACGCCGCGGCGGAGGGCGGCCTGCGGACCGTCTCGGGCGCGCGCGTGCGAGACGAGCTGATGGACCTGCTGGCCGAGCCGGAGCTGCCGGCCGGGATCGCGCGCATGCGCGAGCTCGGCGTGGACCGGGCCATGCACACCGCGATGGAGGCGGATCCCGAGCTGGTCGCGTCGGGCGCGCTGGGCGCCGTGGCGATCGGGGCGGACCGCTCGCTCGTGGCGCTCGCCGCCCTCTGCGCGCCGGCTGCGGAGCGGCTCGATCTGTGGCTTGCCGACCTCCACCTGCCCGCCTGGGACCGCGACGCGGTGTCGCGCGCCGCCCGGGTCGCGCCCCGGCTCGCCAAGGAGCTTCGGCTGCGCGAGCACACCCCGTCCGAGCTCCGCGCCCTGCTCGGCCCCGAGACGCTCGTCGCCCTCGCGCTGGCGCTCGCGATGGACGCCCCGCACGAGCCCATCCTGCGCTGGGTGACCGAGCTGCGCGACGTCCAGCTCGAGATCAGCGGCGCGGACCTGCTCGCCGAGGGCGTCCCCGAGGGACCCGCGCTCGGCCGCGCGCTGAGCGAGACGCTGTCGCGCAAGCTCGACGGCCTCGTGCGCGGCCGCGATCAGGAGCTCGAGACCGCGCTGCTGCTGGTAAGGGGGCCCGGCGATGGCTGAACGGGGCTGGACGCTCGAGCTGCCGGGGGCGCACGTGCTCTTCTCGAGCCGCAACGGCGGCATGAGCCGCGGGCCGTACCGGTCGCTCAACCTCGGCGCTCTCACCGACGACGACCCGGCCGCCGTTGCCGAGAACCGGCGGCTCGTGGCCGACGCGGCCAGCGTCCCGGCCGAGCGCGTCGCGATGGGTTGGCAGGTGCACGGCGGCGACGTCCTCGAGTGGACGGAGCCGCCGGCGGATCGGGCGTTCGCCGATCCGGGCGGAAGGGAGCTGCCGCGCGTCGACGGACATGTCACGACCAAGGCGGGGCTCGGCCTGCTCGTGCTGGTCGCGGACTGCTACCCGGTGGCACTCTCGGACGGCAGGCGCGTCGCGATGCTGCACTGCGGCTGGCGGCCGCTCGCCGCCGGCATCCTCGAGACGGCCCTCGCCGGCTTCGAAGGGGTGCCGGCCGCCGCCGTCGGCCCCGGCATCGGTGGCTGTTGCTACGAGGTGGGTCCCGAGGTGCTGGCCGAGTTCGAGGACCTCGACCAGGTCGCGGACGGGCGCATGCTCGACCTGCGCGCGGTGATCACGCGGCGGCTCGAGAGCGCGGGGGTCACGGAGATCCATCACCTCGACCTGTGCACCTCCTGCCATCCGGACCTGTTCTTCTCGCACAGGCGCGACCGGGGGGTCACGGGCCGGCAGGCCGGACTGGCGGTGCTGCATGCAGGCTGAGGCGATTCGTTCCAACCTCGAGCGGATCCGGGGCGAGATCGGCTCCGAGATCGAGATCCTCGCCGCGACGAAGTACGTGGCCGACTCCGACCTGCCGGCGCTCGCCGAGGCGGGCATCGAGCTGGTCGGCGAGAACCGCGTCCAGGACATGCTGCGCAAGCAGGAGGGGCACCGCGAGCTGTTCACCTGGGACTTCATCGGAGCGATTCAGAGCCGCAAGCTGAAGGACATCGCCCCGAACGTGCGCATGATCCACTCGATCGCCTCAGAGTCGGCGCTGCGCCGGCTCGAGCAGCACCCGGCGCAAGAGGTGCTGATCCAGGTGAACGTGGCGGGCGAGGACTCGAAGGAGGGCATCGACCCCGGCGAGCTCGGGCGCTACATCGAGGAGTGCCCGTGCCCGGTCACCGGGCTGATGACGATGCCGCCCTTCGTCGAGCGAGCGGAGGACAACCGGCGCCACTTCGCACGGCTGGCCGAGCTCGCCGCCGAGCACGGCCTCGAGCGCCTCTCGATGGGCACCTCACAGGACTACGCGGTGGCCGCCGAGGAGGGGGCGACGATCGTTCGGCTCGGCTCGGTGCTCTACGAGGGCGCTTGATGAGCGCTTGATGAGCCAAGCGGCGTAGCTTCGCGCCATGCGATGGCTCACCGCGATCTTCGTCCTCGTCCCGCTGGCCGTACTCGGCACGACCGCAGCAGCTCAGCCGCAGATCGACGATCTGCCGCCCCTTCCGCCGCGGCAGCCGCCACAGATCGATGACCTGCCGCCGTTGCCACCTATGCCGAGAGGGGCCGAGAAGGCGGTGTTCGACGTGATCGTCGAGGGTCAGGGTGGTGCATATCGCCGCGTCGACGGGGAGGGCAGCAACGGCGTGTGCCAGATCAGCTCGGGCACGGTCACCAACGAGGCCTATGAGTATGGGCGCGGCAGGGGGCTTCGCGTGGTGTTCACCCGCCTGGGTCGCAGGGCGGTCCTCATAAAGAGGGCGGGCCGGCGCTCGCCGCTCGTCACGTTCAACGTGAGGGGCTCCGTGACCTCCAGGGCCGAGGGACAGGCGACCCGGTCCGGACCGGTGCCCTGCGCGGCGACCACGGAGACGGTGGGGGACGAGGCGGGGTGCGGGCGCAAGCCGCGTGCCATCGACTACGGCCTCGCGTACGCTCGCGGCAAGCTGACGCTCGCCCTCGCCGGCGATGTGACGCCGCCCCTGCCGAGTCCAAAGCTGTGCGGGGCGAACGGCGTGGAAAGCATGTCCGGACCACCCGTCTACGGCTGGTTCGGTCCGCCGGAGCTGAAGCCCGGAGACCTTCCTGCGCGCCGCATCTTTGGATCGCGTCGCGCCTTCAGAGTCTCGCTCACAGCCGACGATGTACGGAAGCAGTTCGACTCCCCGAATCCCGCATTCGGTCTGCGCGCGCTGGAGGAGGGGCAGCACAGCGCGATCGTCCGCTTCGTCCGGGTTCAGGGCGAGGGCGGGTAGCCGTTCCGCTCCAGGAAGTCGGCGATCACGCCCGACAGCCGCGCGCCCTGCCAGGCGAGCGGCGAGCTGCCCTTGTCCTCGACAACGAGCTCGGCATGGGGGAGGCGGCGGGCGTACTCCTCGGCTACGCCGAGCGGGTGCAGCTGATCGGCCTCGTCGCGCGACCCGACGATCAGCACGGGCACCTGCAGGTGCTCGAGCGGCTCGAGCCCCTTCCAGGCGATCGAGCGCGGCACCTGTCGCAGCGCCTGGGCGACTGCGGCGGGATGCTCGTGGCGCTCCATGCGCTGGCGCGTCGCCTCGCGGGCGATCTCGCGCCACTTCTCCGGAAGGCCCTCGGGTTGCGCGACGTCCACGAAGGCGTCGACGCCGCCCTGCTCCAGCCCGACCGCCATCCGCTCCCAGGAGTCGCCGTCGACGTCGCCCGTGCGCGCGTAGCCGGTGTACGCCGGCGTGACCTGCACGAGCGCCGGGACGTGCTCCGGAT
Source organism: uncultured Thermoleophilaceae bacterium (assembly GCA_963814095.1). Classification (GTDB taxonomy): domain Bacteria; phylum Actinomycetota; class Thermoleophilia; order Solirubrobacterales; family Thermoleophilaceae; genus JACVRW01. The sequence goes on along the minus strand of CAWFBT010000030.1, from coordinate 45,547 downwards.
GCTCGAGCGCGAAGGCCATCGTGGTGGCCGCGCCCATCGAGCTGCCCACGAGCGCGGCCCGCTCGAGCCCCAGCTGGGCGAGCACCGCCTCGAGGTCCTCGACCAGCTCGGGATACCCGTAGCTCGGCCCGGGTGAGGAGGCCCCGTGGCCGCGCGCGTCATACGCGATCAGCCGGTAGCCGCGCTTCAGCAGCGCCCGTGAGCCCTGCACGACGTTGCGGCGCGTGGCCGACAGGCCGTGCACGAGCACGATCGGGGGACCGTCGCCCGCGCTCTCGCCCTCCAGGACGAGGCCGGAGCCGCGGTCGACGCTGAACGAAACGGGTTCCATGCCCCTACACTGTGCCCAATCCCGGCGCACGCGGCCGAGCCACGTGCTTCGGGCTGGCAAACAAGGACTTTCCCGATTACGGGCGAAATCTCCGGGAGCATGGCGCTTCGCGACACATGGCACCGAACGCTGGTCTACTTCGGCCTCGCTGAGGAGGAGGACCCGCGCTACGAGTCGCTTCCGCCCGAGCCGGAGCCCGAGGCCGAGCTCGAGGACCGCTACCGCGACCGGCCCAACGTGCGCCGCCTGCAGCGCCGCCGGCGGGACGAGTTCGACGACATCTTCGCCGACGAGCCGCGCGGCGGCGGCCGCGACACGCGTGTCCTGCGGCCGGTGGGCGGCAATGGGCGCTCGGGCGGTGGCTCGGGCGGCGACATCCAGGTCCACCTGGTGATCCCGAAGAGCTTCAACGACGCCCAGCAGATCGCCGACCAGTTCAAGGACGCGATCCCGGTGATCCTGAACCTGCAGTCGACGGACACGGACCTCTCGAAGCGGTTGATCGATTTCGCCTCCGGGCTGACCTACGCGCTCGACGGCGGCATGCAGCGGATCGCCGACAAGGTGTTCCTGCTGACCCCGCGCAACGTCGAGGTGTCGGCCGAGGAGCGCGCGCGGCTGATCGAGAAGGGCTTCTTCAACCAGTCTTGAGCCGCCGGCTCTCAGCTGTCGCCATCAGCTCGCTGGCGCTCTGCACAGTGCCGGCGGGAGCCGCGCTCGCCGAGCCGTTCCAGCTCGAGGCGGTCGGCAGCAAACGCTCGCTCGGCAAGGTCACCGCAATAGGCGACTTCCATCCGCAGCGCGACCCGACCCTCCAGGCCGCCAACAGCGTGTTCGGCCCGCCCACCAAGATCGTGCGGACGAGCGACGTCTCCTGCCGCGTTCTGTACGGCGCCGTCGGGTTGCGCTTCGCGTTCGTGAATCTCGGCGGCGGCGGGGGCTGCAACCCAGCCTTTACGAAGAGCCAGGTGGCGCGCGCATTCGACCCGCGCTGGCACACCGGCAAGGGCCTTCAGATCGGCGACCGGCAGCGCAAGCTGCGGCGCCTCTACCCAGGCGCCACGCGTCACGGCCGCTCCTGGTGGCTCGTCAGGGGCCGCAACATCTTCGGAGTGGGCCAGCGCCCGTACGCGGTGCTGCGGGCGACGATGAAGGGTCGCCGTGTGAACTCGTTCGCTCTGCAGATCGGCGCCGCGGGCGAATGAGCCCCAGGTAGGCTTCCCCGCCGATGAAGCTCGGTCTAATCGGCGCCGGGAACATGGCCTCGGCTCTCGCGCGCGGGATCGGCGAGCCCGTGCTCGTGAGCGACATCGACGCCGAGCGGGCGCGCGCCCTCGCGGATCAGCTCGGCGGGGAGGCGGTCGGCTCGAACGGCGAACTGGCCGAGCGCGCCGACGCCGTGCTGCTCTGCCACAAGCCGAACCAGCTCGACGAGGTGGCCGCCGAAGTCGCGGGCCACAGCGACACGATCGTCTCGATCCTCGCCGCCACCCCGACCCAGAAGCTCGCGGCCGCCTACCCGGGCGCCGCGATCTACCGCTTCATCCCGAACATGGCGGTCGAAGTAGGGCGCGGAGTGCTCTGCTACGTGCGCGGCCCCGGCGCCGCCGAGGGCCCCGAGCAGGACATACTCGCGTTGATGGGGCGCGCCGGTGAGCTGATCACCCTCGACGATGAGCCGCTGATCGAGCCTGCCATGGCGCTGATGAGCTGCGGGCCTGCCTTCATGGCGCTCTGGGCCGAGAGCTTCGCGAAGGCGGGCGAGGCTCACGGGCTCGACCGCGACGCCGCTATGCGGATGGTCGTCGAGACGATGGCGGGCAGCGCCGCCTGGCTCGCGCGCCACGACTACGACGGCGCGGACCTGCGCGCCCGGGTCGCGACCCCCGGCGGCACCACCGAGCAGGGTCTGATCGCGCTCGAGGACGGCGGCCTCGGCGACCTCGTCCAGGCGACGGTCGACCAGGTCGTGGAGGCCACGCGATGAACTTCTGGCTCGCCATCACACGCGCCGACGTGGCCGACTACGTGCGCACGCTCGCGCTCGTCTACGTCGTCCTGATCTTCATCAGGATCATCATGAGCTGGATTCCGCGGATGCCCTACAACCGCATCCTGAACGGCTTCCTGACGTTCGTCACCGACGTGACCGACCCCTACCTCAACCTCTTTCGCCGGATCCTCCCGACGGTGCGCATCGGCCCCGGCGCGCTCGACCTGAGCCCGATCGTCGCCACCTTCACGCTGATCATCGTCAGCAGCCTGGTGGCGGGCCTCATCGAGGGCTGACATGACCCGGCTGGGCGGTGTCACCGCCGCGGTCGCAACGGCCGGGGTCGTCGTCGTGCTCGACCAGATCACGAAGCAGCTGGCGGTCACGAACGTCGAGCGCGGCGGCGAGGTCAGCGTCTTCCCCGGGCTCGAGATCTCGAACACGCGCAACTCGGGGGTCGCCTTCGGCGTCTTTCAGGACGGCGGCACGATCGTGGCGGTGCTCATCGGCCTCTCGCTGGCGCTGCTGATCGGCTACTTCCTGCGCCACAGCGACGTCCCCTGGATGTGGCTGCCGGTCGGGATGCTGCTCGGCGGGGCGCTCGGCAACCTGGCCGACAGGGCGCGCGAGGGCGCCGTCATCGACTTCATAGACCCGGTCGCATGGCCCGCCTTCAACGTGGCCGACTCCTGCATCGTGGTGGGGGTGTTCCTACTGCTGTGGGTTGTCGAGGGGAGCGCGCGACGAGTCAAGTCGAGCTGATCGCCGCCGGCGAGGACGCCGGCCTGCGCCTCGACGCGTTCCTGGCTGCGCGAGGCGCCACTCCGTCGCGGGCAGCCGCTCAGCGCATCATCGAGGCGGGGGCCGTCAGCGTGGACGGGCGTACGCGCCCGAAGAACCACCGCGTGGCCGCGGGCGAGCGGGTCGCGCTGAGCGCGGTCGCCGAGGCGAGCGTGGCGGAGGAGCCGGCCCCGGACTTCGAGGTGGTCTACGAGGACGCCGACCTGCTTGTGGTCGACAAGCCGGCCGGCCTGGTGACCCACCCGGCCCCCGGCCACAGCGGCACGACGCTCGCCGAGGCGCTGGCCGGCAGGGCCGCAGGCGGCGTGAACCCCGAGCGAGCCGGAATCGTGCACCGGCTCGATCGCGACACCTCGGGGCTGCTCATCGTCGCTCGCTCGGACGAGGCATACGCCGCGCTCCAGCGCATGCTGCGGGCGCGCGAGATCAGCCGCGAGTACCTCGCGCTCGTGAGCGGCCATCCCGACGCCGAGAGCGGGACGATCGACGCCCCGATCGGCCGCGACCGCGCCCGCCGCACCGTGATGTCGACCCGCACCGACCGCGCGCGCGGGGCCATCACCCACTTCGAGGTGCTGGAGCGGCTGCCGCGGACGGCACTCCTGGACGTGCGGCTCGAGACCGGGCGCACCCATCAGATCCGTGCGCACCTCGCGGCGATCGGCCATCCGGTCTGCGGCGACGGGGCGTACGGCGGCGGCGAATGCGGGCGCAGGCTGGGCCTGAATCGCCAATTTCTCCACGCTCGCAAACTCATGTTTAAGCACCCGATCACGGGGGCAAAAATGGCGTGCGAGTCCAAACCACCCGTCGATCTGCGTCACGCGCTTGACGTAGCGAGACGGGAGCCAGTCTCCGGAGGGCCAGACGGAGGCTGAAAATACGAGCGAGGCGGTCTTCGGACCGCCTCGTTTCGTATTTAAACGGGCTCGTTTTCCTCTACGTCGGCGGCTCCGCCACCGACGTGCGTGCTCGCGGGGAGAATTCTCGTGCGCTGAGCGTCGCCGGCAGGCGCCTAGCCGCGTGCGCAGGGTCCTCTATCCTTCACAGCCGTCCAAGTAACGCGACCCCGCCGGAAACAGGCGGCCGCGGCCCTGCCCGGGCATCCATAGACCCGGGTCCGCGAGCCGGCCGGCGGGCAGAACGACCACATCACACAAGGGAGCTTCGCTTTGGCCACTGACATTGGCATCAAGGAGCTGCTGGAGGCCGGGGTGCATTTCGGCCACCAGACGCGCCGCTGGAACCCCAAGATGCGCCGCTTCATCTTCGGAGAGCGCGACGGCATCCACATCATCGACCTGCAGAAGACCGAGCGGCTTCTGCACAACGCCCAGGAGTTCGCCGGCGAGCTCGCCGGCCGGGGCGGCACCGTCCTCTTCGTGGGGACCAAGAAGCAGGCCCGCGACACCATCAAGGAGGCCGCGGACGCCTGCGGCATGCCCTACGTCGACCAGCGCTGGCTCGGCGGGCTCTTGACCAACTTCCAGACGATCAACAAGCGCATCCGGCGCCTGCACGACCTGCGTGATTGGACCGAGACCGGCACGATGGATCTGCTGCCCGTCCGCGAGCGGATCGCGGCGATGTCGGAGCGAGACAAGCTCGAGACCAACCTCGGCGGAGTGGCCGACCTCCAGCGCCCGCCGGACGCGATGTTCGTCGTGGACATGAAGACCGAGGCAATCGGCGTGCGTGAGGCGATGCGTCTCAAGATCCCGATCATCGGCCTCGTCGACACGAACTGCGACCCGGATCCCGTGACCTACGTGATCCCGGGCAACGACGACGCGATCCGCTCCTGCAAGCTGGTCATCGAGGGGATCTCGGACGTGGTGCGCGACAGCGCAACGCGCTTCCGCGCCGAGGAGGAGGCCGCCCGCCGCGAACGCGAGGAGGCCGAGCGCCGCGAGGCGGAGGAGCGCGCCGTCCGCGAGGCGGAGGAGCGCGAGCAGCAGGAGGCCGAGGAGCGCGCCCGGCGTGAGGCCGAGGAGGCCGGCTTCTCGCCCGACGAGCCCGCTCAGCCCGTTCCCGAGGGGGCTGCGCCGCGCGAGCGCCGCACCTTCGACCCAGACGAGGGGCCCTGATGAGCGTGGACATCTCGGCCCAGGACGTGAAGACCCTGCGCGATCGCACCGGCGCGGGGATGATGGACTGCAAGAACGCCCTCCAGGAGGCGGACGGCGATATCGAGAAGGCGATCGAGCTGCTGCGCGTGAAGGGGCAGGCGTCTGCCGCCAAGCGCGGCGAGCGCACCGCCGCCGAGGGAGTCGTGTCGAGCTACATCCATGCCGGCTCGAAGATCGGCGTGCTGGTGGAGGTCGACTGCGAGACGGACTTCGTGGCGCGCACCGAGCCGTTCCAGGCGTTCGCGCGCGACGTCGCGCTGCACGTCGCGGCCGCCAACCCCCTCTACGTGTCCGAGGACGACGTCGACGAGGAGCGCCGTGTGGCGGAGCTGCGCATCCTGCGCGAGCAGGCCGGGGCGGAGGGCAAGCCCGAGAACGTGCAGGAGAAGATCGTCGAGGGCCGCTATCGCAAGTGGCTCGAGGAGGTCGTGCTGCTGAGCCAGCGCCACGTGAAGGAGGAGCAGCACGAGGGCAAGACGATCGAGGAGCTGCGCACCGAGCTCGCCGCGAGCACGGGCGAGAACGTCGTGATCAGGCGCTTCGCCCGCTTCCAGGTCGGCGAGGAGTGACGGGCCGGGAGTGACGCCTGCTTTCAAGCGGATCCTGCTGAAGCTGTCGGGGGAGGCGCTCATGGGCGACCTCCCCTACGGCACCGATCCCGACCGCATCGCAAAGATCGCGGAGGAGATCACGAAGGTCCACGACCGCGGCGTCGAGATCGCGGTCGTCGTCGGCGGCGGCAACATCTACCGCGGCCTCAAGGGCGCCGCCGACGGGATGGACCGCGCCACCGGCGACTACATGGGCATGCTCGCCACGGTGCTGAACGCGCTGGCGCTCCAGGACGCGCTCGAGCGCGCCGGGGCGATCACGCGCGTGCAGTCGGCGATCACGATCTCGGAGGTCGCCGAGCCCTACATCCGCCGTCGCGCGATGCGCCATCTCGAGAAGGGCCGCATCGTGATCTTCGCCGCCGGCACCGGCAACCCGTTCTTCACGACCGACACGGCGGCGGCCCTGCGCGCACTCGAGATCCACGCGGAGGCGCTGCTGATGGCGAAGAACGGCGTGGCTGGCGTCTACAGCGCCGATCCGCGCGTCGATCCGCAGGCGCGCTTCCTGGAGGAGATAACGCACGTCGAGGCGATCGAGCAGCGCCTCGCGGTGATGGACTCCACGGCGCTGTCGCTGTGCATGGACAACTCGCTCCCGATACATGTCTTCAACATGGACGACGAGGGAAACATCGACCGGATAGTGTGCGGCGAGCGAGTGGGAACTGTGGTTAGGACGACGGGGGAATGAACGACGACGTTCTGAATGACTTCCTCGACGAGGGGAAGTCGCGCATGGAGAAGGCTGTCGAGGCGACCCGCTCGGAGTTCGCCACGGTCAGGACCGGCCGCGCATCCCCGCATCTGCTCGACCGCATCGAGGTCGACTACTACGGAGCGCGCACGCCGCTCCGGCAGCTTGCGCAGATGTCGGCCACGGAGGCCCGCCTGCTCACGATCACGCCCTACGACAAGAACTCGATCAAGCTGATCGAGAAGGCCATCCTCGAGTCGGACGTCGGCCTGACGCCCTCGAACGACGGGCAGTTGATCCGGCTGCAGATCCCGGAGCTGACCGAGGAGCGCCGCCGCGAGCTCGTCAAGGTGCTGCACAACATCGCCGAGCAGGGCCGCGTGAGCGTCCGCAATGTGCGCCGCGACGTGATGCACGACCTGCGCGAGCTGAAGAGCGAGGGTGAGGTCGGCTCGGACGACGAGCACCGCGCCGAGGACGCCCTCCAGAAGCTCACCGACTCGCACGTCGGCGAAATCGACCAGGCCCTCGCCGGCAAGGAACAGGAAATCCTCGAGGTGTGACCACGGGCGACGCCGCCACGGCGCGCTACGTCGCGATCATCACCGACGGGAACGGGCGCTGGGCGCAGGCGCGCGGGCTGCCGGTGCTGGCAGGTCACGAGGCCGGTGCCGACGTCGTCAAGGCGAGGCTGCGCGACGCCGCCCGGGTCGGCATCCGCGAGCTGACCGTCTACTCGTTCTCGACCGAGAACTGGTCACGCCCGAAGGCCGAGGTCGACGGGCTGATGGCGATGTTCGCGGAGCGCATCGACCGCGAGACGCCGGAGCTCGACGAGGAGGGCGTGCGGATGCGCTTCATCGGCCGGCGCGAGGGGCTCGCTCCCGAGCTTCTGCGGCGCATGGAGTGGGCCGAGGAGAAGACAGCGTCGAACGCCCAGATCACTCTGTTCGTGGCCTTCAACTACGGCGGCAGAGCGGAGATCATGGACGCGGCGCGAACCTTCACCGGTGAGAGCGAGGAGGAGTTCCGCCGCCTGCTCTACGCGCCCGACATGCACGACCCGGACCTATTGATCCGCACGAGCGGCGAGCAGCGGCTCTCGAACTACCTGCTCTGGCAGTGCGCCTACTCGGAGTTCGTGTTTCGCGACGAGCTGTGGCCGGACTTCACGCGCGAGGCCTTCGAGGACTCGCTGGCCGAGTACGCCGCCCGCAGGCGCCGCTTCGGGGGGCGCTAGGCAGTGGAGCGGAGCCGCGCCGAGGAGACCATCGAGGAGCGCCGAGGCGACCGCTCGGACCTCGTACCGCGAATCTTGGTCGCGATTCCCGCGATCGCCTTCGCGGTCTTCATCGTCGTCCAGGGCGGACTCGTGTTCGCGCTCGGCCTGTTCGTGCTGGGCGCGATCGCGCTGCGCGAGCTCTACACGCTGATGGGAAGGGTGCAGCCGGCGGTGCTGGCCGGCTTCGTCGTCCTCGCGGGGCTGCTGGCCGCGGCGCTCTACGGCGATCCCCGCCACGTGGTGATGGTGCTGGTGGCCGCGTTCCCCGTGACGTTCTTCCTGTCGTTGCTGCGCCCGCGTCGCGAGCACGTGTCCTGGGCGATCGCCGCCACGCTCTTCGGTGTCCTCTGGATCGGGCTCGCGATGGTGCACGCGGTCTGGCTGCGCGAGCTTGTCGAGCCGGGCAACGGCGGCAAGGAGATCGTGATCGGGACCGGCCTCGTGATCAGCACGCTGATCGGCACGTTTCTGGGCGACACGTTCGCGTACTTCGGCGGCCGCTTCTACGGGCGCACGCCGCTCGCGCCCCGGATCTCACCGAACAAGACCCTCGAGGGGCTCGTCATCGGGATCGTGGGGGGCACGGCCGCCTTCTGGTTCGCCGGCCTCTACCTGGACTGGCTCAGCGGCGCTGACGCGCTCCTGATCGGCGCCATGGTCGCGATCGCCGCGCCGGTCGGCGACCTCTTCGAGTCGCTCATCAAGCGCGACCTCGAGGTCAAGGACACCGGCACCCTGTTCGGGCCGCACGGCGGGGTGCTCGACCGGCTCGACGCGGCGATGTTCTCGATCCCGGTCGCGTACTACGCGGCGATCGGGCTGGGGTACGGGTAGGGCGTTTGGCGCTCTCCGCCGGCGAACGACCGGCTGGGGAAGGGTGGGTCAGCGGCAGCGATTGAACGCTTCGTGGGGCCATAGCCCCACCAACGCTTCAACTACTGACCTTCAACCGACCGCGAACCGGCGGCGCAATCTAGAACTGCGGCGGCGCGCCGAACATCTCCGGCACGCGCGTTGCCAGGCTGAGGTCGCCCTCCACGTGGAAGCGGCCGCTGAAGAGGAGGTCCTGGGGGCCCATCTCCTCGGTGGCCAGCCGAATGAAGTCCGGGAGGCTCAGCCGGAACAGGATCGCCGCCGTCCCGTTTACGCCGGGGAGGGCGACCGCGTTGTCGTCCTGCACGCGGACGGTCCAGCGCGACGGCGCCCGGCCGTTGTCCCCGTGCGTCAGCTCGTAGACGATGTCTCCCTCGAACCCGCCTGAGAACTTCGGCTCGAACTGGCGCGCCATGCCGCGGAAGATGACCCGCTGAGCGACGTCGCTGCCGAAGCGCCGCTCGAGCTGCTCGTCGGAAGCGCCGCGCACCAGCCGCGACATCAGTCCCCGACCGGCTCGCTCGACGGAGCGACGGGCCTCGACCGCGAACTCGGATGCGCGTCCGCGGACGCCGCCGTGGTCACGCGCCGCGCGAGCGGCGTGCTCCAGCTCGGCGGCCTCGTCGATCACGTAGCCGGGCGACGCCTCGCGCGCGGGTGGACGCCGGGCCAGCGCGGCGCCGACCGCCTCCGCCAGCCGCTCCTGCTTCGCACGCTCGCGCTCTTCGCGGCCCTCCGTGAAGTACGGCAGCACCTCGTCGCCGAACAGCTGGAGGCTGTCGATGATGTGTTCGTGCTTGTTCGGGCCGGCCTGCTGGACGAAGATCACCTGATCGACACCCACGGCCTCGTAGCGGCGGCAGAGGTCGAGGACCTGGTCGGGCGAGCCGATCGCACCGCGCAGTGAGCCGAGCCCGGCCTGCATGATCTTCACCGCGAGCGGCGCCGCATCGGGCGTGATCAGGTCGCGCGCGAAGCCGCGCTGGTCGCGGTTCGCGAGGAACTCGTCCCACACACTCGTATGGCCCGGCTGGTGGTCGCCGAGCCCGTAGTAGTGAGCCAGTGAGTAGCCGAAGAAGTGCGCTCCGTCGATGCCACGCTCGATCGCGGTGGCCTCGTCCTCGTGGATCATCATGGGGAGGACGACCGCCACGTTCGGGTTGACCGCGAAGCCGACCGGCATGCACTCGTCCGACTCGATGATCGCGTAGTACTCGTCGACCCACTTGCCGGCGTCTTCGGGCTCGACGAACGAGAACGAGAGCGCGCCGATCCCGTTGCGGGCGGCGAGGTGGATCGTCTCGCGGCGGCTGCAAGCCACCCACAGCGGCGGGTGCGGGCGCTGCAGCGGCTTCGGCACGACGTTGCGCGGGGGCATGCTGAAGAAGTCGCTGTTCCAGCCCGCGAAGGGCTCCTCGACGAACATGCGGGTGATCGCATCCAACGCGTCCTCCCACATCGCGCGCTTCTGAGTGCGATCGACGAGAAAGCCGCCAAGTTCCGCGCCCGAGCTCGACTCACCGCTGCCGAAGTCGACGCGCCCGTCGGCGATCAGGTCGAGCGTGGCGACGCGCTCGGCCACCCGCGCCGGATGGTTGACGCGCGGCGGGATCTGGATGATCCCGTGCCCGAGCCGGATGCGCTCGGTGCGCATCGCGGCCGCCGCCAGGAAGACCTCGGGCGCTGACCCGTGGCTGTATTCCTCGAGGAAGTGGTGCTCGACCTGCCAGACGTGGTCGATGCCGATCCGATCCGCCAGCACCACCTGCTCGAGCGCGTCCTTGAGCAGCTGGTGGTCGCTCCGCTCGCCGGAGGGAGATCCAGGGCTCGCAGGCACCGCCCGCTCGCGCGCCCACGGGCGCGGATTCTGGTGCTCGTAGAAGATCCCGAAGCGCACCGAATCAGCCTAACCGCTCTCCCTAGACTCAATTCGGTGCGCAGGATCCTCATAGTCGGCTCGACCGGCTCGATCGGAACGCAGGCGCTCGACGTGATCGAGCGCTGCGACGACCTCGAGCTGGTCGGCCTCGCGGCCGCCTCGAGCTGGGAGCTCCTGCTCGAGCAGGCGCGCCGGCACGGCGTGACCCGCATCGCGCTCGCCGACCCGGACGCCGCCGCGCGCGCCGGCGAGCACTCGGACCGCGAGATCCTGGCCGGCCCCGAGGGGCTCGTCGAGCTGATCACCGACACCGAGTGCGACCTGGTCCTGAACGCGCTCGTCGGCTCCGCGGGCCTCGGCCCGACCGTCGCGACGCTGGGGGAGGGCATCGACCTCGCGCTCGCCAACAAGGAGAGCCTCGTGGTCGGCGGCGAGCTGGTGACGGCGCTCGCGGAGGCCACCGGCGCCCAGCTGCTCCCGGTTGACTCCGAGCATTCCGCGCTGCAGCAGCTGATCTCGAGCGAGCGGCCCGGCACGATCGACAAGCTCGTCCTGACGGCGAGCGGTGGCCCCTTCCGCGGGCGAACCGAGCTCGACGCCGTCACCCGCGAGGAGGCGCTCGCCCACCCGACGTGGGACATGGGCGGGAAGATCACGATCGACTCGGCGACGCTCATGAACAAGGGCCTCGAGCTGATCGAGGCCCATCACCTGTTCGGCGTCCCCTACGAGCAGATCGACGTCGTGGTGCACCCGCAGTCGATCATCCACGCGCTCGTCCACCTCAACGACGGCGCCACGCTCGCGCACCTCGGCTACCCGGACATGCGCGTCCCGATCTCGTACGCGCTCAACTACCCCGAGCGTGCCGACGTCCCGGTGAGGACGCTCGATCTCGTCGAGCTCGGCGAGCTGACCTTCGAGGCACCCGACACCGACACGTTCGCCTGCCTGCGGCTCGCACGCGAGGCAGCGCTCGCGGGCGGGACGGCGCCCTGCGTCCTCAACGCCGCCAACGAGGTCGCGGTGCACGCCTTCCTGCGCGGTGAGCTGAGCTTCATGGGGATCGCTCGCGTGATCGAGTCGACGCTGGCAGAGCTGCCCGCGCGGCCCGTGCGCCACTTCAGCGACCTCTACGAGGCGGATGCCACGGCGCGTGAAGTTGCCAAGGGAGTGGCCGCGTGAGCTGGATCCTCGCGTTCATCGGCTTCGCGATCCTCGTGATCCTGCACGAGCTCGGCCACTTCACGGCCGCCAAGGCGGTCGGTATGCGGGTCGAGAAGTTCTCGCTCTTCTTCCCGCCGACGATCGCCTCGAAGAAGATCGGCGAGACCGAGTACGCGATCGGAGCTATCCCGGCCGGCGGCTATGTCCGGATCACCGGCATGAACCCGTCGGAGGAGCTGTCCGACGAGCTGCGCACTCGCGCCTACTACTCGCAGCCGGTCTGGAAGCGGATCGTCGTGATTGCCGCCGGCCCCGCGGTGAACCTCGTGATCGCGTTCATCCTGCTGTTCGTCTTCTTCTTCCTGATCGGCCCGGAGACGGCGACCACGAAGGTCGGCGTGATGGAGAAGGGCTACCCGGCCGCCAACGTGCTCAAGTCGGGCGACAAGCTCGTGGCGATCGATGGCAAGCGCGGCGACGCAGCCGTCTTCCAGCGCGCAATCGCCTCACACAAGTGCGCACCCCCCGCGAGGCAGGGCTGCGAGGCGACCACTCCCGCGACCGTCACCGTCATCCGCGACGGCCAGCGAAGCACCTTCGAGATGACGCCCGTATTCGACCCGGACGTCGATCCGCCGCGCACGCGGCTCGGCTTCGCCTACCAGCCAGGCCCCCGCGAGACGCTGCCCTTCGGCGAGTCGTTCAACGTGGCGGCGGACCGCTTCTGGTTCGTGACCAAAGCGACGCTCGAGCTGCCCGCACGGCTGCTCGACTCCGAGCAGCGCAAGGAGATCTCGGGCGTCGTCGGCTCCTACGAGACGACGCGCCAATCGATCCTCTACGACATCGCGCAGGTGGTGCTGATCCTCGCGATCATCTCGCTGTCGCTCGCGATCGTGAACCTGTTCCCGTTCCTGCCGCTCGACGGCGGGCACATCTTCTGGGCGATCGTCGAGAAGGTGCGCGGCAAGCCGGTCCCGTTCAGCGTCATGGAGAGAGCCGGCGTAATCGGCTTCATGCTCGTGATCCTGATCTTCCTCGTCGGCTTGACGAACGACATAGACAGGCTGTCCGGCGAGGGATTCGGGGTACGTTAAGTTCCGCACATGGAGGTCACAACAGCGAGCCGAACCGAGAGGCCGGCGGGCCTCGACGCGACCACGATGGCGGAGGCCTTTCAGCTCACGGCCCGGGCCCACCCGGAGCGCGTGGCGCTGCGGCTCAAGGACGATGAGCTCTCCCTGACCTGGGGGGAGTACGCGGACAAGGTGCGCTCGCTGACCGCCGGGCTGGCCGGCCTCGGCCTCGCGCGCGGCGACACGCTCGGGATCATGCTCACCAACCGGCCCGAGTTCCACTTCTTCGACGCCGCGGCGCTCCATCTCGGCACCACGCCGTTCTCGCTCTACAACACCTACACGGCGGAGCAGATCGCCTACCAGGTGCAGGACGCCGGCGCGCGCATACTCGTGACGGAGAAGGGCTTCCTCGATCGCTTCGAAGGGATCGAGGCGATCGAGCACCTTGTGGTCGTCGACGCCGGCGAGCTCGACGAGGCGCTGACGATCGCGGACGTCGAGGCCGAGGGCGACCCCGGGTTCGACTTCGAGGCGGCCTGGCGCGCGGTCCAGCCCGATGACCTGCTCACCCTGATCTACACGTCCGGGACGACCGGCCCGCCCAAGGGCGTCCAGCTCACGCACGCCAACGAGATCTCAGCTGTGCAGGGATTCGACGAGGTGATCGAGTTCCCCGACGACGGGCGAGTGATCTCCTGGCTGCCGATGGCACACATCGCCGAGCGCGCCTGCAGCCACTACCTGCCGATCATGCTCGGCTTCACGACCACCTGCTGCCCGAACCCGCGTGAGGTGGTGGCCTATCTCCCCGAGGTGCACCCGACCTGGTTCTTCGCGGTCCCGCGCATCTGGGAGAAGCTGAAGGCGGCGATGGAGGCCGCCTTCGCCGCCGAGCAGGACGAGGCGAAGCGCCACGCGACCGAATGGGCGCTCGGCGTGGGGCTCAAGAAGGTGCGGGCTGAGCAGGCCGGCGAGGAAGTCCCGGCCGACGTGGCTGAGGAATACGCGAAGGCGGACGAGCTCGTGCTCTCGAAGATCCGGGCACGGCTCGGCCTCGACGAGGTCGAGTCGGTCAACGTCGGCGCCGCGCCGACGCCCTACGAGGTGATCGAGTTCTTCCACGGGATCGGCATTCCACTGGCCGAGCTCTGGGGGATGTCGGAGACATGCGGCTACGGGGCCTGCAACCCGCCCGAGAGGATCAAGATCGGGACCGTCGGGCCGACCGCGCCGCGCGCCGAGATCAAGCTCGCCGACGACGGCGAGGTGCTCATGCGCGGGCCGATGGTCATGCCGGGCTACCGCAATCAGCCCGAGAAGACGCGCGAGGCGCTCGACGACGAGGGCTGGCTCCACACCGGCGACGTCGGCGAGTTCGACGAGGACGGCTACCTCAAGATCGTCGACCGCAAGAAGGAGCTGATCATCAACGCGGCCGGCAAGAACATGTCGCCCGCCAACATCGAGGCCAAGGTCAAGGCGTCGAGTCCGTTGATCGGCCAGGCGATCGCGATCGGCGACGGGCGCCCCTTCAACGTCGCGCTGATCACCCTCGATCCGGATGTCGCGCCCTACTTCATCGAGCAGAACGGCCGCGAGGCCGTCCAGGCGGAGGTCGAGCGCGGTGTCGACGCGGCCAACGACCAGCTCGCGCGCGTCGAGGGAATCAAGAAGTTCAAGCTGCTCGACGACGAATGGCTGCCGGGCGGCGACGAGCTCACGCCCACCATGAAGCTGAAGCGCAAGCCGATCCATGAGAAGTACGCGACGGAGATCGACGAGCTCTACGCCGGCTGATCCCTATCCTCAGGGCCGTGGCCTCAAAGCGCCAGATTGACGTCGGTGGCGTGAAGATCGGCGGCGGGGCTCCCGTCGCCGTGCAGTCGATGACGAAGACGGAGACTGCCGACTTCGACGCCACCATGAAGCAGATCCATGCGATCGCCGAGGCGGGCGGCGACCTCGTCCGTTGCGCGGTGCCGCGCGACGACGACGTCCGGGCGCTGGCGCGCATCGTGAAGGAGTCGCCGATCCCGGTGATCGCCGACATCCACTTCAACCACACGCTGGCGCTCAAGGCGATCGACGCCGGCGCCCACTGCATCCGAATCAACCCCGGCAACATCGGCGGCTTCGAGAAGACCGGCGAGGTGGTCGAGAAGGCCCGCGCCGCGGGCGTGCCGATGCGGATCGGCGTCAACTCGGGCTCGCTCCCCAAGCACCTGCACGAGCTGGAGCGCGAGAACCCGGTCGAGGCGCTGGTGGCGGCCGCGCTCGAGCACGTCGAGCTGATGGACCGGCTCGACTTCCGCGACTTCAAGGTGTCGATCAAGTCGACCAACGTGCCCAACACGATCGCCTCGAACCGGCTGCTCTCGGAGAAGATCGACAACCCGCTGCACCTCGGCATCACCGAGGCTGGAACCAAGTGGTCGGGCTCGCTCAAGTCGGCCGTGGGCCTGGGCACGCTCCTGGCCGACGGCGTCGGCGACACGATCCGCATCTCGCTCTCCACCTTCCACGCGGAGGAGGAGGTCAAAGTCGCCTGGGAGATCCTCAAGGCGCTCAAGCTGCGCGAGCGCGGTCCCGTGCTGATCGCCTGTCCCACCTGCGGGCGGCTGCAGTTCGACATGGACACGGTCGTTGCGGAGATCGAGGAGCGCCTGCGCGCCTACGACGACCCGATCGAGGTCGCCGTGCTTGGCTGCGCCGTCAACGGGATCGGAGAGGCGTCGCACGCCGACTTCGGCATCACGGGCGCCAAGAACGAGGGCCTGATCTTCGCCCACGGCAAGCCGCTCAGGAAGGTTCCCCAGGCGGAGCTCGTGGACGCGTTGTTCGCCGAGATCGACAAGTCGATCGACCGCGGCACGGTGCTGGTGGACGAGGGCAAGGCGGCCGAGGGCGCCGCCTGGCTCTCGAAGATCGAGGAGGAGAACGCCGGCGAGCTGACACCCGAGCGGATCGCCGCGATGGAGGCCGCTGCCGCCAGCGAGGACGCCCTCGGGAACGGCGGCGCGCTGCCGATGGCAGGCGCGCCCAAGGCCAAGCGGATCGCGCTCGACGAGGAAGCCTCGCCGACCGAAGGCCGCCGCTTCACGCGCGCCTAGGGCGAGGGCGTGAGCAGGGGGCGTGAGCCCCCCAACTGCATAGACTCGCCCGCGTGACCCGTCTCTCGGAGTACTTCCTTCCGACTGTCAAGGAGGCGCCCGCGGACGCCGAGGCGCTGTCCCACCGCCTGATCGTGCGGGCGGGCCTCGCGCGCCAGCTCGGCGCCGGGCTCTGGACCTGGCTGCCGGCGGGCTGGCGCGCTCATCGCAAGGTGGAGCAGGTGATACGCGAGGAGCTCGACGCGATCGGAGCGGGGGAGATGCTGATGCCCGTCCTCCAGCCCGCCGACCTCTGGAAGCGGAGCGGGCGCTACGACATCGACGAGCTCTTCAAGCTTCAGGACCGGCGCGGTGCCGAGCTGCTGCTTGCGATGACACACGAGGAGAACGTCACGTTCCACGTCTCGCGGGAAGTGCGCTCCTACCGAGATCTGCCGAAGCGGCTCTACCACTTCCAGACGAAGGAGCGCGACGAGCCGCGCCCGCGCGCCGGCGTGCTGCGCACGCGCGAGTTCATCATGAAGGACGCCTACTCCTTCGACCGCGACGCAGCCAGCCTCGACGTCTCCTACGAGAAGTTCATCCACGCCTACGACCGGATCTTCGACCGGCTCGGGCTGGAGTGGTACCGCGTCGAATCGGACGTGGGGATGATGGGCGGCACGGGCGCCCACGAGTACATGGCGCCCTGCCCGGCAGGCGAGAACGACGTCGCGCTGTCGGAGGCCGGGTACGCGGCCAACGTGGAGATCGCGAGCGCCGTCGCGCAGCCGGTCGAGGGGCTGCCCGCACCGGCGGATGCCCCCGAGCGGGTCGAGACGCCCGGCGCCACGACCGTCCAGGAGGTTGCCGACCAGCTCGGCGTGCCCACGGGGGCGATCATCAAGGCGTTGCCGGTGATCGCGGCGGAGCGCGGGCCCCTGCTCGTGCTCGTGCGCGGCGACCACCGCCTCAATGAGTTCAAGCTCCGCAACACGCTCAGGTCCGGGTTCCGAGCGGCCGATGAGGCGGAGGTGAGCGAGCTGTTCGGCACGGAGCCCGGCTTCATCGGGCCGGTCGGAGCGCGAGCACCGGTGCTGGCCGACGAGGCGCTCCGGGACATGCGCGGCCTCGTGACGGGCGCTAACGAGCACGACCTGCACCTCAGCGGGGTGGAGCCCGGTCGTGACTTCGAGCCCGAGTGGGTCGACGTCCGTCGGGTCGAGCCGGGCGACACATGTCCGAACGGAGCGCAGATCCGCATCGAGCCGGCCATTGAGGTCGGCAACATCTTCAAGCTCGGCACGCGTTACTCCGATCCGCTCGGCGCCCGCTACCTGGACGAGCAGGGCAAGGAGCAGCTGATCTGGATGGGCTCCTACGGCATCGGTCCGGCTCGCATCGTGGCCGCCGCGATCGAGCAGTTCGCCGACGACGCCGGGATCTCCTGGCCGCGCACCGTCGCGCCCTTCGACGTCGAGCTCGTGACCCTGGGGAAGGAGGGCGAGCCGGCGCGCGTCATCGCGGACGAGCTTTACGACGACCTCCGCGAGGTCGGGCTGGACGTCCTCTACGACGACCGCGGGCTGAACGCAGGCGAGAAGTTCGCCGACGCGGAGTTGCTGGGCCTGCCGCTGCGTCTCACCATCGGCCGCAAGAGCGTGGAAGCTGGCGAGATCGACGTCCAGATCCGGCGCGGGCAGGAGAAGAGCTCGCTGCCGCTCGAGGGCGGGGCCGAAGCGGCGGTCGAGCTGTGGCGGACCCTCCCGTAGATGGCAGCCGGGGGCTCACGCCCCCGGACCCCCGCGACCACTCCGCTGCCGGCTCTGGTCGCACGCCCCTGGACCCCCGCGACCACTCCGCTGCCGGCTCTGGTCGCACGCCCCCGGACCCCCGCGACCACTCCGCTGCCGGCTCTGGTCGCACGCCCCCGGACCCCCGCACGCCCCAGGACCCCCGCAACCGCTCCCGCGCTGGTCCGCGCTTGACGTTCAGGCGCCTCGTCGGCCTCGATCGCTCCGGTGGCCCGCCCCCGGAGACCCGGCGGGGGGAGGCGCTTCATCCGTGGACGATCCCGAATGCAATCGGCTTTGCCCGCATCGCGCTGATTCCGGTGTTCCTCGTGATCGCGCTGGAGTCGGACGACGGGCGGGACGGGACGGCCTTCGTGCTGTTCGCGGTGATCGCCTGGACGGATTACCTGGACGGGATGGCGGCGCGGCTGACCGGCCAGTACAGCCGGCTGGGGGCACTGCTCGATCCGCTGACGGACCGGCTGCTCGTGATCGCCGGCGCGATCGTCGCCTGGGAGTTCGAGCTGCTGCCGCGCTGGGCGCTGCTCGTGCTCGCTGCGCGCGAGCTCCTCATGCTCGGGCTCACACAGGTGGCGCTGCGGCGTGGTCTCGATCTGAACGTGAACATGATCGGCCGCTGGGCCGTCTGGCCGACCATGAGCGCGCTCGGGCTCGCGCTCATCTGGGACAGCTGGGTGCCTGAGCTCCTGCTCTACATCGGCCTCGCCATGACGCTTGCGGCCACTGCCGTGTACCTGCAAGATGGGCTGCGCGCGATTCGCCAAGGCTCAACCTCAACTTGAGGAAATGCTATGGTCGAGGCGGGCGCTCAGAAAGCTCTCGAAAGGACCCAATTGGACACGTTTCCCGACCTCGGCGCTCTCTCCGACGGTGAGCTCAAGGATTTGATCCAGGAGCTCACGGAGGAGGAGCAGGAGGTTTCCTATCGCCGGCGCATCCTGCACGGCAAGATCGACATCCTGCGTGCCGAGCTGGTCAACCGCCTGCGCAAGAAGCACGAGGAGGGCGAGACGGTCATCTCAGGCGCCGACGTCCAGCAGCTCACCGACATCCTGTCCGGAAAGGGTGTTCCTGCCGACGACCCGGAGCTGGAGTAGGGACGGCACGGTGCACTGCCCCGAGTGCGGCTTCGTCAACGCCGAGGGCGCGAACTACTGCCAGCGCTGCGGTGCGTTCCTCGGCGAGGCGAGCGAATCCGGCTCCGGCGACACGACCGAGGTCTATCAACTGGATGAAAGCGGGGAGCTGCGCGCCGTGGACCTCGAAGAAGTGACGCATGAGGGCGCCACGCTGGTGATCAGAGCCGGCGGCGGCCGCGCCGGAGAGGCGTTCAACATCACCGGCGAGCGGATGACGATCGGGCGCAGCCCCGAGGCGGAGGTCTTTCTCGACGATGTGACGGTCTCGCGCAACCACGCGCTGCTCGTGCGGCGCCGCGACGGGCTCTATATCGACGACCTGGGCTCGCTCAACGGCACCTACGTGAATCGCCACCGGATCGAGTCGCATCGCCTGCAGAACGGCGACGAGCTCCAGGTCGGCAAGTACAAGCTGACCTACCTCGACGAGCGGTGAGCACCGAAGTCACAGGGGAGGCGCCGGCGCGCAAGGAGAAGGCGTTGACGATCGGCGCCGTCTGCAAGCAGCTCGAGCGCGAGTTCCCGGACATCTCGATCTCGAAGATTCGCTACCTCGAGGACCAGAAGCTGCTTGCTCCGCGACGCACCCCGGGCGGCTACCGGCTCTACGCGGCCGCCGACGTGGACCGGCTGCGCACGATCCTGCGCCTGCAGCGCGACGAGTTCCTGCCGCTGCGCGTGATCCGCCAGGAGCTCGCCGCCGGCCGTGCCGACAGCGACGTGACCGAGGCCACCGGCCCGGATCCGCGCGCGCTTCGGCGCTCGACCTTCGCGCTGCGCGGCCCAGGTTCGCTCTACCGGCTCGACGAGGTGCTCGAGGACACGGGCGCCGACCGGGCGCTCGTCAAGGAGCTGGAGGACTTCGGCGTGATCAAGGGCGAGCGTCACGAGGGCGAGACCCTCTACGACGACACCGAGCGCGAGATCGTGCGGGCGGTGACTGAGCTGAAGCGCTTCGGCGTCGGTGGCCGCAACCTGCGCGTCTTCCGCACCTCCGCGGACCGCGAGGCGGCCCTGCTGGAACAGATCCTGGCGCCCGCGCTGCGCTCGCGGAACCCGGAGCGGCGCAAGGAGGCGGTCGAGGCGCTGGAGAACCTGGCGGCGATCGCCTCGCATCTGAAGCACCTGCTGCTCGTGCGCGACCTGCGCAGACTCGCCCGCTGAGCGCGCCGTGCGCCTGGAGGAGCACATCGAGGACATCCCGGACTTCCCGAAGCCGGGAATCGTCTTCAAGGACATCACGCCGCTGTTCCTCGACCGCGAGGCGCTGCAGTTCGCGATCGGTGAGCTCGCTGACTACGCCCGCGCGCGCTCGGTCGAGTACGTGGTCTCCGCCGAAGCACGCGGCTTCGTGCTTGGCGCGGCGGTTGCGGCGGCCGCGGACGCCGGCTTCATCCTCGCGCGCAAGCCGGGCAAGCTGCCGCGCGAGATCTCGTCCGTCGAATACGAGCTCGAATACGGGGTGGACGCGCTCGAGGTCCATGCCGACGCGATCCGCGACGGAGCGCGAGTGCTCGTCCACGATGACCTGCTCGCCACAGGCGGGACCGCGGGCGCGCTGTGTGGCCTGGTGGAGCAGGCGGGCGGCGTCGTGGCAGGATGCGCCTTTGTGATCGAGCTGGCCTTCCTCAACGGGCGCGAGCGGCTCAGCGCGTACGACGTCAGGTCCCTCGTCGTCTACGACTCCGAGTGATCGTGCGGCGCGAGACGCTCGTCTCGGCACCGCCCGAGGAGGTCTGGCGCGTGGTCAGCAACCCCGCTCGGCTCCCGGCCTGGTGGCCGAGCGTGTCGCGCGTCGAGGACGCCTCGCCCGAGGCCTGGACCAAGGTGCTGATGTCGCCTGGCGGGAAGGCGGTGCGGGCCGACTACACGCGTGTCGAGGCCGACGAGCCCGTGCGCCTGGTGTGGAGGCACGAGGTCGAGGAATCGCCCTTCGAGCGGATCCTGTCCGCGTCGACCACCGAGATCACGCTGGAGCCGAGCGACGGCGGCACACTCGTACGCATCTCGGTCGAGCACCGGCCGCGAGGCTGGGCTCGCTTCAGCCCCTTCCAGATGCGCGCCGCGGCGACGCGGCAGGTGTCGGGCGCGTGCGACGGCCTGGCGGAGCTGCTCGGCGGGGAGGCCGGCTGATGCGCTGGTGGGGCTGGGGCGACGACGGCCACGACGTGGAGCTGCCCGAGACGGCGAGCTTCCTGCTCGAGTCGCAGCTCGGAGTGCCGGCGGGTCAGCGGCGCACGCCGGTGGCGCTCGAGGAGGTGCGACTGCCCGAGCCGCGCCTGCCGGCGCGGCTGCGTGCCCGCCTGACCGCACTGCTCGGGGTGGACAACCTGCGCGACGACCGCGAGGCACGCGTCACACACGCCCTCGGGCGCTCCTACCCGGACCTGATCAAGCTGCGCTCGGGGGACGTCTCGAACGCCCCGGACCTGGTGGCGCGGCCGGGATCGGCCGAGCAGGTCGCGGCCGTGCTCGCCGCCTGCGCCGCGGAGCGCACAGCGGTCGTGCCGTTCGGTGGCGGCACCAGCGTGGTCGGTGGGGTCGAGCCGCTCGCGGAGGGGTTCGCCGGCGCGGTGTCGCTCGACCTGGGCCGCCTCGACGAGATCACGGGGATCGACAGGACGTCGCTGACGGCGCGGCTCGGCGCGGGGCTGCTCGGGCCCGAGGTCGAGCGCCGGCTGGGGGAGGAGGGCCTCACGCTCGGGCACTTCCCCCAGTCGTTCGAGTACTCGACCGTCGGCGGTTGGGTGGCGACGCGCTCGGCCGGACAGGCTTCGAGCGGCTACGGCCGCATCGACGAGCTCGTCGAGGGACTGCGATTCGTCGCCCCGGCGGGCGAGCTCAACATGCGCGAGCGGCCCTCCAGCGCGGCGGGGCCGGAGCTGCGTGAGCTGCTCGTGGGCTCGGAGGGCGTTCTCGGCGTGGTCTGCGAGGCCACGCTGCGCGTCCGCCCGGCGCCGCAGCAGCGTCGCTACGAGGGCTGGTCGTTCCGGAGCTTCGCCGAAGGTTGCGAGGCGCTGCGCGTGCTTGCGCAGGCGGATGCGGCGCCCGACGTGGTGCGTCTGTCGGACGAGGCAGAGACCGGCCTCAGCTTCGCCGCCGCTCCGCCCGGCGGGCGCGGCGAGCGCGTCGTCAAGCGCTACCTGCGGATGGCCGGCCACGAGCGCGGTTGCGTGGCGATCATCGGCGTCGAGGGAGACGAGGAGGACGTCGAGCGGCGCAGGCTGCGCGCAGCGGCCCTGCTGCGCGGGGGCGGCGGCCTCTCACTCGGGCGCAGGCCCGGCGAGATCTGGCTGCGCGGCCGTTTCGCAGGGCCCTACCTGCGCGACGAGCTGCTCACTCGCGGCGTGCTCGTCGACACGCTCGAGACAGCGACCTCCTGGAGCAACCTGACGGCGCTGTACGAGGCGGTCGGCGCTGCGCTGCGGCGCGCGCTCGGCTCGACCTCGCTCGTCACGTGCCACGTCTCCCACCTCTACCGTTCGGGCGCCTCGCTGTACTTCACGTACCTCGCGGGTCAGGCCGATGACGCGCTCGGCCAGTGGCGGGCTGCCAAGGAGGCCGCGTCGCAGGCGATCGTCGACGGCGGCGGGACGATCACCCACCACCACGGGGTTGGCCGCGACCATCTGCCCTGGATGCGCGCCGAGGTGGGGGAGCTCGGGCTCGAGCTGCTGCGCGCCGCAAAGGAGCGCCTCGATCCGGCCGGGGTCATGAACCCGGGCAAGCTCCTTAACTGACCGAGTTTCGCTGATTTCTTGACAATTGAAGAACGTGCTGTTTATGTTCTTCGAGACAAGGCGACTCGGGGTCGCCTGTGCCCACGGAGGAGTGGCGATGACGAGAGGACTCGCGGTTGCGAGCCGGATGGTGCCTGTCGTAATTGTGGCGCTGGTGCTCGCACCGGCGGCATTTGCCGCCCCCGGAAACGGCCGTGTCTGGGAGCAGGTCACGCCCGTCGACAAGCCCGGCGCGGGTCTCGCCATCCTTGGCGGCTTCGGCGTCCAATCGGATGGGAACGCGCTCGTGTACGCCGCGGCCGGCTCCCTCCACCCGGACGATCAGGGCTCGGCCCTCAACGTATACACAGGTGAGCGTGGCGCGTCGGGGTGGGAGACGACCCCACTGTCGCCGGCCAACACCGGTGGGCAGATCCTCTCCGCGGCGCTTCCCTTCGACGTCTCCGATGACCTCTCGAAGTCGGTCTGGCTCTCGACGTACCCGATCGCGCCGGGCGGGCCGGGCGGCCCGACCGAGCCGGTGCTCGCAGCCTATGCCGGCACGCCCGGTCGTCCCTTCACCTTCCTGAGCGAGATCGGCTTCATCAGCGGTCACAGCTGGGCCACCGCCGACCTCTCGCACCTCGCCTTCACGACGACGGACACCGGCCTCGAGGGCGGCGATCAACGTCGCCAAGGACCTCGTCGGCAACCAGATCGTCGACGTCAGCGTGCCGCCGACCGGGGGCGATCCCTTCTGCGGTGCGCAGATCGGCGAGCTCGTGGTGGCGGGCGTCGGCGGGGAGAGCCGCCGGAACGCGGTGTCACCCGACGGCTCGCGGATCTTCTTCACGGGCACCCGTGCGGCGGCACCCAGCGCGTCTACGTGCGCGAGAACGCGACGACCACGCGTGAGCTGTCCGTGTCCGAGTGCGACCGCGTGGATCCCGACCCGGTGTGCAACGCCGCCTCGGAGGTCACGTTCCTCGGGGCGTCGAAGGACGGGTCGACCGTCCTGATGAGCAGCATGCAGCAGCTCACCAACGACGACACGAACGAGTCGTGGGACATCTACTCGGTCGACGTCGCGGGCGGGGACATCACGCGCCTCTCCATGGACCCGGCCGACCCGACCGTCGACACACGGGCGGAGGAAGGCTGGATCTCAGGCATGTCCGAGGATGCCGGGACCGTGTACTTCGCCGCCCAGGGCGCGCTCGCCGCCGGGGCCACCGACGGCCAGCCCAACCTCTACGTGAGCCGGGGCGGCGTGGTCACCTTCATCGCCACGCTGGACAGCTTCGACTTCCCGGCGAAGTCCGGCCATCCGAGTGGAGCGTATGTGACCCCCAGTGGAGACCACCTGGCCTTCATGACGAGCAACAACCTCCTGCCGGAGGACACGGACACCCAGAACCAGACCAACGACGTCTACCTGTATGACGCTGACGCGAACACGCTGACGTTCGCCTCGCCGGGTGCGGACGGGGGCACGGGCGTCGAGTTGCCGAACCCCGGGGCCAACGGACGCGGCCTGACCAACACGGTGAGCGAGGACGGCAGCAGCGTCATCCTCTTCTCGGCCGATCGGATCGCGCCCGAGGATGAGAACTTCGAGTACGACCTCTACGAGTTCGCCGGCGGCCAGGTCTCGCTCGTGTCCGGCGGCAAGGCGAGCCAGGTGGCCGCGCCGATCTTCATCGGCGCGACTCCGAACGGGTCGGACGTGTTCTTCTCGACCAGCGAGGAGCTGGTCGAAGCCGACACCGACGGCCTGCCCGACGTGTACGACGCCCGTGTGGGCGGCGGCTTCCCGACGCCCGAGACACCCGTCCCGCCGGCAGAATGCCGCGAGGACGCGTGCCAGGGACCGGCCGGCGAGCGGCCGTCGCGCCCGACGCCGGGCAGCGTGAACGCAGAGCCCGAGGGCGACCAGGGCGCGGCCAGGTTCAGGGTCGGCTCGATCGGCGCGAAGGCGCGCAAGCGCTTCGCCCGCACCGGCCGCCTGACGCTGAAGCTCAACCTGGGTAGGAGCGGCGACGTCGCGGCAAGCGCCCGCGCGAAGATCGGCAAGAAGACGGTGACGGTGGCCCGCGATAGGGCCGAGGCCGACGGCGCGGGCACGACGGAGCTGACGCTGCGTCTTTCGAAGGCCGCCCGCAGGGCCCTCAAGAACAAGGGAACCCTGCGAGTGACGATCCGCGTGACCTACTCGGAGAACGACAGGACGCGGAGTACGACGCTGGTCCTACGAGCTCCCAAGGCTCAATCGGGGAGGCGAGGACGATGACGAGAGTGGGGACACGCGTGCAGAGGAACCAGTCGATGACCACTCTCACCACACATCGCTCGAAGGCGCGGAAGCTCGTGACCGCGGTGCTGGCCTGCTGCGCCCTCACCGCCGTGGCAGCGCCGGCCGCGAATGCGCAGTTCGGCATCGTGCCGGGGAGCTTCCACGCCGAGACCGTGAGGGAGTTCCCGCCGCCGCCGGTGCCGCCGGATCCGCCCGGCGTCCCGGTCCTCGAGGATCGCGCCGGCGTGGCGCCCGACGGTGCGGTCGTCGGGTTCGACCTCAACAGGCTGCCCGATCTCCAGCCTCCGTTCATGGTCCCGGTGCCGGACGGAGCGCTGAAGAACGTGGAAGTGGATCTGCCGCCGGGCTTGGTCGGCAACCCGCAGGCGGTGCCGACCTGCACGGAGCGCGAGCTGCGCGCGTTCCCGGTGGGCTGCCCGGCCGCGAGCCACATCGGGCAGGCCGATGTGACGGTGAGCCTGTCCCCGGACTTCCCGCTCCCGTCGCCGGTCTACAACATGGAGACGAATGGCCAGCACGCGGCGCGCTTCGGTTTCGTGGTCGCGGGCCTCGCCGTCGTGTTCATCAACGCCGACCTCGTCGAGGTCAACGGCGAGTACCGGATTCGCACGACCATCGAGAACGTCTCCCAGCTCATTCCGGTGCTGGCCACCGATCTCACGCTGTGGGGCGTGCCCGCGGATCACAACGAGAGCGGTGCGCCGCGTGTCGCGTTCCTCAGGATGCCGACGAAGTGCGCCGGCCCGCTGACCACGTTGCTGCGCATCAGCTCGTACACGGGGGACGCTGACAGCGAGCAGGCGACCTCGGCGTCTGGCGTGGTCGGCTGTGAGGACGTTCCGTTCGACCCCTCGGTGACCGTCACACCCGACACGGTCCAGGGGGACACCCCAACCGGGCTGCGGGTCGACATCGAGGTGCCGCAGAGCGATAACCCGAACGAAGTCGCCTCGGGGCACCTGGACGACGCGGTCGTGACGCTGCCCGCGGGGATGTCGATCTCACCGGGGCTCGCCACGGGCCTCGAGGGATGCACCGACGGGCAGCTCGGTGACGGGAACTCGCCGGCCGGATGCTCGAACGGCTCGAAGATCGGGACGGTCGAGTTCGACTCGCCGCTGCTGGCGGACCCGGTGGCCGGCGAGATCTTCCTCGGCAGCCCGACCGCGAGCGACCCGTACAGGCTGTTCCTGGTCGGTCATGGCCCCGGCTTCACGCTGAAGCTGCGTGGATCGGTGGCCCCCAACGCGCAGACCGGTCAGCTCGTGGCCACATTCGCGAACAACCCGGAGCTGCCGTTCACTCGCTTCTCGCTGCAGTTCAAGGGCGGGCCGCGGGCGCCGTTGGCGACGCCGCCCAGCTGCGGGCCGGCGACGACCACAGCGGCGCTCAAGCCACACAGCAGCGCGACCCCGGTCTCGACGACCAGCACGTTCGTCGTCAGCGGCAACTGCACCGGTGGCTTCAACCCGACGTTCGTCGCCGGCGCATTCTCGCCGGTGGCGGGCGACAGTGGCGGCTTCACGATGACGGTCCGCCGTCCCGACGGCGATCAGACGCTCGGCCGCATCAGCCTGACCCTGCCGCCCGGCCTCACCGGCCGGCTCGCGTCCGTGCCGCTGTGCGCGGCCGCCCAGGCGGCTTCGGGCGCCTGCGGCGCCGAGAGCCGCGTCGGCTCGACCGTCGTCGAGGCCGGCGCAGGCTCACAGCCGTTCCCGCTTGCGGGAGCCGTTTACCTCACCGAGGGCTACGCCGGCGCGCCACTCGGGCTGGCGATCGTCGTGCGGGCGATCGCGGGCCCGTTCGACCTCGGCACCGTGGTCGTGAGGGCGGCCGTGCGTGTGGACCAGCGCGATGCGCACCTCGAGGTGGTCTCCGATCCGCTGCCGACGATCCTGCAGGGCATTCCTCTGCGGCTTCGGACCGTGGGCATCGACCTGGATCGGCCCGGCTTCATGCTGAACCCGACGGGCTGCGGGGCGAAGCAGATCACAGCGACGCTCGGGTCCACGCAGGGCGCGCAGTCGGTGCAGACGAGCCCGTTCGCCGCGCGCGGCTGCTCGAGCCTCGAGTTCACGCCCAAGATGACCGTCGCACTCACCGGACGCGGCAAGACGAAGCCGGGCCGGCGGCCTGGCCTGCGCGTGAAGCTCACGCAGGATCCGGGTGAGGCCAACACCCGCTCGGTCGATCTGCGGCTGCCGCGCCGGGTCGCACTCGACCCGACTGACGTCGAGGACGTCTGCACGCCCGAGCAGTTCGAGGCCGGTAACTGCCCGGCGGGTGCCCGCGTGGGCTCGGCGAGCGCACGCACGCCGCTGCTGGCGAACCGGCTCGCTGGGCCGGTCCACCTGGTGGCGCAGCCCGGCTCGATCCCCGGCCTCGGCGTGACGCTCCAGGGTCAGCTGCGGATCCTGCTGGAGGGGAAGACCGACCTCAGCGGGGCGCGCGTGAAGAACACGTTCGGGTCGATCCCGGACGTCCCGATCCGCCAGTTCAACCTCAACCTGGCAGGCGGACCGGGGGGCATCCTCACCCCGACCCGCGACCTCTGCAAGGTGAAGAACGACGCGCTGCTCCGCGCACGCGGGCAGAACGGCAAGCGCAAGAACGCCACGATCAAGGTGTCCGTGCCGTGCGCGAAGAAGAAGAAGGGGGCGAAGCGCGGACGCTAATCGCCGGGGGGAGCCAGGACGGACTGACCGAGCACAGCGCTCTTCTGGTTCCCCTGCGGCTGCGCCGCGCGGAGCGTGGGCATCCGCCCGCGGAGGACCGAGTCACCTGAGTGGGTGCGCTGCTTGTCGA
Source organism: uncultured Thermoleophilaceae bacterium (assembly GCA_963814095.1). Taxonomy (GTDB): domain Bacteria; phylum Actinomycetota; class Thermoleophilia; order Solirubrobacterales; family Thermoleophilaceae; genus JACVRW01. The sequence goes on along the minus strand of CAWFBT010000030.1, from coordinate 17,825 downwards.
GCGGCTCGCGTGAGATGTCGATGAAGCGGTACTGCGCGAAGTCGGCGGGCAGGTTGCCGATCGCCTGGTAGTTGCCCTGCTGGTCGGTGACCTGGCCGCCGAGCGTCCTGGCGTCGCCCTGGCTGTTGTAGAGCCAGACCTCGTAGGCCTCGCGCTGGCCGCTCGGCTCGAGCCGGGCAGCCTGTACGAGCAGCTGGCGCCTGCCGTTCTGGTCGACCACGATCGCGATGCCGGCCGGCGCGCCGGTCGTCTGCGCGGAGGTGTTCTGGCCGTCGCCGCCGCCGGACGCAGCCTGCTGGGCCGTGGGCTCCGGCTCGTCGTCGTCACCCGTGAGGACGCCGACCGGCCACAGCAGAACGGCCACGAGCGCCAGCGCGGCGAGCGCGCCAGCGGCGGCCAGCAGCCTGCGGCGCTTGACCGCGGGATCCGTGGGCGCTGCGAGCCCAGCGCCCGCCGGGGCCTTCGAGGCCGCGGCGCGCCGCCCGCGCTCACCTTCCGGGACCGCCGGCATCGAGCCGTTGGGATATAGCCCCTCGAGCGAATCGAGCAGCGAGCGCGTCCAGCTGCGCGCGGCCTCGGAGCGGCGCAGGTGCCCCTTCGTCGCCGACTCCTCCGGGCCCGCCTGCTGCCCGAGCACGTAGTCGGCGAGCTGCCCGCGCCGGTCCTCCTCGACGGCGCGCACGCTCACGGGTGCCAGCTCGACGAGCGCGTCGCGCGCAAGCTCGCGGACGCGCGCCTCGGGCATGCCGAGCAGCTCGGAGAGCTCCGCGTACGTCTTGCCCTGCTGGAGAACGAGCTCGACGATCGCCCGCTGCTCCGCGGAGAGCTGGTCAAAGGTGGCCATGAGCAGGGGGAACTGTAGTGTGCCCGCCTCCGTGGACTCGCCCCTTCCCAGCTACCCCGTCCCCGGCACACTCGACGACGTGCTGGGCTTCGAGCTGCTCGACGTCGGCGCCGAGCAGGTTCGGGCGCGATTCGCCGTCGAGCGGCAGGTGACGCAGCCTTTCGGGCTCGTTCATGGCGGTGCCTACGCCGCGCTTGCCGAGTCGATGGTCTCGATCGCCACCCACACGGCGGTCGAGCAACACGGCATGCTCGCCGTCGGTCAGTCGAACAGCACCACCTTCCTGCGCCCGGTCACCGGGGGACACGTGCACGCCGAGGCCGTGGCGCTCCATCGCGGCCGCACGACCTGGGTCTGGGACGTGCGCTTCACCGACGACAACGAGCGTCTCTGTGCCATCACCCGCATGACGATGGCGGTGCGGCGTCAGACGGGCTGACCGGGCTCGTCGAGCAGGTAGGCCTGCACCGGCGCCTGCTTGCCCTTCACCGTCACCTCGCCGAGCGAGCGTACGCTCGCACCCGGCAGCGCGTGCAGCGTCGCCTCGCCGATCACCACACCGCCGGCGGGCGCCTCGGCCTGGAGCCGTGCGGCCAGGTTGACCGTGTCCCCGATCACCGTGTAGCTGCGGCCGCTCTCGGCGCCGAGCACGCCGACCATCGCCTCGCCGCTGTTGACCCCGGCCCGGAAGCGGGGCCAGCCCGGATGCTCGTCGGCGAGCCTGGAGGTCTCGCGCTGCAGCTCGAGCGCCGCTTCGACCGCCTGCCGGGCGTGCTCGGGCTGATCGCCGCGGGTGCCCCAGGTGGCCATGATCGCGTCGCCGACGAGCCGGTCGATCTCGCCGCCGTGGCGGTCGACGATCGGGGGGATGGCGATGCGCAGGTACTCGTTCAGCATGTCGGACACCTCGCGCGGATCGCGGCCCTCCGAGAAGCGCGTGAACCCCTCGAGGTCGGCGAACAGCACGCTGACGTCGCGCTTGCCGGCGGCCGTATCGTCGAGGTAGAGGTCGCTGAAGCGCTCCTCGCCCTCCTCGCGCCGGGCGCTCCAGGCGATCGCCCCGAAGGCGAGCAGCATCAGGATGTGCCATTCCCACCAGCTGGCGTGCCAGTTGCGGGCGAAGGCAACCGCGATCATCGCCTCGGCGAGCAGCACGCAGGCGCTCGCAACGGCGATCAGGATCGTGGAACCGCTGCGAATGGCCATCACCCCGTAGCGCCAGCCGGCGAACGCGTACAGGACCGTCGACACCGCCGCAGCGCCCACCAGGCCGCCGCTCGCGCGCTCCACGGGAGTCGGGTCGTCGAGCGGAGGCACCGAGCCGAGCGAGAGCACGGCCCAGGCCGCCATCAGCAGCAGCACCCCGCCGCGCAGCAGACCGGCGTTGCGGATCACCCACTGGGCGCGCTCGCGCGGGAGCGGCAGGGCCGAGGTGGCCGCGAACAGGGCCGCCAGCAGCAGCCCGACCGAGGTGGCGATCGTGAAGCCCTGGTTCGGACCGTCGAGCAGGACGCCCGGAGTGGCCAGCGCGTGCAGCCCGAGGAAGCCCGCGGCGGACAGGAACGCCAGCGAGACGAGGAACAGGCGAGCGTCGGCGCGGTGAAGGGCGCTGCCGCTCGTCGACAGGGCGAGCGCCGCGCTCGTGACGGCGGCCGCGAGCACGAGCCAGAAGTGCGACGGGTGGTGCTCCCACATCCCGTCCGTCGCCGGCGCGGCGAGCAGCACGACCAGCCCGACGAGCGGGAAGGCGAGGGCCGCGATCCAGATCACGAGGGGCTGGTCACCGCTCTCGCGAGTGGAGAGGCGCACGCTCTCCACGCTAACCCGGCGCCCGCAGCTCCTGCGACACGCGGCTCACGTAGCGGTTGGTGATCGGGAGCCGCCGGTCGCGCCCGAAGGCCTTGGTCGAGATCTTGATGCCCGGCGGCGCCTGGCGGCGCTTGTACTCGGCGCGGTCGACCATCGCGATCACGCGCTCCACCTCGTCTGCCGGTAGCCCGCGCCGCACGAGCGCGAGCGCGTCCAGATCCTCCTCGATATACCCCTCGAGGATCCGATCGAGCACCTCGTAGGGCGGGAGGGAGTCGTCGTCGCGCTGCTCATGGCGCAGCTCCGCCGACGGCGGCCGCTCGAGGACCGAGCCCGGCACGAGCTCCCGGCCCGCCTGCTCGTTGCGCCAGCGCACGAGCCGGTAGACCCAGCCCTTGTAGACGTCCTTCAGCACGGCAAAGCCGCCCGCCATGTCGCCGTAGAGGGTCGCATAGCCGACCGACATCTCGGACTTGTTGCCGGTCGTCAGGACGAGCCAGCCGAACTTGTTCGAGAGCGCCATGACGACGTTCCCGCGGATGCGGGCCTGGACGTTCTCCTCCGTGATGTCCGGCTCCGTGTCCGCGAACACATCCGAGAGCAGCTCGTCGTACGCGCTCATGGCGTCGGCGATCGAGAGCTCGCGGAAGTCGACGCGGAGGCTCTCGGCGATCGCCCGCGCGTCGGCGCGAGTGCCCTCGCTCGAGTAGGGCGAGGGCATCGATACGCAGGTCACCCGCTCGGGGCCGAGCGCGTCCGCCGCGAGCAGGGCGACGAGCGCCGAGTCGATCCCGCCCGAGAGCGCGACGACGACGCGCTCGAAGCCGTTCTTCTCGACGTAGTCATGCAGCCCGGTGCGCAGCGCCGCGTATATCTCCGCCTCGAGCTCGAGTGTGGGCGCGAGCTCGCCGGCGACCACATCGCCCTCCGACTCGACGCTCACGCTCGCGAGCGTGAACACAGGCGGCTCGGCCACCGTCGCGGCGCGCCGCTGGCGACGCACGTTGACACGGTGGCGCGTGTCGCGCAGCCGCGCGGACACCACCTCGCGCGGGTCGATGGTGCAGAAGCTGAGCGACTCCTCGAACTGCGGGCAGCGTGTGAGCACCGTGCCGTTCTGGTCGATGGCGAGGCTGTAGCCGTCGAAGACGAGCTCGTCCTGGCCGCCGACGGTGTTGACGAACACGACGGCGGCGAGGTAGTCGACCGAGCGCTGCACCAGCATGCGCTCGCGCTGCCGGCCGTAGCCCGCCCGGTAGGGAGAGGCAGACAGGTTCACGATCACCTGCGCGCCGCCGAGTGCCTCCGTCATGGCCGGCGGCCCCGGCTCCCAGATGTCCTCGCAGATGCTGATCCCGATCGGGATCCCGTTGAGCTCGAAGATCGCCGCCTCGGCGCCCGACTGGAAGTAGCGCTGCTCGTCGAAGACGCCGTAGTTCGGCAGGTACATCTTGCGGTAGACGGCGACAACCTCGCCGTCGGCGAGCACCGCCGCCGCGTTGTAGACGTCCTCGGCGCGCTCGGGGAAGCCGACGATCGCGACGATCCCCTGGGTCTGCGCGGCCAGCTCGGCGAGCGTTTCCGCGCAGGCGTCGAGGAAGCCCGTCTTCAGGAGCAGGTCCTCGGGCGGGTAGCCGCTGAGCGTGAGCTCGGGGAACACGATCAGCCCGGCGCCGCCCTCGCGCGCGGCGCTCATGTGCTCGGCGATGCGGCGCGCGTTGCCGGCGATGTCGCCGACGGTCGGGTTGATCTGCGCGAGCGCCACCCGCAGAAGCTGCTGTTCGTGGGGCATGGCCCCCATTATCGCGGCTGCACTGCAGAATCCGCTTATGCGCTACGTCCACACCAACATGCGCGTTCGCGACATCGACGCCTCGCTGCGCTTCTACGAGGCCCTCGGCTACGAGCGCCGCGGCAGGCTCCAGTTCGAGGGCGCCTACAACATCTACCTCGGCCTGCCGGGCGACGGCGACTCGCTCGAGCTGACCGTCAACCAGGGACGCGACGAGCCCTACGACCTCGGCAGCGGCTACGGACACATCGCGCTGTCCGTCGAGAACCTCGACGGGGTGCTCGAGAAGCTGGCCGCACAGGGCATCGAGCCGGAGAAGCCGCCGTACCATCCCGGCGGCCGTGAGGAGTTCCGGATCTGCTTCGTGGCCGACCCGGACGGCTACCGCCTCGAGCTGATCGACGGCGACTTCGAGACCCCGCAGGACCCCGACCAATAGGAGGAGCAGCCATGCAGTTCATCGTCCGCTTCGACATCCATCAGCCGGAGGGCATGTCGAACCGCGAGTTCATCGAGATGTGGGACCGGGAGGCCGACGCCGCCCTCGGCGCGATGGACGCCGGCGCCGTGACCCATCTCTGGAAGGTCGCAGGGGAGCGTGTGGTCTTCGCGGTGGCCGACTTCCCCGACCCGGAGTCTCTGGACCGGGCGCTGGCCGGCCTGCCGATCGTGCAGGAGCTGGGCGACGGGGCGCGGACCGAGACCTGGGCGATCTACGACTACAGGATCTTTGCGGCCGACCTGAAGGAGCAGCTGAAGGGCTAGCTCCGGCAGCCGATCGGCTCGTCCAGGTAGCGGCTCCCGCTGCGCCGGTGCTCGAAGTGCCACCACTCGCGCCAGTAGGGGTTGAAGCCGAAGCGCTGCATCGCGCGCGCGAGGATCAGGCGGTTCCGCAGGGCGCGGCCGCTCGCGTTCCTCGTGTGCGCGCGTGACGAGAGGTCGTCGTAGCCCGTGCCCATCTCGAGCGGGCGGCCGCTGTCCGTCCGGACGAGCGTCAGGTCGATGGCGCTGCCCGTGTTGTGGCGGCTGCGGCGCGCGATGTAGGTGCCGACCAGGTCGCCGCGGCCGCTGCGCTCGGCCCAGCGCACAAGGGCGCGCGAGGCGCGCGCCGGCCGGTAGGCGTCCCGCACGAGCAGCCCGAGTCCGTGGCGGCGCAGGTGGCGCTGTACGCGCGCGAGCGAGCGGGCGGCGTGGGGGAGGAGGAAGGCTCGGTTCTCGCAGTAGCCCGGCAGCCGCCGGCCGGTGAGGTTGTCAGGGGTCGCGTAGGCGAGCTCGACGCGAATGCCCGGTGCGGAGCGCTGGATGTCGACGAAGCCGCTGACGGCCGCCGCAGCGCGCGTCCGGAAGATTCGCTGCGCCGCTCCACGCAGGGTTGCGGTGCCGTAGTCGTGCGAGGGGTTGCCGTCGCTCAGCACGGCCATCGACACGCGCAGGGGCCCGCGCTCGAAGAGGGCCGCCTCGTGGACGAGCCGGCCGAGGCTCGTGCGGCGCCAGCCGCCCTTGAAGAAGGTGTGGAAGCCGGCCGCGAGCGAGAAGCGGGAGAAGCCCCAGCGCTGCCAGGCGACGATCGACGAGAGCAGCCCGCGCGCGTAGGCGCGCGAGCGCTGTGGCACGAGCAGGTCGAAGACGCGGAAGAAGCGCGCCTGGTCCGCCGCGCTGAAATGTGCGCCCGACCAGTAGCCGCTGACGGAGAAGCTCCGCATCCCGGCCCTGGCGGCGAGCGCGCGCAGGCCGGCGTCCCCCACACGCGCGAAGACGGCGCTCGCGAGCCTGTTGTCCGAGCGCGTGATCATCGGGCCGAGCAGGGCCCGCTCGTCCGCCGTCGGGACGCGGTTGCCGGCGTGGCGCAGGTAGGCCACGAGCAGCATCGCCTTGACGAGGCTGGCCGAGATGAACGTGCGCCGCGCGCCGAGGGCGTGCATGCGCCCATGCGAGTCGATCAGCGCCCAGGAGACGATCCCGGCGCGGCGTGAGAGGAAGCGGCGTGCCGCCTGCACGCGCTCGGGCGGCGGAAAGAGGGCGGGGCGCGCGCGTACCTGGAGGCGACAGCCGCGCCCGGGACGCACGGTCGCGCGCACCCCGGTGCGGCCGTGGGCGATGATCCTGATCCGGCGCGAGCAGCGGTCCGTCGGCGGGTCGAGCAGCGAGCAGTTGCCGTCGCACGGGCGCTCGAAGCTCGTCAGCCGGTAGCGGCCGGGAGGCAGCCGGCGCCGGACTCGCCAGCGCAGGCGCGGGCCGCTGCTCTCGTCGACGACGAGCGTGCCGCGGGCATCTCGAACGCGCAGGAAGGAGACGGAGCCCTCGATGTAGGCGCCGCTCATGACGCGCCGGAAGTCGAGCTCGCCGCGCGGCGTCTGCGCGGACGTGGCGGGCGCGGCGAGCGCCGCGACCGCGGCCGCCGCACACAGGGCCAGGATCCGCACGTCCCCAGGGTACGGTTGTCCGTATCGACGCGCTCGTGCGCGCCCCGTAGCCTCGGGGCATCAAACGGCTCGCCAGCGACATCCTCAACCCGATCACCTACGGGCGCATCGCCTATCTGCTGCTGGCGCTGCCGCTCGGAATCGCGTGGTTCACGTTCCTCGTGACGGCGATCTCGGTGGGCCTCGGCACAGCGATCACGCTGATCGGGATCCCGATCCTCGTCGGGACGATGTACGCCTGGCGCTGGCTCGCGACGGTCGAGCGGCGCCTGATCGGCACGCTCACCGGCGTGCAGATCGACGACCCCTATAGACCGGAGCCGCACGGTGCCGGCTGGTCGCGCCGCATCAGCAACCGGCTCGGCGACCCCGCCACCTGGAAGGACCTCGTCTTCCTCCTCCTGCAGCTCCCGCTCGGCATCGTGTCGTTCACGGCCGCCGCTGTCGTTCTCGGGCTGGCCGCGTCGTGGATCGCCGCGCCCGCCTGGTACTGGTCGGTGCCCGACGGGATCCAGCTCGGGATCACGAACGTCGACACGCTGGGCGAGGCACTCCTGCTCGTGCCGCTCGGGCTCGTGGTCGCGTTTGCCGGCATCCCGGCGCTCGGCCAGCTGGGCCGCGGCTACGGGGCGATCGCCAAGCTGCTGCTCGGCTCGAACCCGGACCCCGAGCTGACAGCGCAGGTCACGGAGCTCGAGGGCGCGCGCTCGCGCATCATCGCGGCCGCCGACGCCGAGCGTCGGCGCATCGAGCGCGATCTTCACGACGGCGCACAGCAGCGCCTCGTCGCGCTCTCGCTGACCCTGCGGATGGCCGAGTCGCGCGCCGAGAAGGGCGATCCGGAGACGGCCGGCCTGATCCGCAACGCCGGCGAGGAGGCCGGACTGGCGCTGAAGGACCTGCGCGACCTCGCGCGCGGTATCCACCCGGCGATCCTCACCAACCGCGGCCTGGCAGCCGCGCTCGACGATCTCGCGGCGCGCGCGTCGATTCCGGTCGAGGTCACCGCAGCGCCGCCGGAGCGCCTGCCCGACCAGGTCGAGGCGGCCGCCTATTTCGTGGTGTCGGAGTGCCTCGCGAACGTCGACAAGCACGCCCAGGCGTCCGGCGCCACCGTGTCGGTGCAAGTCGAGGCAGGCGAGCTCAGGGCCGAGGTCGCGGACGACGGCATGGGCGGCGTGGACACCGAGCACGGCTCGGGCATCCAGGGCCTGCGCGACCGCGTGGGAGCCCTCGGCGGCCGCCTCGACATCGAGAGCCCGGAGTCGGTCGGCACGCGCGTGCACGCGACGATCCCGCTGGAGGTGCCCGCGGACCTGGACGAGCTCGCCCCGCGGCGACCGCTCGTGTTCGCCGACGAGGAGGCGGAGACGCTCCACGCGCGGCGCTCGCGCCGGCTGCGGGTACGCGTCGGCATCCTCGCGGGCCTGGCGGCCATCCTCGTGCTGGTCTGGGCGCTCACCGGCACCGACAAGCCCTGGATCGCGTGGCCGCTCCTCGGGCTTGGCCTCGTGGCCGCGCTCGACGCGTGGCTGGTGCTCGGCGGCCGGCCGCTCACCGAGGCGGACGTGGCGGGAGCAGGCGGCGACCGCGAACAGGCCATTCGCTCGCTGCGCCGGCGCCGGCGGATTCGCATCGACGCCGGCGCGCTCATCGTGGTCAACCTCTTCCTTGTCGGCGTCTGGATCGCGTCCGGGTCGAGCTACTTCTGGCCGATCTGGCCGATCCTCGGCAGCGCCGTCGCGCTGGGTCTCAAGTCGCTGCGCTGGACCGACATCGCGCGCGAGCGGCTCGTGGGGAACGCCTCCGCTCGCTGATTGCAGGCGCACGTTCTTGCGATCTGGCGCGCCCGGTCACGCGCTCCGAACAGCACCCCTTGACAACGTAGAACGTGGTGTTTATGTTCCGCACCGCGACCGCCAGAAACGCGGGCGTACCCAGTGAGGAGTGGCCCGGCAGCCGCCGGGCAGATCGGAGAGATATATGCCTGGCATCCCGGGTTTTGCCGGTCGGATTCGTGCTGCTTTTTCGCGCCCGCTCATGGGCGTCCTCGTCGCCGTCGCGGCGCTGGCCTCGCTTGGCGTCGCCGCCGCGCTGGCGGCTCCGCCGCCTGACGGGCGGACCTATGAGCTCGTGACGCCCGGCGACACCGGCCGTAACGCGCTGCTGCAGCCGTCCATCTCGGCGGACGGCAACCACGTCTCGTACGGCGCTCTTTCGTCGCACGGCGGGGCGCATTCGAACGTGCTGAACACGTATGTCGCGACCCGGAACGCGGATGGCACCTGGACGAACCGCCCGCTGCAACGCGCGGGGCGTGATCCCTCCGGCCCGATTGGCTGGTCGCCGGTGGACGTCGTCGGCTCGGATTACTCGGGCTTCATCGCGCAGGGCCTCCAGGGGCTGGGCGGCGGGGGGACGTTCCCCTATGACCGCTTCGACGCCAACGGCAACTCCGTCGAGACGCTGCTCAGCGGGTTCCAGAACGCCCAGTACGCGACCTCGACCCCGGACTTCGGCCACTCCTACTTCTATCTCTTCGATCCGGTCCCGGGTCAGCCCGACTCGGCCGCGGGTTCGAACATCTACGAGGCCGACAACGGCACGCTCACGAACGTGGGGCTGCTGCCGAGCGGCGACGCGCACGAGTGCGGAGCGCGGTTCACGACCGATTTCCAGCACGCCCACCGTCAGCACTACGTGTCCGAGGACGGCAGTCGCCTCTTCTTCGTGTCGCCCGACCCGAACGCGTTCGACTGCACGGATCCGACGCCCGATCCCGCGCGCCTGTACACGCGCGCGGGTGGCACGACGGAGCCGATCAGCGAGGCGCCGGCCGGTGAGACGGAGTTCGCGGCAAGGTTCGTGCAGGCGACACCGGACGGCTCCACCGTCTTCTTCCTCACCTCCACCAACATGGTCGATGGGGACACCGACGGCACGGAGGACCTCTACCGCTTCGACCTCGGCGGGGACTACAGCTGCCTGAGCTGCGTCGACGGCGGGCCGGCGGCGGGCGTTCAATCGGCCGTCGTGTCGGAGGACGGCTCGCGCGCCTACTTCGTGTCGAGCGCCAGCCTCGTCACCGATCCCGAAGTGACGCCTGACGTCGCGCACATCTACGTGAACGACGGAGACGGTGTTCGCTTCGTCGCCAACACCGGCCAGCTCGGCGCGAGCCCCACCAGCTTCCCGCGGGGCCAGATCTCCGAGGACGGCAGCGTTCTCTGGATCTCGGCGCCGGAGCAGCTGACTGACTTCGCCACCAACGGCAACCAGGCGATCTACCGCTACACCGATGACGACGGCGAGATCATCTGCGCCAGCTGTGTCGACGGCGTGCCCCACGACGTCGCGATCGACATGACCGCCACCACGTACGGCGGTGCGACTGCGCGGGCGGCCAACGACGCCGGGACGATCCTGTTCTTCAGCACCACGACGGCACTCGTCACCGACGACAGCAACAACGCGCTCGACGTCTACCGCTGGAAGGAGGGCGAGGGCGTGGCCCTCGTGACCGACGGCGTCAGCACGACGACGGGCTTCTCGCCGAATCACAGCCTGGGCGGGACGGACGCGTCGGGAGCGAATGTGGTCTTCAGCGCATTCGAGCGGCTCGTGCCGCAGCACATCGGCGGGCCCCAGGTCTACACGGCCCGGATCGGTGGGCTTTTCTCACCATTCCCGCCGCCGCCCAACCCGGGCTGCGCCGGGGACGGCTGTCAGGGCAACGCGACTCCCCAGCCCGACACGTCCAACCCCGGCAGCGCGACGCTCGACGGTCCCGGCAACGTGACGCCCTCGAAGCCGAAGGCGAACAAGAAGCCCAAGAAGTGCAAGAAGGGCTTCGTGCGCAAGCGCGTCAGGGGCAAGGTCCGCTGCGTCAAGCGCAAGCCGGCGGCGCGCCGCTCCAAGGGGACAGCCGAACGACGGAAGGCCGCGGCCCTTAGGAGGAGCAAGTGAACCGCCCAGCAGAGACGAGAGGAGCGATAGCCATGCGTACAGAAGTTCAGAGTCGCTTCCGCGCCCTGCTGGCCGGGATCGCGCTCACCACTGCCCTGCTCCTGTGCGGGATGTTCGCCGCGCAGGCGCAGGCCGCCATCGAGATCACCGAGTTCGAGGCCGGCGCGTTCAACGCGGACGGCACGCCGAACCTCCAGGCCGGGGCGCATCCCGTTCGAGGCGCGCACGTTCTTCAAGTTCGCCGAGGCGGACGACGACGGCACCCCATACAACCAGCCGCCCGCCGAGAACGTCAAGGACATCGAGGTGACGCTGCCGCCGGGGCTGATCGGCAACCCATCGGCCACGCCGCAGTGCACCGACGAGCAGCTCTTTGGCAACGCCTGCCCGGTCTCCAGCCAGGTCGGCGTCACCACTCTGCGGCTCTGGCAGGGCACCGAGCAGTTCCCCATCAGGCTGCCCGTCTTCAACATGGTCCCCGACCCCGGACAGACCGCGGACTTCGCCTTCATGGTGATCATCGCGCCGGTGCACATCGTCGCGACGATCAACTCCGACGGTGACTACTCGCTGACGACGAACATCAGCGACATCTCCGAGCTCCTGCCGCTCGGGGGGTCGGAGCTCTCGTTCTGGGGTGTCCCGGCAGATGCCTCCCACGACACGGCGCGCGGCGCCTGCATCACGACGGACACGGAGGACACCGAGGACACCGAGGACACTGACGGGGACGGCTTCCCCGGTCCCGGCGACGGCGTCCCGGGTCCGGGCGACGGCATCCCCGGCCCCGGCGACGGGAACCCGCTCAACGACGACACGTGCCCGTCCGGCGGGGCCAGGAAGCCGTTCCTGACGCTGCCGTCGGTCTGCGGCGTCGAGGGCGTCACCACCCTGCGTGCACGGTCGTGGTCGGATCCGGGCAACTGGAGCACGGCGACCTCCACGCCGGAGGTGGCCTCGGGCTGCGAGCGGCAGCGCTTCGACTCGAGCATCGGCGTGTTCGCCGATCCGCCGGTGGCAGACTCCCCGACCGGGTTGACCGTCGACCTGCGCATCCCGCAGAACGACAACCCGGATGGGCTCGGCACGCCGCCGCTCAAGAAGACCGTCGTCCAGTTGCCGGAGGGCCTCGCGGTCTCCCCGGCCGCGGCCGACGGCCTGCAGGGCTGCACGCCGGCGCAGTTCGGCTTCGGATCGAAGGCGGACTCGACCTGCCCGGCGAGCTCGGACATCGGCAACGTGAGCATCACGACGCCGCTGCTGGCCGATCCGCTGGAGGGTGACATCTACCTGGCGCAGCCGACGGCCTCTCAGCTGCTGTCCATCTACCTGGTGGTCCGCGGCCCGGGATTGGTCGTGAAGCTGCCCGGCACGATCGACGCGGACCCGACCACGGGCCGGTTGACCGCGACCTTCGACAACACGCCGATGGTCCCGTTCAGCCGCTTCCTGCTGCAGTTCAAGGGTGGCCCGCGGGCACCGCTCGCGACACCGGCGAGCTGCGGGCCCAAGACCACGAACGCAAGCCTGACGTCGTGGAACGGATCGATGGCTCCGGTCAACACCACGAACACGATGGACGTGATCGGGTGCTCCGGCAGCTTCGCTCCGGGCTACGTGGCCGGCTCTACCAACCCGGTCGCGGGCCGGGGCACCGGCTTCCTGATGAGGCTGTCGCGTCCCGACGGTCATCAGGAGATCTCGAGGCTGGACGTTCAGCTCCCGTCCGGGCTGACCGGCCGGCTCGCCTCGGTGCCGCTCTGCGGCGAGGCGCAGGCCGCCGCCGGCAGCTGCGGGCCGGAGTCCCAGGTCGGCACGACCCGCGTGTCCGCGGGTGCGGGCTCGAGCCCGTTCAACCTGAGCGGTCGTGTGTATCTGACCGGGCCGTATGGCGGAGCGCCGCTCGGGCTCTCCATCGTGGTCCCGGCGATTGCCGGACCGTTCGACCTCGGCACGGTGGTCGTGAGGGCTGCCATCCACGTCGATCGCACCACAACCCGCCTGCGGGTGATCTCCGATCCGCTGCCCTCGATCATCAAGGGCATTCCGCTGCGGATCAAGACCGTCGAGGTCAACCTCGACCGCGAGGGCTTCATGCTCAACGGCACGAGCTGTGCGCCGGGCAGCGTGACCGCCCGGATCACCTCCACGGCGGGGGCGACCAGTGACGTGTCGTCGCGCTACCAGGTGGCCGACTGCGCCCGGCTCGGGTTCAACCCGAAGATGACGACCACGCTCACCGGCAGGAACCAGGTGCGGCCGGGCCGTCACCCCGGGCTGAACGTCCGGCTCCAGGTGGGCCGCAACCAGGCCAACCCGCGCAGGGTCGCGCTGACCCTGCCGAACAGCCTGGCGCTCGATGCGCAGAACCTGCCGGATCCGTGCACGCAGGAGCAGCTCGCTGCCCTCGCCTGCCCGCCCAGGAGCCAGGTGGGCACCACGAGCGCGGCCACGCCGCTGCTGTCCGAGCGGCTCCGCGGCGGCGTCTACCTCGTCGCCCGTCCGCGTGGCCTGCCGGCGCTGGCGGCGGTGCTGCGCGGCCAGATCACCGTGGTCCTCCAGGGTGAGACGGCGATCACGCGCAAGGGTGTCCGCAACACGTTCGGGAGCATCCCGGACGTGCCGATCAGCGACTTCAGGCTCAACCTGGAGAGCGGGTCGGGCGGCATCCTGACCCCGGTGCGCCGCAGCCTCTGCGCTCGCAAGCATCGGGCGACCCTCGCGATGAGGGGTCACAACGGCAAGGTGAAGAACACGACGGTCGCGCTGAAGACCCCGTGTCGGAACGCCAGCCGCAGCAAGCGCAGCAAGAAGTCCTGAGCTGAACGTCCTCCCGGGCGCGTCGCGGAGTCGCGGCGCGCCCGGGCCGCTCAGGCTGTTGCTGGATGATGCGCGACGAGATGCCGGGCGCCGTCCAGCCAATCGCCGCCGTCGGCACGTCCCACACGGCATTCGTGGGGACTTCACCCGCGGCCCCATCGGGAAGCCGCTGAGAGTCACGAGCCCAGCGGAGTTCCAGCTGGCGTTCGGCGGACTCGACCCCGGGAGCGAAGCCGGATACCAGGTGGCCTCGTACTTCGCGGGCGGCGGGGTGGTGGCGTGGCTCGTGCGCACGGGCAGCGGAACCGGCTGGAAGCGCGGCATCCGGGCACTCGACGCCGTCCCGCCCGGCGCCCTCAACCTGCTCTGCCTCCCCGGGGCGTCCGCGCTCCCGAGCACGCGCCACAAGGATGTCGTCGACACCGCCATGCGCTACTGCGAGCGGCGCCGCGCCTTCCTCGTCCTTGATCCGCCGTCCGCCATCGCGGACGGCGGCGCGATGGCCTCCTACCGGAACGGCGAGGACTTTCCGGAGCTTCGCCCCAACGGCGCGATCTACTTCCCGCGCATCGACGTCCCCGACGCCCTGCGCGGCGGCGCGGCGCGCAGCATCGGGCCGGGCGGGGCCGTGGCCGGCCGCTACGCGGCGACCGACGCCGCGGGCGGCGTGTGGGAGGCGTCCGCCGGCACCAGCGCCCAGCTGAAGGGGGCGACGCTCGGGCTTCAGCTGAGCGAAGCCGAGTCGAGCGATCTCAACGCCATGGGCGTGAACGTGCTGCGCAGCTTCCCGGGCTCCGGCACCGTCATCTGGGGCGCGCGGACGCTCGCCGGCGCCGACGCGGACGCAAGCGAGTGGAAGTACGTCCCGCTGCGGCGGCTCGCGCTCTTCATCGAGAACTCGATCGATCAGGGCACGCAGTGGGCCCGCTTCGAGCCGAACGACGAGCCGCTCTGGGCATCGGTCCGCCTGAACGTCGGGAGCTTCCTGCACGAGCTCCTCAAGGACGGCGCCTTTGCCGGCACCAGGCCGAGCGACGCCTACTTCGTGCGCTGTGACAGGAGCACGATGTCGCAGAACGACATCGACAACGGCAACTTGAACGTGCTCGTGGGCATCGCGCCCGTCAAGCCGGCCGAGTTCATACTCATCCGGATACAGCAGCGAGCGCGAAGGCCCTAGTCGGAGTTCTCGCCGAGCTCCACGATCCGCGCGCGGATGCACTCCGCGAGCTCGCGCGGATCCACCTCGAACAGGCTGTGCGGATCGCCCGCCGCCGCCCAGACGCGCTCGTGATCGAGCAGCGTCTCGTCGAACAGGACCGGCAGGTCGTGCCCGAACGGCGGCACGCCGCCGATCGCAAAGCCGGTGGCGGCCCGCACCTCGTCCGCCTTGGCCTGGCGCACCTCGGCGACGTCCAGGAGGTCGGCGAGCTTGTCGGTGTCGATCCGGTGCCGGCCCGACGCGACGCAGACGACGGGATCGCCGTCTGCGACGAAGACGATCGACTTCGCTATCTCGGACTCGTCGCAGCCGACGGCCGCGGCGGCGTCCTTGACGGTGCGCGTCGAGTCGTTCAGGCGCTGGGGCCGAAGCGCGATCCCGAGGTCACGCGCGCACTCCGCAAGGCGATCCCTCACGCTCGCACGGCCTCCTCAGCTGCGGTGAGCTCGACGCCGGCGGCCTCGGCGAGCTCTTCGATCGACTCGCGCAGGTGGCCGGCGAACTCGTCCAGGTCCCACATCAGGTCCCAGTCGCCGACGAGCCCGAAGTTGATCTTGCCGGCGTACGAGAGCAGGGCGATGCCGAGCGCCTGGTTCTTCGCGAGCGGGACCATCGGGAACGGATCCAGCATGCGCCGGCCGGCCAGGTAGAGCGGGAACTGCGGCCCCGGCACGTTCGTGACCACGAGGTTGAACATGCGCTGACGAGAGACGAGCCGCGCGGCCTGTCCCATCACCGTCGGCGGCGCGAATCCGGTCAAGTCGGTGAGCACCTGTGCGCCCACGGCCTGCCCGCTCGACTTGAGGCCCTTCAGCTCCTCGCGCACGATGTCGAGACGCGCGACGGGGTCCTGGCACCAGATCGGCAGCGAAGCCATCATCGCGGCCACCTTGTTGCCGAGCGCGCCTCGCTCGACGTCGGCGCGCACGCTCACGGGGATCATCGCCTTGAGCTCGAGGCCGTCGGTGTTCTGGCCGCGGCGGCGCAGGTGCTTGCCGAGCGCTCCGGCCACGGTCGACAGCACGACGTCGTTGACGGTCCCGCCGAGCTCGTTCTTGATCGCCTTGATGTCACCCAGCTCGGCGCGCACCCAGGTGAAGCGGCGGTGCGGGCCGATCACTGGTTGTAGGGACTCGTCGGCGCGGGGTTGAGGCCCGCCCACGCCATGGCGCCGACACCGACCGCCGCGTCGCGCGCGCCCGACAGGATGCGGCGCGGGCCCCGGAAGACCGCCCGCACCGAGCGGGCGACCTCAGCGGGGATCGTGGTGCGCTCGAGCAGCGCCTCGGCGAGCAGCTGCGCCTGCGAAGGAAGCGGGCGCGGCAGCCAGCGGTCGCCGGGATCGGCGGGAGCGGCCGGCTCGGGCGAGGTGTCGAACAGGACCGAGATGATGTCGACCCCGGAGATGCCGTCGACGAGCGCGTGGTGGGTCTTCGAGAGCAGCGCGAAGCGGTCGCCCTCGAGCCCGTCGACGAGCCAGATCTCCCAGAGCGGCTTGTCGCGGTCCAGCTGCTGGGAGAACACGCGACCGGCCAGCTCCTTGAGCTGATCCTCGTCGCCGGGCGCCGGCAGCGCCGTGGCGCGCACGTGGTAGCGCAGGTTCAGGTGCGGGTCGTCGACCCACCTCGGACGGCCCTGCGCGAGCGGCACGAAAGCGAGCCGCTGGCGGTAGCGCGGGACCAGATGAAGCCGCCGTTCGATCGCATCGAGCAGATCGTTGTAGGGGGGAGGGGAGCCCTCGAACAGCATCACCGAGGCGACGTGCATGTGCGAGGCGGCGTCCTCGAGGTGTAGGAAGGAGGTGTCGAGCGCGGTCAGCCGATCCGTTGCCATGCGCCCAAACTAGCGCAGCGCCCGCACTCAGAGCGACAGGCTCATCTGACCGGCCGAAACGGGCGTGCG
The DNA here is from genome assembly GCA_963814095.1 of uncultured Thermoleophilaceae bacterium. Lineage (GTDB taxonomy): Bacteria > Actinomycetota > Thermoleophilia > Solirubrobacterales > Thermoleophilaceae > JACVRW01. Next base: position 1,047 of record CAWFBT010000030.1, on the reverse strand, counting down.
CAGAGGCTCGCGCTCGTCGAGGCCGGCCACGCGAACGCCCAGCAACCGCACCGGCTGGCGCGGGTCGAGCCGGCGCAGCAACTCGAGCGCGACGCCGCCCACGGTCGCGCAGTCGTTGACCGCGACCTCCAGCGTGCGCGCCCGCGTGAGCGTCGTGAAGTCGGCGTAGCGGAGCTTGATGCCGATCGTGCGGCCGCGCCGCTCCTCGCGCTCGAGTGCCTCGCAGAGCTGCGTGGTCAGGCGTTCCAGGACCGGCTCCAGCTCCGGCAGCCCGCGCAGGTCGTAGTCGAAGGTCGTCTCGCGCGACTCCGACTTGGCGACGCGCACCGTCTCGATGCTGCGGTCGTCCTCGAAGCGGGCGAGCGCGGCCAGGTGCGGGCCGAGCCGCCTGCCGAACCACTCGATCAGCTGGACGTCCGGGGTCGCGCCGAGCGCGCCCAGTGTGGCTACGCCGAGCCGCTCCAGCCGTGCCACGGTCTTCGGGCCGATGCCCGGCACGAGGCCCGGCGACGCAGCGGAGAAGCGCTCGCGGGCCTGCTCGGCCGTCAGCTCGACGAAGCCGTCCGGCTTCTCCGCGTCCGAGGCGACCTTCGCCACGAGCTTGCTGGGCCCGATCCCGACGGAGCAGACGAGCCCGGTCTCGGCCCGGATCTCCTCCTTCACGCGCCGCGCCGCCGAACGCGGCCGCTCGAGCCCGGTGAGGTCCAGATACGCCTCGTCGAGGCCGACCGACTCGACGCGCTCGACGTGCGAGCGGAGCACCGCGTGCAGCTCGCGCGAGCGCGCGCGGTAGTGCTCGAAATCGGGCGGCAGGAAGGTCGCCTCGGGACACAGCCGGCGGGCGCGCTCCGCCGGCGTCGCCGAGAAGATGCCGTACTTGCGCGCCTCGTAGCTCGCCGTCGTGACCACTGCGCGCGGGCCGCTGCCCGCCACCACCACGGGGAGCCCGAGCAGCTCCGGCCGGCGCTGCAGCTCGACGCTCACGTAGAAGGCGTCCATGTCGACGTGCGCGTAGACGTGGGGCGAATCCACGGCACCACGCAGCGT
>CAWFBT010000029.1:0-25767 GCA_963814095.1 uncultured Thermoleophilaceae bacterium | reverse complement strand
CGGCGCCTGGGCGGTCGAGAGCAGCCGCGTGATCGCCGCGCCGGACGGCGATACCGACGTCACGATCGACGTGCCGTCGGGGCGCGTCGTCGCTCGTGCGCGCCTGCGCGACGCGCGCGTGGAGTCCGTGAGCTTCATCAACGTGCCGTCGTACGTGCTCGCGCGCGGAGTCGAGCTCGATACCTCACGTGGCCGGCTCACCGTCGACGTCGCCTACGGCGGCGCCATCTATGCGTCGCTCGACGCCCGGGCGGCCGGCCTCAGCGTCGAACCGGAAGCGCTCGGCGAGCTGATCGCGCTCGGACGCGAGGTCAAGGGGCTGCTCGATTCGAGCGACCACGCGCGCCATCCCTCCGACCCGCGCCTCTCCGGCATCTACGGGACGATCATCTTCGAGGAGCTCGGCGAGCGCGACGAAGGGCCGCACCAGCGCAACGTCACGGTCTTCGCGGACGGCGAGGTCGATCGCTCGCCCTGCGGCTCGGCCACCTCGGCGCGGCTGGCGCTGCTCGCCGGCGACGGCCGCATCGACTCGTCGCGCGTGCTGCGCCACGGCTCGATCACCGGCACCGAGTTCCTCGGGCGCGTGACCGAGACGGTCGAGACGGGCGGACGCGAGGCCGTGGTGACCGAGGTCGAGGGCAGCGCGTTCCGGACCGGCGAGCACCGCTTCTCGCTCGACCCGCGCGATCCGCTGGCCACCGGCTTCGTGCTGCGGTGAGCGCACCGCCGTTCATCGGGCCCGACGAGGTCGCGCGCTTGCCCTTCGCGGACGCAGCCGATGCGCTCGAGCGAGCGCTGCTCGACGGGCTCGACCCGGAGGCCGACCCGCCCCGTTCGGCATTCTCGACCGACGCGGGCGAGCTGCTCTTGATGCCGTCGAGCTGGGGCCACACCGCAGGCGTCAAGATCGCCACAGTCGCGCCCGCCAACCCCGACCGCGGCCTGCCGCGCATCCAGGGCATCTACGCGCTGTTCGACGGCGCGACGCTCGCGCCCGCCGCGCTGGTCGACGGCATCGCGCTGACCTCGCTGCGAACGGCCGCCGTCACGGCACTTGCGGTGCGCAGGCTGGCGTCCCCGGACGCGACCCGGCTGCTCGTGTTCGGCAGCGGCCCGCAGGCGCGGAGCCACGTCCTGGCGCTGCAGCGAGCTGCGGCCACTCGAGCGCGTGGACGTGGTCGCGCGCGACCGGGAGCGGCTCGACCGCTTCGCCGACGGACTGCGAGACCTCGGCCTCGACGCACGCGCCGCAACCGGCCCCGTCGAAGAGCTCGTCGCGGCGGCAGACCTCATCTGCTGTTGCACGACCGCGCGCGAGCCGCTGTTCGACGGCGAGCTGGTTGCGCCCGGGGCCACCGTCGTGGCGGTCGGCTCGCACGAACGCGAGGCGCGCGAGGTCGACGAGGGACTGGCCGGCCGCGCAACCGTCGTGATCGAGGCGCGCTCCGCCGCGCTGCGCGAGGCGGGCGACGTGATCCAGGCGATCGAGCTGGGCGCGCTCGCTCCCGGCGCGCTCACCACGCTTGCCGAGCTCGTTGCGGGCGAGGCGAAGGCGCCGGCAGAACGCCCCCGCCTGTTCAAGAGCACGGGCATGGCCTGGGAGGACGTGGTGGTGGCGGCGGAGCTGGCCCGCCGGGCCGGCGCGCTCTAGAGGCGCGCGAGCAGCTCGCGCGCGGCGGCCTCCCCCGAACGGACCGCGCCGTCCATGTAGCCGTTCCAGACGGTCGCGTACTCGGCGCCGGCCCAGTGAAGCGGACCGATCGGCGGGCGCAGCGCGCGCCCGTAGCTCGTCCAGGCCCCGGTCGGCATGTGGCAGCCGTAGCAGCCGCGCGTGAACTCCTCCTCCGCCCAGAGCTTCTCGATGTACGCGTCGGGCTTGGCCGCCCGCGGGCCGAACAGACGCGTGAAGGAGTCGACGACGGCGGCGCGCCGCCCCTCGGCGGGGGCGCGCCCGAGCTCGCGCGCGTGGCGGCCCTCGAGGAACCCGAGCAGGACGCCCGGCGAGCCGTCCGGCGGCGAGTTGTCGCTCGTGACCTTGACCGGCCCGGTGTCGCTCGTGCCCTGTCCCGAGAGGCCCTCGCTGCGCCAGAAGGGCTCGTCGTAGACGGCCATGCACTTGACGACGGTGCCCATCGGCATGCGCTGGGTGAGCTGGTCGCGGTAGCCGGACAGCGGGGGGTCATACGCGATGCGCCCGGCGAGCGTCGGCGCGATCGCCACGAGCACGCGCCTGCCGCGCGCCAGCGCGCCGTCGGCGTGAACCGTGACCCCGTCCGGACCGTGCTCGATGCGCCGCGCGGGCGCGCCGAGGACGATCCGTTCGCCGAGCTCCTCCGCCATCCGCAGCGCGACCCGCTGCGAGCCGCCGACGAAGCGTTCCTGCTGCGCGCCGCCCTCGGTCTCGAAGAGCAGATCGAGGCTGCCCGCCGAGTGGATGTAGAAGAGCACGTGCAGGAGCGACAGGTCCTCCGGCTGCGCGGCCCAGACGGCCTCGATGCCGAGCTCGAGCAGCATGCGGCCGGCGCTCGTGGCGAGGTTGCGGCGCATCCACGAGGCGGCCGTCTGCCCGTCGAGGCGTTCTGCGTCCGGCGCCTCCCAGGGAGCCTCGAGCGGCACGCGGCGCGCGAGCCGGTTCAGCCGCCGCTGCGCACGCTCGACGTCCACGAGCACGACGGGGTTGATCCGCGGGATCGCCCCCCTGTAGCGCCGCAGCCGGCCGCGGAACTCGATGACGTTCTCGCCCTCGACGTGAGTCGGGAACGTCTCGACCCCGAGCTCGCGCGCGAGCGCGGCGAGGCGATCCTGGGTCGGGCCGATCCACTGACCGCCCACCTCGACGACCTTCCCCCCGTCGAGCTCGTGATTGAGGACCCGGCCGCCGACGCGGTCGCGCGCCTCGAGGACCACGACCGACGCTCCGCCTGCAGTGAGCTCGCGCGCGGCAACGAGGCCCGCGAGACCCGCCCCGATCACGACCACATCCGCTTCGTGGGTGGCCGGCTCGTCCACGGCCGCACCCTATCTCGCCCGGCCCGTCTGCCACCCTGCCCGGGATGAGAACTCTGACCATGGGCGCCGCGCTGCGGCGCGACGATCGGCTTGGCGCTGGCCGCGCCCGCGCCCGCCGCGGCCAAGACCTACGTGCCCTGCAGCAAGGGCGGAGGCACGAGCGTCGCCCTGAAGGCGAAGCCGCGCAAGTGCGACTTCACCTATCTCCACAACCCGCTCGCGCTCGCGGGGCGGGCCGCCGGGCTCGAGTGGAGAGGCTGGGGCCGGCGCGTCACGCGCGCCCGCGGCACCGGGATCTCGCTGCACGCCGACGCGAACGGCAACTTCGACCGCTTCCCGGCGCGAGTGCGGCTGTCGCGGCGGGTCGCCTGCGGCGGCCACCGCGTCTATACGCGGGTGACCTTCTTCGACGGGGACGACCGCCGCACCTGGTCGGTGCCGCCGGGCAGCTGCTGAGCGCTCGCTAGGGTCGAGGGCCGATGGCTTCGTCCCCGCGCAGCGAGCGCGAGGAGGAGCGCCGCCACAACATCCGGACGCTCGTAATCGCAAGTGCGGCGTCCGCTTCGGCGGCGGCTGTCACCTCGCAGCTATGGATCGCCGGCACCTGGATCGCCGCGGCGGTCACGCCTGTCCTGGTCACGCTCGTGAGCGAGCTGCTGAACCGGCCGGCCGAGCGAATCGCCCGCGCCTGGACCGCCGAGCGCCCGGCGCTCCCCGAGGACGCGCAGGCGCCGCGCTCCACCCCCCCGCCCAGCACCGCCCCACCGCCTGCGCCGGGCGAGGCGCCGGTGCGCATCTACCGTCAGCCGTCCCCGCGCCAGCCGCGCCGCCGCAAGCTCGCCTTCGGCGCGATTCTCGCGACCGGGCTGCTGGCGTTCGCCATCGCGGCGGTCACGCTGACTGCGGGTGAGCTGATCGCCGGCGGGTCGATCGGCAAGGGCGACAGGCGCACGACCTTCGGCGGCGGCAAGTCGCAGCAGCAGGACAAGAAGGAGCCCGCCGACGAGCAGCAGACCGATACGACCGAGCGGCAGCCCGCGCAGACGACGCCGGAAAGGCAGAGCGAGCAGCCGACCGAGACGGAGACCACGCCCACCGAGACGACCGAGACGGCGCCCACGCCGGCGCCGCAGGCGGCCCCGGAAGCCGCGCCGCCCGCAGAGACGGCACCGGCTCCCTGATCGATAGCTGAGGTCCTGGGTACTCACGGCGTACCCGACCGGAGGAACCGATGGCGACCTGCGAGGTCTGCGGCAACGACTACGACAAGACGATGGAGATCACGCGAGCAGGTGAGACGCACGTGTTCGACTCCTTCGAGTGCGCGATCCACGCGCTCGCACCGACGTGTGCGCACTGCGGCATCAAGATCGCCGGACACGGCATCGAGGCGAACGGGTCGACCTTCTGCTGTGCCCACTGCGCCCAGGCGGAGGGCGTGGAGGGCGCGCGCGACCGCGTCTGAGAGACCTGAGCGCTTCCCCGGCGCCTGCGACCATGGGCGTCGATGCACAGCCACGCTGGGCATGGGCACCCGCAGACGGACGATTCGCGGCGACTGACGATCGCGCTCGTCCTCCTGCTCGCCTTCATGGCGGGCGAGGTCGTGGTCGGCATCCTCGCGTCGTCGCTCGCGCTGCTCGCGGACGCCGCGCACATGCTCACGGACGCCGGCGCGATCGCGCTGGCGCTGTTCGCGGCCCGGCTCGCACGGCGGCCGCCCGAGGGCGGCTTCACGTTCGGCTACCGGCGCGCCGAGATCCTCTCTGCGCAACTGAACGGCGCAACGCTCGTGGGGCTCGGGGCGCTGATCGGGATCGAGGGAATCCGGCGCCTCGTCGACCCACCGGACGTCGAGGGTGCGGCCGTGCTGATCGTCGCCGTCGTCGGAATCGCCGTGAACCTCGTCGCCACCTTCGTCCTGTCCGGCGCCAACCGGCGCAGCCTCAACGTCGAGGGTGCCTTTCAGCATGTCCTGAACGACCTCTTCGCGTTCATCGCGACGGCCGTCGCCGGCGCGCTCATCCTGCTGACCGGCTTCGGCCGCGCGGACGGCATCGCCGCGCTACTCGTGGCCGGGCTGATGCTGTACTCGGGGGTCGGACTGCTGCGCGAGTCCGGGCGCGTGCTGCTCGAGGCGGCCCCGCGCGACCTCGACCCGGACGAGATCGGCAACGCGCTCGCCGCCGAGCACCACGTGGTCGAGGTACACGATCTGCACGTCTGGGAGGTCACGTCGGGCTTTCCGGCACTATCCGCGCACGTGACCGTGCGCTCGGGCTGCGACACGCAGGCGCATCGCCGCCAGCTTGCCGAGCTGCTGCGCGAGCGCTTTGGGATCACGCACTCGACGCTCCAGGTCGAGACGCGCCACGAGGGTCCGCTCAAGATCGCGCCGCTGCAGCGCGGGGGCGGCTGACCGTGCCGCGCTTCGTTATCCAGCAGCACGACGCCCGCACGATGCACTGGGACTTCCGGCTCGAGGCGGCAGGGGTCCTCAAGTCGTGGGCGGTCCCGCGCGGTCCCTCGACGGACCCGCGCGACAAGCGGCTCGCCATGGAGGTCGAGGACCACCGGATCGACTGGGGCGACTTCGAGGGGGTCATCCCGGACGCCCAGTACGGCGCCGGCGCAGTGATCGTCTGGGACCGCGGCAGCTACCGCCCGCTCGGCGACGAGCCTGTGGAGCAGGCGCTGGAGGCAGGCCACCTGTCGTTCTGGCTCGACGGCGAGAAGCTGCGCGGCGGCTGGACGCTGCAGCGTGTCGAGGGCAAGCGCTGGCTGCTCGTGAAGCGCCGAGACGACGAGGCCGACGCGCGCCGCAATCCGGTCTCGACGCAGCCTGAGTCCGTGGTGAGCGGCAGGCGCATCGACGAGGTCGAGTCGTGAACGTCGAGATCAGCCACCCGGACAAGCTGCTCTTCCCCGACGACGGGATCACCAAGGGCGATCTCGCCGGCTACTACGAGCGCGTCGCCGAATGGATGCTGCCCCACGTCCGCGACCGTCCGGTGAGCATGCAGCGCTTCCCCGACGGCATCGCCCGCAAGGGGTTCTTCCACAAGGACGCGCCGGACTACTTCCCGGACTGGATCGCCCGCGCCGAGCTGCCGAAGTCGGGCGGCACCGTCACCCACGTGCTGATCGAGAACACCGACACGCTCCTGTACCTCGCGAACCAGAACACGATCACGCCGCACGTCTGGCTCTCGCGCGCGGACCGCGCGCACCAGCCCGACAGGCTCGTCTTCGACCTCGACCCGGCGGAGGGCAGCGATTTCGCGACGGTGCGACGCGCCGCTCGCTGGACCGCGGAGCTGCTCGAGGAGCTGGAGCTCGTCCCGTTCGCTCAGGTCACCGGCTCCAAGGGAATCCATGTCTGGACGCCGCTGCGGCGGCACGCGGACACGGAGGAGGTCAGGGCGGTCGCGCGGGATACGGCCCAGGTGCTTGCCGAGCGCCACCCCGACGTGCTCACGACCGAGTTCCGGAAGGCGAAGCGCGGCGGCCGCATCCTCGTCGACGTGGCCCGGAACGGGTACGCGCAGACCGCCGTTCCGCCGTACGCGGTGCGACCCCGGCCAGGGGCACCGGTCGCCACCCCGATCGCGCTGGAGGAGCTGGCCGACTCGCGCCTGCGCCCAGATCGCTGGACGATTCGCAACGTCTTTCGCCGGCTCGCGAGCAAAGGCGACGCGTGGGCCGACATTCAGGCCCATGCCCGCGGCCTGTCCGCGCCGCGCAAGCGGCTCGCAAAGCTGCTCCCGTAGCCTCGTTATCCCGTTTTCGGTTTCGCTCGACGGGTACCACCCAGTCATGAGGACGTCGACGATCGACGCGCTTTTCGAGCGCGGCGAGGAGCAGGGGTGCGTCAACCTCTCGGAACTCGCGGAGCTCGTGCACGAGCTCGAGCTCTCGGACGAGGACGCACAGGCGCTCGCCGACCGGCTGGAGGCACGCGGAGTTGAGCTGTCCGACGACTGCGGGCGCGAGCTGCCCGAGCCCGTCCGCTACGACAACACGGAGCTCGCCACGATCACGGGCGACACGCTGCAGCTGTTCCTGCGCGACGTCCGTCGCCACCCGCTGCTCACGGCCGCCGATGAGATCGAGCTGGCCAAGCGGATCGAGCAGGGCGACCTGCACGCGAAGGAGCGCATGATCAACTCGAACCTGCGTCTCGTCGTGTCCCTCGCCAAGCGCTATCAGGGCCAGGAGCTATCGCTCCTCGACCTGATTCAGGAGGGCATCCTCGGCCTGATCCGCGCGTCGGAGAAGTTCGATTGGAGGCGCGGCTACAAGTTCTCGACCTACGCGACCTTCTGGATCCGCCAGGCGATCCAGCGCGGTCTCGCGAACCAGGGCCGCACGATCCGCATCCCGGTGCACATCGGCCAGCGCGAGCGAAAGATCAGCCGCGCCGAGCGTGAGCTGGCACTACAGCTCGGTCGCGCGCCGACGGACGCCGAGATCGCCTCGGCCGCCGACCTGAGCGTCGACGAGGTCGAGGAGACGCGCGAGGTCACGCGCACCGTCACGAGCCTTGACCGCCCGATCGGGCCGGAGGGTGACACCGGCCTCGGCGACCTGCTCCCGAGCAAGGAGCGAGGCCCGGTCGAGGAGGTCGAGATCGGCCTGCGCGAGGAGGCCGTCCACGCCGCGCTCGCGAGCCTTCCGGAGCAGGAGCGCGAGGTCATCAAGCTGCGCTTCGGCGTCGGCGGCGACGAGCCCACGCCGCTGCGCGAGGCCGGCCGCCGGCTCGGGCTGTCCCCCGAGCGCGTCCGGCGCATCGAGCACAAGGCGCTCGAGCGGCTGGCCGGGGCGCGCGAGGTTGCCGGGCTCGCCGAGGCCGCGTAGCGCCTGCTGCATACGACCGGCCTCGTCGGGTAGCCGACGCGTATGAACGATGTTCGCTTCGCCCGCGAGGGCGACCCCCCGCAGTCGCCCACCGGCCTGAGCAAGCGCTCCTGGTGGGGCGTGCTGAAGCGATCGGGCAAGGAGTTCCAGGACGACAACCTGACCGACTGGGCGGCCGCGCTCACCTATTACGGCATCCTGGCGATCTTCCCCGCCCTGCTCGCGCTCGTGTCCGTTCTCGGGCTCATCGGCGAGTCGGCGACGCAGCCGCTCATCGACAACCTCAGTGAGGTCGCGCCCGGCCCAGCGCAGGACATTCTCACCAACGCCCTCGAGAACCTCCAGGGCTCGCAGGGCGCTGCCGGCTTCGCGTTCATCCTCGGCCTCGTGCTGGCGATCTGGTCCGCATCCGGCTACGTCGCCGCCTTCATGCGCGCCTCGAACGCGATCTACGACATCGAGGAGGGGCGTCCGATCTGGAAGACCCTGCCCCTGCGAGTCGTGTTGACCATTGCCCTGCTCGTGCTCGTCGCCATCAGCGCCGCCGGCGTCGTCATCACGGGCGGGATCGCCAAGGAGCTCGGCGATGTAATCGGGGTCGGCGACACCGCCGTCACGGTCTGGAACATCGCGAAGTGGCCCGTGCTGCTGCTGATCGTCAGCTTCATGTTCGCCCTCCTCTACTGGGCGGCGCCAAACGTCAAGCAGCCCCGCTTTCGCTGGCTGAGCCCCGGCGGCATCCTGGCGGTGATCGGCTGGATCATCGCGTCGGTCGCGTTCGCCTTCTACGTCGGCAACTTCGGCTCCTACAACAAGACCTACGGGGCGCTCGCCGGGCCGATCGTGTTCCTGCTCTGGCTCTGGATCTCGAACATCTGCATCCTGCTCGGCGCCGAGTTCAACGCCGAGCTCGAGCGCGGCCGTGCGATCGAAGCCGGCATGGACGAGGACCGCGAGCCGTTCGTCGAGCCACGCGACGCCCCCAAGGAGACGAGCCGCAGCTAGCGCTCTTCCAGCAGGAAGAACTCGAACCCGATGTCGGGGTCGAGCGTCAGCTGGCTGTGGTACGTCAGGACCCGCCGCTCGACGGCCTCCTCAACGACCTTGATGAATGAATCCGCCATCGCCTCCTGGAAGGTGAGCCGGACCTTGCGGACCATTTCCGGGTCGCTCGGCGCAAGCGTGCGCTCGACGGTGGTCATCGTGTCGCGCAGGACGCAGACCACGAAGCGGTCGTCGAGCATGTACGTCTTGGCGCGCGTGGGTCCGCGCCCGTAGTACTCACGGAAGAGTCCGACGATGCCGGTCGTGACAGCGGCCAGGTCCTCCCCGGCGCCCGCTCCGACCGCCTGCCTCTCGACTTGCTCCATGCGGCCTATTTTTCCATCCCCGGACGCATGGGCTCGTCCGGGTCCCGGTTGAGCAGTCGCGGCGGCAACTTCGAGCGGAACAACCTGCTCACCTTGCCCATCTTCGCCCGGCAGCGCGGGCACTCCTCGGCGGCCAGCGAGTGCCCGGGGCTATAGACCGTCAGACGGCAACTCGGGCAGTTGAGATACACCATCATTCTCCTCCTCGCAGGTGGTGGCGCCCGCGAGGTCCGTCCTCTCACCAGAGTCCTGGCGGGCGACCGTCCCGCGCCTTTCGGGCGCGATGGAGGGTAACCGCGGGGGCATTGCGCGTCAACGTATGGGTTACGCGAAACGAATAACGTGTCTACCCGCCACGTCGCGGCGAGGGCCGCTTGAAGGGCGCGTAGCGGTGATGCAGCATGAGCGCATTGCCCTCCGGGTCGCGGAAGTTCGCCATGTGGCAGACGCCGCTGTCGACCGTCTCGCCCGAGAACGACACGCCGCGCGACTCGAGCTCCGCACGGGCCGCCGCGACGTCCTCGACCTGCAGCGCGACGGGCACGCTGTTCGGGCTGAAGTCGACCCCCTGTGCCCGCGTCCCGATCACGGCGATCGTCATGTTGCCGGTCTCGAACTCGGCGCCGGCCGGCGGCTCGTCCCCGCGTTGCCACAGCGCTGAGCGCTCCAGGCCGAGCACTTCGCCGTAGAACTCGAGCGCGGCGTCGAAGTCGGCGCTCGGCACACAGACGAAGTCGACGCCGGTGATCATGCCCATCGTTTTACACCGCGTGGCGGCGTTTGGCGACTGCATCCACACGGGCATGAGGCGGGCGTGGCCGTCCTCCGCCCGGACGACATGTGTCGCCGTGGCCGCATGCGTACTGGCGATCGGTTGCGGCACCGCCGAAAGAGAGGCCGACCTGATCGCCGTCTCGGACAGCTTCCACGCGGCGCTCGCAGCACGTGACGGGGCCGGGGCGTGCGCCGAGCTGAGCAGCGAAGCGGCCGAGACGGTTGCGCGAGACGAGCAACGTCCCTGTCCCGAGGCGGTCCTCGGGCTCGACCTTCCCGCCGGGGCGCGCGCCTCCGGAGCCGAGGTGTACGTCACGTCCGGCTACGCGCAGCTCCTGGGCGCAGACGTCGTCTTCCTCGACGACGGGCCCGCGGGCTGGAAGGTCACAGCGGCAGGCTGCACGCCCAGCTCTCCCGGCGAGCCGTACGACTGCGAGCTCGGAGGCTGACGTGCGAGTGATGTTCTTCCTGTACCTGACGATCATCGTCGCCGGACTCGTTCTGTCCATCCTGGTCGGGCTGCTGCACGCGTAAGCATGCGCCGCTTCCTCAGGCACAACAGCCTCTCGCTCGTCTTCCTCGCTTTGTTCGTGCTCGCGCTCGTGTTCCAGGCGATCGCAGGACACGCCGACTTCAACGAGGACCAGGTCCGCCACGGCAATGCGGAGCTCTCGCTCGGCCGCTACGTGGTCTCCTCCGAGTTCGCCACCGCCGTACTCGAGAACTGGCAGTCCGAGTACCTGCAGTTCACGCTCTTCATCATCCTCACGGTCTGGCTGATCCAGCGCGGTTCGCCCGAGTCCAAGGAGCCCCACAGGGCCGGCCGCGAGTCGGACGAGCAGCAGATGATCGGCGAGCACGCGCACGACGCCTCCCCGGGCTGGGCGCGCGTTCGCGGGTGGCGGTTGAGGATTTACGAGAACTCGCTGCTGATCGTGATGCTCGCGATCTGGCTCGGCAGCTGGCTGGCTCAATCGATCACCGGCGTCGCCGAGTACAACGCCGAGCGGCTCGACCATCAGCAGCTGCCGGTGTCATGGTCGGAGTACCTCACACGCGGTGACTTCTGGGAGAAGACGCTGCAGAACTGGCAGTCCGAGTTCCTGGCGGTGGGCTCGATGGCGATCCTCGCCGTCTATCTGCGCCAGCGCGGCTCGCCCGAGTCGAAGCCGGTGGGCGCGGCGCATCACTCGACGGGCACGGAGGGGTAGGGGCGCGTACCCGAACGGGGTTTAGCTCATCTTCGCGAGGGGGTAGACTGGTCTCATAGGTCAAGCGAGGGACGTGGGGGGACCTCGCGGGGCCAAAGGGTCAAGAGGGGGACGACGCGCGAACGTGTGTTGCGCGGATGCGTTGCGGACCTCACGTCACTAACGACGGAGGTTCAACGCTATGACCGTTATCGCGCTCGCGCCCGCGAGGGGCGCGGCCAACCGAGCACGACGCAGAGCGTGCGACCGTGCCAAGGAACAGGAAATGGAGCGCCAGCTGCTGCTGCGCTACCACCTGCACGGCGACCTCGCTGCGCGAGAGGAGCTCGTCGAGCGGTTCCTGCCGCTCGCCCGTGATCTCGCGCTGCGCTACTCATACACGGACGAGCCGTTCGACGACCTTCAGCAGGTCGCGAGCCTCGGCCTGATCAAGGCGATCGACCGCTTCGAGCCGGGTCGCGGCACGAAGTTCACGAGCTACGCGGCGCCGACCATCCTCGGCGAGCTCAAGCGCCACTTCCGCGACAAGGGCTGGTCGCTGCACGTGCCGCGCGACCTGCAGGAGCGCACGCTCGCGGTCAGCCGCGAGACCGAGGCGCTGTCGAAGAAGCTGGGTCGCTCGCCGAAGGTGCGCGAGGTGGCCGAGGGTCTCGGCTGCAGTGCCGAGGAAGTGCTCGAGGCGCAGGAGGCAGCGGCCAGCTACGAGGCGGCTTCGCTGGACGCCCCCGCGGCCCGCGACGACGGAGAGTCGGCCTCGCTCGTCGACCTGCTTGGCGACGTGGATGGCGCATTCGACCTCGTCGAGGAGCGTCAGGCGATCGCGAGCACATGGGAGGCGCTGCCCGACGTGGAACGCCGCGTGCTGGAGCTGCGCTTCGTGAACGACATGACCCAGCGGGAGATCGGCGAGCAGATCGGCTACTCGCAGATGCACGTGTCGCGGCTCTTGAGGCGCGCGCTCACGCGTCTCGAGACTGCTGCAGCCGCCGCTTGAGCGAGAGCGCGTTCGAGACCGCGAAGCCCTCCCAGTCGTTGTTGAAGTAGACGAAGGCCTCGGCCCGGCGGCGCCAGCGAGAAAGCCGCCGGGCCCACTCGTCGAGCTCGGTCTCCGAGTAGTTGCCGCGCCGGCCGCGCCGGCCGTGGTGGAGCCTGACGAGCGTCCAGTCCGTCGTGAGCTCATGCGCCTGGAACGGCCACCTCGGATGATCCGCGATCACGAGCGCCGCGCCGGACGACCCGAGCAGCTCGTACACGGGCGGAACGAACCAGCTCTCGTGCCGGAACTCGAAGCAGTGCCGGCCCTCCGGCAGGATCTCCAGCAGCGCCCCCAGGACCTCGTCGTCGCGCCGGAAGTTCGCCGGTAGCTGCCAGACGATCGGGCCGAGCTTGTGCGCCTCAGGCAGCGGCTGTACGCGCTCGTAATAGCGCTCGATCCCCTGCCCCACGTCGCGCAGGCGCCGGACGTGCGTGAGGTAGCGGCTCGCCTTGGCGGCGAAGACGAAGCCGGGGGGTGTCTCCTCCACCCAGCGCGCGACGGCGTTGCGAGAGGCGAGCCGGTAGAAGGTCGAGTTGACCTCGACCGTGTCGAAGAGCTCGGCGTAGCGCCCGAGCCAGCGGGGCTTCCCGAGACCCTCCGGGTAGAGGCGCCCGCGCCAGTCGTCGTAGTTCCAGCCGGAGCAGCCGATCCGGACCGGCCGCATGGCGGGTGTCAGCTGAGCGTCTGGCGGTCGCGCGAGGTGAATTCGATCTTGTCGGACTCGGCGCGTTCCCGGAAGCGATGCATGCCCTCGGCCTGGTTGCGCCGGCGCTTGAGGTCGAGCAGCCCCACGACGATCACGATCACGATGGCAAGCGGCACCGCGACGATGACGGCGCCGCCCATGAAGGCGCCCGACATGACGACGAGGGCCAGCGCGAATGCGACGACGGCGATGGTGATTGGAGACATGCGCTCGGGCTACCCGGCTAGGGACGCGGCAAACGGCTCGTGTCGACGACCTCGAAGGCGCTGCCCGGGACGCCGTGGAGCGCATGCAGATCGTCGTTGTCCCAGCCGGCATTGGGCGCGCCGCTCAGGTACCACGACGAACCGTTGTCGGCGAGGATCATCCCGTAGCGCCTGAGCGCGCGCAGCACGACCCGGGACTGGCGCGGGAAGCGCGAGATGTCGAATCCCCGCCGCAGCCGCAGGCGCTGACCCATCGCCGGGAGGTTCGGGTCGGTGAGCTCCGAGGCGAAGTGGCGCGCCGGGTACACGAACGCCCGCCGCGTGCGCGATGCCGTAAAGCGCAGCGCGTGGTCGATGCGCCCGCGCCGCACCTCGTCGTAGCGGGCGAGCCCCGGCAGGATCGGCAGGCCGGCGGCGTCGGCCGAGGTCCAGCCGCGCGGGCGCATGCGGTTCGAGCGCAGGTTCCAGATCGCGCCCGAGCCGGCGCTCCAGCGCCGGCCGTCGTCCTGCGGGTACGCGGCGAACAGCTCGTAGAGCCGGCAGCGCGAGCGGTCGACCACGATCACGTGACGGTCACCGTCGGACGCGCGGCCGCCTTCGACCGGCACGCGGCGCGGCAGCGGATAGCGACGCCCGTCGGACTCGGACGAGTACTCGAAGTCCACCGGCAGCTTGGGCTGGCCGCGGCTAACGGTCGCGTACGGGATCCCGATCGGGCCGCCCTCCCAAAGCCCCGAGCCGAAGTCGGCATGCACGTGCTCGTCGAGCCCGATCGAGCGCACGATCGCATCCGAGTTCGCATGAACGGGCAGCCGATCGACGCGCAGGTTCCAGTGGTTGTCCGCTGGAAAGAGCGGGCACTGGGGCGCGCCCGGTAGGGGTCTGCCGGCAGCGCTCAGCGCCGTCGCCGCAACGGCAGCCGTAAGAGCCATCAGGATGAGCGGGACGCGAACCATGCGACTCAGGCCGCGACGGCGATCCACTAGCGCGGGGATCAGGCGGACGGGCCGAAGCGGCTCGTCTCGCCCTCGGGCAGCTTGCCGTCCCGGCCGACGTAGCCGTCCTTGCCGCCCGCCACGAGGTAGACGGCGGGCTCGTCGCCGAGCGCCTTGATCTTGCGGATCGTCGCAGGGTCGACGCGCGCGAGGCCGCCGGGGCCGAGCTCGTAGACGTCGTCGTCGCCGAGCGTGATCTCGATACGGCCGCGGTACACGAAGTAGAGCTCCTCCTGCTCCTCGTGGTAGTGGCGGCCGGTCTCGAAGCCCGCCGGCAGCTCGATCGCGTTGACGCCGAAGGCCGTCACGCCGAGCGCGCGCCGCACCTTGCGGAAGCCAGGTCCATCCGCGAGCGCGTCCACGTTGGCGAGCGCGTAGCCCTCGCCCTCCACCACGTCGTGCACGGTGTCGGTCATGGCGCGCAGCGTATCCGTGAGCGTTGCGTCAGGCAACTCGCTCGGCGCTGTGCAGCCCGCCGCGCGACCAGAGCAGCGTCAGCCCGACGAGCAGCCCCGCGACGAGAAACGCCGGCAGCACCTCCGTGGGGTGCCCGCTGAGCAGCCCGCGGATCGACTCGACCACGAGCGTGAACGGGTTGACCGAGGCGGCCGCCGATACCCAGCCGGTGAGCAGGTCATAGGGCACCCAGACCGGCGCGAGGAAGATGATCAGGAACACGGGCAGCTGGATCAGCGGCCCGGCCTGCATCGTGCGCATGCGCATCGCGACGCCGGTGCCGAACAGCATCGCCGCCGCGTTCAGGAGCAGGGCGAGTGTGTAGAGGCCGACGATGTCGATCGGGCTGCCGCTGATCTCGAGCCCGGTCAGCAGGGCGACCACGGTCACGACGGTGACGGTGAAGACCGCCCGCGCGAGCGCCGCAATCCAGTAGCCGCCGATGATCCCGCCGCGGTTCGAGGCGGCCAGCATCAGCCGGCGCGAGAAGCCGGACTCGAAGTCGCGCGCGATCGCGAAGCCCGTGAAGACCCCGCCGAAGGCGGACGCCTGGAGCAGCACGAAGCCGTAGACGAAGGTCGTGTAGCCGCCGTCGTAATCGAAGCCGGGCACGGAGTCGATGCGCGAGAGGCCGCCCGCGAAGGCAGTGAAGAAGAACATCGGGAACAGCAGTGCCGGGATGATGATGGCCGGGTTCCTGAAGAAGTTGTGGGCGCTGCGCCAGCCGACGGCGCGCGCCACCGTCCAGAAGCTGCCCCGGCTCACGTCCTCACCATCCTCGTCCGCAGCGCGGATGCCGCCGCCACGATCGCGATCAGCGCGAGCCCGCCCGCACACGCGAAGCCGAGCGCGAGGGCCTCGGCGTCCCAGCCGTCGATCATCAGCGAGCGGATGCATTCGAGCATGTACGAGACCGGGTTCCAGTCGGCGATCGTGCGGAACCAGTCCTGCTCGATCAGGTTGCGCGGCAGCGACATCGAGGACAGGAACAGGGCCGCGAAGAACAGCGGGAAGATGCCCTGGACCGCCTCTCCGTTGCCCGCGCGCAGCGCCGTGAAGGCTCCGATGCAGCCGAAGGCGAGCGAGATCAGCAGCGAGAAGGCCACGATCACGACCGCGCCCGCGGCGCCCGTCGCTATGCCGGCGCCGAAGGCGAGCCCCACGACGAGGAAGGTCAGCGCCTGGATCGAGCCGAGCGCGACGATGCCGGCGAGCTGACCCAGCATCAGCGCGACGCGCCGCAGCGGCGTGAGCGCGAGCCGGTTCATGAAGCCGTTCTCGATGTCGCTCGCAACGTTCGTGCCCGCGCTCATCGCGGAGAAGAGCGCACCCTGTACGAAGGTGATCGCGAGCGCGAATTGGAGGTAGGAGTCGGTCGGGAAGCCGGGCAGCATGGTCGCCGACTCGAGCCCGCTCGAGTTGATCGACAGCAGGATCAGCGGGAACAGGATGGACGGCACGACCATGGCGGGCTGGCGCAGCGTCCGCACCACCGAGCGCCGCGCGAGCGCGCCCACCTGCCTGAGGAACGTAACGTGGCTCAAGCGGCCACGGCCTCCTCGGGCTGCTCGGCCTCCTCTGCGGCGCCCTCGAGCGAGCGCCCCGTCTTGGCGAGGAAGACGTCGTCGAGCGTCGGCGCGTGCAGCTGCAGGTCCTGGATCTTGATCTGCTCGCCGTCGAGCGCGCGCACGACGTCGGCAAGCTTCGAGTCGCCGCCCGCGAGCCGCACCGAGGCGCCCTTGGTCGAGCCGGCGACCGACTCCCCGAAGCGCGACAGCACCACCTTCATCTGCTCGAGCTGCTCGGGCTCGGCCGGGATCGCCTCGACGCTCGGCCGGCCGATCTCGGCCTTGAGCGCCTCGGGCGTGCCCTCCGCCACGATGCGCCCCTGGTCGATGATGCCCACGCGGTCGGCGAGCACGTCGGCCTCCTCCAGGTACTGCGTGGTGAGGAAGACCGTGACGCCGCGGTCGGCGGCAAGCCGCTGCACCTCCGCCCACAGCGCACTGCGGCTCTGCACGTCGAGCCCCGTCGTGGGCTCGTCGAGGAACAGGATGCGCGGCCGGTGCACGAGTGCGAGCGCGAGGTCGAGCCGCCGCTTCATGCCGCCCGAGTAGCCGCCCACGCGCCGGTCGGCGGCCTGCGTGAGCCCCACGCGCTCGAGCAGCGACTGGGAGCGCTTGCGCGCCTCCTCACCGGTCATCCCGTGCATCGCGGTCTGCAGCTTCATGTGCTCGCGCCCCGTCAAGAAGGGATCGAGCGCCGCCTCCTGGAGCGCGGCCCCGATGGCGGCGCGCACGGCCGAGCCCTCGTCCACGACGTCGTGGCCGCCCACGCGCGCCGTGCCGGCGGTGGGCGGCAGCAGCGTGGTCAGCATGTGCACCGTCGTCGACTTGCCGGCGCCGTTTGGGCCGAGGAAGCCGAACACCTCGCCCGTCTCGACCCGCAGGTCGATCCCGTCCACGGCGCGCGGTCCCTTCTTGAACTCCCTGACGAGGCCCTGTGCCTCGATCGCACCTTCGCTCATCCGCCGCAAGCTAGCGATAATAGTTGAGGTTGTCAATTATCGATGCAATCAACTATGATCGCGCGCACTCATGGCGCAGAAGACCCCCGCAGAGGAGGCCTGGGCGCTCCTGTGGCGCATCATGCAGGCGAACAAGCCACGCATGATCGAGATGGCGCGGGAGCTCGACTTCTCGCCGGTGCAGCTCCACTCGCTGCGGATGCTCGAGCCGGGCGTCGAGACACCGATGCGCGCGCTCGCACAGCAGCTCTTCTGCGACCCGTCGAATGTGACCGGCATCGTCGACCGGCTCGAGGCACGAGGCCTGATCGAGCGGCGCGGTTCCGAGACCGACCGGCGCGTCAGGATCATCCGGCTGACGGCCGAGGGCCAGCGCGTGCGCGCAGAGGTGGTCGCGCGGATGTCCTCGCCGCCCGCAGAGATCGCCGAGCTGCCGCTCGAATCCCAGCTGGCGCTACGCGACGCCCTGCGTCAGGCGGCCGATCGCCTCGACCGCCCGGTCCTCAGGACTGCCTGACGGTCTCCTAGCGGCACGTGGAGTGCACCTGCAGGGTCACGCGCTCGTCGTCGCCGACGCTCCTGCCCGCCATCAGCCTCACGCGGACCCGGCGAGCACCGACGCTGTAGCGGTAGTCGTGGTCGCGCAGCTCGGCACGCGTGGGCCGCGAGTCGAACAGGACGGCCGCGCCGCCGTGCAGCTGGCGCTCCCCCTTGCGGCACCTGGATGAAGCCATCAGGCGCGTGCCCGGGCGAACCCGCAGGGTCTTCACGCGGTGCTTGACAGCGGGTGCGCCCGAGGCCGTCGCCGGCCTGGGGACGCAGCCGACGAAGCCCGCAAAGCTCGACGGCTGCGTAGACGTGTTCTCGGCGTCGAAGGTCCCGAGGAACGAGGGCCAGAGGTCCTCGAGGAGATTGAGGTCGACACTCAGGACGTTGCCGGCTGGTGCTGTCCAGTCGGCGCCGGCCACCACCGAACCGCTCGGACAGAAGATCACGCTGGACGCCTGCCCGGCGAAGTTGATTCTGGGGGGAACCGTTGTCCACTGGGCTTCGTGGGTGGACGGCGTAACCACACAGCTCTCGTCAGCCGTCGCGCAGGGCGTGACGGCGAACCCCGAGGATGGGTGCAATGCGAGACCGACGAGCGTCAGGATGCCGAGCAGGAGGACACGGCGGGCGGTGCAAGCGGCCATTGAGGCTCCTTCCCTGGAACTGGGAGGCCTGATTGTCCCCTACAGATGCTCAGGAGCGGCTGAAGGTCTCCGGCCCGGGCGCGCTCGTCGGATCCGTCTCGGCGATCGGCTCACCGGCGGTCGCTGACGCATAGGAGTCGCCCTCGGGTGACTGCTCCGACTTGCCCGTGATGCCGGCGGCCTTTTCCTTGACGGCCGCGAGCTTCTGGGCGCGCTCCTCCGACTCCATGAACCAGGCGCCGGCAGCAAACCCCAGCACGGCCCCGATCAACAGCTTGAACATGTGTTGTCCTTCCTATTCGAGTGCTGAGCCATTCGCATTCCCGGTCACGCCCGGGGCGAATCAGAAGCGCAGCAGCGCGGCCGCGCCGCCGTAGTCGTCCAGCTTGTCGCGCTCGTGGCGCACCGCGAGGATCTCGGCGGACTGCTGGACGGCCAGCTCGATCGCCGCATCGGTGAGGTCCTCGAGCTGGATCATCTCCGCGCCGTCCGCCGGACAGGTCTCGCCCTCCGTGGCGAGCAGCCCGCACACCGCGCATTGGGCCCCGGCCACTCCGGAGAACTGCTCGTCGAGCATCAGCACCTCCACGCGGCGCTCGTTGAGCGCTCCGAGCACGGCTTCGATGCCGGTCACGCCACGCTCGCCGACGCGCTCGAGCATGCGCGCCTCGTGCTCGCGCTCGATCTCCTCGAAAACGGGTCGCGCCGCCTCCAACACGGTGTCCGGAGTGGCGACGTCGACGTCCACGCCGATGCGCCCGCCCACGACGCGGTCCCTCAGATAGCCGTGCAGCTTGCCCTCGAAGTCCTTCACGACTTCGTTCGGCCCGCCGAGCAGCAGGCGCTGGAAGGGCCGGATCTTGAAGTGGCGCAGCAGCGCCTCGCCCGTGTGCTTCAGGTGGTCGTCCTTCTCCTTCTCGATCCCGCGCGCGAAGCGCGCCTGGGAGAGCCCGCCGCGGTCATGCTGGCCAAAGACGGTGTCGTGGATCTGCTCGATCTCGCGCAGTCCGTCGGGAGAGCCGCGGAAGATGCGCGCGTCGCGCCGGCTTACGAGCGCCACGCACCAGCGCTCGCGGCGCTCAAAGCGCGCCAATGGGCCGACGAGCGGGGAGCGTCCGATCGCGACTCGGCTGCTGACCGGACGCGGCAGCTTGATCGCCTCGAAGAACTTGGCGGGCTCGCTCGCGAATACCGCGACTCCCTGCGCGCCCTCGGTCGGCAGGTTGCGCTCGAGGAACTCGGAGGCGCGCTTGAGCGTGGCGTTCAGTCCCATCCTGTCTTCGTGGGGCAGGTCGTCGTGGGCTCGAACGCGCCGCTCAGCCTCGTCGAGCAGCGAGCGTACGGCCGTCGCCCGCGCCGGCTGGGTGCCGAACTCGGACGGGTCCAGGTCGAGGTACAGGCTGAGCACGACCGGCCGGTCCAGCCTCAGCTCCGCGAGTCGGCGCAACTGGTCGCGTTCGGGAGCGGTCACCTGCATGCCCTGCCCTCCTTCGAAGGGGACGTTCCGTGCCGGCTTCTATCCGGAAGCCTACGCTGCCCACGCGGTCCGCGGCAGGGCGACCGGCGGCGCCGCGCGTCCGGAGAGCAGGCGAAGTGCGGTTCTGATAAAATAGATTGCACGCGCAAGCAATTGGTACACCTGGTTGGACGTTACGTCCAAGCGGGGCTTGGGAACCCCCCTCGTTCGGGGGTTCTCTGCTTGCTCTGGGTAACCCGCGAAGCTCGTCTATGTAATACTTTCGACGGACTTCGAACTATCAAAACGAGAAGCTATGACCACTGACACGCTTATTCGCCCTGCGGAGACGCCTGAGACCCGCCACGTCGCGCCGGTGGAGCTCGAAGATTCCCTGCAGCTGTTCTTCAACGAGGCGCGACGCCATCCGCTGCTCACGGCGGAGGACGAGGTCGAGCTCGCGAAGCGCATCGAGCGTGGTGATCTTGCCGCCAAGGAGCGGATGATCAACGCGAACCTCAGGCTCGTGATCTCCGTCGCGCGCAAGTATCAGGGGCAGGGCCTTCCCCTCTCGGACCTGATCCAGGAGGGCATGCTCGGCCTGATCCGCGCGGTCGAGAAGTTCGACTGGCGCAAGGGCTTCAAGTTCTCCACCTACGGCACGCTCTGGATCCGCCAGGCCATCGGCCGCGGCCTCGCCAACTCGGGCCGCACCGTCCGCCTTCCGGTTCACATCGTCGCGCGGGCGCGCAAGATCCAGGACGCCGAGCGCAAGCTCGCCGTCCAGCTTGGGCGCCAGCCAACGGAAGAGGAGATCGCGGAGTTCGTGGACCTTCCGGTTGACGAGGTGGCCGACATCCGTCGCGCCGACCGCGGCCCCACGAGCCTCGACCAGGGCGTGGGTGAGGACGGCGAGACCGCCCTCGGCGACCTGATCGCCGCCGAGGGCCCGGCCGTCGAGGACGAGGTGGTCTCGACCATGGAGGACGACCGGCTCCGCGAGGCCGTCGAGACGCTGCCGGATGTCGAGCGCGACATCATCACGCTGCGTTTCGGCCTCGATCGCGAGGAGCCGCACGCCCTGCGTGAGACCGGCCGCCGTCTCGGCCTTTCGAGCGAGCGAGTTCGCCAGCTCGAGGACCGGGCACTGCGCCGGCTCGCCAAGGACGACGCCGTCGCGGCGCTCCGCGAAGCGGCATAAGTCGAACCTTCGTCGCCAGGCCGGCGACCTCGGCCAAGCGCCTCACCCCCGCTCGGCGCCCTCGGGCGCCGGCGGAACAGTTTCACAAGCCGAACCTCCGTCGCCGGCCTGGCCGGCGACCTCGGCACGACGCGGCGGTCGCCGGTTAGCTCGAGCCTCCGTCGCCGGCCGAGCCGGCGACCTCGGCGCGGCCGCCCAGCGGCCGCGCCGTCTCAGCCGCGATGTACTCGAGCAGCGCAGGCATCCCGCCGCGCGCGAACGCGGCCCGTTGCCGGTCCGCCCCATTCCCCTCGCTGAGGATCTTCTCGACGCCGTCGAGCGCCGGGTCCTCCCGCCCGAGCGAGTCGAGCGTCTCGCGCGCCAGCTCACGCAGCGACACGAGCCGGTCGCCGTGCGCGACCTCCGCGTCGAGCCCGTCGCGCGTGGCGCGGAACCAGGACCATGCGAGGGTCTGGGCCGCAAGCGGGTGCTCGACGGGCGCCTCGACGGCCCGGCGCGCCAGCGCGCGGACGAGCGCGGCCATGCCGGCCGCCTCGTCGAGGCCCGCCTGGACGTCGAGCTCACGCAGCTCGATCGTGCCGAGCCGCGGCTGTAGTCGCACGTCCCACCACACCATCGTGTGATCCTGCGGGCCGCCGCCCGCGCCGATCGCCTCGAGCTCCGCGAGGTACTCGTCCCAGCTGCGCAGCGGCGGCGGCGCGCCGCGGCCCGGGTAGCCGCGCACCATCGCCGAGCGGGCGCTGGCCAGGCCGGAGTCGAACCCGAACCAGAATGCCGAGCTTGCGCCGAGCCCCTGGATCAGCGGCAGCGCCTCGCGTAGCCCGGTGCTTGCCGCGACCGCGGCTTCCGGATCCGGCATGCCGACGTGCACGTGCAGCGCGCACTCCGGCGTGCGCTTGATGAGGCCGCGCATTTCCCCCTCGACCCGCCGGTAGCGCTCGGAGTCGACGAGCTGCACGTCCCCGTAGTCGGCGTCCGGGTGCAGGCCGACCCCCATCAGCGTGGCGCCCGCGGCGCGCGCGGCGGCGCGGTTCTCGGCCAGCTCGGCGACCGCCGTGGCCGTGTCCGACTGCGGGCTCGAGCGCAGCTCGATCTCGGCCAGGAAGGCCTCGTGATCGGCCCGCCCGTCGGGGAGGTCGATCGCCGGCAGGATGCGGTCGGCGACGTGCGCCAGCTTCAGCGTGCGGGGATCGACGAGCAGCAGCTCCTCCTCGATACCCACGCTGAACGGCTCGCCGCTGCCGAAGGCGTGGCCGCTCCGCCGCACCTCGGCGGGCGCGGCGTGGACCTCGGAGCCCTCGCTCACGGTCTCTCCCCCAGCGCCGCGCGGGCCGCGATGCGACCGAAGACGAGCGCCGCGGCGAGCCCGCTCGCGTAGCCGCCGGTGGCGATTCCGCCGGCGTCCGCACCGCAGCAGAAGACCCCTCGGACCATTTCCGCATGCGTGTCGATCGCGAGCCCGCCGAGCGTCGTCGTGATCCCCGCGACGGTCTCCACGGTCACATCGTCGCCGTCGCGGCGGACGGGCGCTCCCGCGGCCTCGGCGGCATCCACCATCTCTTCGACACTGCGCTCGCGCACACGCTCGGCGAGCTGACCACGCGGCACCCTGAGCCAGGCGCGGGCTCGCGTCTGGCGCGCGGCCCACTGAGCGACGTCGATCTCGGACCAGGTGTGTGTGCTGTAACCGTCCCCGCTCTCGTTCGTGACCTCTGCGTAGCGGGCATAGAGCTGCGAGAGCCGGACGAGGTCGGCGGGCTCGACCTGCGCCGGCGGTGCCGGCATCAGCCGCGCGTAGACCTCGTCGATGCCGCGGCTCACCCGCCCGCCGGCCGCCAGGCCAAGCCGCAGCCCGTCACCGGTGCTGCCCGGCGCCGCCCGCAGGAAGACGTGATCCGCCTCGGCGGTCACGTGCTCGCGGAGCAGCTCACGGCTCGCGCCGAAGCCACCGGTGGCGAGCACGGCGGGCCCATCGTCGGGCAGCTCGGTCAACGCGGCGTCGCAGCGGACCGCTCCGCGGCCGGCGGCGTTCGCGGCGGCAACCAGCGCCGCCGTCAGACCCTCGGGGTCGAAGCGCACGCCGGTGGTGAGCGCGTTGCCGGTGCCACGCTCGGTGACAGCTGCGCCGAGCGTCTCGAGCCAGCGCAGGTCACCGTCGAGGCGCTCGAAGAGGCGCGTCTGGAGCCGCTCGTCGCCTGCCGGGCAGTCGGCCCGGAACTGCGCGAACTCGCGGTGGCGCCACACGACGCCGCTCGACAGCCGCATCGACCCACCGGGCTGACCGAGCTTCTCGAGGACGAGTGGCTCGGCGCCGAGGCGGCGCGCCTCGGCCGCAGCCACAAGCCCGGCCATGCCGGCCCCGGCTACGACCAGGTCGGGCACTACTCAGACAAGCGCGAAGCCCGGCTTGTGCTCCACGTACTCGATGCGGACGCCCTCGGGGCCGCGCACGAACACCGCGAACGTGTTGGGCGCGTCCTTGACATCGTCGATCTCGACCCCCTCGCGCTCGGCCTCCGCCTGGACGCGGTGGGCGTCGTCGACGAGCAGGGCGAGGTGGTTGAGGAGCGGGCGCCCGCCGTCGTCGGCGCTGCCCTGCTCGAGCCGCAGCGTCCGGTCCGCGACCGCCAGCAGGCCGTCGCGGCGCTCGAAGCCGAGCTCGGCGAGCTCCGCTGCGGCGGCGTCCGGGTCGGAGACCGTGAGGACAACGTGGTCGAGATCGAAGTCGCGACCGGCCGCACCGACCAGGCCGATGCGCAGGCCGCCGGGTGCGTCGAGCTCGAGGACGCCGTCGGCGGCGCGCTCGGGCTCGACCGGCAGCGCGCCCGCGACCGCATCGGGATCACTCACCCGCAGGGCAACCCGTCGCAGGGCGCCACGCTCGCGCGGGCCATCGGCGTCGAAGAGCGTGAGCTTGCCGAGCTTCGCATCCACGCCGACGAGCGTGAAGCTGTCGGTCTTTTCGATCACGTGCATGCCAAGGTGGTCGCACACGAAGCCGGCCAGCGCTTCCCGCTCGCTGACCCAGAGGGCGACGTGGTCGAGGCTGTTGGGCTCAGAAGTCATCTCCTCGTCTCTACCCCGCACCCGCACCGGCAATCGAATCTCGCTCCTCGTCGCTGAGGATCAGCTGCTCCGCCGCGAGGTTCTCCTCGAGGTGCTCGGCCGAGGACGTGCCCGGGATCGGCAGCATCACCTTCGAGCGAGCGAGCAGCCAAGCGAGCGCGACCTGACCAGGCGTGGCGTCGTGCGCACGCGCCACCTCGTCGAGCTCGCCGCCCGGCTCCGCGAGCGAGCCCATGGCGAGCGGGAACCATGGGATGAACCCTATGCCGGCGTCCTCGCAGGCGTCGAGCACGTCCTCCGAGGAGCGGTCCGTGAGGTTGTAGCGGTTCTGGACGCTCACCACGTCGACGATCTCGCGCGCCTGCTCGAGCTGCTCAACCGAGACATTGGAGACCCCGATATGGCGGATCTTCCCCTCGTCCTGGAGCTCCTTGAGTGTGCCGACCGAGTCCTCGTAGGGGACGTTGTCGTCCGGCGAGTGCAGCTGATAGAGGTCGATGCTGTCGACCTTCAGCCGCCGGAGGCTCCCTTCGCAGGCCTCCCGCAGGTGCTCGGGCCGCCCGTCGCGCGGCCACTCTCCCGGCCCGGTACGGGTCAAGCCGCCCTTGGTGGCGATCACGAGCCCGTCCGGATAGGGATGAAGCGCTTCGGCGATCAGGTTCTCGCTGACCTCAGGCCCATACGAGTCGGCGGTGTCGATCAGATTGATTCCGAGCTCGACCACGCGTCGCAGCAGCGCGCGCGCCGAATCGGGGTCGTCAGGCGGCCCCCAGATGCCGTCACCCGTGATGCGCATTGCTCCGAAGCCGAGGCGGCGCACCTCGAGGTCGCCGCCGATTTTGAACGTGTCCATGCTTCTCCGATACCACGAAGGGCCCGGTGGCGAACCACCGGGCCCCTCGCGGAGCGCGTCGTGTTCAGGCCGGTTGCGGCTACCAGCCGCTTCTGCGCCCGATGAGGGTGTAGAAGAGGTCGGTCTGGTCGCGGACGCCGAGCACGTTCGACGCCTGCGGGCCGATGGCCGCGACCGGCACGCGGGCGCCGGTGTGGCCCTGGCCGGGCGGGGTCTTGCCGGTCCCGTAGGACACCCGCATCGGCTCGCCGTCGGCCGTGTTCACGGTGGCGTAGAAGCCTGGCGTGTCCGCGTTGTCGTACACGATCTGACTCGTGTGCGAGTGGTCCGCGGTCACGACCACCAGCGTGTCCTTGTTGTAGCGCTGGAAGGCGAGCGCCTCCTTGACGGCGTCGTCGAGCTGCTTGGTTTCGCCGATCTGACCGCAGAGGTCAGAGGCGTGGTCGCGCTTGTCGATCGAGGCAGACTCGACCTGCAGGAAGAAGCCGTCCTTGTCCTTCGAGAGGAGCTGGATGGCCTTGTCCGTCATCGCGCCGAGGCTGGGCTCGTTCGCCGGGCGGTTCGACTCGTTGCACCGGAAGTCGGGGCCGCCGGCGCCAGGCGTCGGGGCCGCGATCAGCGGCGCGAACTGCGTGGTCATGTTGACCGGTGCGAACAGGCCGAGCAGCGGCTTGTTCTTGATGCTGTTCACGCCCGCGAGCTCCGACGAGTTCGTGACGTAGCGGAAGCCCTTGTCCTGCGCGTAGTCGATCACGTTGCCGGAACCGTCGTCGAGCTCCTGCTCGAAGCGGGCGCTGCCGCCGCCGAGATTGACGTCGTACTCGCCGTCGACGAGCTGCTCGGTGATC
>CAWFBT010000028.1:0-108346 GCA_963814095.1 uncultured Thermoleophilaceae bacterium | reverse complement strand
TACAAGTTGACGGAGGCGGCGTGACCGTCGTAGCGCTCACACTCGGCCTGGTCTGCTGCCTCGCCGGCCTGGCCGCGCTGGCCCGGCTGCGGCGGCGGTTCGAGCTCGTCGCCCGCGCCGAGCACGAGCTGCGGGGCCCGGCGGCGGCGCTTTCACTGGCGTGCGAGCGGATGCGGCGCGAGCCGCGCGCGGCGCATCATGCGGCCGTGCTGCGGGCGCAGCTCGACCGGCTCGAGGCAGGGCTCTCCGATCTCCAGCGGGCACGCGGAGGCGGTCGGCGCGAGAGCGCGCCGGAGCCGGTGGAGCTGCGCTCGGCGGCGCGCGCCGCACTGGCCCCGTGGGAGCTCGAGCCGGGTGCGGTGGCCTTCGGCTGGCTCGGCGGGCCCGCACCGGCGCGCGTCGACCGGGGCGAGCTCGCGAAGGCGCTCGGCAACCTGATCGCGAACGCCGCCGAGCACGGGGAGGGGGAGATCCGCGTGCGCGGCCGGACGACGCGCGCGGGGGTGAGGATCGAGATCCGCAACGCGAACCGCCCGGACGGCGGCGGCCGCGGCGTGGCGGACGCGGGTCGCGGTCGCGGGCTGCGCATCGCCGAGCGAGCGGCGCGCGAGCTCGGCGGGCGGGTGCTCGTCGACCGCGGCCAGGCCGAGACGGTGGCGGTCCTCGAGTTGCCGCGCTCCCTCGAGGGCGGCGAGGGCCTTGCGGCGTGAAGGCACGCCGGCGGCGCGGGCTGCTTCTGCTCTGCGTTGCGCTCGCGTGCGGCGGTCTCGCCGCCGCTCAGGTTGCGGAGCGCGAGCGCAACGTCGAGGCGCGCGTCGGCCCGCTCGTCCCGGTGCTGGTGGCAAAGCGCGACCTCGGCGCGGGCGCACGGCTGCGCCCCGATGCGCTCACGCTGAAGCGCGTGCCCGCGCGCTTCGTGCCGCCGGACGCGTTGGGCTCGGCGACTCAGCTGGCCGGAGCGCGGACGGCCGTGCCGGTCGGCGCCGGCGGCTACGTGACGGCTGCCCTGCTCGACGCGGGCACTGACCCGGCGGCCGGTGACGGTCTCGCTCGTGGCGAGCGCACGGTCGAGGTAGGGGTGAGCGGCTCGTTGTCTCCGCCGGTCCCCGGTGCACGGGTCGACGTGGTCGTGTCGACCGAGGCCGGAGCGGGAGGCGGCCGCACCTTCGTCGCGCTGGCGGACGTGGAGCTGATGGCGCTGCGCGCCGACGCCGCCGGCGGCTACTCCGACGCGGATGCCGAGGGGACAGCCCCGAGCGCGCTCGCCACCCTGCGCGTGACGTTGCGCCAGGCCGTCTATCTCACCGCCGCCGACAACTTCGGTCGCGAGATCCGCCTGCTGGCGCGGCCGCCCGGCGACCGGACGGGTGGGGCGGGGGAAGCCGTGTCGGCGGCCGAGCTGTGAGCGCGCTCAGGTGCTCAGCACCTCGACCTCGCCCTCAGGGGTGCCGAGCAGCGCGCGCTCCGCCATGCCCAGGAAGAGGCCGTGCTCGACCACGCCCGCGATCCGCTTCAGCCCGAGGTCGAGCTCCGCCGCGCCGGCGTCCGGCGGTACGACGCAGTCGAGGATGTAGTGCCCTTCGTCGGTCACGTAGGGGCCGTCGCTCGCCTCGCGCAGCCGCGCGTCCGGCAGCAGCGCGCCGAGGCGCCGGCGCGTGTCGCGCCATGCGAAGCGGGTGACCTCGACGGGCAGCCGCATGTGCTCCCCGAGACGCTCGACCTTCTTGGGCGTCTCTGCCACGACCACGAACCGGCGCGCCGCGCAGACAACGATCTTCTCGCGCAAGAGGGCTCCGCCGCCGCCCTTGATCAGCCCGAGGTCGGGCGCCACCTCGTCGGCCCCGTCGAGAGCGAGGTCGAGCTCCACGGAGCCATCCAGATCGATGATCTCGATGCCGAGCGAGCCGGCCAGCTCGGCGGTGCGGTTGGACGCGGTCGCGGCGGAGATCTGGAGGTCGCGCGCGCCGAGCAGCTCGGTCAGCTTCCAGACGGCGCGCCCGGACCCGAGCCCGATCAGCATCCCCGGCTCGACGAGGTCGGCCGCGGCGGCCGCGGCTGCTGCTCGCGCAGGGTCGTTCGGATCGGCCACGGCGGGCAGCATCGCATGAGCGCCGGTGCCAGCACCCGGCGCGGGTCCCGCTCCGAGGGGTGAGCGAAACCACACTCAGGGTGGATAGCGAGAATCCGCACAAGCTCGCATGCTCGCCTGGTCCCCCCGCCGCACGACAGAAGGAAGGACTCGGCCATGTCCCGCACGCTCGGGCGCCATCTGACACTCGCTGGTCTGATCTCGGCGCTCACCCTGCTTGTCGTGCTGGCCCTCGCGGGCTCAGCGAGCGCCGCCACGCGCACGGTCACGTTCGACGACGTCGTGCCCGACACCCGGGTGTCGACCGAGTACGAGACCTCGCACGGCGTGACCTTCCCGGACGATCCCGGTACGCGGCCGATGGTCAAGACGTTCGCCGGCAAGGCGCACTCGGGCGACCGCGTGGGCGTCAACACCTGCGAGGGGCTGCCCGGCTGCGGCGAGGTGTTTCCGGCGCCGCGGCTGCGCGGCGTGCTCACGAACTCCGCCACCTCCGTGAGCGCGTACGTGGGCTATTGGGACAACCCGCTGTTCCCGAATCCGGGCGAGACCCTGCAGGCACGCATCCGCGCCTACAACTCGGACGACGCCCTCGTCGGCCAGAGCGAGTACGTGACGGTCACGTCTGGCGCTCCACTCACCCAGCAGGTGAGCGCGACGGCGCCGGCGGGCGAGCGGATCGCCTACTTCGACGTCACGGCGGATGCCGGCGACGGCGGCGAGGCCCTCGCGATCGACGACGTCTCGATCACCACGCCGGACGGCCCGCAGCCGGCCGACTTCACGCTCAATGCCGGCCAGACCGTCGTGGACGTGCTCACCGGGAGCTCGGTTGATGTCCCGGTCGACCTGAACCGGCTGAACGGGTCGAACGGGAACGTGTCATTCGCGGTCTCGGGCATGCCGGCCGGGATGACCGCCGGTTTCAGCCCGAACCCGCTGACGGGCGCCGGTACGAGGACAACCCTGACGCTCAGCGCCGCCGAGGGCGCCGCCCATTCCGACCAGTACACGCCGATCACGGTCACGGCCACGCCGGCGGGCGCCGCCGCCGGAAACAGGCCGCGGGTGATCACCAAGCAGGTGCGCATCCGCGAGAACTGCGACAGGACGATGCGCGCCGACTACCTCGACGCGCGCAGCGAGGACTGCATGGTCAAGCGGAACGGCCACTGGGAGGCCACGAACACCACGGTGCGCGTCAACGGCCTGGTGATCCGTCCCGCGGACGACTCCCGGCCGACTCTCGTGGTCGATCCACGCAACAACACCGTGCGGGGCCGCGAGCTCACGATGCCGTTCCGCGTCTCGCTCGCCAGCGACCCGGAGGTCCCGATCTATGCGGGCCCGATCAAGTGGGACTACTCGCACACCTCCGGCCCGGCCGACGGCCCGCGCCGTGTCATCGGCTTCGACCTCAAGGGCATCGAGAAGCTCAAGGGCCTGCCGGTCACCGCGGCCGACCTCTCGTTTCTCAAGAGCGGCAAGGCCAGGCTGACGCCGACGCTCAAGCTCGACTTCTGGCCTTTCAACTACTTCGGCGCGGTCACCACCTCGACCACGTTCACGACCGACAACGACCACGGCGTCGACTTCACCGGCCTCTATCTGAAGCTGCCGAAGGTCAACGTGCTCGCGCT
Source organism: uncultured Thermoleophilaceae bacterium (assembly GCA_963814095.1). GTDB lineage: Bacteria > Actinomycetota > Thermoleophilia > Solirubrobacterales > Thermoleophilaceae > JACVRW01. The sequence continues at coordinate 104,617 of CAWFBT010000028.1, read as the reverse complement.
CGAGCTCAAGGACGTCGAGCTGCGCTGGGTCCAGGGCAACACCTGGGCGGGCGCCGCGAAGGTCGTGCTTCGCTTCGGCAAGACGTACGAGCTCGGCGCCGGCTTCGGGATCAAGAACGGCGAGTTCGACTACCTCCGCGGCAGCCTCGCCGGGCTGAACCAGCCGATCGGCGCCGGAGTCTTCCTGCAGAGCATCGGCTTCGGCGTGCAGCGCGATCCGCTCACCCTGGCGGGCACGATCGGCCTGTCCGCCGGCCCGAAGGTGGCGGGTGTGCAGGCGGTCTCGGTGGGCGGCCAGCTCAAGGCCGTGCTCGCCGACCCGTTCATCGCCGAGATCTCGGGCAACGCCAAGGTGGCGAACCGCTTCGAGCTCGGTAGCGCGTTCGTGCGCTACTCCTCGACGGGTCTGTTCGAGTTCGGAGCGCAGGCGAAGTGGAATATCTGGCGACTGGGCCTGAACGGGAACGTCTCCGGATGGGTCGACGGTCTCGACGCCTTCAACGTGGAGGGCTCGATCAGCGCGTGCCTCGACGTATGGGGCCCGGACCCGTGCGGTGACGCCCGCGCCCTGCTCTCGAGCAGGGGGATCGCGGGCTGTGTCGGGGTGTACGGCTACCACGTCGGCGCCGGCGCGACCTGGGACTTCGACTTCGACGCGTTCACCGGGTGCGACCTCGCGCCCTACCGAGCGGTCAAGCCGGCGCGCGCCGCCGCCGTCGGAGCGCTGAGCCAGACGACGCTTCCGGCCGGGCTGCCGAGCGCCGCCTGGGAGGTCACTGCCGACGGCGGTCCGACGGGCGTGACCCTGACCGGACCCGACGGGCAGTCGGTGACCGTCTCGCGCGCCATGCCCGTTGTCCAGAACGACAAGTTCTACGCCCAGCTGCGCCAGGACGGCACGACCTTCGTGCTGGTCGACAAGCCGGCGGCCGGCGAATGGACGCTGACCGACGACGGCACGGCGCCGGTGAAGCTCGTGCGCGAGGCCCGCGGACTGCCCAAGGCGGCGGCGCGGGTGACCGTCAAGGGGAAGGGTCGCGCTCGCGTCCTCAGCTGGAACGCGCGCCGGATTCCCGGGCAGCGGGTGACCTTCTCGGAGGTCGGCAAGGACGTCCGCAACGCGATCACCACGACGACAGCGGCGCGCGGCTCCGTCCGCTTCCGGCCGGCGGACGGGCCCGCCGGTCGCCGCAAGATCGTCGCGATGGTGCAGCAGGGCGGTCGCCCGCGCGTGAATCTCACGGCCGGGTCCTACCGGGCTCCGGGGATGCTGAAGCCGGGCAAGCCGCGCAAGCTCGAGCTGAGGCGGAAGCGCTCGCGGCTCGTCGTGAGCTGGCGCCCGAAGCCGCGCGGTTTCCGTCACGCCGTCCACTTCAAGCTCTCCGACGGCAGGCGACTGGTCCGGATCGTCGGCGCGAACCGCCGCTCGTACACGCTGAAGGGCGTCCCGCGTCGCATGCGCGCAACGGTCACCGTGACCGGCCTGACGAGGCTCAACAGCAAGGGCCCGAAGGCGCGCGCATCGGTCAAGCCGGTGCGCAGGCGGGCACGCGGCGCCTAGCGCGGGCGGTCGCCTGATCCGCTCAGCGCCACTCGCTCCAGGGCACGATGCCCGCGTCCGGCCGCGCCGGCTCGTCAAGCATCGTGAGGTACTCGAGCATGTGGCCGTCGGGGTCGCGGAAGTAGAGCGTCGCGGCCGGCATCCAGCCGATCACCCACGGCTCGTTCGTCGGCTGCCCGAAGAAGGCGAGCGGCTGGATGCCGCGCGCCTCGTGACGGGTGTCGGCTCGGCCCCGGGGTGAGAAGCGGCGGTCATGGCGCAAGCCTCGCCGATCGCGCCTCCACCGGCCAGCGGTGTCTGATCCGACTGCGGTGTGACACATGAGGGCGAGCCGGGGGTAAGAGCCGCCCGAGCCGCGTCATGGGGAGGCGGTTCTCGAGCAGAGGAGGGATCTCTTGTCGAGGAGAAACTTGTCGTGCGCGCTTGCCGCGACGCTGGTCACCGGTGCGCTTGCCCTGGTGCCCGGTGTCGGCGCGGCGCCGCCCACGGACACGAGCGCACTTACGGATGCCGTAACGGTCGAGGGCGTTCGCGCCCATCAGGCCGAGTTGCAGGCGATCGCCACTGCGAACGGCGGGACTCGCGAGGCGAGCACGCCGGGCTATTTCGAGTCAGCAGACTACGTCGCCGGCCTGATGGAGGACGCCGGCTACGAGGTCACGCGACAGCCGTTCGAATACAACTACTTCGAGGAGCTCGCGCCCGCGACGCTCGCCGGCACCTCGGCCGGCTTCCCGTTCACCTATGTGGAGGGCGTGGACATCTCCACGATGGACTACTCCGGCTCGGGGACCTTCTCGGGCGTCGTCCAAGAGGTCGACGTGGTCGTGCCGCTGCCGGCCGGGCAGCCCGACGGCACCTCCAACTCGGGCTGTGAGGCGGCGGACTTCGCCGGGTTCACGGGCGACATCGCGCTGGTTCAGCGCGGTACGTGCGACTTCTCGGTCAAGATCGCCAATGCCGTCGAGGCCGGTGCGGACGCCGTGATCGTCTTCAACGAGGGCAACACGCCCGAGCGCTCGGTGGTCGAGTTCGGACAGGCGTCGTTCCCGCAGGATGTGCCCGTGCTCGAGATGAGCGCCGAGGACGGAGCGGCGCTCGTCGAGTTCATTCGCACTGAGCGCACCGCGGGCCGGACGGTCACCCTGCAGGGCAGCGCCACGACCGTCTCCGAGGTTCGTGAGTCCGAGAACGTGATCGCCCAGACCACCGGCGGCCGTACGGACAGGGTGGTTGTGTCGGGAGCCCACCTCGACAGCGTGATCGAGGGGCCCGGTATCAACGACAACGGCTCAGGCTCGGCCGCTCAGCTCGAGACTGCGCTGCAGATGGCGGAGCTCGGAATCGAGCCGCGCAACCAGGTCCGCTTCATCTGGTTCGGGGCCGAGGAGGCCGGGCTCGTCGGTTCGCAGTTCTACGTGGACCAGCTCACGAAGCGCGAGCTCAAGGACATCGCGGTGATGCTGAACTACGACATGGTCGGCTCGCCCAACGCCGGATGGTTCGTGTACGACGGCGATGCCTCGGACACCGCGTCCACCGGGTCGACCGGCTCGGGCGTCGTTGAGGACGTGTTCGTCGACTACTTCGACTCGATCGGACGCGTGACCAAGCCGACGGCCTTCGATGGGCGGTCGGACTACGACGCGTTCGTGGCTGCAGGCATTCCCGCCGGCGGACTGTTCACCGGCGCCGAGGACCTCAAGCAGCCGGACGAGGTCGCGATCTGGGGCGGCACCGCGGGCGTTGCGTACGACCCGTGCTACCACGCCGCATGCGACACGTTTGCGAACGTGAACCTCACGGCTCTCGACGAGATGTCGGACGCCGTCGCGCACGCGATTCTGACGTTCGCGATGACCACGTCGGCCGTGCAGGGCACGGACAAGGGGAACGGCACGCCTGGCTACGACCCGGCCTTCAAGGGTCACCGGGCGGTCCGCTGACGGAGCGGCCCGAAGCATGGTTGGAGAGGGGCGGCTGCGGCCGCCCCTCTTCGTTTCGGAGGTGCCGCACTTCGCGGAATCCGGCCGCTAAACTGGACGCTTACCCAACGTAAGTAGGTAACCCAGCATGGCCACTGAGACACTTCTCTTGATCCCGGTAGACGACTCGGTCGTCTTCCCAAACATGTCCCTTACGCTGGCCATCGACGCCGGCGAAGAGGACCGAATCGTGCTCGTCCCGCGCAAGGGCGACGACTTCGCGAGCGTCGGCACCGTCGCGGCGGTGACCGAGCGTGTGCGCCTGCCCGGCGGTGGGCGCGCCGTGATGGTCGACGGTCTCTACCGCGGCCGAATCGGCGCTGCTCAGACGAGCCCGGCGGGTGAACTGCGTGTGCAGGTCGAGCCGCATCCGGACGACGTGCCGGTCGACGGCCGCACCCGTGAGCTGGAGCGCGAGTACCGCGCGGTCGTGGAGGAGATCCTCGAGCTGCGTGGCGACGACGGCCGCATCTCGGCCTGGGTCCGCTCGATCACCGAGCCCGGCGCCCTGGCGGACACCGGCGGCTATTCGCCCGACTTCAGCTACGAGAACAAGGTCGAGCTGCTGGAACAGCTCGACGTGACCGAGCGGCTCGCCCGCGCGCTCGAGCTTCAGCGCGAGCGCATGACCGAGCTGCAGGTTCGTGCCCGGATCCGCGACGACGTCCAGTCCGGCGCCGAGAAGCAGCAGCGCGAGTACTTCCTGCGCAAGCAGATGGAGTCGATCCAGAAGGAGCTCGGCGAGGACGACGCGTCCGTCGTCGAGGAGTACCGCAAGAAGATCGCCGAAGCCGGCATGCCGGACGAGGTGCGCGAGCAGGCCGAGCGCGAGCTCGGGCGCTTCGAGCGCATGGGCGAGCAGTCGGGCGAGAGCTCGATGATCCGCTCCTACCTCGACTGGCTGATCGCCGTGCCGTGGTCGGAGCGCTCGGACGAGCGGCTCGACCCCGTCCACGCGCGTGAGGTCCTCGACAAGGATCACGCCGGTCTCGAGGACGTCAAGGACCGCATCGTCGAGTACATCGCCGTCCGCAAGCTGCGCGAGGAGCGCGGCATCGCGGAGGACAAGAAGAGCGGCGCCATCCTCACGCTGATCGGGCCGCCCGGCACGGGCAAGACCTCGATCGGCGAGTCGATCGCGCGCGCCACGGGCCGTGAGTTCGTGCGCATGTCGCTCGGCGGCGTCCGTGACGAGGCGGAAATCCGCGGTCACCGGCGCACGTACATCGGCGCGCTGCCGGGCCGGCTCGTCCGCGCCCTGCGCGACGCCGGGACGATGAACCCGGTGATCATGCTCGACGAGGTCGACAAGGTCGGCGCGGATTGGCGCGGCGACCCCAGCGCGGCCCTGCTCGAGGTGCTCGACCCGGCACAGAACCACTCGTTCCGCGACCACTACCTCGACGTCGAGCTCGACCTGTCGGAGGTCGTCTTCATCGCCACGGCCAACGTGGCGGAGACGATTCCGCTGCCGCTGCTCGACCGCATGGAGGTCGTGCGCTTCGACGGCTATACGAGCGAGGAGAAGGTCGCGATCGCGCGTGGCTACCTGTGGCCGCGTCAGCGCGAGCGCAACGGCCTGCGCGAGGACGAGGTGTCGATCAGTGACGCCGTCCTGCGCCAGATCGTGACCGAGTACACGCACGAGGCGGGCGTCCGCACGCTCGAGCGCACGCTCGGAACGGTGCTGCGCAAGACGGCGACGAAGATCGCCTCCGACAGCGTGAGCGTGCCGGTCGAGATCGGCGAGACGGAGCTGCGTGACGCCCTCGGGCGCCAGCGCTTCTTCCAGGAGTCGGCCGAGCGCACGGCGATCCCGGGCGTGGCCACCGGCCTGTCGGTGACCGGAGCGGGCGGCGACGTGCTGTTCATCGAGGCGACCTCGATGAAGGGCAAGGAGACGCTCGTCCTGACCGGGCAGCTCGGCGACGTCATGAAGGAGTCGGCGCGCATCGCGCTCTCCTACGTGCGTGGCCACGCGGGCGAGCTCGACATCGACGAGGACGCCGCGTTCGACGAGCGTGAGTTCCACGTGCACGTGCCGGCGGGCGCGATCCCGAAGGACGGGCCGAGCGCCGGCATCACGATGACGACGGCGCTGGCGTCGCTCCTGTCGGGGCGGCCGGTCAAGCACACGGTCGGCATGACCGGTGAGATCACGCTGCAGGGTCGCGTGCTCCCGATCGGCGGGCTGAAGCAGAAGGTGCTGGCCGCGCATGCGGCCGGGCTCACCGACGTGATCCTTCCCGAGCGCAACCGCGCCGACCTGGACGACGTCCCGGAGGAGGTCCGCGAAGCGATGACCTTCCATCCGGTTATGACAATCGGCGAGGTGCTGGACCTCGCTCTCGAGCCTGCGCCGACCCCCGCGCTCGCCTAGAGCTGGGTTACCACGGGCGCGCCGGCCCTTCCGGGCCGGCGCGTCCCGTTGTTCGCGGCCGGGTCGCGCATCCATTGAAGAGTTTGCGGGGCCATGGCCCCCACAAGTCTTCAATCGTGGGTTAGCGGGGCGGCGGGGGCGCGCTGTCCTACCGCGTGACGCTCCCGTTCAAGGCCCCGCGGCGCGGAGCCCCACGAGCGACCGTCGTGAAGAGCTTCGTCGGCGGCTTCTTCGTCAACGACACTGTTGGGCCGTGCAAGGAGTACATCGCGGTGACCTATCCCGACACCGTGAGCGCGGCCTGCCGGGCCTACGCCAAGGAGATGGGCGACACGTTCTCGAAGCTCACCGGCGAGCTGCAGCGTGTGCCGATCAGGGAGGCGCTCGCCACCTGGTGAGCCGTGCGCTCGTGTGGAAGGCTCCGCGCCCGTGCGCACCCTCACCCGCAAGCAGCTCACCGCCGCTCTGGCCGAGCGGCAGCTCCTGCGTCAGCGGGTGCGGCTCGGTCCCGCCGCGGCGATTCGGGTTTTGACGCCGCTGCAGGCGCAGGACCCACCCGCACCCTACGTGGCGCTGGCGGCGCGGCTCGAGGGCTTCGAGCGCGCCGAGCTCGAGGCGGCCATCGACGCGGGCGACATCGTCAAGACCACGATCATGCGGCTGACGCTCCATCTGGTGGCGGCGGCGGAGTACCCGGCCTACCACCGCCTGTCGACGTCCGTCCGGATGCGCCGCTGGCGCAAGCAGTTCGCGCACCTCGACGAGGAGCAGGTGGTCGAGGAGCTCGCGCGCTGGCTCGCGAAGCCGCGCACGAACGCGGAGATCCGCGAGCACCTCCACGCTCGCTACGACGGCGTGGACCCCACGGAGTGGGGGGCGATCTGGTTCGCCCGCAACGTGCTGCCGCTCGTGCAGCTCCCGCCCGCGGGCCACTGGAAGGACCCGCGCCGCTCCAGCTTCGTGGTCGACCCTCGCCCGCTGCCGTCGGAGGAAGACGCCGCCGCGCTCGTGCTCGCGCGCTACCTGGCTGCCTTCGGCCCAGCGTCGCGGCGCGACATGGCGAGTTGGGCCGGCGCCGCGCAGCGCGACTTCACGGCCGGGCTCGAGCGGCTGGCCACTGTGACCTACCGCGACGAGAAGGACGTCGAGCTCTTCGACCTGCCGGATGCGCCGCTGCCGCCCGCGAACACGAAGCTGCCCGTGCGCTTCCTCTCGCGCTGGGAGCAGCCGCTGCTCGCCTACGCCGATCGCGACCGCATCATTCCCCCGGAGCTCCAGCCGCTGAAGCTCACGCTGAGCGGCGACCAGACCATCACCGTCGACGGCCGCGTGGCTGCCAGCTGGAAGCTCCAGCGCTCGGCGAAGGTCACGCGCGTCCAGGTCATCCCGCACCGGGCCATCCCGCGCCGCGCCCACGGCGCGATCCGCACGGAGGCGAAACGCATTGCGCGCTTCTGCGTGCCGGAGGTTGAGAAGGCCGAGGTGGCGGGTCTGTAGGAGCGCGCATATGCTGGGCCGCGCTGGCACCTACGACCGAGACTGGCCCCTTGGTCGAGCGCCCTCACGCTCGCCCTGGCATGCGCCGCTCTCCCTGAGGAGAAAAATGACCATTGCAGGTAGCCGGGCGACGCCCGGCCAACCGCGGATCGTCCTTGCGGGCGCCCCCGACTTCGACGAGGCCCGTCAATGCTTCAACCTGGCGGTCGATCAGCGTCCGCAGGAGGTCGCGTATCCGTCCGACGCGCAGGAGGTGGCGGCGCTCGTGCGCCGTGCCGGCGAGCAGGGACTGCGGATCGCTGTCCAGCGCGCGGGCCACGGTGCACAGCCGCTCGATTGGGAGCGGCCTGCGCTGCTCCTTCGCACCGACGCGCTGCAGGGCGTGACCATCGACGCCGCGGCGCGCACGGCGCGCGTGAACGCGGGCGTCAAGTGGGACGACATCGTCGACGACCTCTCCGAGCTCGGCCTCGCCGCCCTGCACGGCTCGGCCCGCGACATCGGCATCGCCGGCTACTCGCTCGGCGGCGGGCTGGGTTGGCTTGCTCGCAAGCACGGCCTTCAGGCCAACAGCGTCACCGCGATCGAGCTCGTGACCGCGGACGGAGAGCTCGTCCGGGCCGATCGCGAGAACGAGCCCGAGCTGTTCTGGGCGCTGCGCGGCGGCGGTGGCAACTTCGGCGTCGTCACGGCGCTCGAGTTCGACCTGTATCCGGTCGCGGAGCTGTACGCGGGCGCCTTCTTCTACGACTTCGAGCGCGGTGGCGAGGTGCTGCACGCCTGGCGTGAGCTGACGTCGGACGCTCCCGACGAGCTGACCTCGGTGTTCAAGCTGCTGCAACTTCCGGATCTGCCCGAGATCCCGGAGCCGCTGCGGGGCAAGTCCTTTGCCGTCGTGACGGCCGCATTCCTTGGCGAGGAGGTGGAGGGCGCCGCGCTCGTCGAGCCGCTGCGGCAGCTCGGGCCGATGCTCGACACCTTCGCCATGGTGCCGCCCGTGGCACTCTCGGTCCTCGCCCAGGACCCCGAGGACCCGCTGCCGTACACGAGCTCCCACCACCTTTTGGGCGAGCTCCCCGGCGAGGCGGTCGACAAGCTGATCGAGATCGGGGGCGCCGGTTCGGGATCCCCACTCGCGATGATCGAGCTGCGCCACCTCGGCGGAGCGCTTGCACGCTCCGCACCGCACCACGGCGCGTCCTCGACGATGAACGGCGAGTACGCCCTGTTCGCGCTGGGCGGCATCCTGGCCCCCGAGGACGCGCCGGTCATGGTGCAGGCGGTCGACCGAGTGGCGGCCGCGATGGAGCCCTGGAGGAGCGGCTGGTACCTCAACTTCGTCGAGCGGCCGTCCGACATGGCACTCGCCTTCGACGCGGAGACGTGGCGGCGGCTGCAGGACGTGAAGGCGCGGGTCGACCCGGACGGGGTCTTCCTGGCCAACCATCAGATCACGTCGTCCTGAACGGCGGGCCGGGGGTCAGGCGCGTGGATCGGCGACGATCCGCACGTCGACTCCCGGTAGCCGCCGCATCAGGCGTTCCGGGAGCCACTCGGACATCCGCCCCAGCGCTCCGCGCGGGCGCGGCTGTCCCATGAAGACGTAGCTCGTGCCGCGCTCCGCCGCGACGCGCGCCGCGGCTTCGACCAGGTCATCGCCCTCCTCGACGATCAGGTCGGCGCCGAGCAGCGTCGCGAGCCGGCGTAGCTCCTCGAGCTGCTGGCGCTCCTGGCCGCGCGGCGGCTCGCCCGGCGGTGCCATGTAGAGCAGGTCGAGCCCACCGCCGAGCCGCTGCGCCGAGCGCCAGGCCCGGCGTACGAGCCGCTGCGAGGACTCGTCGGGCGTGACGAGCGCCAGCACGCGCTCCGCCACCGCCTGCGGCGCGTCGCCGAAGAGCTTCTGCTCGCGCGTGCCGAGCGCCTCCGCCGGCGTGATGAGCCGGCGCGACTCGACCTCCTCCGCCACCTGGCGCAGCGCCACCTCGCGCAGGGCGGACAGGTTCTCGACCTTGAAGAAGCTGTTCAGCGCCGTCGCGATCCGCTCGGGCGGGTAGACCTTGCCCTCGCGCAGGCGCTGGATCAGCGCCTCGGGGGTGAGGTCCATCAGCACGACCTCGTCCGCCGAGGCGAGCACCGCGTCCGGGAAGGTCTCGCGCACGCGCACGCCGGTCAGCTCCGCCACGCGGTCGTTCAGCGACTCGAGGTGCTGCACGTTGACGGTGGAGAAGACGTCGACGCCGGCATCGAGCACGTCGTCGATGTCCTCGTAGCGCTTGTGGTGCTCGACGCCGGGCGCATTCGTGTGCGCGAGCTCGTCGATCAGGCAGAGCTCGGGGGCGCGCTGGAAGATCGCGGGCAGGTCCATCTCCTGGAGGTCCGTCGCCGCGGTACTCGACGACGCGGGGCGGGATCGTCTCGAGGCCCTCCGCCAGCGCGGCGGTCTCGGCGCGGCCGTGCGTCTCGAGCATCCCGATGACCACGTCGCGGCGCTCGGCGAGGGCGGCGTGACCCTCCTGAAGCATGCGGTAGGTCTTGCCGACCCCGGCCGCCATGCCGAGGAAGATCTTGTAGTGCCCGCGTCCCTCCTCCTGGGCCATTGGTGCGGAGGCTACGCGCCGAGGACGTTGTGAATGAGCAGGTCGAGCAGCTTGATGCCGACGAACGGCGCGATCAGCCCGCCGAGGCCGTAGATCAGCAGGTTGCGCCGCAGCAGCGCGGTCGCGCCCACCGGCCGGTAGCGCACGCCGCGCAGAGCGAGCGGCACGAGCAGCGGGATGATCAGCGCGTTGAAGACGATCGCCGAGAGGATCGCCGACTCGGGCGTGCCCAGGTTCATGATGTTGAGCGCGTCGAGCGGCCCGCTCGAGTCGCCCGCCGCGGCGTAGGTCGCCGCGAAGATCGCCGGCAGGATCGCGAAGTACTTGGCCACGTCGTTCGCCACCGAGAAGGTGGTGAGCGCGCCGCGCGTGATCAGCAGCTGCTTGCCGATCTCGACGATCTCGATGAGCTTCGTCGGATTCGAGTCGAGGTCGACCATGTTGCCCGCCTCGCGGGCGGCCTGGGTGCCGGTGTTCATCGCCACGCCCACGTCCGCCTGGGCGAGCGCGGGCGCGTCGTTGGTGCCGTCGCCGGTCATGGCGACGAGCCGGCCCTCGCGCTGCTCGTCGCGGATCAGCTCGAGCTTGCGCTCCGGGGTCGCCTCGGCGAGGAAGGTGTCGACGCCGGATTCGTCCGCGATCTTCGCCGCGGTCAGCGGGTTGTCGCCCGTGACCATCACCGTGCGGATGCCCATCGCCCGCAGCTGGTCGAAGCGGTGGCGCATGCCGTCCTTGACGACATCCTTCAGATAGATCACCCCGAGCACCTGGTTGTCGCGCGCGACCGCCAGCGGGGTTCCGCCCTCGCGGGCGATCGACTCGATCGTGCTGTCGAGCTCGGGCGGCGCGTGCCCGCCGTCCCCACTGACGAACCGCACGATCGCGTCGCCCGCGCCCTTGCGCAGCCGCGTGCCGTCCATGTCGACGCCGCTCATGCGCGTCTCGGCCGAGAACGGCACGAAGTGCGCGGACGGGTCGAAGTGCCGCTCGCGCAGCCCGTACTGCTTGGCGAGCACGACGATCGAGCGACCCTCGGGCGTCTCATCCGCGAGCGAGGAGAGCTGGGCGGCCTCGGCGAGATCGGCCTCCTGGACGCCCGGCATCGGGATCAAAGCGGTTGCCTGGCGGTTGCCGAGCGTGATCGTGCCGGTCTTGTCGAGCAGCAGCACGTCGACGTCACCGGAGGCCTCGACCGAGCGGCCCGAGAGCGCGAGCACGTTGCGGCGCACGAGCCGGTCCATGCCGGCGATGCCGATCGCGGACAGGAGCGCGCCGATCGTTGTCGGGATGAGCGACACGAGCAGCGCGATCAGCGTCGCGATCGAGACGTCCGTGTCGGCGAACTCCGCGAACGGCCGCAGCGTGACGACGACCACGAGGAAGATCAGCGTCAGGCCGGCCAGCAGGATCCCGAGTGCGATCTCGTTGGGCGTCTTGTGCCGCTCGGCGCCCTCGACGAGCGCGATCATGCGGTCGAGGAAGCTCTCGCCGGGCTCCTGCGTGATCTCGACCACGATCCGGTCAGAGAGGACGCGCGTGCCCCCGGTGACGGCGCTGCGGTCTCCGCCCGACTCGCGGATCACCGGAGCCGACTCGCCTGTGACGGCGGACTCGTCGACCGAGGCGATGCCCTCGATCACGGTGCCGTCGCCCGGGATCAGCTCGCCCGCCTCGACGACCACGATGTCGCCCCTGTGCAGCTGCGCGGCGGGCTTCTCGCCGCCGTCGCGGAGGTGGGCGACGGTGTCGGTGCGCATCGCGCGAAGCGCCGCCGCCTGGGCCTTGCCGCGGCCCTCCGCGAGCGCCTCGGCGAGGTTCGCGAACACGACCGTGAGCCACAGCCAGAGCGCGACCGTGCCGGTGAACCAGGCGGCCTCGTCGCCGCCGCCGAGCGGCTCGCCGCCGAAGACCTGCTTGAGCCAGCCGAACGTCGTGATGACCGCGCCGATCTCGACGACCAGCATCACCGGGTTGTGCCATTGGACGCGCGGGTCGAGCTTGGCCGCGCTCTCGAGGAGGGCGGGGACGAGTGTCTTGCGGTCCCACATCACTCCGCGCCCCGATCGAGCGCGAGATTCAGTTCGAGCACGTTCACGCCGGGCTCGCCGAACACGCCGAGCCCGCGGCCGTCGGTGTTGTCGTCGACGAGCTGGAGGACTCGATCGAGCGGCAGGCCGCGGAGCTCGGCGACGCGCCGGGCCTGGATCTCGGCGTCGTCCTGGGAGATGTGCGGGTCGACGCCCGAGGCGGACGTCTGGACCGCGTCGGCCGGCACGTCCGCCGCGGAGAGGCCGGGGTTGTAGCGGCCCTCGCGCTTCAGATACGCGGCGAGGTTCTTCTTGAAGAGGTCGCTGAGCTCCCTGCTGTTCGGGCCCAGGTTGTTGAAGAACGTCCCGGCCGGGTTGTAGTCGGTGACCGAGGGGCGTGACTGGAAGTAGCGCGGCTTGCCGGCAAAGCTCTGGCCGATCAGGCGTGAGCCGAGGACCTTGCCGTCGCGCTCGATCTGGCTGCCGTCGGCCTTGTTCGGGAAGAGCACCTGGGCGGCGCCCGTCGTGAGCAGCGGATAGGCGAGCCCGAGCAGGACCGTGAACACGACTACGGCCAGGACGGATGTGGTGAGTTCTTTTCTCATTTTCAGAACAGTTGGTCGGTGAGCCCCTGCACGATCGGGCCGAGCAGGAAGGCGGGGAAGAAGGTGAGCGCCGCGACGATCACGATCGTGAAGATCAGGAGTGCCACGAAGGTCGGGGTGTCGGTGCGGAACGTGCCGGGGCCGAGCGGCGAGACGCGCTTGGAGACGAGCGCTCCGGCGACCCCCAGCGCGGCGACGAGCGGCACGAAGCGGCCGAACAGCATCGCGAGGCCGCCGAGCAGGTCGGCGAAGGTGATCCCGAACGCACCCGCGTTGGTGCCGTTCGGCTGAACGAAGCCCGTGTAGCCCGCGAACGCGGAGCCGTTGTTGTTCGTCTGCGAGACGTACGCGTAGAGCGTCTCCGAGAAGCCCTGCGGTCCGGAGTTGAAGATCGACGGAGCGCCCCACTTCGTGGCGGTCGCGAGCGCGGTGGCGACGAGCACCGCGAGCGGCACGGCGAGGGTCCCGATCATGACGAGCTTGACCTCGCGCGATTCGATCTTCTTGCCGAGGTACTCGGGCGTGCGTCCGACCATCAGGCCGGCGATGAAGACCGCCAGGATGACGAACAGCAGCATCGAGTAGAGGCCAGAGCCGACGCCGCCGAAGACGACCTCGCCGGTCGACATGTTGAACATGGGGACGAGCCCGCCGATGCCCGTGAGCGAGTCGAAGGCGGCGTTGACGGCGCCGCAGGACGCGACCGTCGTGACCGCGGCGAAGAGCGCCGAGCTGCCGATGCCGAAGCGCGCCTCCTTGCCCTCGAAGTTGCCGCCGGCCACGTCCGCGACGTGCTGGGCGGGCGTGCCATGCGCCTCGGCCGCGTACACCACGGCCACGGCCGCCACGAACATCAGCAGCATCGCCGAGTAGATCGCCCAGCCCTGGCGCCGGTTGCCCGCGTAGCGACCGAAGACATAGGTGAGCCCGGCCGGGATCACCAGGATCAGCAGCATCTGGACGAAGTTCGAGAGCCCACTCGGGTTCTCGAACGGCATCGCGCTATTGACGTTGAAGAAACCGCCCCCGTTGGTGCCGAGCAGCTTGATGGCCTCCTGCGAGGCCACCGGGCCGAGTGCCAGCGTCTGGTCGGCGCCGCCGACGGTGGTGAAGGTCTCGTAGGGGGACAGGTTCTGGATCACGCCCTGCGACACGAGGAAGAGCGCCGCGACGAACGAGATCGGCACCAGCACGTAGAGCAGCGTGCGTGTGAGGTCCTGCCAGAAGTTGCCGAGCGACGCGCCACTGCGCGAGGAGAAGCCGCGGATGACGGCGATCGCCACCGAGATGCCGACCCCCGCCGAGACGAAGTTCTGCACGGCGAGGCCGGCCATCTGCGAGAAGTACGTCATCGTCGTCTCGCCGCCGTAGTACTGCCAGTTGGTGTTCGATATGAACGAGGAGGTGGTGTTGAAGGTCACGTCTGACGGCGCCGAGCCGAGGTCCTCGGGGTTGAACGGGTGGATGCCCTGCGTGCGCAGGACGATGTAGAGCCCGATCCAGAAGACGCCCGAGAAGACGAGCGCGCTGCGCGCGTACTGCTTCCAGTTCTGCTCGCTGCGCGGATCGGCGCGGAGCAGGCGGTACACGAGGCGCTCGAGCGGCTCGAGGACCGGCGTCAGGAGGACCCGCTCGCCGCGGAAGACGCGCGCCATGTAGCCGCCGATAAGCGGCGTGAGTGCGGTCAGCACCGCGACGTAGATCGCGATCTCGAGCCAGCCGTGGAAGGTCACAGGCGCTCACCGCGCAACAGCGCGTAGACGAGGTAGGCGAACACCGCCAGCGAGACCACGAGCCCGAACAGCTCGGCGCCGCTCATACGCGGTCGAGCCCTTCGACGAGCGCAAGGAAGAGGGCGAAGCAGACGAGCCCAAGTGCGAGTGAGACGAAGTCCATTGCGCGAGCATCGAGCGCCGCCCGTCAAGGCCGCGTCAAGATCCGCGGCGACGGCGTAAAGATGTCGTGAAGGTGGCTGCGCTAGCGCGCTTCGCGCGGCACACGCACGCGGCGGCGGATGGTCCGCTCGGCCGAGCCGCCGTCACGCGCCGTTATGACGAGGAGTGCCGGCCCGGCCGCCACGTCGCTGCCGACCGCGAGCCTGAGCGCACGCGTGCCGCGGCGCACGCCGGAGAACCGCTCGGAGGCGATCGCGCGCCCGTCGCGCACGAGTCGCACCCGGATGACGCGCAGGCGCTCTTCCAGCTGGAGCCGGGCCTTCAGGGCCCGCCCCCCGCGCCTCCCGCGCGTCCAGCTGGTGCCGAGCAGGCGGGCCTCGGCCGCTTCCTCGTCCGGCAATCCGGTCAGACCGAGCGTGACCGTCCCTGCGTAGCCCGACGACGCGCTACCGATCATGCTCACGAGGCTCGTGCCACCGGTCTCCGCGTAGATGCCGTCGGCTGCGTTCGGGGTGTCTGGCATGCCGTTGCCCGAATAGGACGACACGCTGTAGGCCTGCGCGATCGTCGTCTCCGAGAAGAAGAGCTGCGAGGTGTACTCGTAGGTCTGGCTCACGCCGTCGTAAGTCCGCACCTTCAGGTGAATGTGGATCGCGCGTCCGCGGTACCAGCCGGGGAAGATCGTCCGGAAGGTCACCGCGCCGTTCGCGTCGGTCACCTGGTAGCCACGCAGGAAATCGGTGTTCGAGCCGACGGCCGAGTACTCACCGCCGGCGTCGCAGTGCCAGATGTCGACCGCCGCGCCTGGTAGGGAGTGCAGCGCCCGCCCGTTCCGACCTCGACGATCTTGATCGTGAGCTCGAGCGGGATGCCGGAGCGCGCGGCGCCACCCGAGGAGTTGGCGCGGATGTCGGAGCGGCGCAGCTTGAGGTCGACGAAGTACGGGCCCTCGGTGACCTCCGGCACGAGTACACAGGACGGGGTCTGCGCCTCGGCGACCGCCGTCCCGTTGTCAGCGGCGTCCGGCCGGCCACCGCAGCTCGCCAGGTAGGCGGCCCCCGCCAGGCCGGCCAGGCCGAGGGTCTCGCGGCGGGTGATGCGGGGTCCGGTGCTCATCACGTCGATGCTCCTCGGTTCGGGTTCGCCTCAGGGAAGCGAGACGCCGTAAGCCGCGTGTAAGAGCGCGCTAGACGGCGAAGCGGTAGCCCACGCCAGGGTCCGTGACGATGTATTGCGGCGCGCCGCGCTCCGGCTCGATCTTGCGGCGCAGGTTTGCCACGTGGACCCTCAGCGTCTGCGTGTCGTACTCGTAGCCGGGCCCCCAGACCTCGGTGAGGAGGGCGCGGTGGGTGAGCAGCCGGCCGCGGCCCTCCATCAGCGTCCGCAGCAACTCGAACTCGATCGGCGTGAGGTGGACCTCGGCACCGTCGACGAGCACGCGGTGCGCCGCGAGGTCGAGCTCGAGGCCGTCGGCGCTCAGGACGGGCTCGCCGCCGGCCGGCCGCGCGCTTGAGCGCTCGAGCGCCCTCGTCAGCCGAGCCGTGAGCTCGCCGGGGCTGAAGGGCTTCGTGACGTAGTCGTCGGCGCCCGCCTCGAGCGCACGGATCTTCTGCTCCTCTTCGCCGATGGCGGACAGCACGATGATCGGCATCTCGCTCCAATCGCGGATCGAGCGGCAGACATCGACGCCGTCGCCGTCCGGCAGCACCAGGTCGAGGATGGCCGCGTCGGGGTGCTTGACTGCCGCTGCGTCGAGTGCCTCCTGAGCGCTCGCGACGCCGATCACCTCGAAGCCGGCGTCACGCAGGATCACTCTGAGCGCCCGCAGGATCTGCAGCTCGTCGTCGCAGACGAGCACGCGCCGGCCGCCGCTCATTCCGCGCCGTGCTCGGCCACCGGCGACGCCGCAGGGGCCGGCTCGGCAGCCGGGATCGGCACCTGGATCACGAAGCTCGTGCCCTGGCCCGGCAACGACTCGGCCCGGATGCGGCCGCCGTTCGCCTCGAGGAAGCCGCGCGCGATCGCAAGCCCCAGACCCGACCCGCTCGAGTCGGAGCCCTGGCGCGACCGATGGAAGGGCTCGAACACGCGCTCGAGCTCCTCCTGGGGGATTCCCGGCCCGTGGTCCGAGATCCGCAGCACCACGAACCTGCCCGCCGCGCGCCCGCGCACGCTGACCGGCTCGGAGCCGGCGAAGCGACTCGAGTTCTCGAGCACGTTCGCGAACGCGCGCTCGAGCTGGGCGGCGTCGGCGCGTACCAGCGGCAGGCTCGGGTCGAGCTCGACGTCGAAGCCGGCCGCCGGGCCCGGCACCGAGTCGAGCGCCGCCTCGAGGATCTCGTCGAGCGCACACCAGTCTGCGTTCGGGTCGGCACTGCCCGCCTGCAGGCGCGTGAGGTCGAGCAGGTTCTCGACGAGCCGCGACAGACGGGCGCTCTCGGTGTCGATCACCGACACGAGCTCGCGCCGCTCGACTTCGCTCAGGGTCGGCGAGCCCAGCCCGCCGGCGGCGGTCGTGATCGCGGTGAGGGGCGAGCGCAGGTCGTGCGAAACCGCGCGCAGCAGCGTCGTCTTGACCACGTTGCTGCGGCGCAGTGCCTTGGTCTCGATCACCTGTGCCTCCAGCTCGTTGCGGCGTCGAGCGGCGCCGACGAGCGTCTCGAGCGCAGGCACCACGCGGTCCTGGAGGGCGTCGAGGGTCACCGCGTCGGTGTCGGCCGGCACGAGCACGGTCCCGATGCGACTCCCGTCGACGATGAGCGGCAGGGCCCGGCGGCGGCTGTCGGAGTCGACCCAGGAGAGCTCCACCGACACGCTCGGCAGCTCGTAGGCCTGGGCGATCCGTTGGCCGACGGTGCGTAGCGGCTCCTCCTCGCTCGCGCCGCCCAGCAGCAGACGCGCCATCTCCGCCGTGAGGTCGGCCTCGCGCCTGCCGCGCTCTGCCTCCTCCGCACGGCTCCGCACGGCTCCGGCGAGGGTGCTCGTCATGATCGCGGCGATCATGAAGACAACCAGTGCCACCCAGTTCTCTCCGTCGGCGATCGTGAACTCGCCGGTCGGCGGCAGATGGAAGAAGTTCCAGGCGGCGGCGCCGAGTACGGCGGTGAGTACCCCGGGCCAGAGTCCCCAGCGGGACGACACGAGCAGCACCGCGATCAGGTAGACGACGCCCGTCGACACCACCGGCACCGCCTCGGAGAGCGGGTAGATCAGGGCGGTGGTCACGGCCACCGCGAAAACGGCGGCGAGCAGTCCCAGCGCCGTCGGCGGCCGGCCCATCGCTCAGACCCCCTGGGTCATGCCGCCGTCGACCAGCAGGGAGACGCCGGTGATATAGCCGGCGCGCTCCGAGCACAGGAAGGCGGCGGCCGCTCCCATGTCCTCGGGCGTGCCGAGCTTCCCCGCCGGGATCTCGTCCGGCGCCGCCTCGTGGGCGGCCTCGAGCGAGCCGTAGATGTGAGCGAGCCGCTGCGTCGCGATCCGGCCTGGCAGCAGCGAGTTGAAGGTGATCCCGTCGCCGGCGTGGGCGCGCGCGAGCGTCTTGAACGCCGCGACGATCCCAGGCCGGTGCGAGTTGGAGAGCATCAGCCCCGGGTTCGGCTCGAGCACGGTCGACGAGGCGACGTTCACGACCCGGCCGAAGCCGCGCTCGCGCATTCCGGGCACGACCAGCTCGATCAGCTCCATTGGCGCCAGCACGAGCTCGCGGTGCGCCTGCTCCCACTGCTCGCGGGTGAAGCCGAGCGGCTCGCCGCCGGGCGGCCCGCCGGTGTTCGTGACGAGGATGTCGATCGGACCCAGGTCGTCCTCGATGCTGCGCACGAGCCGGGGGGCGGAGTCGAGGTCGACCGTATCGTGCACGTAGGGCCGTGCGCCGATCTCCGCGGCC
This sequence comes from uncultured Thermoleophilaceae bacterium, assembly GCA_963814095.1. Classification (GTDB taxonomy): domain Bacteria; phylum Actinomycetota; class Thermoleophilia; order Solirubrobacterales; family Thermoleophilaceae; genus JACVRW01. The sequence goes on along the minus strand of CAWFBT010000028.1, from coordinate 86,181 downwards.
GCCGCCTCGACGCGCTCCTTGGTGCGCGAGCTGATCGCGACGCGCGCGCCCTCCGCGGCGAGCTCCTGCGCGATGCCGAGCCCGATGCCCTGCGACGCCCCGGTCACGAGGGCGACCTTTCCACTGAGCCCGAGATCCACGGCGCGGCAAGCGTACTCCCGGTACGCGCTGTATGGTCGAGCCCGTGCCCGGCCTGAGGCTGCTCCTGCGCGTCGCCCCGTTCCTGATCGGCGCGCTCGCCGTCGCCGCCTGGCTCGAGCGGCGCCGGCGCGGGCAGGCGCAGCTCCCAGCGCCAGCGCCGGCACCCGAGCTGGAGCCCGTCGCGCCCAGCCGCACGGGCCGCTTCGAGCGCGAGCCGGCGCCCGAGCCGATCGACATCGTCACCATCGTCGACGACCTTCTGAGCGTCGGCCGCTAGCCAACCGGAGCACGGCCGCCGGGGTGTTTCAAACCCCCGTCTGCTTGGATATACGGCTTCAAACCGTCGAATTGCCGAATCCGTGCCGTCCCGAACGCACGGAACGGGGGAACCACAGCGGTCCGAGATGGCCGCAGGGGCGAATCGCAGCACTTGCTGCGTAGCGCACTTTCCGGCGCGAGCCCGTCAGCTCACCTCGTAGGCATCTGGAAAGGGGAACCGACACTTTGCGAGGGATCGTTGATGCTGTACGTCGCGCGCGCGCCGGGCTTGGCGTGCTGCTGGCGCTCACGGCGCTGGGGGTGATGGCGCCGGGTGCGCAGGCCGACACGGTCACGGCCTCGGCGTCCGCCGAGGTCGTGGTCAAGCGCGGAGACAGGGGCTCGGCCGTGCGTCAGATTCAGTCGAAGCTCGGGATTCCGGCCGACGGAGTCTTCGGGCCGCAGACCGAGCGCTCGGTGAGGCGCTTCCAGCGCTCCAACGGCCTGCTCGTCGACGGCATCGTCGGCCCGCAGACGCGCTCTGCACTCGGGCTCGAGCCGTTCTCGAGCCGCGCCGTCAAGCGGCGCTCCTCGCGCGGCGGCGGCGGGGTGCCGGGCATCATGCGCGCGATCGCCGAGTGTGAGTCCGGCGGCAACCCGCGCGCGGTGTCGGGCGACGGCCAGTACCGCGGCAAGTACCAGTTCAGCCAGGGGACCTGGGAGGGGCTCGGCGGGCGCGGTGACCCGGCCAAGGCCCCCGAGTGGAAGCAGGACCAGCTGGCGCTGAAGCTGTACCGCCAGCGCGGAAACGCGCCCTGGCCGAACTGCCCCTGAGCCTGAATCAACCTTTCGGGTGATGTGAGATGAGCCGTCCGGGCGATGGCGGCGCGCCCGCGCCGCCATACGGTGACGTGCATGACTCACCGGGTTCGGACGGCGGAGCTGATGCGGATGGCGCCGCACGTCTACGGCGCCGCGCTGGCCGCGGCGCGTGACGAGGACGCAGCGGCGGGCGTGACCAAGCGGGTGCTCGGCCGCGCCGCCGCCGAGTCCGTGATCGCGCGCGACACGCTCGTCGAGCGCGCGATCCTGTCGGCGGTCCGCAGCACGCCGGCGCCCTGCTTCGAGGCTATGCCGCGCCCCGGCCGCGAGGCCGTGGCGCTCGTGCGGCTGGCCGGCTACTCGGCCGATCAGGTCGCATCGAGCCTCGAGCTGGGCGTCGCGGACGTCAAGGCGAGCATGCTGCAGGCCCTGCGCGGTGCGGCGCTGCAGCCGAGCTGCTGAGTCAGTCGAGATGGCGGGCCGCGAACGCAGCCGCCTCGGCGCGATTGCGGAAGCGGAGCTTCTCGAGCACGTGCCGCACGTGTGTCTTGACGGTCGCCTCGCTGATCACGAGCCGCTCGGCTATCTCACGATTGCGGAGCCCCTCCGCCAGCAGAGCGAGCACCTCGCGCTCGCGCTCGCTGAGGTCGCCGAGCGGGTCCGGGCTCGGCTCGGGCTCCGCCCCGGCCAGCTCCTGCAGCAGCCGGCTGGCCATCGAGGCCGGGATGCGCGGCTCGCCGCGCCCCGCTGCCAGCACGGCCTCGATCAGCTCGGCGGGCGCGATGTCCTTGAGGAGGTAGCCGGCGGCGCCGACGCGCAGCGAGGCGTACAGGTCGGGCTCGTGCTCGGAGACGGTCAGGATCATCACCTCGGTCTCCGGGTGGGCGCGGCGGATCGCGGCGCATGCCTCGATGCCCCTCACCTCCGGCATATTGAGGTCGAGCAGGGCGACGTCCGGGCGGCGCCGCTCGGCCAGCGCGATCGCCTCGCGGCCGTCCGCCGCGAGGCCGACGACCTCGATCCGCTCGTCGCCGCCGAGCAGGGCCGCCGTGCCTTCGCGCATGAGGCGATGGTCGTCGGCGATCAGCACGCGCACCGGTCCAGCCTCCGAGGCCACGACGGAAGTATCGTGGGACGCGGCCGTGACCACTGACGAGAGGCCCACCGGCCTTCCCGCACTCGCCGCCCTGGGGCGCGTGGCGCACGCCCTCGTCGGCAGCGGAAGCCTGAGCGAGCTGGCTGCCCGAGCGCTCGACGAGATGCGCGACGGGCTTGGGCTGGAGCCCGTCGTGCTCTACCTGCCGCGCTTCGCCGAGGCGGCAACCCTGCAGCGCTACGTCAGCTCGGCCGGGAACGGCACGGCCGTGCGGGTTGACGACGAGATGGCCTTCGACGACGAGGCCTGGCAGCTCGCGGCCCTGAGCGGGGCGCCGATGGTGTTCCGCGAGGAGGCGAGCTGGCTGGTGGCCAACCCGTTCGACCCGCCCGCACGGTCCTGGCTCGTCGTGCCGCTCACGTCGGAGCGGCGGCTCGTGGGGGTGGTCGTGGCGGCCGCGCCGGCGCCGCTGTCACTCGATCCGACCGCCGCGACGCTGCTGACCCTGCTCGGCGACCTGCTCGCCGCCGGAATCGCCACGGCGCGCATGCGCCAGCAGCTCCAGGGCGCTGAGATCGAGCGCGAGCGGGCGCGACTCGCCGCCGAGATCCACGACGGCCTGGCCCAGGACCTGGCGCTCGCCACCAGGGAGCTCGCGCTGCTCGAATCGGAGCCCGACCCGGAGCTGGCGCGCGCCAGCGCCGAGCGGCTGCGCGAGGCCGTGGGATCGGCCCGCCGCGTTGTGCGCGCGCGCCTCGAGGACCTGTCCGTCCACATCCCGCTGGGCGGGGTCGAGGCGGCGGTCAAGGAGGTGAGCGCGCGGCGCGGCCAGGGGCTGCCGCTCGTCGTGAGCTGCGAGGGCCCGGCCATCGACGTCTCGCCCGAGACCACCGCCGTCGTCCTGCGCGTGCTCACCGAGGCGCTCGCCAACTCCGCGCGGCACGCCAAGCCGGAGCACGTGCAGGTGCGCCTGCGGGTGGACGAACAGCTGCTGACGCTCGAGGTCGAGGACGACGGCGTCGGCTTCCAGCCCGCCGCGGCGGGCGGTCCGGGCGACGGTCACTTCGGGCTCACGCTCATGCGCGAGCGCGCTCGCAGCGCCGGCGGCAACCTGACCGTGACCTCGGCGCCGAAGGACGGCGCCGTCGTCACGCTCGAGGTGCCCGTGTGAGGGGCCGCTCGTCTAACGTGCGACCCGTGCTCGGTGCGCTCGACCCGGCGCTCGACGGCGGTGCCTGCCCGCACGTGGCCGTGCTTTTGCGAAGCGAGGAGGAGTTCGCGCCGGTGGTGGCCTCCTTTTACTCGCTCGGCGCCAAGCGAGGCGGCTGGCTCGTCCACCGCAGCGTCGAGCCGGAGCGAGATCGCGAGGCGCTGGCCGGGGCCGGGCTCGACGTCCCCGCCCTCGAGGCGGAACGCCGGCTCGCGCTTGAGCAGATCAGGCTCTCGGAGGCGCCGGAGCAGCTTCCGCGACGGCTCGATGCGGCGTTCGACGAGGCGCTCACGCGCGGCCTCAGCGCGCTCTGGTCCTCACACACCCCGGTGCGGGCGGACTCGGAGTCCTTCGACCACGCGATGAAGGTCGAACGCGCCTGGGAGGAGCATTTCCGCGACCGGCCGGTGATCACGCTCTGCCCGTACGTGGTCGGCGGCCTCGACGCATCCGCGGCGCTCAGCCGGCTGACGGAGCTCGGCGCGCACCATCACGACGGCGTGCTGCTGCCGTCGGAGGGCGAGCTCGAGCTGTTCAGGCCGGCTCGAGCCGACGACGACCCTTGACGGTCAGGGTCACGAGCGTCACCGCGGTGATCACACCGAGCGCCGCGTAGGGAACCGCGTCGGAGCTGACCTCGGCCACCGCGCCACCGGCGCTCGCTCCGATCAGGTGCCCGGCCGCCCAGGCGAGATTCGAGATCGAGAACGCGAGCGCCTGGTCGAGGCCGGCCTCCTCCGAGGCGTCCGAGAGCAGCGCCATCGCAGGCGCCCAGAAGCCGCCGAGCGAGGCGAACGCGAGCAGGATCGCCCCGCCGAGCACAGCCACGCTTCCCGGCAGCGGGAGCAGCACCGCCATCACGAGCGCGCCGGTCAGCCCGGCGCGGATCGGCACGTAGCGGCCGCGCCTGTCGGACACCCGCCCCGCGATCGGGCTGATCACGGCCTCCGCGGCGGCCGTGACCAGGAAGATGCCCCCGATCACGGCGCCGCTCGCGCCCAGATCGTCGAGCCGCAGCGGACCGAGCACCTCGATCACGCCGGCGAACAGAGCCGGGATCGTGAAGAGCCAGAAGCCGGCCAGCACCGCCCGGTTGCGCAGCGCAGCGGCGAGTGGCGCGAACACCGCGCCCGAGTCCGGCCGGACGCCCGGGGTCGCCCAGGCGAAGCCCGCCAGCCCGGCGGCCCCTACGGCGACGAGGCTGAACACGACCTCGGGACCGACGACTGTCGCCGCGCCGCCGAGCACCGGCCCGAGCAGCACGCCCACGATCGCCGCCGCAAGCGCCGAGCCGATCAGCTCGCCGCGCCGCTCCGGCGGGGCGGCCATCACGAGCCAGGCCATTCCCGCCGCCCACATGCAGGCGCCGCCCACGCCCTGCGTGAAGCGAGCGGCGTCCAGCAACACGATTGTGTTGGCGAACGCGAAGACGAGGCTCGTGATCCCGAGCAGGCCGAGCCCGAGCAGCAGCGTCGGCTTCACACCCCAGCGCGCCGCGAGCCAGCCGGCGGGCACGGCGGCGGCGAAGGTCCCGGCGGGGTAGGCGGCCGCGAGGATGCCCGCGCCGGTTTTCGAGAGGTCGAACTGGTCGGAGTACTGGGGTAGCAGCGGCGAGACGGCGGCGAAGAACATCGTGTCGACGAGGACGACCGCCGCGACGAGGGTGAACAAGCGCCGCATCCCGCCGATGCTACGCACGCGGCAGTGCGCGAGGGTGCCGGCTCGGCCGGCGCCGGAGCGATCACCGCAGTGCGCGAGGGTGCCGGCTCGGCCGGCGCCGGAGCGATCACGACACAATGGCCGCCCATGCCCCCACTCCTCGACGAGCTCATCGACTGGCTGCGCATCCCCTCTGTGTCCACCGGCAACGCCGACGGCCCGGCGCTCGCGCGCGCCTGCGACTGGGTCTGCGAGCGGATCGAGGCGGCGGGTGGCAGCGCGGAGCAGCTGGTCGTCGACGGCGGCCACCCGCTGGCACTCGGCGAGCTGTGCGCGAGCGGCCCGGGCGCGCCGACGGTGCTGGCCTACGGCCACTACGACGTGCAGGACCCGGGCCCGCTCGAGGCGTGGACCTCGCCGCCGTTCGAGCCGACCGTCCGCGACGGGCGGCTGTACGCGCGCGGGGCGGCCGACGACAAGGGCAACTACCTGCCGCTGCTGCACGTGGCCTGCGAGCTCGCCCGCGCGGGCGAGCTGCCCGTGAACGTGCGCTTCCTCGTCGAGGGGGAGGAGGAGGTCGGGAGCCCCTCGGTCCTGAAGTGGCTGCGCGAAGCCGAGCTCGGCGTGGACTGCGCGATCGTGTTCGACTCGCTGATGGCGGACGAGCGGACGCCCGCGATCTCCGTCGGCGCGCGCGGCCTCGCGCAGGCGTCGGTCGAGGTGCGGACCGGCGCACGCGACCTCCACTCGGGCCTCTACGGCGGCGCCGTCCTGAACGCGGCGCACGTCCTGCTCGCGATGTTCGCGGCGGTGGCGCCGGACGCCGAGGGCCGTGTGCGCGAGGAGCTGCGCGCCGGCGTCGCCCCCGTGGGCGAGCGCGAGCGCGAGTCGTGGGCGCGGCTCACGCCCGGCGCGGAGGCGCTGCGCTCGGTGGGGGCGCACGAAGTGGTGGCCGGGGCAGGCGACGAGCTCTACGAGCGCACGGGCGCGACGCCCGCGCTCGACGTGAACATGCTCAGCGTCGGCGAGCCGCGCACCCTGGTGCCCGCGAGCGCCCGCGGATACGTGAGCCTGCGGCTGGCGCCGGGCCAGAGCGGCGCGGAGATGGGCGCCGCGCTCGAGCGGCTGCTGCGCTCCGCCGCGCCCGCCGGAGCCGAGGTCGAGATGGAGATGGAGATCGCCGACCCGGCGCTGTTCGACGCGGAGGATCCGGCGCTGGTGCTGGCCGGGGAGGCGATCGGGCGGGCCTGCGGGACGCCGCCGGCGTTCGTGCGGCTGGGCGGCACGCTGCCGCTGCTGGCCGTGCTCGCCGAGCGCGGCGTGCCGACGATCGTGAGCGGCTTCGTGCTGCCAGACGACGCGATTCACGCGCCCGACGAGAGCTACCGGCTCGAGAGCCTCGAGCTCGGCGAGCGCTCGGCGCGAGAGCTCTACAGAACGCTGGCGGACCTGCGCAGGCGGTGAAGGCGAACGCGCTCCGAGCGCGGCGTGCCGGTCGTCTTCAGAACCCAGCCCTCACCCTCGACACGCTCGAGGAAGCGCGCCGCGGCGGCCCGCTGCGGGTCGGCGATCAGCACGAGCCCGCGCGCGTCCACCAGCTGGGGGAGGAGCCGCAGCAGCAGGTTCGCGTTGCGGCGCTCGTAGAGCACGTCCGAGGCCAGCACCAGGTCCCAGGGTCCGCGCTCGACGATCGCCTGCGGCTCGCCCCAGGAGCAGACGAGCGTCTCGATCTGGACGCCGTTGCGCTCGGCGTTTGCGCCCGCGGCGAGCACGGCGTCCGGGGACCAGTCCGTGGCGAGCACGCGCCCCCCGGAGCGCGCGGCCGCGATGCTCGGCAGCCCGAGCCCGCAGCCCAGCTCGAGCGTCTTCTTGCCGCGCAGCGAGCGCAGCGACAGGTCGTGCGCCAGGGCGACGCCACTCGCCCAGAGCTCAGCCCAGTAGGGCAGGAACTCCTCGTGCTCGAACGACTCCTCCGAGAGCAGCGCCTCGGCGTCGCGCGGACGGGCCAGCTCGATCTCGCCGCCGGGGAGCGGAATGCTCTCGGCGACGTCGAGCTCGATCATTTCGGCGGAGGGAAACCCTCCGCAGCCGGCCGAGCCGGCTGCCTCGGCCAGGCGCCGGCCTCCGCCGCAGCTTGCTCCGCGGCCGCCAGCTCGCGCTCGATCAGCTCCAGCCCGCTGGCCCAGAAGCCGGGATCGGCGAGGTCGACCCCGACGATGCCGCCGAGCTCCTCGGGTGGCAGCGAGCCGCCCGCGCGCAGCAGGTCGAGGTAGGAGGGGACGAATGACTCGCCCTGCTCCTCGTAGCGGCGGTAGACCGAAAGGGCGAGCAGATGGCCGTACGCGTAGGCGTACACGTAGCCCGGGGCGTCGACGAAGTGCCAGACGTACGACCACCAGAGCGCGTAGTCGTCATCGAGCTCGACGCTGTCGCCGAGCAGGTCGGCCTGCGAGTCGAGCCAGAGCTCGCCGAAGCGGTCGATCGACAGCTCGCCGTCCTCGCGACGCGCCGTGTGCAGCGCGTGCTCGAAGCGGTTCATCGCGACCTGCCGGAAGACCGCCGCGACCGCCCCGTCGAGCGCGCCGGCCAGCAGGTCGAGCCGCTCGGCCGCGCCCGGCGCGCGCTCGAGCAGGCGCTGGAGAACGATCGTCTCACCGAATATCGAGGCTGTCTCAGCGAGCGTGAGCGGGGTCGTGAAATGGAAGATGCCCTGCGGCCGCGCGAGCGAGGCGTGCACCCCGTGGCCGAGCTCGTGGGCCATCGTGAGCACGTCGTAGGGGCGCGAGCTGTAGTTGAGCAGCACGTACGGATGCGCCGAGGGCACGGTGTAGGAGCAGAAGGCGCCGCCGCGCTTGCCGGGCCGCGGCGGTCCGTCGATGTGGCCGTGGTCGAAGAAGCCGGCCGCCGTGTCCCCCAGCTCGGGCGAGAAGCTGCGATAGCAGTCGAGCACGATCTCGCGAGCCTCGCCGTACGGGATGCGCTCCGCGCTGTCGGAGACCGGCGCCATGCGGTCGTAGTGCGCGAGCCGGTCGAGGCCCAGCAGCCGTGCCTTCAGCGCGTACCAGCGCCGCGCGATGTCGTAGCGCGACTGGACCGCCTCGATGAGCGCATCGACCGACTCGTCGCTCGCCTCGTTCGCGAGGTTGCGCGAAGCGAGCCAGTGCGGATACGAGCGCAGCCGGTCCTTGGTCGCCTTGTCGCCGAGCAGCGTGTTGAACACGAACGCGCGCGTGCGCAGGCCCGGGCGGAGGGCGTCGGTGACGGCGGCTGCCGTCTCGGCGCGGCGCTCGCGGCTCGGGTCCTGCAGGCGCGAGAGTGCCTCCTCGAAGGAGATCGGCTCGTCCGCGTCGGGAACGGCCACCGCGATCGCCGAGGTCTGCTCGGTGAAGAGGCGCTGGAAGGCGCCCGAACCCGTGACGCTCGTCTCGGTGAGGATGCGCTCCTCGGGCTCCGAGAGCTGGTGTGGCCGGTAGCGGCGGACGGTGCGCAGGTAGTGGGCGCAGAACGCGAGCCCGGGCGCCTCGAGCAGCTCTTCGGCGCGCTCGTCCGGGACGAGGTTCCACTCGAGCTCGAAGAACAGCAGCGTGGTCTCGATCGCGGCTCCGAGCTCGCGCGCCCTCTGCATCAGCGCGCCACGCTCGGGGTCGGCGGTGTCGAGCGAGAAGCGCAGGACGGCGTAGGAGCCCGCCCGGCCGCCCAGGTCGTGGATCGCGGCCAGCTCGTGCATGGCGTCGGCGAGGCCCGCGGAATCGAGCTCGGCGACGGCGCCCCTGTGGCGCTGCGCGAATGCCTCGCCGCGGTCGCGCGCCTCGGCGAGCATCTCCTCGACCCCTTCCGCGCCGCGCCCTGCGACGAGCGGCTCGAGGTCCCACGATGCGGCTTCCAGTGCTTGATCGACGGTGGTGCTCACCGCACCGAATCTAGCCGCTCGCGAGTATGTGAGCTGAGTGTCTGCGCCAACTCCACTGGAACCGGCCCCGGCCGCGCTCGGCGCGGGCGATTCGGTCTGGCTGAAGCGCGAGGACCAGCACGAGCTCGGTGCGTTCAAGTGGCGCGGCGCGCTGCCGGCGCTGGAGCGCTTCAGGGCGGACGGCGTCGAGGCAGTCGTCACGGCCTCGACCGGAAACCACGGCGCCGCCAGCGCGTGGGCCGCGCAGCGCACGGGTATGCGCGCGATCGTCTTCGTGCCCGCCGGCGCGAGCCGCGCCAAGCTCACCAGGCTGGAGGCGCTCGGCGCCGAGCTGCACGAGGTCGGCGACGACCTGGATGCCGCGAAGGACCTCGCCCGCGAGTTCGCCGCCGAGCACGGGCTCGCGTTCTTCGAGGACGGCGCGGAGCCGGCCCAGTTCGACGGCTACGCCGCGATCGGCCGCGAGATCGTCGAACAGCTCGGCGAGCCTCCCGCGCGGGTGATCGTCCCGGTGGGAAACGGCGCGCTGCTGATCGGGGTGGTGCGCGGGTTGAATCGCTCCGGTCCGGGCCGAGCCCGGCCCCTCGCGCACGGCGACGGGGGCGATGCCGTGGCCGTGGTCGCGAAGGAGGCGCCGGTGATGGCGCTCAGCGTCGAGGCCGGGCATCCCGTGCCGAGCGATCGCTCCGCGACCTTCGCGGACGGCATGGCGGTGCGCGTGGCGGTGCCGCTCGCCGTCGAGGAGATCGTGCGCCTCGGCGTGCCGTTCGTGCAGGTATCCGAGCGGGCTCTGGCCCGTGCGATCGGCAGCTTCGCGGCCGCCGGGCTGCGCGTCGAGGGCTCGGCCGCGGCGGCGCTCGCGGCACTCGAGCAGCTCGAGCCGGCGGACGGGCCGACGGTGCTCGTCGTGACGGGCTCGAACATCGACGACGAGCTGTACCGGCGGGCCGTCGAGCAGCCCGAGACGTTTCCGGACTGAGCGCGGCCGTGCTGGCCGACGTCGTCCGCTACCTGCGCTGCCCGCACTGCGCCGCGGAGCTGGCACTCGACGGCGGGGTGATGCGCTGCGCGGCGGGCCACTCCTTCGACGTCGCCCGCCAGGGCTACGTGAGCCTGCTGCCGGGCAGGCCGCGCGCCGGCAGCGGCGACAGCGCTGCGATGGTGGCCGCGCGCGAGGCGTTCACGGCCGCCGGCCATTTCGACCCGCTGGCGGAAGCGCTCCTGGACGCGGCCGCGCGCGCGGAGGGCGCGGGCTGCGTCCTCGACCTGGGGGCGGGCAGCGGCTGGCAGCTCGCACGTGTGCTGGAGGCCCTGCCCGGACGCCCTGGGATCGCGCTCGACGTCTCGCGCCCCGCGTTGCAACGGGCGGCGCGCGCCCATGCGCGCATCGGGGCAGTCGGCGCCGACATCTGGGGAGCGCTGCCGCTGCGCTCGGGCTCGGCGGCGCTCGTGCTGAACGTCTTCGCGCCGCGCAACGGGGAGGAGATCGCGCGCGTCATGGCTCCCGGCGCGCTGCTCGCCGTCGTGACGCCGACGCCGCGCCACCTCGAGCAGCTGACGGGCCCGCTGGGGATGCTGAGCGTCGACAGCCGCAAGCCCGAGCGGCTCGAGCGCGAGCTCGGCGAGCGGCTCGAGCTGCAGTCGAGCGACGAGCTCGAGTGGCGGATGTCACTGGCCGCGGGCGAGCTGGAGGCGCTTGTCATGATGGGCCCGAGTGGATTCCACGTGGACCCGGGTGAGCTGCGCGGGCGCATCGCGGCGCTGCCCGAGCGCGTTGAGGTCTCGGCGTCCGTGAGCGTGAGCCGGTGGCGCGCGCCGTGATCCTTGCCGAGCTCGAGCACCCGATCGTGCTGGCGCCGATGGCCGGCGGTCCATCGACGCCGGAGCTGACCGCCGCCGTCGCCGAGGCGGGCGGCCTCGGCTTCATCCCCGCCGGCTACCGGTCGCTCGACGCGATCCGCAGCGACCTCACGGCGCTGCGCGCGCTCAGCCGGCGGCCGTTCGGGGTCAACCTGTTCGCGCCGCCGGCCGCTCCCGGCGACCCGGGCGAGATCGCCCGCTACGCGCAGCGGCTCCAGGGCGACGCCGAGCGCCGTGGCGTCGCCCTTGGCGAGCCGCGCCACGACGACGACGGCTGGGAGGACAAGCTGGCGCTGTGCGCGGCCGAGCGGGTGCCGCTCGTGTCGTTCACCTTCGGCTGTCCGGGCGCGGACGTGCTCGAGCGCCTGCACGCCGCGGGCTGCGCGACCTGGGTCACGGTCACGACTGCCGGCGAGGCCGTCGCCGCCGCCCGGGCCGGGGCGGACGGGCTCGTGGTCCAGGGCATCGAGGCGGGCGGGCACCGCGGCTCATTCGATCCGAGCGAGCCGGGGCAGATCGGCCTGCTCGCGCTGCTTCGGCTGGTGCGCGCACAGACCGACCTGCCGCTCGTCGCCACCGGCGGCATCGCTGACCGCGACGGTGTGGCGGCTGTGCTGGCGGCGGGCGCGAGCGCCGCCCAGCTCGGCACGGCGTTCATGCTCGCTCCCGAGGCCGGCACCGCGGACGCCCACCGCAGAGCGCTGGCCGGCGACACCCCGACCGTGCTGACGCGCGCCTTCACGGGCCGCCCCGCGCGCGGCATCGAGAATCGCTTCATTCGCGAGCACGAGCAGGCCGCGCCGCTCGCCTACCCCGAGCTCAATCACCTGACCGCGCCGTTGCGGGCGGCCGCGCGGGAGGCGGGCGACCCCGACGGCCTCCACCTGTGGGCGGGCCAGGCATACGAGCTGACGCGCGCGCTGCCGGCCGCGCAGCTCGTCCGCGAGCTCGCCGGTCAGGCCGCGTAGCTCTCGCTACCCATGATGTGAAGGGAGACGTAGGGCTCGTCGCCCACCACCCAGGAGTCGTGGCCGGGCGGCACGTAGAAGAAATCGCCGGCGTTCATCACGCGCTCGCTGCCGTCCGCCATCTTCACCGCCGCCGCACCGCTCAGCACCAGCCCGACGTGCTCGACCGGGCAGAGCTCCTCGCCGGTCGCCGCGCCCACGTGCTCTGACCACTTCCAGCCGGCCTCGTACGTGGCGCGCCCGAGCGTCATAGGGCCCACGGCATACACCTCGAAGCGCCCTTTCTCGAACTCGCGCGTCTCGGTGGGCTCGTCGAGGGGAAGGAGGGTGAGGTCCATGGCGGCAGTCTTGCAGCGCCGCGCGCGTCCGAGGGCAGGTGCGGCAGACTGCGCGAATGGCCCCGGACAGCAGTGCGCGTCGCTGGTGGATCCTCGCGGCGATGACGGGGACCCTCTCGATGATGATGCTCGACTCGACGGTGGTGAGCGTCGCATTACCGTCGATCCAGGCCGACCTCAACCTGAGCCAGACCGAGCTGCAGTGGGTCGTGAACGGCTACCTGCTCGCCCTGGCGGCGTTCGTGGCCGTGGCCGGTCGCCTCTCGGACATGTTCAACAGGGTCCGCGTGATGATCCTCGGCGTCGCCATCTTCGTGTTCTTCTCGGCGATGTGCGGACTGGCGCAGTCGGATGCGTGGCTGATCAGCTCGCGCGCCCTCCAGGGCATCGGCGCGGCGCTGATGATCCCGCCCACCGCCACGATCGTCATCAACACGTTCGGGGTCGAGGAACGCGGCAAGGCGATGGGGATCTACGCGGGAATCTCGATGATCTTCCTCTCGCTCGGTCCGCTGATCGGAGGCGTGTTCACCGAGTCGCTCGACTGGCGCTGGGTCTTCTGGATCAACCTGCCGGTGGGCCTCGCGACGATCGCGATGGTGCTGTGGACGAAGCCCGACGGACGGGTCGAGGGCGGGCAGCGACTGGACTGGCCAGGGCTGATCACGCTGGTGCCGGGCCTCACCCTGCTCGTGCTCGGCTTCATGGAGTCGAGCAACTGGGGCTGGGGCTCCGCCAAGACGATCGGTGCGATCGGGGTCGGTGCGGTTCTGCTCGTTGCCTTCGCGCTGATCGAGCGCCGGGCGCGCAGCCCGCTCGTGGAGCTGCGCCTGTTCGGCGTCAGGAACTTCAGCGGCGACACGACCGTGCTCTTCTTCGCACAGTTCGCGTTGATGGGCCTGACGATCTTCGGCGCGATCTTCACGCAGGACATCCTCGGCTTCACCCCGATCGAGGCAGGCCTGGCGCTGCTGCCCGTGACCTTGCCGCTGCTCGTGGCGGCCCCGCTGTCCGGCAGGATCTACGACCGGGCGGGTCCGCGCGGGCTCGCGACGGCGGGCACGCTCACGGCGGCGATCGGGTTTGCCCTCACGGCCGCCCTGCTCGGCGAGCAGGACTACCTGGTGCTGGTGCCCGGCTACATCCTGATCGGCGCCGGCATCGGTCTCGTGATGAGCCCGACCAGCACGGACGCGATGAGCTCCGCGCCGCTGAAGCTGCGCGGCCAGGCCTCGGGCACGCTCCAGACCGTCCGCCAGGTGGGCGGCACGATGGGGATCGCGCTGCTCGGCACGGTCGTCGCGAACGTCCAGAACGACAGGCTGAGTGATCTGCTGCTCGGACTGGGAGAGTCCGAGGCGCAGGTCGACAGCGCCGAGCGCATCCTCGCCGAGAACCCCGCCGGCCAGGCGGAGATCACGAAGGGCCTGTCCCCGGCGGAGGCGCAGCAGGTGGCAGCCGACTCGCAGCAGGCGATCACCGATGGCATCGCCGCGGCCTTCTGGGGCGCCGGCGGCGCGCTGCTGATAGCCGCGATCGTCGCGTTCGCGGTCCTGCGCCGGATGCAGTACACGGACGACGCGCCCGAGCCCACTGTCGCAGTGGCCTGAGCCTGGTCGCTGCCCGGCGCTAGCCTCGCCTCGGTGGGACGTCTGATCGTGGTTCTGGCCGTCGCCGCTGCCGCCGCCGTGCTGCCGCTGGCGTGCTCGGAGGAGGAGAAGGATCCGGCGCCGGCCCGCCAGCGGGCCGAGCCGGAGCCGCTACCGGATCCCGCCGCCGCGCTCCCGCGCCGGCCGGCGCCGCTGGCCGACGAGCTCACCGCGACCACCCGCCGCCTCCATGACGCCCTCGAGGGCTGGGACGGCGCGGGCGACCTGCCGCGCGACGTGACCTATCTCGGCCTCCACCACCAGCGGCTGCTGCGCGCCATGGGGGACGAGCGCGCGCTCGGCGAGGCCGCGCTCGGGCGGCTCCCCGCCGACGTGCGCGGAGAGGCGCGCGACACGCTTGCCGCCAGGCGGCAGCTCGCCGCGATTCCGCGCTCGCCGGGGCGCATCCCGCGCGTCCGCGTGGCCGCGGCCGCGCCGGCCGCCGAGCTGCGCCGCCACTACCGCGCCGCCGAGCGCCGCTTCGGCGTGCCCTGGTCGATCCTCGCCTCGATCAACTTCGTGGAGTCGGCCTTCGGGCGCGTGCGGAGCGCCAGCGAGGCAGGTGCACGCGGTCCGATGCAGTTCCTGCCCGCGACGTGGAAGGCATACGGCATGGGGGGCGATATCGACGATCCCCGCGACGCCATCCTCGCGGCGGCGAACTACCTCAGCCGCTCCGGTGCCCGGGAGGACCTCGACGGCGCGCTGTTCGCCTACAACCCCTCCACGTCGTACGTGCGCGCGATCCGCCGCTTCGCGCGCCGGATGCGGAGCGACGATCGGGCGTTCCTCGCCTACTACGCGTGGCAGGTCTTCGTGCTCACGCCGGACGGCGTCGAGCGCCTGACAGGACCGGGCCGGTGAGCGAGCGCTACGAGGCGATCGGGCGGAGCTACGCGGGCACCCGCCGCGAGGACCCGCGCATCGCCCAGCGGATCAACGCGGCTCTCGGCGACGCGCGCAGCGTCGTGAACGTCGGCGCCGGCACGGGCTCGTACGAGCCGGCGGACCGCCACGTCATCGCGGTCGAGCCGAGCGACGTGATGGCCGCCCAGCGGCCGCCGCAGCGCGTGCCGGCGATCCGCGCCTCGGCGGACGATCTCCCGCTGCGCGATGACAGCGTCGACGCCGCGATGGCGATCCTCACGCTGCACCACTGGGACTCTGCGCAGGAGCGCGGCGTGCGC
Organism: uncultured Thermoleophilaceae bacterium; assembly: GCA_963814095.1. GTDB lineage: Bacteria > Actinomycetota > Thermoleophilia > Solirubrobacterales > Thermoleophilaceae > JACVRW01. The sequence goes on along the minus strand of CAWFBT010000028.1, from coordinate 71,083 downwards.
GAGCTGCGCCGCGTGGCGCGCGACCGCGTCGTGATCCTCACCTACGACGCGCGTGTGAGCGGGCGCATGTGGCTGATGACCGACTACCTGCCCGAGGTGGCCCACCTCGACCACGACATCTTCCCGGCAACCGAGACGCTCGCCGACTGGCTCGGAGGCGAGGTTGACGCGCAGCCGCTGCTCCTGCCGCGCGACACCAGCGACTGGATGCTCGGCTCCTTCTGGGCCCATCCGGAGCGCGTGCTGGACGAGCGCGCACGCGCGAACACCTCGGGCTTCGCGCGCATGCCGCCCGCGGTCGTGGAGCGGGTCGTGACGGCGCTGCAGCGCGACCTCGAGGACGGCAGCTGGGACGCGCGGCACGGCCGGCTGCGCGAGCTCGAGGAGTACGACGTGGGGCTCAGATTGGTGGTCGCGCGGGGGTAGATCGCGGCGCTCGCCGTCGCGTCGTGCTGAGTGCGTTCCTTACCGATGCGGCCTGTTTTTCGTCCTTGCCCGCATCGACAGGCCGGTTTACGGTGAACGGTCATAGCGAAACGGAGCGTTGGCCCGTTCCGGTCGCTTCGAACCAGAGAGAGGGAGCTGCACCAGTGAGGATTCGCAAGTCACTTGCGCGACTTGTCGTCGCGCTCTGCCTGATGATCGCCGCCTGCCTTGCATCGGCTGTCGGACCGGCGGCTGCTGAGGGCCCGAACGCCGTGCAGTCGCTGGCTGGGTGCGCAACCAACACGTTGCCGGCCAACGACGACGGCTTCACCGACGCCGTGCCGTTGCCGTTCACCCTTGACTTCTACGGCAACGAGTACTCGAGCCTATTCGTCAACAACAACGGAAACGTGACGTTCGACGAGCCGCTGAGCGAATTCACACCCTTCGACTTCACCATCTCCGGCGTACCGATGATCGCTCCCTTCCTCGCCGACGTGGACACCCGCGGAGTGGGGTCTGGTCTGGTGACCTACGGCGACGTCACGGTAGGCGGAGAGTCGGCCTTCTGTGTCAATTGGGTCGACGTCGGCTACTACTCCGCGCAGGTGGACAAGAAGAACAGCTTTCAGCTGCTGTTGATCCAGCGGGGCACGACCGGTGACTTCGACATCGTCTTCAACTACGACAAGGTCCAGTGGGAGACCGGGAGTGCGAGCGGCGGCGCAAACGGCTTCGGCGGCACCCCCGCTGCGGCCGGCTGGGCGAGCGGAGACGGCGAGCATCTCCACATGCAGCCGGGCTCCTTCAGCTCCATGGCGCTGCTCGACTCGGCGGCCTCGACAGGTCTCATCCATGGGATGGCCGGCAGCGGGAACGCGCAGCTGGGCCGCTACGTGTTCGAGGTGAGGAACGCGGCGGTCTCGGGCCCGGTGCTCGACGGCCACGTCGCCGACCCCAGCGGCGCCGACGTGGTCAACGGACCCGTGGAGATCTGCCCCGAGGCGGGCGGCGCATGCCGCGTGCGAAACACCGACCAGACCGGTCGCTACAGGGCCACGGGTCTGGCGAACGGAACCTACGACATCACCGCACATCCTCCGGCCAGCTCCAACGACAGGGCGGCGTCGACTCAGGCGACGATCGCCGGCGCGGACATCACGGCTCCCGACCTTGCCCTGGGCCTGGGACCCCAGCCCCCGCCCGATGGCACGTCGGTGGAGAGCATTCGTGTGAGCGATGACGGGATCCCGGTCGTGCTGGTGGGAACGAGCCCGGTACTCGCGACCGGCGGGTGTCCGGGCGGAACCGCGACCTTCGAGATCACTCTCGGCGGTGAGACCGTCGCAAGTGGCGGCCTCAGCGAGAGCCCGGCCGGCTCGGGTCAGTACTCCGGGCCGACGGGGCCGCTGAATGCGGTGGGGGATGCGGATGTGAGCATCGCCATCGACTGTCCCGGTGCGACCCCCGATGAGACGGTGGAGTTCGGCCTCTACATCGACCCGAGCGGGCACGTGAGGGACTCACTCGGCGCGCCGGTCGCCGACGCGACCGTGGAGCTGCTCCGGTCCGCAAGTCCGGCTGGTCCGTTCATGCCCGTTCCAAATGGCAGTGCGGTCATGTCCCCGTCGAATCGCACCAACTCCGACCTCACCGATGCGGACGGTCACTTCGGCTGGGACGTGGTTGCCGGCTACTACAAGGTGCGTGCGAGCAAGGACGACTGCGTGAGCAACGCCGATCGCTCGGCCGAGTTCGCGGAGAGCCATGTGATGACGATTCCGCCTCCGGTCACGAACCTCGACATCCGCCTCTATTGCGGTGAGGGCGGCGGCGGGCCCGGCGGCGGGAATGGTGGCGGAGGGGGTGCAGCAACCGGCGGCGGTGGGAGTTCCACCCCCGTGAAGCCCGGCGGCTCCAAGCTCGTGCTCGCCAGCCTGGGGCAGATCAAGCTCTCCGGCCGCAAGGTCGTCGTCCCGGTGTTCTGCGCCTCGGCGGCCAAGGCCGCGTGCAAGGGCTCGATCTCGCTCCTGGCGAAGGCCCCCGCAAAGAAGGCGAAGAAGGCCAGGGCAGCAGCCAAGTGGATCAAGGTGGGATCGGCGAAGTTCTCCGGGATCGCCCCGGGCACCGCCAAGAAGGTCAGCGTGAAGCTCAGCCGCAAGGGTCGCACCCTGTTCAGGAAGGGCAAGCTGAAGGCGAAGGTCTCGCTCAAAGTGAGCGCCGGGTCGGTGGCTCCGCAGACGATCGGCCGGTCGATCACGCTCAGCGCGCCGAAGAAGAAGTAGGCGCGGGGTCCGCTCGCGCGCCGAGTCCGGCGCGCGAGTGGCCCCGGGTCGTAAGCGGGGCGGTCAGAGCACGATGCGAGACACTGGCAACGAGGTGTCCCAGGAGAACATCGAGCTGGTTCGCCGACTCTATGCGGAGCTCGCGAGCCAGGGTTCGACTCAAGAGTTCGAACAGCGTCTGACCGATGACGCTCTCAGTCGTTTCTTGGATCCGGGGATCGAGTGGGCCCCGGTGACTCACTCATTGCTTGCCGTCGACAGCTACAGAGGCTTTGACGGCGTCCGGCGGTTCTGGGGCGAGTTCCTCTCGACCTGGGAGACCTACAGGGTTGAGCTACTGAGGTTCGATGACACTCGTGATCAGGTGGCGGTCGTCGTACACATCGTCGGCCGGACGCACGGGCTCGAGGTCGATGAGACCCGATCGTCGCTCTTGACCGTTCGCGCTGGGCTGGTCGTCCGCGTCCAATCCTTTGCCGACCCAGAGGGTGCGCGCAAAGCCGCCGGGTTGCCACCGTAGCTCTGAGCGTCGGCGCCTGCTCAGCGGCGCCGCCCCGTCGCCCTGGCGCTCGTGTGCTCAAGCAGCTCGATCTCGTCGAGGGCCTGGCCGGCACCCTCCGCCACGCAGGTGAGTGGGGAATCCGCGAGGCGGGACGGGACGTTGGTCTCCCGCTCGACTCTCTCGGCCAATCCGCGTAGCAGCGCTCCTCCGCCCGCCAGCACGATTCCGCGCTGGGAAACGTCGGACGCAAGCTCGGGGGGCGTCTCTTCCAGCGCCGCGATGACCGCCGCAACGATCTCGGCAACTCGATCCTCCAGCGCTTCGCGCATCCCGTCGCTCGACATCAAGACCTGACGCGGAAGCCCGGTAATCGGGTCCCTGCCGGTGACCTCGCTATGGCTATCGCTGCGGTCCGGCGCCACGCTGCCCACTTCCAGCTTGACCCGCTCGGCCGTGGTCTCCCCGATCGCGAGGCCGTGCGTGCTCCGCAGCCATGCGGCCGCCGCGTCGTCAAGGTCGTAGCCCCCGACCCTCAACGACTGGGACACGACGATCCCTCCCAGCGAGATCACCGCGACCTCGCTCGTGCCGCCGCCGACGTCCAAGACCACGTTCGCCCGCGGTTCGTCGATCGCGAGCCCGGCTCCAATGGCGGCCGCGATCGGCTCCTCGATCAGATGGACGGAACGCGCCCCGGCCGCCAGACATGCCTCCGTCAAGGCACGCCGCTCGACGTCGGTGATGCCCGATGGGGCGCACATGATCACCCGTGGGCGGGCATGGCGGCTGCTGTGCACGCGCTCCATGAAGTGACGAAGCATCTGCTCCGTCACCTCGAAGTCGGCGATCACGCCGTGCCGCAGCGGCCGCATGGCGGTGATGCTCGCCGGCGTTCGGCCGATCATCCGCTGGGCCTCCTCACCCACCGCATGCACGGCCCCCGTGAGCGTGTCCACGGCGACGACCGAGGGTTCCGAGACGACGATCCCCTCGCCGCGCACGAACACAAGCGTGTTCGCGGTGCCGAGATCGATAGCGATGTCCCGCCCGCCGATTCGGGGCAGAAGCCGGCGCCGGCTTACTGAAACCGGCGCCCTGCTCTGTGCCTGCAAGTCTGCCCCCTTCGGCTGGTCGCGCCGGGCGCCGCGTACTCGGGCTCGGAACGGTCAAACGCTATCGGAGCGGGGCCGGGCCCGGGGGCCGGGGGTCGTCAGGCCCTTAAGCAGGCCTGTGCTCCTCGACCCCCAGCGCAAACGCCAATCGTCCGGACCGGGCGCCAGCTCGGCGGCGCTCCAGAGTGGCCCTTCAGGCGGAAGCGAAAGCGGCAGGACCTCGAGGCCACGCCGGCGCGGCTGCGGGAGCTCGCGACCGCGGCCGCCTAGTTGCCGTCGCCGACGGCCCGCAGCAGGATCGCCTCGCCCTGCCCGCCGCCCCCGCAGAGCGTCGCCACGCCGAACACGGCGCCGCGGTGCTGGAGCTCGATCGCGAGCGTGAGCACGAGCCGGAAGCCGGTTGCGGCGAGCGGGTGACCCACTGCGATCGCGCCACCGTTGACGTTGACCCGTTCGGGGTCGACCTCGAGCCTGTCCACGGATGCGACCACGACACCGGCGAACGCCTCGTTGATCTCCCAGAGGTCGATGTCGGCCGGCGTCAGCTGGTGCCGGGCGAGCAGCTTGGCGGCCGCCTCTGCGGGACGCAGGTGCAGCGTCGAGTCCGGGCCGGCGACCACAGCGCGCCCGATGATCTGAGCCAGCGGCTTGACGCCGGCCCTCTGCGCGCTCTCAAGGCTGGTGACGAGCCCGGCGGCGCCGGCGTCGGACAGCTGCGAGGCGTTTCCGGCGGTGATGGTGCCGTCCGGCGTGAAGGCGGGGCGCAGTGCCGCGAGCGCCTCGGGCGAGGTATCGCTGCGAATGCCCTCGTCGTCGCGAAGCTCGCCGAGCGGGGCGATCTCCTCGCCGAGCCGCCCGCTCTCGGTGGCGGCCGCGGCGCGGTGGTGAGACGCGAGGGCGAGTGCGTCCTGCCGGGTGCGGTCGATCCCCAGCCGCGCGTTCTCGTCGTCGGAGAGCTCGCCCATCCCGGAGCCGGCGATGCCGCACCAGAGCCCGTCGTGCTGCATCACGTCGATCAGGTTGCGGTCGCCCGCCGCAGTGCCGGTACGCACGTGCACGGCGTGCGGCGCGCCGGTCATCGAGTCGAAGCCGCCAACGAGCACGCACTCCGCCTCGGCCGCACGGATCATCGCGGCCGCGAGGGCGACCGAGCTCATGCTCGCGAGGCAGACGTCGTTGAGCGTGATTCCCGGGACCTCGCGAGCGACGCCCCCGAGGAGGGCCGCCCGGCGTCCCGGGTTCTGGCCGTTGGCGGCCTGGAGCACGTTGCCCATCGCGATGTAGTCCGGGCTGAGCCCTGGGCAGCGTTCGAGCGCCGCGCGCACGGCGTGCGCTCCGAGCTCGACCGCCGGGACGTCCGACAGCGTGCCGCGGAAGCGGCCGACGGGTGTGCGTGCGCCGCCCGCCAACACCGGCGTAGCTGCAGCAGTCTCGACTGATTGCATGGCGCTCTAGCGCGAGGATAATGCGGGCATGGAGCAGCCTGGCCACGTACCGCTGCTCGTCATCGGCGCCGGCCCGTACGCGCTGTCGGCCGCCGCGCATGCCAAGCGCCACGGGATCGACCCCCTGGTCGTCGGAGAGCCGATGGCCTTCTGGCGGCAGAACATGCCGGAGGGCATGCTGCTGCGCTCCGGCACCGACTGGCACCTCGACGCCGACGAGATCGACACCTTCGAGGCATACCTGGGGGAGCGCGGCACCGATCCCGCCGACGTCGATCCGGTTCCCCTGGCCACCTTCGTCGACTACGCCGACTGGTTCTGCAGGCAGACGGGCCTTGAACCGCGGCCGGCGTTCGTTTCTTCGCTCGACACGGCCGATGGGCGGTTCCTCGCCAGCTTCGACGACGGCCGGCGGCTGACCGCCGACACCGTCGTGGCGGCTCCGGGGATCGCTCGCTTTCCGGTGATCCCGGATTGGATGCCTGGATCGCTCCCCGAGGCGCGCTGGTCGCACACGAGCGCGCTCGTTCGGTTCGATCGGCTCCGGGGCGCGCGCGTGCTGATCGTGGGTGGTCGCCAGAGCGCGTTCGAGTGGGCCGCTCTGCTCGCCGAGTCAGGCGCGAGGACAGTCGACGTCGTGTACCGCCACGACACGCCGAGCTTCGAGACCGCGCACTGGGGCTTCGTGGACGAGCTGATGGACAACACGGTCCGCATCCCCGGCTGGTTCCGGAACCTCGCGGAGCCCGAGCGTGACGCGATTGCCCAGCGCTTCTGGAGGGAGGGCCGCCTGAAGCTCGAGCCCTGGCTGCCGCCGCGCCTACCCGAAGCGGTGGTGCGGGCGAGGCCGCGCAGCGAGGTCGCAGGCTGCTCCGTGCTGCCGAGCGACGAGATCGAGGCCGAGCTCTCCGGCGGGGAGCGCCTGGCGGTGGACCACGTGGTGCTTGCCACCGGCTACAAGCCCGACCTGGCGAACGTCGACTACCTCCAGCCGCTGCTCGACCGCATCGACACGACGGACGGCTTCCCGGCGCTCGACGAGCACTTCCAGACGAGCGTGCAGGGCCTCTTCATGCCCGGATTCGTCGGCACGCGCGACTTCGGCCCGTTCTTCGGGTTCGTGCGGGGCTGCCCCGCGGCCAGCACACTGATCGGCGACGCCCTCCTCGATCGCCGGGGCGAAGTTCCCGCCCCGCGCCCTTAGCCATGCGTGGAGGCGCTTGACGACCTTGCGGCAGCCCTGCGGGGCCGGCTGATCGAGCGGGCCCGAGCGGGGGACTCGGCCGCGCTGACCGGCGGGCTCGAGGCCGAGGTCCGCGAGCTGGTGGAGCGCGAGGCGGCGCCGCTGCCGGAGGCCGAGCGCGATGCGCTGTGCGAGCGGGTGATCCTGCTCGCCACCGGGCTGGGACCGCTGGAGCCGCTGCTCTCGGATCCGCGGGTGGACGAGGTGATGGTCAACGGGCCGGACGCGGTCTACGTCGAGCGGCGCGGCAGGCTCGAGCGCACGGGCGTCTCGTTCGGCTCGGAGGCGGAGCTGCTGCACGCGATCGAGCGCATCCTCGCGCCGCTCGGCCGAAGGGTCGACGAGGCCCAGCCGCTCTGCGACGCGCGGCTCGCCGACGGCTCGCGCGTCAACGTCGTGATCCCGCCGCTGTCGCTATCGGGGCCCTGCCTCACCGTGCGCCGCTTCCGCCGCGACGGCTTCTCGCTGCGCGACCTCGTCGCGGGCGGGACGCTGCCCGCCGAGCTCGGCGAGTTCCTCGCGCTGTGCGTCGCCGCGCGGGCGTCCGTGCTCGTCAGCGGCGGCACGGGATCGGGGAAGACGACGACCCTCAACGCGCTGTCGGGTGCGATCCCGGGCGAGGAGCGGATCGTGACGATCGAGGACGCCGCCGAGCTGCGGCTGCGCCAGCGCCATGTCGTGCGCCTCGAGGCGCGGCCGGCCAACCTGGAGGGGCGCGGTGAGGTCACGATCCGGCAGCTCGTGCGCAACGCGCTGCGGATGCGGCCGGACCGCATCGTGGTGGGCGAGGTCCGCGGCGCGGAGGCGCTCGACATGCTCCAGGCGCTCAACACCGGCCACGACGGCTCGCTCACGACCGTCCACGCGAACTCGCCGGCCGATGCGCTGCGGCGGGTCGAGACGCTCGCGCTGATGGCGGGAGTGGGCCTGCCGCACGGTGCCGTGCGGGAGCAGGTGGCCAGCGCCCTCGAGCTGGTGGTGCACCAGGCGCGTCTCCGTGACGGCGCGCGCGTGGTCGAGTCGGTCACCGAGGTCGTGCGGGTGGCCGGCGGCGCCGGCACGCGCGACCTCTACTGCCGCGGCGGCGAGCTGCGGCGCCCGGGAGCGGGGCCGCTCGCGACCCGGATCGCCGCGCTGGAGGACGGATCCTGAGCGCCGCCTCGCTGCTCGCGTTCCTCGCCGCCGCGGCCGGCCTCGGCGCCTGTGTCGAGCTCGGCGCGCCGCTCCCGGCCGCGCTCGCCGAGCGCGGTCCGCGAGTTGCCCGCAGCGTGGCGGGGCTCGCCGACGTGCTGGTCCGGCTCGGCCGTGAGGGTCGTGCACCCGGCGCGGCCGAGCGGCGGCGGCTGCTGCTCGCCGGCGCACTCGGGGCGTTCCTGCTCGGCACGGCGGTCGCCGGCCCGCTCGCCGGGGCTGCTGCTCGCGGCGGCCGGGCCGTGGAGCGTGGCGCGCGTGCTCCAGGCACGGCGCCGGCGCTACCGGCGCGCCGTCGACGCGGGCGTCGCGCAGATGGCGCTGGCGCTGGCGGACGCGCTCGGTGGCGGCCATTCGCTGCGCGGCGCGATAGCGGAGGCGGCGGGCGGCGTCGACGGCGCGGCCGGTCACGAGCTGCGCCGGGTCGCGGGCGAGCTCGCCGCCGGCGCCACCACCGACGAGGCGCTCGAGGGCCTGCGCGCACGGGCGCCGTCCGCGCGGCTCGACGCGCTCGTCGCCGCCTGCCTGCTGCAGCGGCGCGCCGGGGGAGACCTGGCGCGGCTCCTGCGCGAGAGCGCCCGCGCGATGGAGGATCAGAGCAGGCTCGAGGACGAGGTCAAGGCCGCCACCGCGCAGGCGCGCTTCACCGGCCTGATCGTCGTCGTGCTGCCGCTCGGCGGCGGGCTGCTCGCGGAGCTGGCCAGCCCCGGCTGGTTCGCCGGGCTGTTGAGCAGCTTCCTCACGGCCTGGCTCGTGGGCATCGCGATCGTCCTCCAGGTCACGGCGGCGGTGTTGATGCGCCGGCTCGCACGGGTGCGCTGGTGATGGCGGCGGCGCTCGCCTTCCTCGCCGCGGCGAGCGCGATCGCGGGGCTGGCGCTGCTGGCGCCGGTCCCGGGCCGGCGGCGGGCGAGCCGGGGCGCGCGGCTGCTGCGCCTGCTCGCCGTGGCCGGCGGGCGCGTGCGCCGGAGCGGGGCGGGGCCCGCCGACCTGAGCGCGCGGATCGAGGCGGCCGGCCGCCCGGGTGGGCTCGGGGTTCGCGACCTGACCGCGGCGAAGCTGGCCGGCGCGGCGCTCGCGGGCGTCGCCGGCGCGGCGCTGGGGTCGCTCGCCCCCGGCAGGCTCGGCTTCCTGATCATGCTGGCGGCGCCGGTCGCCGGCTTCCTCGGGCCCGACCTCTGGCTGCGGCGGCGGGCCGCGGAGCGGGCGCGGCACGTGCGCCGAGAGCTGCCCGTGCTGCTCGACCTGCTGCGCGTGACGGTCGAGGCGGGGTCATCGCTCGCCGAGGCGCTCCGCTCGGTCGGCGAGCGCTCGGCCGGGCCGCTGGCCGTCGAGCTGCGCGCGACCGGCAGGCAGGTGGCGCTCGGCGTCGCGCTCGCGGACGCGCTGGAGGCCCTGTGCGTCCGGGTGCCGCTGCCCGAGGTGCGCGCCCTCGTCGCGGCGCTCGAGAGGGCCCGCCGGCACGGTGCGCCGCTCGCCGACACGCTCACCGCACAGGCGCGCGACGCCCGCTTCGCGCTCGCGCGCCGGATCCGCGAGGAAGCGGCTCGTGCCGGCCCGAAGATCCAGCTCGTCGTGGCGCTGCTGCTGGTGCCGTCGGTGCTGCTGCTCGTGGCGGCGGCGCTCGCGTCGGCGCTGCTCGGAGGGGAGGGGGAGGTGGTGCCGCTCTAGCGGTCGCTGCGCTTGTCGCCGCCGGCGCGTAGCGATTGAACGCTTCGAGGGGCCATGGCCCCCCAAAGTCTTCAATCGCCAGCTCGGCGGCTCGCTCGACCGGCGGCGGTGACACGCCGGTGGGCGCCGCCCTCCCTGGCGGCGCCCCGAGCGTCAGCGAACCCCGCCCGTCAGCAGGAGACCATCAGGTGGAAGGAGCGGTCGGCCGGGTTGCCGTCGCTGCCTCGCGTCACGACGCGCACGCCGTTCACGTTGGCCGCGGCCGAGGTCACCGAGATCTGGCCGGTTCCCGGCGCCGAGGCGGACTCGTCGCCGAGCGTCGCGAAGTAGGTGCAGTTGCGCACGTCGGCGTCGAAGATGACCTGGTACTGGCCGTCGCCCGTCTTGGCAGCGGAGGTGATGCCGCGCCCGCGCACCGCCGCGCCGGCGCTCGAGATCACGCCGTGGCGCGTGATGCCGTCGGCGAGCGCCGCTCCCGGCACCTTGGCGATCTTGGCGGCGTTGAACTTCGCGGAGTCGAGCGACTGCTCCTTGATGGCGTTGGGGCCGAAGCCGTCGGGCTTGGCCTCGTTGCCGCGCAGCGTGCCGTCCTTGAAGTCGCGGTTGCGAATCGAGCCGTTGACGATGTCGTCCGAGCCGATCGTCGCGACCGCGTAGGAAACGCCGCTCAGGGCGACGAACAGTGCAAGGCACGCGATCACCATCGCGGGTGAGGGCATGCGCATGAAGCGCTTCATCTGGATCGGTCCTCCCGTCCGTTGATTTCGAGCATTTCCGAATACCCCAACAGGGCGGGGCCTTCCCGGTTGCGGCATCGCGGCGCGTGCTGCAACCGGTCATGCAGCGAGAAGGGTTCTGGCACGGGCCGGCGCCCCACCCGCCCGAGGTCCCGTATCCCGCTTACTGAAGCCAAATTCGCCGACACCGCCATGAGCGAAGACAGGCGGGTCGGACGGAAAAGTGGGGAAGGGTGTTGCGCAGTGGGGCAGAGTGGGGTACCGTGGCGGCAGCAAACGACCGGAGTGGCGGGGCTCCTCCCACTCCGCCACTCCGGTCCAACTTCTTCGCAGGGAAATGACCCTTGGCGTTTCGCGGCCACTTCGAGCACTCGCTGGATGCAAAGAACCGGCTGGCCATTCCCGCCCGGTTCCGCGCCGCCTTCTCAAGCGGGACGGTGCTCTCGAAGGACCCCGAGACCTGCGTCGCGGTGTGGACACCCGAGACGCACGAGTCGATCATCGAGCGGGCGCTCGGCGGCCTGAACCCGATGGGCTCGGAGTACCGCAAGCTGTCGCGCTTCTATCAGGGCAACTCGTTCGAGATCGATCTGGACGCGAGCGGTCGCGTGACGCTTCCGCCGCCGCTGCTCGCGCACGCGGACATCGAGAAGGAGGTCGTGGTGGTCGGCGTTGGGGACCACCTCGAGGTCTGGGGCAGGAAGCGCTGGCAGGAGGAGCAGGACTCGCTCGATGCCGAGATCGGGGAGGTGACGGAGCGCCTTGGCAATCCTTCTTGACATGACCCGCACGCACGTACCCGTGCTCGCCGGTGAGCTGATCGACCTGACGCAGCCCGCGCCCGGCGAGACCGCCGTCGACTGCACCTTCGGCGCGGGCGGCCACGCGCGGCTCGTCGCGGAGCGCATCGGGCCGACCGGGACGCTCGTGTGCATCGACCGCGACCCGGCCGCCGAGGAGCATTTCGAGGAGCTCGCCCGCGAGGTGGCCTGCGAGACGCGCTTCCTGCGCATGGACTACGCCGACGGCCTCGAGCTGCTGAGCGAGGAGGAGCTGCGCGCGGACATCGTCTATCTCGACCTGGGCATCTCCTCGATGCAGGTCGACGCGCGCGAGCGCGGCTTCTCGTACTCCTACGACGCGCCGCTCGACATGCGCATGGACCCGAGCCAGGAGCTGGACGCACGCGAGATCGTGAACACCTGGGACGAGCGCCAGCTCGCGCAGCTGTTCCGGCGCTACGGCGAGGACCCGAACGCGCGCCGCATCGCGCGCGAGATCGTGAGGCGCCGCGAGGCGGCGCCGATCACGACCACGGGCGAACTGGTGGCCGCGATCGAGGGCGCGCTGCCGGCGGCCGTGCGCCGCCGCTTCGGCGGCGGCCACCCGGCCAAGCGCGTCTTCCAGGCGGTCCGCATCGCCGTCAACAGCGAGCTCGACTCGCTCGATCGCGCACTGCCGCTCGCCTGGGAGGTGCTGCGCGACAACGGCCGCCTCGCGGCGATCTCCTTCCACTCGCTGGAGGACAGGCGCGTCAAGCGCTTCCTCGTCGAGCTGGCGCGCGGCTGCATCTGCCCGCCTGACTTCCCGGTCTGCGTCTGCGGGCGCGAGCCGGAGGCCGAGCTGCTCACCGGGCGCGCCGTCGCGCCCACGCCCGGCGAGGTGGCCGACAACCCGCGCGCCAAGTCGGGGCGGCTGCGCGCGGCACGCAAGGTCGGCGGGGAGGACAGGGGCTGATGGGCCGCGGGGCCGCCGCGGCGGCACTCCGGCGTGCCCACCCGCAGCCCCGCACCGGCAGGCCCGCGCCGGCCCGCAGGCGCTCAGGTCACGCCGCTCCGTTCCGCGCCCCCGCTCGGCCCGCGCCGTTGCCGGTCCGGGTGCTCGACGCGCCGTTCGCCCGAGCCGTCCGCGCGCGCACGAGCCGCCTGCTCGACGCGCTGCTCTCAGGCCGCGGCTGGATCGCGCTCGTCTTCCTGCTGCTCGCGGGCATCGTGTTCTTCAACGTCGACCTGCTTCAGATGAACCGCGACATCGCGCGCAACTCGGAGCGCATCTCGACGCTCAAGCGCGAGAATGCGCGCCTGCTGCTCGACAAGGCGCGACTCGCCAACAGCGAGCGGATCCAGGAGGAGGCTGCGAAGCTCGGGCTCGTCCTGCCGGCGCCAGGCGAGGTGCGTTACCTGAAGGCGCGGCCCTCCGTGGACGCCCGCCGGGCCGCCAAGACGATTCCCCTGCCGACCGAGGCATACAGCCCACCCGGCGAGACCGACACCGACACCGACAGCGGCGGCACCGAGAGCAGCGTCGGCACCGAGAGCAGCGCCGGCATCGATCCGGTGACGGGCTTCCCGGTCGACCCGGCAACAGGGCAACCCGTGTACGACCCGGTCACCGGCGCCCCGCTCGATCCGGCGACCGGCGAGCCGCTCGACCTGAGCGCGGTGGGCACAGGCACACCCGCCGACTCCACCACCACCGGCACTCCTACGGACGGGACCGCCACGGACGCCACCGGCGCGACGACGGACCCGGCCGCCCAGCCGGTGGGCTGATGCCGGCCACCCGCAGCCGCCCGCCCACGCGGCGGCCGCCGGGGAGGAGCCGCAAGTCCAGTCCCGCGCGGCTGATCGATCGCCGCGTCGGGCTCCTGTTCGCGTGCTTCCTGGTCCTGCTCGGCCTTGCCGCGCTGCGCGCCACCTGGCTGGGCACGGTCCGCTCGGACGACCTCGCCGACCGGGCCGTCTCGCAGCAGATCGAGGACCTCATCGTCAACGCGCGCCGCGGCACGATCACGGACCGCAACGGCATCGACCTGGCCGTCTCCGAGGACTCCGTCACGGTGTTCGCGCACCCGATCCTGATCGACGATCCCGCGAAGGTTGCGGCCCGCATCGCGCCGCTGATCGGCCGCACCGAGAGCGAGCTGCTCGAGAAGCTCTCGGACAAGGACTCGACCTTCGTGTACCTGCGGCAGAAGATGGACGCCACGCTCGGCCATCAGATCGAGGAGCTCGGCCTCGAGGGCATCGGGACCGTCGTCGAGCCGAAGCGGACCTACCCGCAGGGCAACCTCGCCGCCCAGGTGCTCGGCATGGTGGGCACCGAGAACACCGGGCTCGCCGGGCTCGAGTACTCGCAGGACGAGCTCCTGCACGGCAAGGACGGCAAGCGCCAGCTCGTCAAGGACGCCCTCGGCGAGCCGATCAGCATGGTCGAGGTCGAGCGCTCGGAGCCGGGTGAGGACCTGAAGCTGACGCTCGACGCCCGCATCCAGGAGCGCACCGAGGCCGTGCTCGCCGAGGTCGGCCAGACCTACACGCCGCAGGGCGCCACCGCCGTCGTGATGGACCCGCGCAGCGGCGAGATCCTGGCGCTCGCGAACTGGCCGCGCGTGGACGCCAATGACCCGGATGGCGCGCCCGAGTACGCGCGCCGCAACCGCGCGATCCAGGCGAACTACGAGCCCGGCTCGACGTTCAAGGCCTTCACCGTCGCCGGCGCGATCGAGGAGGGCCTCGTGACGCCGGAGACGACCATGTCCGTGCCGCCGCTGATCCAGGTCGCCGACCGCACCGTGGGGGAGGCCCACGACGGCGGCGGCGGGACCTTCAGCGTCGCCGACATCCTCGCGCGCTCGTCGAACGTGGGCTCGGTGATGATCGGGCTGAAGCTCGGACCGACGCGCTTCGACCGCTGGGTGCGCCGCTTCGGCTTCGGCAAGCCCACCGGTGTCGACCTCCCCGGCGAGGAGGGCGGCATCGTGCTGCGCCCCGAGAACTATTCGGGCTCGTCGATGGGCAACATGCCGATCGGCCAGGGCATCGCGGTCACGCCGATGCAGATGGCGTCCGGGTTTACGGCGATCGCGAACCACGGCGTGATGCGCCGCCCCTACATCATCCAGGGCAACCGGCCGCCGCCCAAGCGCGTCCTGTCACGGCGCACGGCCGGCGAGGTGGCGAAGATGCTCGAGGGCGTGCTCGCCGCGGGCGGGACGGCCCCGGAGGCGTCGGTCGACGGTTACACGCTCGCGGGCAAGACCGGCACGGCCGAGAAGGCGATCAAGGGCGGCTACTCGAAGACGGACTTCATCGCCTCGTTCATCGGCTTCGCGCCCGCGAAGGACCCGCGCCTGCTGGTCGCGGTCATGGTCGACACGCCGCGCGGCGACTACTACGGCGGAACTGTGGCGGCGCCGGCGTTCGAGCGAATCATGGAGTTCGCCCTGCCGTACCTGAAGATCCCGCCGAGCTAGTCCTCGGCCTGCTCGGGCTCTGACTCGGCGTCCCCGGCGAGCGCCCGCAAGGCCTCGCGCATGCGCTGCTGCGCCCCGCGCAGCTCCTCGAAGGCGCGCTCGGCCGCGAACGCCGAGCCCTCGACCTCGGCGAGCCGCTCCTCGAGCTCGCCGCGGCGGCCGGTGGCCTCCTCGAGCTGACGGCGCAGCTCGCGCTCCTCGATCAGCTGCTGCTCGCGCTGGCGCTCGTTCTCCTCGCGCATCTCGGCGAGTGCCTGGCGCGCCTGCTCGGCGCGCCGGTCGGCGTCCTCGAGCTCCTCGATGCGCTGCTCGGCCTCCTCCAGCGCCGCGCGGGCCTCGTCCTTCTGGCCCGCGGCGTCCTCGGCCGCCGAGCGCGACTGCGCGAGCTCGGCCTCGAGGCCCTCGAGCCGCTCGCGCAACGCATCCGCCTCCTCAGCGCCCGCACGCGCTCGCACGAGCTCGGTCTCCGCGCTCGTGAGCCGCTCCCGCAGCGAGTCCATCTCCTCGGTCCGCACGTCCACGTCGGCGCGCGCCCGCTTGAGCTCCTTCTTGACCGAGGCGAGCTCCTCCTGGAGCGCTCCGGCCTCCTCGGCAGCCCGCTCGGCGTCACGGGCGCGGGCGGTCGCCTGGTCGAGCTCCGCGCGCAGCCGCGAGGTCTCCTCGCTGTCGCCGGCCTCGGTGGCGGGCGGCTCGGGCTCCGTGTCCTCGGGCAGGCTCTCCTGCACGCCGTTCCCGCCGGCGTCGTCCGCCTGCCAGAAGACGGCGGACGAGGCGGAGGGCGCGGGCTCCTCCGCGGCCGCGTAGTCGCGCGCGGGATCCTCCGCCGCGACCTGGGAGCCCGCGTCTCCGCCGTCCAGGTCCTCGATCAGTGGCAGCGCCTCGAGCAGAGCGTCGAGCGCGGGGCGGGAGGCCACGGCGGGCTTCACGTCCATCTTCGTCATCACGGCGATGTCGTTGACCCCGAGCGCATCGGCGGGGTCGGCCATCGCCACCAGCAGGCCGCCGCCCACGAAGCCGACCGGCACGGCCTGGTAGCGCTTGGCCGCCGACGGCTTGATCAGGTTGGCGGCGCTGGCCTCGACCGCGAAGCTGCCGAGGTCGATGTACGCGATCCCGTAGCGCTCGGCCGTCGCGTGCGCGAGCTGCTCCTCGGTGATCGCGCCCGATTCGACGAGCACCCGCGCCACGGTCGTTCCCGGGCTGCGGGCGGCGCGCACCGCCTGCTCCACCGCCTCACGCTCGGCGAAGCCGAGATCGACGATCACGTCGCTCAGGAACCCGGTACGCCCGCCCGGCGCCGTGGGCGGGATCACGCCCTTGGGCGGGGCGGCGGGCTTGGCTTCCTTCGTGCTCATGATGTACCTCCGGCAACCGCGACCTTTGCCTTCCTGGCCGCCTTCTCTATATCTCGGAGCGCGTCCTCGGGCGACTCGGACTTCCCGAGCGCCAGCACCGCGTACGCGACCTCGAGCGTCGCGGGCCGCTCGCTCGTGACGCGCGCCAGCGCGTGCTTGAAGCGCTCGAAGAACGCGTCGGCGCCCTCCGGGCCCTTGCAGCCGACTAGCACGGCGCCCAGCACGTCATCGCCGAGCCGCCCGGCGTGGTCGGTGCGGCGAATCGCCTCCCCCATCACGTCGGCAGAGTCGCGTAGCAGCAGCTCGCCGAGCCCGGCGCCGTGACGGTCGGCGACGTCGGACAGATTCGCGAGCCGGCAGGCAAGCAGGTAGGACTCGGCGGAACCGCGCTCGGCCAGCCGCCACTCGTGCTCGAGCGCCTCGATGAAGGCCGTGCGGTTGAGCAGCCCTGTGAGGGCGTCGGTGCGCTCGGGGTCGCGCAGCCGCTCGTTGAGGCGGCGCAGGTCGGCGCGCCACTTGACGCTCTCCCACTCGTAGGTGAGCAGCCGTCCCGCAACGGCGAGCAGATCGAGGTGCGAGCGCGTGAAGAGGTCGGTGGTGGGGGAGAGAGCGCAGAGTGTGATCGCGCCGCTGCCGTGGGTCTGGAGCGGCATCGCGAGGTAGGAGCGGACCGCGAGCTGCTCGAGCGCTGTGGGGTCGAGCAGGCCGCCGCCGTCGCCGTTCAGGTGCCGGGCGAGCGGCAGCGTCGAGCCGGCCTGGATCGTGGCCTGGGCGTCGCCGCGCACGTCGATCAGGCGCAGCTCGCCCTCCTCGGAATCCACCTGCCCAAGCAGCAGCGAACCGGGTGGAAGCTCGCCCTCGAGCAGGTCGAGCACGCCGTCGGCGGCCTCGGAAAAACTTTGGAATCGGCGCTCTGCCAGTAATGCGAGCGCGCTGAGCACGTTGCCGCTCACGGGGTCTGTATCGGCCGCTTCCGCCAAAAAGTGAGTCCAGACCCCTCGATATCCTGCGACCGCACCATGACCCTGAGGGACCTGATGGGTAATGGGACGCCCGAGATCGAGATCTCGGGACTCGCCTACTCGAGCCAGAGCGTCACCCCGGGGGCGCTCTTTTTTTGCGTGCCCGGATTCCGCGCCGACGGCCACGACTTCGCGCCCGACGCGGTCGCGCGCGGCGCCGCGGCGCTCGTCTGCGAGCGCCCGCTCGGGCTCGGTGTGCCCGAGGTGGTGGTCGACGACGTGCGCGCCGCGATGGGCCCCGCCGCGGCCCGCTTCTATGGCGATCCGACGGCACAGATGCAGCTGGTCGGCATCACCGGCACCAACGGCAAGACGACCACGGCCTTCCTGGTCCGGCACCTGTTCGAGGCGGCCGGGCACCGGTGCGGCCTGCTCGGCACCGTCAAACGAGTCGTCGCCGGCGTCGAGGAGGAGGTGGAGCGCACGACCCCCGAGGCGATCGACCTCCAGCACACGTTCCGGCGCATGCTCGACGGCGGCGACGTGGCCTGCGCGATGGAGGTCTCCTCGCACGCGCTCGAGCTCGGCCGCGTGGCCGGAATCACCTTCGGCTGCCGCGTCTTCACCAACCTGACCCAGGACCACCTCGACTTCCACGAGACGATGGAGGACTACTTCCTCGCCAAGCGGCGCCTGTTTGACGACGCCGGCCTCGCCGTCGTGAACATCGACGACGACTACGGCCGCCGGCTCGCCGCGGAGATCGACTGCGTGACCTTCTCGATCGAGCGCGAGGCCGACTACCGGGCCCTCGACGTCGAGTTCGACCTGATGGGCTCGCGCTTCACCTGCGAGACGCCCGCCGGGGAGCTGCGGATCGAATCGCCCTTGCCGGGTCTCTTCAACGTCCAGAACGTGGTCGGCGCGCTGGCGGCGGTGCGCTCGCTCGGCGTCGAGGAGATTTCGCTCGAGGGCTTTGGCCGCGTTCCCGGCCGCTTCGAGCCGGTCGACGAGGGGCAGGACTTCGGCGTCCTCGTCGACTACGCTCACACGCCTGATTCGCTCGAGAACGTGCTGCGGGCGGCGCGTGAGGTCACGCGCGGGCGCCTGCACGCGGTGTTCGGCGCGGGCGGCGACCGCGACCGCGGCAAGCGGCCGCTGATGGGCGACGCCGCCCGGCGGCTCGCCGACCGGGTGCTCGTGACCTCCGACAACCCGCGCAGCGAGCAGCCCGAGGCGATCATCGACGAGATCATGGAGGGCGCCGGCGAGGGCGCTGAGCGCGAGGAGGACCGCCGCCGCGCGATCGCACTCGCGATAGACAGCGCCGAGCCCGGCGACATCGTCGTGATCGCCGGCAAGGGCCACGAGCAGGGTCAGGAGTTCGAGAACGGGCGCAAGGAGCCCTTCGACGACCTCGAGGTAGCGCGCGAGGCGCTCCGCGCTCGCATGGCCGCCAGGGACCGGGCGTGATCGATCTCAGCGCGGCGCGCATCGCCGCGGCGGCGGAGGGCGAGCTCGTGGCGGGCATGCCGGAGCGCGGCGGTCCGGACCGGGCCGTGATCGACTCGCGCGCAGTCGGGCCCGGCGACCTGTTCGTGGGGCTGCCCGGCGCCAGCGCCGACGGCGGTGAGTTCGCGGCGGCGGCGCTCGAGCAGGGCGCCTGGGGGGTGCTGGTCGGGCCGGCCCACCGCGAACGGGCCCGCGACGCGGTCGAGGGCGCCGTCGGCGACAGCGCCTGTGCCTCGGCGAGCGTGATCGTCAGCCCCGACCCGCTGCTCTCGCTGCAGCGGCTCGCGCATGCCTGGCGACGCGAGCTCGGCGTCCCGGTCGTGGGCGTGACCGGCTCGACCGGCAAGACCTCGACGAAGGACATCCTCGCGGCGCTGATCGGCGCGCACGCGAGCCGCGAGAACTTCAACACCGAGATCGGGTTGCCGCTCACGATCCTCGAGGCGAGCCGCGGCGTCCACGCGCTCGTGCTCGAGATGGCGATGCGCGGCGAGGGTCAGATCGCGGAGCTCGCAGGGATCGCCGAGCCGGACGTGGGCGTAATCGTGAACGTGGGCCCTGTCCATCTCGAGCTGCTCGGCACCGTCGAGCGGGTCGCGGCCGCCAAGGCCGAGCTGATCCGCGACCTGCGCCCGGGCGCCGCCTGCGTGGTCCCGGCGAGCGAGCCGCTGCTCGACGCCCACCTGCGTGACGACCTCGACACCTGGACCTTCGGGCCCGGCGGCCAGGTCCAGCTGCTGGCGATGGATGCCGGCCGCGCCGAGTTCGAGGCGCGCGGCTCAGCGCTTCGCTCTCGAGCTGCCCTACTCCGAGCCGCACAACCTGCTGAACACCTGCGCCGCGGTCGCGGCCGCTCGGGCGCTCGGGCTGCCCGTGGGCGGCAGGCTCGACGTCAAGTTCTCGTCGCTGCGCGGCGAGGTCGTCGAGCTTCCCGGAGGCGTGACCGTGGTCAACGACTGCTACAACGCCAATCCAATGTCGATGCGGGCGGCCCTCGACCATCTCTCCCGGGCGCCCGCCGAGCGCCGGATAGCGATCCTCGGCACGATGGCCGAGCTGGGCGAGGACTCGGAGGCCTACCACCGCGAGATCGGCGCGCACGCCGGCCGCGCCGGCGTCGACGTGCTCGTGCCGGTGGGCGCGCCCGCGCTCGCCTACCTCGAGGGCTTCGACGGCGAGGCGCACGCGGTCGCCACTCCCGAGGAGGCGGCCGCGCTGCTCGAGGAGCTGGGCCGGCCCGGGGACCGGGTGCTCGTCAAGGGCTCGCGCTCGGTGGGCCTGGAGCGGGTCCTCAGCTAAATGCTGGGCGAGATCGTCATTGGGGGCTCTGCCTCCCTGCTCATCTGCATGTTCCTCGGGCCGCGCTTCATCGAGTACCTGCGGCTCAAGGAGTTCGGGCAGCACATCCGCGAGGAGGGTCCGGCTGCGCACGCCGGCAAGGCGGGCACGCCGACGATGGGCGGGCTCGCGCTCCTCCTGGCGGTCTGCGTGCCGTTCCTGATCCTGTCCGAATACAGAGCGGCGAGCCTGGCCGTGCTCGGCACGGCGCTCGTGATGGCCGCGCTCGGCTTCGCCGACGACATCACGAAGCTCCGCAAGCGCCGCTCGCTGGGCGTCTCGGGTCGCACCAAGCTGGCCGTCCAGGCGCTCACTGCGATTGCGCTCTGGCTGGTCGTGACCCAGTACCTCGAGTTCCGGGACACGCTCAACCTGCGCATCATCGACGCGTCGGTCGACCTCGGCCTGGCCTACCCGATCCTGATCTTCCTCGTGATCGCGGGTGCCACCAATGGCGTGAACCTGACCGACGGGCTCGACGGGCTCGCCGCCGGCTGCTGCGCGATCGTGTTCCTCGCGTTCACGGCGATGACGTTCATCACCCAGGGCCAGGGGGACCTTGCGCTGCTGTCGGCCTGCCTCGTGGGAGCGTGCGTCGGCTTCCTCTGGTTCAACTCGTTCCCGGCGTCTGTGTTCATGGGCGATACGGGCTCGCTCGGCCTCGGCGGCGCGATCGCGGGCCTGTCGGTGGTGACCAAGAACGAGGTGCTGCTGATCATCATCGGCGGCATCTTCGTGATGGAGGCGCTGTCGGTGGCGATCCAGGTGTTCAGCTTCCAGCGCTTCCGCAAGCGCGTGTTCCTGATGGCGCCGATCCACCACCACTTCGAGCTGGCCGGCTGGTCGGAGACGAAGATCATCCTGCGCTTCTGGATCGTGGCCGCGATCTGCGGCGCCGTCGGCTTCACGCTCTACCAGGCGTCGATCACGCCATGAGGCCGCCCCTCCCCGAGGGGCCGTATCTGATCGTTGGGCTGGCGCGCTCAGGCGCCGCCGCCGCGCGCGTGCTGCTCGCGCACGGGGAGGTGCTGGGCGTGGACAGCGGCCGCCCCGAGCCGCCCGCCGGCATCGAGGCGATGCTGGAGAGCGACGGGCTGGAGCTGCTCGGGCGTGTCGCATGCGTGGTGAAGAGCCCGGGCGTGCCGAACGAGGCGCCGGTGATCGCGGCCGCGCGCGAGCGCGGGCTGCCCGTGCTGGGTGAGCTCGAGCTCGCCTGGCGGCTGCTGCCGGGCCGCTTCGTGGCGGTCACCGGCACGAACGGCAAGACCACCACCGCCGAGCTGCTCGGAGCGATCTGGCGCGCCGCGGACCTGCCCGTGGCGGTGGCGGGCAACGTGGGCACGCCGCTGTCTTCGCTCGTCGGTGACCTCGGCGACGACGTGACCGTCGTGTGCGAGGTATCGAGCTTCCAGGCCGAGGACTCGGAGCTGTTCGCGCCCGACACCGCCCTGCTGCTCAACATCGAGGAGGACCATCTCGACCGGCACGGCACCGTCGCGGCCTACCGCGAGGCGAAGCTGCGGATGTTCCGCAACCAGGCGCCCGAGCAGGTGGCCGTGGCGCCGCCCGGCTTCGAGCTGCCGGGCTCGGGCCGGCGGATCACGTTCGGCGACCCCGCCGAGCTGCCGCTCCCGGCGAATGAGATCCGCCTGCGCGGGCCGCACAACCTCGAGAACGCGATGGGCGCCTCCGCGGCCGCGCTGGCGTCCGGCGTTCCAGCCGAGGCGGTGGCGGCCGCGCTGCGTGGCTTCGCGGGCGTGCCGCATCGGCTCGAGGAGGTCGGCACGGTCGGCGGGGTCCTGTACGTCAACGACTCCAAGGCCACCAACGTCGCCTCCGCCCGGCGCGGGCTCGAGTCGTTCGGCGGCGGCGTCCACGCGATCCTCGGCGGCAGCCTCAAGGGGGGCAGCTTCCGTGAGCTGCGCGAGCCGGTGGCCGAGCGCTGCCGGGCCTGTTACCTGATCGGCGAGGCCGCGGAGCTGCTCGCGGAGGACCTCGAGGGCACCGCCCCGCTGATCCGCAGCCGCGATCTCGAGACCGCGATGCGCGAGGCCTCCGAGGCCGCCGTGGCCGGCGATGTGGTGCTGCTCTCACCCGCCTGCGCGAGCTTCGATCAGTTCCGCGACTTCGAGGACCGCGGCGAGCAGTTCCGCAGCCTCGTTCCACGAGCATGATTCCGAGCATGATTCGGGCCCTCGGCGTAGAAGAACGTCCGGATGGCTCGCCGCCGCCGCCCGAAGCGCCCCGTCGAATACTCGATCCTCTACACCGCGACCCTGTGCCTCCTGGCGGGCGGCGCGGTGATGGTCTACTCGGCGAGCTCGGCGGAATCGCTGCTGTCTGGCAGCGGCGACGCCTCCTACTACCTGAAGCGCTACGTGATGCTCGGCCTGATCGGCCTCGTGGCGATGCACTTCGCGGCGCGCCACGGGCTGAAGCTGATCAAGGGGCTCACGCCGATCCTGCTCGTGGTCTCGTTCGCGCTCACCGTCGCGGTGATGCTGCCGGGAATCGGCGTGACGGTGAACGGCGCCACGCGCTGGCTCGGCGCCGGCCCGCTGCAGTTCCAGCCCTCGGAGCTGCTGAAGGTCTCGCTGATCCTCTACGCGGCGCAGGTCCTCGCCGCGCGGCCACGCTCGGTGCTGACGGTGGGCGGCCTGTTCAAGCCGCTGCTGCTCGTGGTGGGGGCGGCCTGCGCGCTCCTCATGAAGCAGCCCGACATGGGCACGGCGATGGTCGTCTGCTTCTCGATCGGCGCCCTTCTCGTGGCCGCCGGCACGCCGATCCGCAACCTCGCCATGATCGCCGGGACGCTCGCCGGGCTCGCGCTGCTGTTGGCGATCGTCGAGCCATACCGGCGCGAGCGCCTGACGGCCTTCCTCGACCCGTTCGCGGACGCCGGCGACTCGGGATTCCAGGCGGTGCAGGCGCTCACGGCGATCGGCTCGGGCGGGTTCTTCGGGGTCGGCCTCGGCGAGTCGGTCCAGAAGATCTTCTACCTCCCCGAGGCGCACACGGACATGATCCTGGCGATCATCGGCGAGGAGCTCGGGCTGATCGGCATCCTCGCGCTGCTGATTCTCTACGGGATGATCGGCTACGCCGGGCTGCGCACCGCGAAGCTCGCGCGCGACTCCTACTCGAAGCTGCTGGCGGCCGGGATCACCTCGCTGATCCTCTGCCAGGCGACTCTCAACTTCTTCGCCGTGCTCGGGATGATGCCGCTCACCGGGGTGCCGCTGCCGTTCATCTCCTACGGGAGCTCGAACCTGATCGTGCTGCTGGCGGCGATGGGCCTGCTGATGGGCGTGGCAGCCACGGGCGGCGAGGCCGGAAAGCGCGGCCGCAAGCCGGACCTGCGGGCGGTCGAGGGCGGCGGCGAGCAGCGTACGCGGCCTGCGCGTGCCGCCCGCGCGGCACGCTGAGCGCGGGGGGCTCATGGCCAAGGTGGTGATCGCCGCGGGCGGGACCGCCGGCCACGTGGTCCCGGCCCTCGCCGTGGCGGACGTGCTGCGCGGCCGCGGTATCGAGGTGGAGTTCATCGGCGGCGATCGCGCCGAGGCCGAGCTCGTGCCGGCGGCCGGCTATCCGCTGCACCGGCTGCAGGTCAGCGGGATCGACCGCAGCAACGTCCTGCGCGCGGCCCGGGCGCTCCTGCTCGCCGCCGGCGCCACATTCCGCGCGCGCCGGCTGCTGAGGCGCGCCGGGGCGGACGCCGTGATGGGCGGCGGCGGCTATGTGGCGGGGCCGGTGGGGCTCGCCGCTCGCTCGCTGCGGCTGCCGATCGTCCTCACCGAGGCGGACAGCCACCTGGGCGTCACGAACCGGCTGCTCGCCCCGCTCGCCGCGCGCGTGTGCCTCGCCTTCCCGGTCCCTGGCCGCGACGGCTCGCGCTACCTCCTGACCGGCCGCCCGCTGCCCGCCTCCACCGGCGGGTCCGACCGGGCCGCTGCCCGCCGGCGCTTCGAGCTCGATCCGGACGCGCAGTGCCTGCTCGTCTTCGGAGGGTCGCTCGGCGCGCGCCGCCTCAACCATGCGGCCCTCGATGCCTTCGGATCCGCCGCGCCCTGCTCCGTGCTGCATGCCTGCGGGCAGCGCGACTACGACGAGCTGCGGGCGCGACTCGAGGAGCTCGGCTCGCCGCCGCACTACCGGCTGTTCCCGTACATCCAGCCGTTCGCCGACGCGCTTGCGGCCGCCGACCTGGTTGCCGCGCGCGCGGGCGGCTCGGTGCTCGAGCTGGCCGCCGTCGGCCTGCCGGCGATCCTCGTGCCCTACCCGCACGCCACGGCCGACCATCAGACCCTGAACGCGCGCCACATGGAGCAGGCCGGCGCCGCGGTCGTCGTCCCGGACGACGAGCTCGACGGCCCGCGGCTGGCGCGCGAGGTGGCCGCCCTGCTCGGAGCCCCGCAACGGATGGCCGACATGTCGAAGGCCGCCCACGCCGCGGCCCGCCCGGACGCGGCCGAGCGCATCGCCGCCGAGCTGATCGCGCTGCTCTGACGGTTAACTTCACGCGGCATGCCGAGCGGACCGTTCGAGGGGCGCAGCCTCCACTTCATAGGGATCGGCGGGGCCGGCATGAGCGGCCTCGCGCTCGTCGCCCGCTCGCTCGGGGCGACCGTCACCGGCTCGGACCGCGCCGAGTCCTCCTACTGGCAGCAGCTACGTGCCGCTCGCGTGGAGCCGACGCTCGGCCACAACGCAGCGAACCTGCCGGCCGAGGCCGACGTCGTCGTGTCGACCGCCATTCCCGACGACAATCCCGAGCTCGCCGCGGCACGGGCGGCGGGCGCCACCATCCTGCACCGCGGCGACCTGCTCGGCGAGCTGTCGCGTATGAAGCGGACGATCGCAGTGGGTGGGACGCACGGGAAGACGACCACGGCCTCGATGACGGCCCTGGCGCTGCTCGAATGCGGCCGCGAGCCCGCATTCCTGATCGGCGGCGAGTTGCGCGCCGCGGGCACGAACGCCGCCTGGGGAGCGGGGGAGTGGGCCGTCATCGAGGCGGACGAGTCCGATCGCTCCTTTCTCAAGCTGGCCCGCGACGTTGCGGTGATCACAAACGTCGAGCTCGACCACCACTCGACCTACCCGAGCGTGCTGGTGCTCGAGGAAGCCTTCAGCGACTTCGCGGAGCGGGCCGGGCTGCGCGTGCTCGGTCCGGAGCTGGCCGCCTTCGCCGGCGCGGGCCCGTCGGTCAGCTTCGGGATCGACTCCGGTGACCTTCAGGCGCGCGATCTGAGCCTCCACCCGGGCGGATCGAGCTTCGATGTCGAGGGTGTCCGGGTCGAGTTGCGCGTGCCGGGGCGCCACAACGTGCTGAACGCGCTGGCCGCGATCGCCTCCTGCCGCGCGGCGGGGCTCGAGCCGTCCGAGGCCGGCCCGGCGCTGGCTGCCTTCACCGGCGCCGGGCGGCGCTTCGAGGAGCACGGCCGCACGCCCTCGGGCGCGCTCGTCTACGACGACTACGCCCACCATCCAACCGAGGTGCGGGCGACCCTCGACGCCGCCCGCACGCTGGAGCCGCGACGGCTCGTCGCGTGCTTCCAGCCGCACCTGTACTCGCGTACCCGCATGCTCGCGCGCGAGTTCGGCCGCGCGCTGGCGCTCGCCGACGTCGTCGTCGTGCTCGACATCTACCCCGCCCGTGAGCGCGCCGAGGACTTCCCGGGCGTCAGCGGCCTGCTCGTGGCCGGCGCGGCGGCCGACGCCGCCGGGGGCAGACCGGTCTGGTGGCTGCCGCAGATGGCGGATGCCGCGCGCATGCTGAGCTCGGAGCTGCGCGAGGGCGATCTGCTGCTGACGCTCGGGGCGGGAGACGTCGACCGGCTGGCGAAGGAGCTGGTCGAGTGAAGCCCGGATCCGTTCGAGAGGACTTCCCGCTCGCCAAGCTGACGACGGTCCGCACCGGCGGGCACGCCGACCACTACGCGCGCCCGGACAACGTTGAGGCGCTCGAGGAGCTGCTCGCCTGGGCCGAGCAGGACGGGATCGAGGTAGGAGTGGTCGGCTCGGGATCGAACCTCCTCGTAGCGGATGAGGGTTTTCGGGGACTCGTGATCAAGCTGGACGGCTCGCTGGCCACGATCGAGCGCGACGGCGACCGGCTCCTGTGCGGGGGTGGCGCCCGCCTGCCGCAGGCCGCGGCCTTCGCCGCGCGCGAGGGCCTCAGCGGGCTCGAGTTCGGCGTCAACATCCCCGGGACCGTCGGCGGCGCGGTCAAGATGAACGCGAACGCCTACGGCGGCGACCTCGCGCGCGTGCTCGAATGGGTCGAGATCACCACGCCGCACGGCGGCGAGCGGCGCAGCCCCGGCGACCTCGGCTTCAGCTACCGGCGCTCGAACCTCGAGCCACGCGAGATCGTGGCGCGCGCGTCGTTCGCGCTCAGCCCGGCCGAGCCCGGCTCGGTCAAGGCGACCCTTGCCGAGATGCGCGCTGCGCGCCGGGCGGCCCAGCCGTCGGGGATCAAGACCTTCGGATCCACGTTCAAGAACCCGGAAGACCCGCGCGCTGAGGGCAAGAGCGCCGGCGTGCTGCTCGACGAGGCCGGCTGTCGCGGTCTCACCGTCGGCGGCGCGCGCTTCTCCGAGAAGCACGCGAACTTCGTCGAGAACATGGGCGACGCGACCACGGCCGACGTGATCGCGCTGATGGGCGAGGGTCGCCGCCGCGTGCGCGAGCGCTTCGGCGTCGAGCTCGAGCCCGAGGTGCAGTTTCTCGGCGAGGTCGACAGCACCCCGCTCTGGGGCAGCGCGTGAGGGGCGCGGCCGCCGCCATCGGGCGCCGCAGGCTTCCGCGCCCGGCGCTGTCGCTGCGCATGCCGGGGCCACGCGTGCGCCTGTGGCTCGTGATCGTGACGCTGCTCTGCCTCGTGCTGGCGGCCGGCTACCAGTTCTGGCTGCGCGACTCATCGCTCGTGGCAGTCGAGGACGTCAACGTCAGCGGGCTCACGACCAAGGACGCCGAGCGCGTGCGCGCGAGCCTCACGAGCGCCGGGCACACCATGACCACCCTGAACGTCGACCGCGAGCTCCTCGAGCAGGCGGTGGCGCACTATCCGGTCGTGCGAGGGCTCCAGATCAGCACGGATTTTCCGCACGGCCTCAGGATCCGCGTGCTCGAGCACCATCCGGCAGCACTGGTCCAGCTGGGCGGGGGCGAGGTGCCGGTCGCGAGCGACGGCACGATCCTGCGCGGAATGCCGGTTGAGGGACGCCTGCCGGTAATCGACACCGAGGTCGCCGCCCGCGGAGAGCAGCTGACGAGCTCGGCCGCCCTGCATGCCGCGCGCGTGGCGGGCGCCGCCCCGACCTCGCTGCGCTCGCGCATCGAGGCGATCACCGCGCGCAAGGACGACGGCGTCGTCGTCGAACTGCACGAGGGCCCCGAGCTGATCTTCGGCGACGGAAGGCGCGCCGAGGCCAAGTGGATCGCCGCGACGCGCGTGCTGGCGGACCCGGACGCAGAGGGCGCCACCTACATCGACGTGCGCCTGCCCGGACGCCCGGCCGCGGGCGGCCTGTCGGGCGTCACCGTCGCGCCCGTGGCGCCGGCCGGCACGCCGATCGCGCCGGCGACGGGCATGGTGGTCACCGATCCGGCCGCGCCGGTCACCGCGACCACGCCGCCCGCCGCCGAGGTGCCCGTTACCGGGGCGACTCCGCAGGCGACGACCCCGCTCCGCGACGCCGCCTGCGACCCTCACACCCACCACGCCCGTGCAACCACAGGCGGCCGCGCCAACGGCCCAGGGAGTGGCCGGCGGGGTGGGCGCACCGGCCTCTCCGTAACCTTCAACCCATGGTCGAGACTTGGCTCAACCCTCGACCTCTGCTCGAGGGCCATCGTGCAGGATTTGTTGCGAGGATGGTTGACACTTTCGGCGAACGCCGCCTACAGTGCGGTCTTTGCGGGAATCGTAAAACCCTCGATGATCGCTTGAACGTCGGACGGGAGACCCTCTAATGGACACGGGCAGTTACCTCGCGGTAATCAAGGTCGTCGGTATCGGCGGCGGCGGCACGAATGCCGTCAACCGCATGGTGGACGCTGGCCTCAAGGGCGTCGAGTTCATCGCGGTCAACACGGACGCCCAGGCGCTGCAGATGTGCGACGCCGACATCAAGCTCCAGATCGGCGACCAGCTCACGCGCGGGCTCGGCGCAGGCGCGAACCCGGAGGTCGGCTACGGCGCGGCCAACGAGAGCCGCGACGAGATCAAGGAGGCGCTGAAGGGCGCGGACATGGTCTTCGTGACGGCCGGCGAGGGCGGTGGCACCGGCACGGGCGCGGCGCCCGTGATCGCCGAGGTGTCCAAGCAGGAGGTCGGCGCGCTCACGGTCGGCGTCGTCACGAAGCCCTTCGACTTCGAGGGCACGCAGCGGATGCGCCAGGCCGTCGACGGGATCGACCGGCTGCGCGAGCAGGTCGACACGATGATCGTGATCCCGAACGAGAAGCTGCTGGCGGTGGTCGAGCGCCGCACGAGCATCCTCGAGGCGTTCCGCGAGGCCGACAACGTGCTCGGCCAGGGCGTCCAGGGCATCACCGACCTGATCACGACCCCCGGGCTGATCAACCTCGACTTCGCCGACGTCCGCACGATCATGCAGGACGCCGGCTCGGCGCTGATGGGAATCGGCGAGGCCGCCGGCGAGAACCGGGCGGGCGAGGCGGCCAAGAACGCCGTTTCGAGTCCGCTGCTCGAGCAGTCCGTCGAGGGCGCGACCGGGATCCTGCTGAACATCACGGGCGGCAGCGATCTCGGCCTGTTCGAGGTCAACGAGGCGGCGGAGATCATCCAGTCGGCGGCCGACCAGAACTCGAACATCATCTTCGGGGCCGTCGTCGACGACGGGATGGCCGACAGCGTGCGCGTGACGGTGATCGCCACCGGCTTCGAGCGCGCGAGCCGCACGCCGCTCTTCACCGAGGACTCGACCGGTCGCCGCCGCGAGCCGCGCCGGCGCGACGTCTCGATGGACGAGGGCCAGCGCGCGTCGCTCGAGATCTCCGACGACGACATCGACGTCCCGTCGTTCCTCCGCGACTGAAAGAGATCCTTCCACCGGACACGGCGCTCGCCTTCGAGGCGATGCGCGAGCTGCGCAGCCACTACGAGGACGAGGCGGACTTCGTCCGGCGCGTCGACGAGGTCCAGCGGCCCGAGGGCTACCGGCTCGTGGGCGTCTTCGAGGATGGCCGCTGCGTCGCCGTGGCCGGCTTCCGTGTGATCCACAACCTCGCCTGGGGCGACTGCCTGTACGTCGACGACCTCTCGACGCATCCGGAAGGCCGCCGGCGTGGCCACGGGCGGGCGCTGCTCGAATGGTGCGCTGCCGAGGCGGAGCGGCTCGACTGCGGCCAGCTCCACCTCGACTCGGGGGTCGGGCCGGAGCGCGAGGACGCCCACCGGCTCTACTTCAACACCGGCCTGCGCATCACGAGCTACCACTTCGCGAAGCCTGTCGGCCCCGCGGCGCCATGATCGAGTCCGCCGCCCGCCTGGCGCTGGTGGCCGAGCGTGAGTTGGAGGCGCTCGTGGGCGTGTCGTCGCAGTCCGGAGACGTCGCCGGAGCGGAGGAGTGCGCGGCGCTCGCCACGGCGTTCCTGCCACCGGAAGCCGAGGTGGAGCGGCCACCCTGCTCGACCCCCGGTTACGCGCCCGATCTGTGCGGGCGCCTGCGTGGCACGGGCTCGAAGCGGGTGCTGCTGCTCGGTCATCTCGACACGGTCGTCGCTCACGCGGCGCACCGGGCGCTCGAGCGCGAGGGCGACCGGCTCACCGGCTCGGGAACGATCGACATGAAGGGCGGCGTGGCGCTCGCGCTCGGCCTGATGCGTGAGCTCGCGCCGCGCGCCGAGCTCTATCGCGAGGTCGCCGTGCTGCTCGTGAACGATGAGGAGTGGCGCACGTCCGGGTTCGCGCACATCGAGCAGTTCGCCGGCTTCGATGCCTGCCTCTGCTTCGAGGCCGGTGAGCGCACCCGGGACGGCGACGAGGCCGTGATCGTCAAGCGCAAGGCGGCAGCCACGCTGCGGGTCGAGGCGGAGGGGCGGCCTGCGCACTCGGGCTCCGCGCCACACCGCGGCCGCAACGCGCTGCTCGCCCTGGCGGCCGCAGCGGGGCGCGTGGCCGCCGCGAGCGACCCGGGCGGGCCGGACCGGCTGACCGCCGTGCCCACGATCATGCGCTCGGGCGACGCGTTCAACGTCGTGCCGGCCGCCGGCGAGCTCGTCTGCGACCTGCGCGCCGACCGGCTCGAGGCCTTCGACCCGGTGCTGGCCGCGATGCCCGACGATCATGAAGGCGTAAGGCTCGAGAGCTCGCTCGTGCGCGCCTGGCCGGGCATGGACTCGCGCGCCGCCACCGCCGATCTGCTCGCCGCCGCCTCCGAGCGGCTCGGGCGCCCGATCGTTGCATCCGAGCGCGGCGGGGCGAGCGACGCGAGCCACGTGGCCGCCGGCGGGATCGCGCTCACGCTCGACGGCCTCGGTCCGCGCGGCGGCGGCGCCCACGCGCCGCATGAATGGGTGAGCGCGGCGTCGCTGCGGACGCGCGCCGAGCTCGCGCTTGCCGTGATGGCCGCCCTGCTCGAGGCTGAGGCGTGAGCGGCGCGCGCGGCGGGTAACCTCCGAGCCGCTTGCCGTCCACAGCAGACACGCTTCGCCACACGCCGCTCTTCGACCGCCACGAGCGCGCCGGTGCGAAGCTGGTCCCGTTCGCGGGCTGGGAGATGCCGGTCCAGTACGAGGGCATCCGCCAGGAGCACGTGAACGTCCGCACGGGAGCCGGGATGTTCGACGTCTCGCACATGGGCGAGATCGAGACCTCGGGACCCCAGGCGCAGGACTTCCTCCAGCGGATCCTCTCGAACGACGTGACCAAGATCGCCGAGCGCGGCGCCCAGTACTCGGTGCTCTGCCGCGAGGACGGCGGCGTCCTCGACGACCTCTTCACCTATCGGCTGGGGCCAGAGCGCTATCTGACCGTCACGAACGCCGCCAACCACGACAAGGACCTCGCCTGGTTCGAGCGTCACGCGGCCGACTTCGACGTCGAGGTGCGCGACGCGCACTCGGACTGGGCGATGCTGGCTGTCCAGGGCCCGCGGGCGCGCGCGGCGCTCGAGCGGCTCGCTGACGGCGAGCTGCCGGCGCGCATGCGCACCGCCGAGCTGCGACTCGCGGGCGCCGAGGCGCTCGTCTGCGGCACGGGCTACACCGGCGAGGACGGCTGCGAGCTGATGCTGGCGCCGGGCGACGCCGGGGCCGTCTGGGACGCGCTGCTCGCCGAGGGCGTCAAGCCGGCCGGGCTCGGGGCGCGCGACACGCTGCGCCTCGAGGTCTGCTTCCACCTGTACGGCAACGACCTCGACGAGGAGCACGACCCGATCGAGGCGGGGCTCGGCTGGTGCTGCAAGCTCGAGACCGGCTTCATCGGAGCGGATGCCGCTTGCCGGACGCTCCCCGCAGCGGACGCTCGTCCCGTTCGCGTTCACGGGCCCCGGCATCCCCCGGCAGGGCAACCCGATCCGCAGCGAAGCCGGTGAGGGCGTCGTCACGAGCGGATCGCTCTCGCCCTGCCTCGAGACGGGCATCGGGATGGGCTACGTGCCCGTCGCGGCGTCCGAGCCGGGGACGACGATTGAGGTCGACGTGCGCGGCAAGCTGCGTTCAGCCGAGCTGAGGACCAAGCCCCTGTACGTGCGCCGTGATCCAGAGAACGAAGGAGAACATGGCTGAGGCAAGCTATCCCGAGGACCTCCGGTACCACGAGGAGCACGACTGGGCGCGGATCGACGGCGACCAGGCCACCTTCGGGGTCACCTGGTACGCACAAGATGCGCTCGGCGAGGTCGTCTTCTTCGATCCGCCCGCGGTGGGCGCCTCGGTTACGAAGGACCAGACCTATGCCGAGGTCGAGTCGGTCAAGGCCGTGAGCGACGTCTTCGCGCCGCTCTCGGGTGAGATCGTCGAGGTCAACGAGGCGCTTGCGGACAGCCCTGAGCGCATCAACGCGGACCCCTATGGGGACGGCTGGATGATCAAGGTGCGGATGTCGAACCCATCCGAGGCAGACAGCCTGATGGACGTCGCCGCCTATAAGGAGATGCTCGAATAGCGGGTAACTAGATTCGGTAGGCAGATGAGCCGCTACACCGCAGTCACCGAGCAGGACCTGAAGGAGATGCTCGGCGCGATCGGCGTCGGCTCACTCGACGATCTGTTCGCCGACATCCCGGAGGGCGTGCGCCTGGGACGCGCCATCGACCTGCCGGACGGACGCTCCGAGCAGGAGGTCCACGAGCACCTGGCGGCGCTGGCCGCCCGCAACGTGCACGCGGACGCCGAGGTCAGCTTCCTCGGCGCCGGCATGTACGACCACTACGTACCGGCGCTGATCGACACCCTCCTGGGCCGCTCCGAGTTCCTCACGCCGTACACGCCCTATCAGCCCGAGGTCTCGCAGGGCGGGCTGCAGGTCATGTTCGAGTACCAGACCGCCATCTCCGAGCTCACCGGGCTGCCCGTCTCGAACGCCTCCGTGTACGAGGGCCCGAGCGCCGTGGCGGCGGCCGGCTACCTCGCCAAGCTCGAGACGCGGCGAACCAAGCTGCTCGCGTCGCGGGGCCTGCATCCGCACTCGCGCGCCGCGCTCGCCACCCACGCCGCGGGCTACGGCATGGAGGTCGTGGAGCTGCCGCTCGACGGCGCCGGCGCCACCGATCTGGAGGCGCTCGCGGCCGCCGTCGACGACGACACCGCCGCCGTGTTCGTCCAGCAGCCGAACTTCCTCGGCACGGTCGAGGAGCTGGGCGAGCTGGTCGAGGCGGGCAAGGCGACCGGCGCCATGTTCATCTGCGCGGCCGACCCGCTGCCGCTCGGCATCCTCAAGCCGCCCGGCGAACAGGGCGTCGACGTCTGCGTGGGCGAGGGCCAGACGCTCGGCAACCGGCTCGACTTCGGCGGCCCCTCGTTCGGCTTCTTCGCGGCATCGGACCGCTTCATCCGCAAGATGCCGGGCCGGATCGCCGGGGAGACGGTCGACGTGGACGGCAGGCGCGGCTTCGTGCTCACGCTGCAGACGCGCGAGCAGCACATCCGGCGCGAGAAGGCGACCCACAACATCTGCACCGCCCAGGCGCTGAACGCGCTCGCCGGTGTCGTCTACCTCTCTTGGCTCGGCAAGCGCGGGCTCGTCGAGATCGGCGAGCTGATGCTGCGGCGCACGCACTACGCGCGCGAGACGCTTGGGCTCGAGCCGATCAACCCGGGCCCGATCGTGCGCGAGTTCGCCGTGCGCGTGCCGGACCTCGACGCGCTCTTCGAGCGCGCCCACGCCGAGGGGATCAACCCGGGCTACCGGCTCGGCCGCGACTACCCCGAGTACGAGGACGGCCTGCTGGTGGCGATCACCGAGCGGCGCACCAAGGCGCAGATCGATCGGCTCGCGCGGCTCGTTGCCGCCACCCGGGAGGGCGTGCCCGCATGAGCGAGTCCGACACGGTCACGATCTTCGAGCGCTCGCGCGAGGGCCGGCGCGCGTTCGTGGCGCCGGCGCCTGAGGACGAGGTACCCGAGCTGGCGATCGAAGAGCTGCTGCCGGAGGGCGCCCGGCGCGAGCGGCCCGCGGAGCTCCCCGAGGTGTCCGAACCCGAGCTGGTCCGCCACTACACGACGCTCTCCTCGAAGAACTTCCACCTCGACGAGGGCTTCTATCCGCTCGGCTCCTGCACGATGAAGCACAACCCCAAGCTGCACGAGCGCGTGGCGGCGCTCCCGGGCCACGCGCGCCTGCATCCGCTGCAGGACCCGGAGCGCGCGCAGGGGGCGCTCGAGCTGATGTGGCGCCTGCAGGAGGCGCTCGCGGAGGTCGCCGGCCTGCCGCACGTCTCGCTGCAGCCGAGCGCCGGCTCGCACGGCGAGCTCGCCGGGCTGCTGCTCACGCGCGCCTACCACGAGGACCGCGGCGAGCAGCGCACGAAGGTCCTGACCCCGGACACCGCGCACGGCACCAACCCGGCGACGGTCACGATGGCCGGCTACGAGGTGGTCAAGGTCGGCACGGCGCCGGACGGCGGGGTCGACCTCGACGACCTGCGCGCCAAGGCGGACGAGGACGTCGCCTGCCTGATGCTCACGAACCCGAACACGCTCGGCCTGTTCGACACGAACATCGAGGAGATCGCGCGGATCGTGCACGAGGTGGGGGCGACGCTCTACTACGACGGGGCCAACCTCAACGCCGTAATGGGGATCGCCCGGCCCGGCGACATGGGCTTCGACATCGTCCACTTCAATCTGCACAAGACCTTCACGCAGCCGCACGGCGGCGGCGGCCCGGGCGCGGGCCCGATCGCCTGCTCGGAGCGGATCGAGCCGTTTCTGCCGGTGCCCCAGGTGGTGCGCCGCAGCGGGGAGAACGGCCACGAGCCGCACTTCGACCTCGACTTCGAGCGCCCTCAGTCGATCGGCAAGCTGCGCGGCTTCCAGGGCAACTTCGGCGTCTTCGTCCGCACCTACGCCTACATCTGCTCGCTCGGCGGTGACGGGCTCGCGGACGTGTCGCGGACCGCGGTCCTGAACGCGAACTACCTGAAGGCCCTGCTCGCGCAGGAGGGGATCGGCGAGTACCTCCCGCTGGCATTCGACCGGCTCTGCATGCACGAGTTCGTGCTGTCCGGGAGCGGCGCAAAGGCCGAGCTCGGCGTGCGCACGCTCGACATCGCCAAGCGAATGCTCGACCACCGGGTGCACCCTCCGACGGTGTACTTCCCGCTGCTCGTCGACGAGGCGCTGATGATCGAGCCCACCGAAACGGAGACGAAGGAGCGCCTCGACCATTTCGCCGGTGTGGTCCGCGAGATCCTCGCCGAGGCGAAGCGGGACCCGGAGATCGCCCGCAACGCGCCGCACACGACACCGGTTCGCCGCCTCGACGAGGCCGGGGCGGCCAAGCGCCCGGTGGTGCGCTGGCGCCCGGACGCCGACAACCCGGGCGAGCCGGCGCGCGCCCAGCAGGCGCCGGCGAGCGGCACCGGCGCGATGTAGCAGGGCGCCGGCCGCGCGTCCGTGAGGGTCACCACAAGCGTCGGCGGGACCCGGCCGTAGAATCGGCCGATGCGCGCGCCAAGCGAGGGTGTGACCTCGACGGAAGGCATCACCCCGACCGAGCTGCGGCTGGCCGCCCGCAACCACGCGCTACCGCTCGAGGCGCTCCGCCATCCGATCACCCCGGCGGGACTCCACTACCTCCTGATCCACTACGACATCCCGGCGGTCGATCCCGCCGAGTTCGTGCTCGAGATCGGCGGTGCAGTCGAGCGGCCACTTTCGCTGTCACTCGACGAGCTGAAGACGCGCGAGCGCGTTTCGCTGCCGGTGACCTTCGAGTGCGCGGGCAACGGGCGCGCGCTGCTCGAGCCGCGCCCCGTGAGCCAGCCCTGGCTGACCGAGGCGGTCGGGACGGCCGAGTGGGCGGGCACGGCACTCGGGCCGCTGCTCGAGGAGGCCGGCGTCAAGCCGGGGGCCGTCGAGGCACTCTTCACGGGGCTCGACCGCGGCGTCGAGGGCGGCGAGGCGCAGGCCTATGAACGGGCGATGCCCGTGGCGGAGGCCTTCGGCGGGCTGCTCGCCCACGAGATGAACGGCGCGCCGCTGCCGCCCCAGCACGGCTTCCCGCTGCGGCTCGTCGTGCCCGGCTGGTACGGCATGCAGAACGTCAAGTGGCTCAC
Organism: uncultured Thermoleophilaceae bacterium; assembly: GCA_963814095.1. Classification (GTDB taxonomy): domain Bacteria; phylum Actinomycetota; class Thermoleophilia; order Solirubrobacterales; family Thermoleophilaceae; genus JACVRW01. The sequence goes on along the minus strand of CAWFBT010000028.1, from coordinate 35,301 downwards.
CCGCATAACGCTGCTCGAGGAGCCGTTCGGGGGCTACCAGAACGCGGTCGGCTACCGGATGTACGACGCCGACGGCAACCCGGGCGAGCCAGTCACGCGGATGCTGCCGCGCTCGCTGACGCTGCCGCCCGGCATCCCCGAGTTCCTGACCCGCGAGCGCGTTCTCGGGCCAGGCCCGGTGACGCTCCAGGGCAGGGCCTGGTCGGGGCTCGGGCCGATCGAGCGCGTGGAGGTCTCCACGGACGGCGGCGCGACGTTCGCCGATGCGCAGCTCGAGGAGCCGGTCGGCGAGGCCGCCTGGGTCGGCTGGCGGTTTGACTGGGTTGCCGAGCCCGGCAGCCACGTCGTGTCGTCGCGCGCAACCGACGCCGCCGGCAACGTCCAGCCGCTCGAGCCGCCCTGGAACCTCAAGGGCTATTCGAACAACGCGGTCGAGCGGCTCGCTGTGGTGGTGTCGTAGCGCCCGGCTGCTGACCAGCATTCGCGTTATGCTGGTCAGGCCGGACCATGGAGGAGCGCGACAAGCGACTGATCGGTGAGGAAATCGAGCCCGGGGGCAGACCCAAGGCACCCGGGCGGCTGGAGCTGCTCCAGCGCTTCATCAACTCCTACAACCACGACTTCCCTGCCGACTGGGATCGGATCGGAACGCCGGAGAAGGCCCGGGTGTGGCTGCGAGAGAAGCGGCTGGTGGCACCGGGCGACCCGGTCTCAGAGGCCGATGTGACGCGCCTGCGCGACCTCCGCGAGGCGCTTCGAGCACTCGCGGTGGCGAACCAGGGAGCCCGCCCGGATGCGGCGCCGGCGGACGTCCTCAGGAGGGCCGCGGGGAGGGCAGAGCTCGGCGTGGCCGTCGACGACTCCGGACGGACCAGCCTCGAGCCGGCCCGCGGCGGCGTCGACGGCGCCGTGGCGACGCTCCTCGGCATCCTCCACGAGTCGCAGCTGAGCGGCGACTGGGCGCGCATGAAGGGCTGTCGCCAGTGCGAGTACGCGTTCTTCGACCGCTCGAAGAACCGGTCGGCGGCCTGGTGCGCCATGTCGATCTGCGGCAACCGGACGAAGAACCGGGCGTACTACCGGCGCCGGCATAGCTCTGCGACATGAGCGCGTCGGCCGCCCGCTGGCGCTCCGTCGTCGACACGAGGGTCCCGAGAGCTTCCCGGAGCGCGCTCATCGCTGCCGGCATCGCCGCGGCCATCGTCCTGCCGCTCTTCGTCGGCCAGGGCAGCATCGCGCTGCAGAACATGATCCTGGCCGCGGCCTACGTCACGATGGCGCTCGGCCTGAACATCGTCGTGGGCTTCGCCGGGCTGCTCGACCTCGGCTACGTGGCGTTCTTCGCGATCGGGGCGCACGTCGCCGGCTACTTCGGCTCGGCGTTCTGGGACAACGTCGCGGGCGGGGACGGCATCGCTTTCTTGGTCGGCGAGCCGGCGGCCGGCATGCCGGGGATTCACCTCAACTTCCTGCTCATCTTCGTGCTGGCGGCGATCGCCACCACGATCGCCGGCATCGTGATCGGCGTGCCGACGCTGCGCCTGCGCGGCGACTACGTCGGCATCGTCACGCTCGCCTTCGGCGAGATCGTCGGGCAGGTCGTGGCGAACGGCCGGGACATCGAGTTCCTCGGTGGATCGCTCACCGGCGGACCGCAGGGCATCTCCGGCATCGACAAGATCGACCTGCCGTTCCTCGAGCGCTTCGGGGCGCTCGACCTGCGCCCCTGGTACTGGTTCGGCCTGGCGCTCGTGGGGCTGGTGCTGTTCGTCAACTTCCGGTTGCGCGACTCCCGGATTGGCAGGGCCTGGATCGCGCTCCGCGAGGACCAGGGCGCGGCGGCGAGCATCGGGATCCCGATCGTGCGCACGAAGCTGATGGCGTACGGAGCGGGAGCCGCCCTGGGCGGCGTCGCCGGCGCCTTCCTCGCCTCCTACTTCAGCATCATCAGCGCAAGCCAGTTCACGTTCTCGTTCTCGATCTTCATCCTCACCATGGTCGTGCTCGGCGGGATGGGCTCGATCTGGGGGGTCGTGGTCGGCGCGGTCATCCTGTCGGCGATCAACAACTGGCTGCTGCCGAGGGTCCTCCACGACGTTCCGAGCAAGGTCGGGCTCGACTTCGACCTGTCGGAGATCTCAGCCGGCATCTATGGCTTCCTGCTCGTGCTCCTGATGCTCGTGCGACCCGAGGGGCTGCTGCCAGAGCGCCGCCACCGGATGGCGCTGCGGCACCGCGCACGCTCGGCCGGCGCCTAGGTCGGCAGCTCGCGCTTGACCAGGTTGGCGAGCCGCTGCTGGAGGCGCTCGATCTCGCGGCGGCGGCGCTCGAGCAGCTCACGGCTGGCGTCGCGCCGCTGTTCGAGCCGGCGCCGCTCGGCGACGAGCTTCCGGAGCCGCTCGATCAGGCTCGTGACCTCGGGGCTGGGACGACGGGGGACTGGCACGCCTCCAAGGCTGCCATCCTCCCCGGCTCGACCCAGTGCGGGCTTCCCGAGGGCTCTGGTCCGGAAAACCGAACGTCGCTGCGAGTCGTGTGAAGTCGTCATGCGCGTCCGGATCTCAGAGTAGGGCATTCATGGCGAGCCCCCCGGATGCTTAACTGGCGGACCTTCGTGCGCATTTTCTCCGGCATTCAGCCCACCGGGCGCAAGCACATCGGCAACTACATCGGGGCCATTCGCGGCTACCTGGAGGGCCAGGAGCGCGGTGATCCGGCGATCTACTGCATGGTCGATCTGCACGCGACGAGCATCGACTACGACCCGCAGAAGCTGCCGGCCTACGTGCTCGACACGACGGCGATCATGATCGCCTCCGGACTCGATCCGGAGCGCTGCATCCTGTTCCGGCAGTCCGACGTCCGCGAGCACACCGAGCTGTGTTACCTGCTCGCCTCCGTGACCGCCTACGGCGACCTCCAGCGCATGCACCAGTTCAAGGAGAAGTCGGCGCGTGAGCAGCAGCTCGTGCGCACGAGCCTGTTCCTGTATCCGCTCCTGCAGGCCGCCGACATCCTGCTCTACAAGACCGATCAGGTCCCGGTGGGCGACGATCAGCGTCAGCACCTCGAGCTCGCCCGCGAGATCGGGCGGCGCTTCAACGCCACCTACGGAGAGGTGTTCGTCGAGCCCGAGCACGTGATCCCCGACGTCGGCGCGCGCATCATGGACCTGCAGGAGCCGAGCGCGAAGATGTCGACGAGCTCGAGCACGGAGGCCGGCCTGATCTACATCGACGACGAGCCGGACGCGATCATGCGCAAGGTCAAGCGGGCCCAGACCGACTCCGGCAGCGAGGTCGTGCGCGGCCCGGACAAGCCCGGCATCACGAACCTGATCGACATGCTCGCGGCGGCCCGTGACGTCACGCCTGACGACATCGAGCGCGACTTCGCGGGCCAGGGCTACGGGGCCTTCAAGCAGGCGGTGGCCGAGGCTCTCACAGAGCTCGTCTCCCCGGCGCGCGAGCGCTACCAGGAGCTGCGCCCGGACGAGGAGCGCCTCGAGGCCACGCTCGCGCGCGGCGCGGAGCGCGCACGCGCGATCGCCACCGCCACGATGGAGGAGGTCCGCGACGTGATGGGGATCGGGCCCAGGCGTTAAAGCCGGGCGCTTGTGGCGCCGATCACAAGCGCATGAAGGCCATCGAGCGCCCACTGGTCCGGCCGCTGCTCGTGCTCCTCCTCATGGCCGTCCTCTGGACGCTCTACACGGCTGACGTCGGGCTGCGGCTCTAGTCTTTCCGGCGATGTCAATCGCCGCGCTCGACCTCGATCTCGAGGTCTTCCACGGTCCCTTCGACCTGCTGCTGACGCTGGTGCTGCGGGAGGAGATCGACCTTCTCGAGGTCGACCTGGCCGAGGTCGTGCTCGCCTATGTCGAGCACCTCGAGCGCTCCGGCGAGCTCGACCTGGAGGCCGCCACCGAGTTCCTCGTGCTGATCGCGGCCCTGCTCGAGCTGAAGTCGCGCCTGATGCTGCCGAGCGAGGACGACGAGGGCGTCGACCTCGAGCCGCAGGAGGCCGCCGAGGAGCTGCTCGCGCGCATGCTCGAGTACCACCGTTACCGCGGCGCCGCGGAGCACCTGCGCGAGCGGCTCGCGGCCGAGCACGGCTATCGCTACCGCGCCGCTCCGTTGCCGCCCGAGCTGCGGCGCGTTTCGATCGAGGTCGCCGAGGCGGCCTATGACCCCGGCCAGCTCGCCGCGGCGGTCGGCGAGCTCCTGCGGGTGCCGCCGCCGCTCGACCTGCGCCACGTGCGCCGGCCGGCGGTGTCGGTGGAGCAGCGGCTCGCACACCTGCGCGACCTGCTCAGGGCGCGGACGCGCTTCTCCTTCGACGATGCCGTCGAGGGCGCCGACCGGCTCACCGAGGCCGTCACGCTCTTCGCGCTGCTCGAGCTCTACAAGGCCGGCGAGGTGCGCTGGGAGCAGGAGGTTCCCTTCGGCCCGATCACGGTGATGGCGAAGTCGTGAACGAGCGGGGCGGCCTACAGGATCTGGCGCGCATGGTCGAGGCGCTTCTCTTCCTCTCCTCGGAGCCTGTCTCGGTGGAGCGGCTCGCAGACGCCTGCGAGACATCCGAGGGTGAGGTCGTCGAGGCGCTCGCACGGCTCCGCGAGCACTATGCGGAGGGCTTCCGCGGCGTCGTCCTGCGCGAGGTCGCGGGCGGCTTCACGCTCGCCACCGATCCGGTCGCCGAGCGCGCTGCCCGGCGCCTGCTCGCGAAGCCGCGGACGCCGCCGCTCACGCAGGCGCAGGCCGAGTGTCTCGCGATCGTGGCCTACCTGCAGCCCGTCTCGCGCCCCGAGATCGCCCGCATCCGCGGCGTGGCCTCGGAGTCCGCCGTCGGCACGCTCCTCGAGCGCGGCCTGATCGAGGAGTCCGGGCGCTCGCGCTTCGGCGCCGTCCTCTACCGGTCGACGGACCTCTTCCAGAAGCTATTCGGGCTCTCCGGCCTCGACGCGCTGCCCGACCCGGCCGCGTTCGACCCGAGCCCAGAGGACGAGGGCGAGCTGCGCGAGCGGCTCACGCGCGCCGGCGAGCAGCGCGCCCAGAGCACGCCCGGCTAGGCCTCGGCGAAAGCGGGCGGGGTTCAAACGTGGATCTTCTACGCGCTGCGCGCCGCCAGCTGGCCGCAGGCGGCGTCGATGTCGCGCCCGCGCGTGAGCCGAACGGTGGTGCGCACGCCGCGCTTCGTGAGCGCGTCGCGGAAGGCCGCTATCGCCGCCCGGCCGGAGCCGCGGTACGGGGCTTCCGTGGGGTTGTACGGGATGAGGTTGACCTTGAAGGCGTGCCGCGGCTCGAGCAGCGCGGCCAGCTGGACGGCCTGCTGGTAGCGGTCGTTCACGCCGTCCAGCATCAGGTACTCGATGAACACCTGACGGCGCCGGCGCTCGTGCCAGCGTAGACAGGCGTCCACCACGTCCCGCAGCGGGTAGCGGTCGTTGACCGGCATCAGCTCCGAGCGCAGCGCCTCCTCGGGCGCGTGCAGCGAGAGCGCAAGCCGCACCGGCGGTCCCGCGGTGGCCATCCGGTCGATGCCGGGGATCCAGCCGACGGTCGAGATGCCGGTGTTCGAGTGGGCGATGCCGATCTCCGGCAGCCGCTCGCAGGCCGCCAGCACGTTGTCGAGGTTCATGAGCGGCTCGCCCATGCCCATGAACACGGCGTGGTTGACCTCCTCCGAGCGCCGGAAGTGGAGCGCCTGGTCGAGGATCTCCGAGGTCACGAGGTTGCGGCCGAACCTCATGCGCCCGGTGGCGCAGAAGGTGCAGGTGAGCGGGCAGCCCGACTGGCTCGACAGGCAGAGCGAGCGGCGCCCGTCGCGGTAGCGCATCAGGACCGCCTCGAGCGGCCGCCCGTCGGCCGTCTCGAACAGCGCCTTCTCCGTGCCGTCGCGGGCGAGCGCGGTGCGAACGACGCGCAGCGACGAGAACGGCACCGAGTCCGCGAGCCGGCGCCGCAGCTCGGCCGGAAGGTTCGTCATCTCGTCGTACGAGCTCGCGCCGCGCGCGGCCCACTCCCACACCTGGCGGGAGCGAAAGCGCGGCTCGCCCTCGGCCGCGAGCTGCTCGTCGAGGAGCGCCAGATCCACCCCCTGAGTGTGACTGAGTAGCCTCGAGACATGTCCGTCGATACGCCTGAGGAGCTCGAGGGCCTCGAGCGGGTCGGGCGGGTGGTGGCGGAGACGATCGCCGCCGTCCGGGCGGCGGCCGTGCCGGGCGTGACCACGGCAGAGCTCGACGCCGTCGCGGAGGCGGTCTTCGAGCGTCACGGCGCGCGCTCGGGCCCGATCCTCACCTACGGCTACCCGGGCTCCATCTGCCTGAGCGTCGACGACGAGATCGTTCACGGCATCCCCGGCTCGCGCGTGCTGCGCGCGGGGCAGCTGCTCACGATCGACGTGGCAGCGGAGCTGGACGGCTTCCACGCGGACGCGGCCACGACGATCGCCATCGGTGAGCCGTCGCCGGAGGCGGAGCGGCTGCTGGCCGCAGGCCGCAGGGCGCTCGCCGCCGGGATCGAGGCGGCGCGGCCCGGCACGACGCTGCGCGAGGTGGGCGCTGCCATCGAGGCGAGCGTCGAGCGGGACGGCTTCCAGGTCGCGCGCGAGCTCACGGGGCACGGGATCGGTCGCGAGATGCACGAGCCACCGACCGTGTTCAACTGGCCCGCGCCCTTCGAGGAGGCCTCGGAGCGGCTCAGTGAGGGCCTCGTTTTCACGATCGAGCCGATGATCACGGCGGGCGAGCCAAGCTTCGCGGCGGCCTCCGACGGCTGGACCATTCGCTCGCTCGACGGAGCTCGCTCGACACACGAGGAGCACACCGTGGTGGTCCGCCACGAGGGTGCGCTCGTGCTTACCGGCGCCGCCGGTTAGACAAACCCGCTCTAAAAACCTCCCCCGCATGTGCCGACAGTTCCTCAAGGGGTACTCGCGTGCGCGGATCTGACGACCCAGAAATCTTCCGGGCGGTCTTCGAGACCGCGGCTACGGGCATGGCGCTTGCCACGCCCGCGGGCCGCTTCCTGCGCGTGAATCAGGCGCTCTGCCGGATCGCCGCCCGCGGCGAGGACGAGCTGCTCGCAACCACGCTCCCTGAGATCACCCATCCGGACGACCGCTCGCTCGACGAGCGCGAGCTCGTCCGGATCCGCAACGGCGACACCGGCGCGCAGGCCGAGCGGCGCTGGCTGCGCCCGGACGGCTCGATCGTGTGGGTCGAGGTGCAGGCGGCGCCCGTGGGCGAGGAGGGGGAGGGGCCTGCCTACCTGCTGTGGCAGGTGGCCGACGTGACCGAGCGGCGGCTCATGGAGCAGCGCCTCCGGCACCTTGCAGACCACGACGCGTTGACGGGCCTGTTCAATCGGCGCCGCTTCGAGGAAGAGCTCGAGCGGCACGTGTCGCACGCGCAGCGCTACCGCATGGAGGGCTGCGTCCTCCTCATCGACGTGGACGACCTCAAGACGATCAACGACAACGGCGGCCACCGGGCCGGCGACGCCGTCCTGATCGCGGTCGCCGAGGTGCTGCGTCAGCGGCTGCGCCAGAGCGACGTGGTGGCCCGCTTCGGCGGCGACGAGTTCGCAGTGCTGCTGCCGCACGCGAGCGCCGATGACGCAGCCGTCGTCGGCGCCGCTCTGGCGGCCGGGGTGCGCGGCGACGTCCGGGCGCCCGCGGGTCCCGTCACGATCAGCGTCGGCGTCGGCGAGCTGCGCTCGGGCCTGCGTTCCGCGGACGAGGCACTCAGCCTCGCCGACGCGGCCATGTACCGCTCCAAGGTCCACGGCGGCGACGGCCTCGCCCCGGGCGCGGCCGAGGCAAGCGGCGCGGCCTGACCCAGGTCGTACGCTCTGCGCGTGCGACTCGCCAAGTACCTCGCTCACGCCGGGGTCGCCTCGCGGCGTGCCGCGGAGGGCCTGATCGCGGCGGGCCGCGTGACGGTCGCCGGCGAGCTGGTGCGCGACCCGGCCCGGGACGTCGACGAGACGAGCGGGGTCGCGGTGGACGGCGCGGGGGTGCGCCCCGAGCCGCACGAGGTGCATGCGCTCAACAAGCCGGCCGGGGTGGTGTCTACGGCCCGCGACACGCACGGCCGGCCGACCGTCGTCGAGCTGGTGCGTTCGTCGAGGCGCCTCTACCCGATCGGGCGCCTCGATGCCGACACGACCGGCCTGATCCTGCTGACGAACGACGGCGAGCTCGCCGAGCGGCTCACGCATCCGCGCTACGGCGTCGAGAAGGTCTACCGCGCGCGCATCCAGCCCGCGCGCGTATCGCCGCGCGCGCTCGAGGCGCTCCGCCGGGGAGTCGAGCTCGACGACGGGATGACGGCCCAGGCCCGCGTTCGCCAGCCGCGCGCGGGGGTGCTCGAGATCGGCATCCGCGAGGGCCGCAAGCGCCAGGTGCGCCGCATGATCGAGGCGGTCGGCCACCGCGTGCTCGAGCTCGAGCGCGTCTCCTTCGGGCCGCTGGGGCTGCGCGGGCTCGAGCCCGGCCGCAGCCGCCGCCTCAACGCGACGGAGGTGGAGCGGCTGCGAAGGGCGGCGGAGCCGAAGCCGGCGGGGCGGTCGCGGGGGCGGGCGGCTCGGGGAGCGCGGGGGCGCTAGGCGACGGTGGGACGCTCTCCCGCTGGATTCGCGCTGCCATCACGGCCTGCACGTCGAACTGCTGCATGAGCTTTCTCCTTCGTCGCACCGGGCAGGGCCACCGCTGCACCCGCCGCGAGGCGGGCAGCTACAGCGCGGTGGCGCTCGCTACTCGGCGCATGGAGGTCATGCGGGCCGAACAGTACCGCCTGCCAGAATCCCGCGCCGCATGAGGCTGAGAGCACTCAGAGGGGCGACCACCGTCCCGAAGAACGACGCGGACGCGATCCTCGTGGCGACCGAGGAACTGGTCAAGGAGGTGATGGAGCGCAACAAGCTGCGGATCGAGGACATGGTGAGCTGCATCTTCACCTGCACGGACGACCTCGACGCCGAGTTCCCCGCCGTCGCGGCGCGCCGGCTCGGGCTCAGCACGGTCCCGCTCCTGTGCGCGCGTGAACTCAGCGTTCCGGGCTCGCTCCCGCGCGTGATCCGGCTGCTGCTTCACTGCTATGCCGACCCCGACACGGAAGCACGCCACGTGTACCTGCGCGAGGCGGAGGCGCTTCGCCGCGACTTGGAGCACGCACAGTGAGCCCCGGCATCGAGTTCAACGCCCACATCGCCGACATCCCGATCTACCCGGCGGCCGCGACCTATGAGTTCGAGGGCGAGCTCGTGAAGCTCGCCTCGAACGAGACGCCGTTTGCCCCGCACCCGCAGGTGCTCGAGGCGATCGAGAGCGGCCTGCGCAGCCTCCACCGCTATCCCGACCCGGCGAAGTCGGCGCTGCGCAAGCGCCTCTCGGAGCGCACCGGCGTGCCGGCGGGCCGGATCGCGATCGGCAACGGCTCCTGCGAGCTGCTGCTCGCGGCCGCCGACGCGATGCTCGAGCCCGGCACCGAGATCGTCTATGCGTGGCCCTCGTTCTCGATCTACCCGCACATGTCGGCGATGTCGGGCGCGCGCGCGGTCACGGTCCCGCTGGGCGAGGCCGGCGAGCACGACCTGGAGGCGATGGCACGCGAGGTGACTGTCGCCACGCGCATCGTGATCGTCAACAATCCCAACAACCCGTCCGCCACTGCGCTGACGCCCGACGTGATCGACGCCTTCGTGGGCGAGCTGCCGCGCCACGTCGCGGTCCTCCTCGACGAGGCCTACGTCGAGTTCTCGACGCTGCAGGACCCGGACGACTCGCTCGACCTGCTCGAGCGTCACCCGAACCTCGTGATCCTGCGCACCTTCTCGAAGGTGTACGGGCTATGCGGGCTGCGAGTGGGCTACTCGCTCGGCGATGAGCGCTTCCGCAACGCGGTCGACCAGGTGCGCCAGCCGTTCTCGGTGAACGCGCTCGCTCAGCTCGCCGCCACCGAGGCGCTCAACCACATGGACGAGATCGAGCGGCGCATCGAGCAGACCGTGATCGAGCGCGTCTACGTGGAGAGCGAACTCGCCGAGCGCGGTCTCGAGACGACCGAGAGCCAGGCGAACTTCTCGTGGGTGTCCGTCGGCGATCGCGACGAGGACGAGATCATGAACGGCCTCACCGAGCGCGGCGTCATCGTGCGCGCGGGGAAGGCGCTCGGCGAGGAGGGGCGCTTCAGGGTCACCTACGGCACCCGCGACGAGAACGACCGCTTCCTGGCGGCCCTGGACGAGCTTCTGTAGGTGGGCCTGGCACCCGCCCGGACGCTGCGGCGCATCGGCCAGGTCTACGTCGAGCAGGCCCGCTTCCTCCTGCCGGTCGCGCTACTGCTGTTCATACCGCTCGGCTTCGTGGAGGCGTGGGCCGAGCACGCCTTCGAGCTCGAGACCGACGACCTCGAGGGGATCCGGATCGTCACGCTCGGCCTGGCGTTGGTGGCCCAGGTCACGGCCTCGTCGCTTGGCGAGGTGTTCTTCGCGGGCGTGGTGATGAGCGCGGTGAGCGAGTCGATGGAGGGCCATGAGCGGCCGCCGCTCGGCAAGCTCATGCGGGCGCTCCCGTACGGAGGCCTGATCGTCGTGGATCTGCTCTTCTCGCTCGGGCTCGCCTTCGGGCTGGTCCTGCTGATCGTGCCGGGGCTCATCTTCTTCGCCCGCTACGTCATGGCCGCGCCGCTGCTGGAGCTCGAGCGCGACGGCGTGCGGGCCGCGTTCCGGCGCAGCCGCACGCTGGCGCGCGGCCACTGGCTCGGGCTGCTGCTGTTGCTCGGCGGGCTGTGGCTCGCCACGGACGTGCTGTCGAGCGTCCTGGGGGAGGGCGGCGCGTCCGCGCTCGGAGAGTCGCTCGCTGCCGAATGGGCCATCGCGACGGCGATCGAGCTGCTGATCACGCCGGTCTGGGCGGTGGCCGTGTGCGTCGTCACCTGGCGCCTGCTGCAGTTCGAGCGCGGCACAGCTACTTGATCGTGCAACCGTCCGCCTGCTACAACTTCAGCGACGATGTCGCATCTGGCCACGCTCGCGAGCAGCACCGAAGCGCCCTCCGGCGTTTCCTCGCGTGGCACCGTGCAGCGTTCGTATTCCTACTGGTATTGGCGATTTAGCTAGGCGTCCGGCCGCGGCCCCGAACAGGCCGCATCCGCGCACAGTCGCCCCCGCCGGACGCCGCTCCGCATCCGCCGTACCACCAAAAACGTAGGAACGTTTGAGAGGCTTAGGGAACAGATGATGATCGTCATGAAAGAGGGGGCGTCGCAGACGGAGATCGACGCCGTCGTCAAACGCGTCAGGTCGGTAGGCGCCGACGCCCACATATCGCAGGGCGAGCTGGTCACGGTGATCGGCGCGATCGGAGACCGCGAGCACGTGGCGAACCTGGGGCTGGACGGCGCGCCGGGGGTCGATCACCTGGTGCCGATCCTCAAGCCCTACAAGCTTGCCTCGCTCGAGTACCGGCGCGGCGTCCGCAGCGTCGTCGAGATCGACGAACAGAAGATCGGCGGCGATCACTTCGCGACGATCGCCGGGCCCTGCACCGTCGAATCGCGCGAGGTGCTGCTGAGCGCCGCCCACACGGTCAAGGACGCCGGTGCGCAGATGCTGCGCGGCGGCGCCTACAAGCCGCGCACGTCGCCGTACTCGTTCCAGGGGCTCGGCGAAGCCGGACTGCGCCTGCTCGCCGAGGCCAAGGAGGAGACCGGCCTCCCGATCGTCACCGAGCTGATGGACGTGCGCGACCTGGACGCCGTGGCCGCCGTTGCCGACGTGATCCAGCTCGGTGCGCGCAACATGCAGAACTACACGCTGCTCACCGAGGTGGGCAGATCGGGCAAGCCGGTGCTGCTCAAGCGCGGTCTCTCGGCGACGCTCGAGGAGCTCCTCATGGCGGCTGAGTACGTCCTCAAGGAGGGCAACAACAACGTCCTGCTGTGCGAGCGCGGCATCCGCACCTTCGAGCCGAGCTACCGCTTCACGCTCGACCTGATGGCGGTGCCGGTCCTGCGCGAGCTGACCCACCTGCCGATCGTCATCGACCCGTCGCACGCGGCCGGCAAGCGCTCGCTCGTCGAGCCGCTGTCGCTGGCGGCGGCCGCGGCCGGCGCCGACGGCGTGATCGTCGAGGTGCATCCGTGCCCCGAGGACGCGGTCTGCGACGGCCCGCAGGCGCTCATGGCGGACGAGTTCGACGCCTACCTGCGCAAGCTCGAGGCGGCGGCGGAGCTGGCCGGCAAGACGTTCGAGAAGGTCTGACTGGGTGCGGATCGCCGTCCTCGGCGTCGGGCTGATCGGCGGCTCGATCGGCCTCGCCGCGCGCGAGCACGTCGAGGGCGCCGAGGTGATCGGCTACGGGCGCGACCCGTCGCGGCTCGGCCCTGCGCTCGAGCTCGGCGCGATCGGCCACGCGGCCGAGTCGCTCGAGGAGGCGCTCGACGGCGCCGACCTCTGCTTCGCGTGCGCGCCGGTGGGGGCGTTGCCCGGGCAGGTTCAGGCTGCACTCGACGCCGCCGGGCCGAGCACGCTCGTCACGGACGTCGGCTCGACCAAGGGCGAGCTGCTGCGCAGGATCGACGACCCGCGCTTCGTCGGCGGGCACCCGATCGCCGGTGCCGAGACGGCGGGCGTTGAGCACGCCCGCGCCGATCTGTTCGAAGGAGCGGTCTGGTACCTCACGCCGCTGGCGCACTCGGAGGGTCTGCTCTACGAGCGTCTGCATCGCTTCGTCGTGGACATCGGCGCCCGTCCGATCGCGCTCGACCCCGACACACATGACGGGCTCGTGGCCGTCTTCAGCCACCTGCCGCACGTGCTCGCCAACGTGCTGGCGTCGCAGGCCGCCGCGCGCCTCTCCGATCACGGCGAGGCGCTGCGCCAGGTCGGGCCGAGCTTCCGCGACATGACGCGCGTGGCCGGTGCGAACACGGCGATGTGGAGCGACATCTACCGCTCCAACCGGCACGCGATCGTCGACGAGATCCGCGCCTTCAGGGCCGAGCTCGAGGCGGTCGAGCGCCGTCTCGAGGGCGGAGACGTGGCCGGCTGGAACGACCGTGCGCGCGAGGACCGGCGTGAGCTGCTCGAGACGGGCGCCGAGGGCGAGGCGGTCCACGAGCTGCGCCTCACGGTGCCGAACCGCCCCGGTATCGTCGCGCAGGTGGCACTCGAGCTCGGCAGGGCCGGCGTCAACATCGTCGACCTGGCGCTCGCGCCGGCCGTCGACATGCGCTCAGGCGCCATGACGCTCTGGATCGCCGGTGACGAGCAGGCCGACCGCGCGCGCGAGTTGATCGGCGCGCTCGGCTTCCCGGTCGGCGCCGAGTGAGCGACAGCGTCCGCTTCGAGCCTGCCGGCGCGCTCCGTGGCCACTACCGGCCGCCCGCCGACAAGTCGATCTCCCATCGCGCAGCGCTGTTCGCGGCGATGTGCGACGAGCCGGTCGCGGTCCGCAACTACCTCGACTCGGCCGACACGATGTCGACGCTCGACGCCGTGCGCTCGCTCGGCGCCGGCATCGAGTACGACGGCGAGCGCGGCCTGCTGCTGCGCGGGGTCGGCCTGCATGCGCCGCTCGAGGCGACCGGCGGGCTGATCGGCGTCGGCAACGCGGGGACGCTGATGCGGTTGCTGCCGGGCTGGCTCGCGGGCCAGCCGGGGCGTAGCTGGACGCTCGACGGCGACGAGTCGATCAGGCGCCGGCCGGTCGACCGGATCGCGGAGCCGCTGCAGGCGATGGGGGCCGACCTCGAGATGCGCGACGGGCGGCTGCCGCCCCTGACGGTCCGCGGCGCGCGGCTCGATGGCATCGACTACGAGCTGCCGGTGGCGAGCGCCCAGGTCAAGTCGTGCGTGCTGATCGCGGGGATGCTGGCGGCGGGCTCGACCAGCGTCAGCGAGCCGGCCCCGAGCCGTGACCACACCGAGCGGCTGCTGCGACGCGCGCGCGTCCCGTTCGAGCAGGAGGGGCGAAGGCTCACGGTGTCGAGCGTCGACGAGCTCGAGCTCGACGAGATCGTGGTGCCCGGCGACCCGTCGTCGGCGGCCTTCATCGTCGCCGCCGCGACGCTCGTCGGCGGTTCGCGCGTGGTCGTACGCGACGTCGGCCTCAACTGGACGCGCACGGGCTTCTTCCGCATAGCGGAGCGGATGGGGGCCGTGATCGTCGGCGACCTCGAGGAGCCGGGGGCGGCCCCCGAGGGCGAGCCGCTGGGCGAGCTGGACGTGGCTTCGGCGCCGCTCGAGGCCACGGTCGTCGAGCGGGAGGAGATACCGCTCGCGATCGACGAGCTGACACTGGTGGCGCTGCTCGGCGCGCACGCCGAGGGCGAGACCGTCGTGCAGGGCGCCGAGGAGCTGCGCCTCAAGGAATCGGACCGGATCGCAGCCGTCGTCGACGGGCTGCGCGGCCTTGGCGCCGACATCGAGGCGACCGCCGACGGCTTCGTCGTGCGCGGCGACGGCTCCCGGCTGCGCGGCGGCGTGATCGATTCGCGTGGGGACCACCGCATCGCCATGCTCGGCGCGGTGGCGGGGCTGGCCTCGCTCGAAGGCGTCGAGGTGATCGGCATGGACGCGGCCGCGGTCTCCTACCCGGGTTTCGAGGCGGACATCAGGGCGCTCGCCTGAGCCGGACGTACCCTTCGGACTCGATGGGCCCGGTCCGCGTCGGCATCTCCTCCTGCCTGCTCGGCGAGCAGGTGCGCTACGACGGCGGTCACAAGCGCGACGCCTTCCTCACCGAGGAGCTCGGCCGCCACGTCGAGTTCGTGCCGCTCTGCCCGGAGGTCGAAATCGGGCTGGGCGTGCCGCGCCCGGCGCTCCGCCTCGAGCGCCGCGCCGACCAGGTGCGCATGGTGGTGACCGACACGGGCGAGGACCTGACGGAGCGGATGCGCAGCTGGGCCGAGGGCGCAGCCGAGCGGATCGCCGCCGCGGAGCTCGACGGCTACGTGCTGAAGAAGAGCTCACCGTCGTGCGGCATGGAGCGCGTGAAGCTCTACGACGAGAACGGCTCGCCCGCGGCCGTCGGGCGCGGGCTGTTCGCGGCCGCGCTGGTCGAGCGCCTACCGCTGCTGCCGCTGGAGGAGGAGGGCCGCCTGCGCGACGCGCGCCTGCGCGAGCACTTCGTGGCGCGCGTGTTCGCGCACGCCCGCGTGCGCAGCTTCCTCGCCGGCGACTGGGGCCCGCGCGAGCTCGTCGAGTTCCACACGGCGGAGAAGATGCTCGTGCGCGTCCACGATCCGGCGCTTGCGCTCGAGCTCGGCCGGCTCGTGGCGACCGCCGGTCGAGCTCGAGCGCGCCCGAGCTGGCCGCAGCGCTACGCCGAGCTGCACGCCCGGGCGCTCGCTCGCCCCGCCACGCCCGGTCGCCATCAGGACGTGCTCGAGCACCTCGCCGGGCACGTCAAGGACGAGCTGTCGAGCGACGACCGCGCCGAGCTGCAGGTCGCCATCGAGGAGTACCGCGAGGGCATCGTGCCGCTCGCGGTGCCGCTCGCGTTGCTGCGCCGCCACATCCGCGCGGCGTCGGCGGAATGGGCTGCCGCCCAGGTGTATCTCGAGCCCGCTCCGCGAGAGCTCGGCCTGCGCAGCCGTCTGTAGGGTCGAAGCGGCCATGATCGTCGCGATCGACGGGCCCGCCGGCGCGGGGAAGAGCACAGTCGCGCGCGCCCTGGCGCGGGCGCTCGGCTACACCTACCTCGATTCGGGTGCCATGTACCGGACGGTTGGCCTGCTGACGATCCGCCACGGCGGCGCCGCCTCGCAGGAGGCGCAGGACCTGCAGATAGAGCTGGGCGAGCGCGTGATCGCGAACGGCGAGGACGTGACGGACGCGATCCGTGCCCCGGAGGTCTCCGAGGCAGCCTCGAAGGTGGCCACCAACCCGGCGGTGCGCGCGGCGCTCGTCGAAAAGCAGCGCGACCTGCTGCGCGGCGGCGATTGGGTCGCCGAGGGTCGCGACATCGGCACGGTGGTCGCCCCGGATGCTCCCGTGAAGGTCTTCCTCACGGCGGGGGCCGGGGAGCGCGCGCGCCGGCGCGCGGAGGAGCTGGGCGCCGATGTGGACACGGTGCTGCGCGACCAGGCCCTGCGCGACGCCCAGGACGCGTCGCGCGAGTACTCGCCGCTCGCGATCGCACCAGGCGCGGTCGAGCTCGACACCACCGGGCTAACGATCGACGACGTGGTCGCCCGCATCGTCGAGCTGGTGGAGCGGGCGCGGTGAGGCGCCCGACCGTCGCGGTCGTCGGCTATCCGAACGTCGGCAAGTCGACCCTCGTGAACCGGCTCAGCGGGACGCGCGCGGCCGTGGTGCACGAGCAGGCGGGCGTGACGCGCGACCGCAAGGAGATCGACGCCGACTGGAACGGGCTCGCCTTCACGCTGATCGACACCGGCGGAGTCGATCTCGCCGGCGAGCACGAGATGGCCGACGAGATCCGCCGCCAGGCGCTGATCGCGGTCGAGGGCGCCGACCTCGCGCTGCTCGTGGTCGATGCGCGCACGGGCCTGCGGCCGGGCGACGAGGAGCTGGCGCGCGAGCTGCGCGGCGGGCCCGTGCCGGTGGTCGTGGCCGCCAACAAGGTCGACGACGCCCGTCAGGCGGGGCTCGCCGCCGAGTTCTACGGACTGGGGCTGGGCGACCCGATCGCCGTGTCGGCGACGCAGGGCCTCGGCACGGGCGACCTGCTCGACACGATCGTCGAGCGGCTGCCGCGCCGCGAGGCGGAGGTCGAGGAGCCGACCCGGCTCGCGCTGATCGGCCGCCCGAACGTGGGCAAGTCGTCGCTCGTCAACCGCCTGCTCGGCGAGGAGCGCGTGATCGTCACGCCGGTCGCCGGAACCACGCGCGACTCCATCGACACGCGCATCGAGTTCGACGGCCGGCCGGTCACCCTGGTCGACACCGCGGGCCTGCGGCGGCGGACGAAGGTCGCGGGCACGGTCGACTACTACGCGCAGCTGCGCTCCGAGCAGGCCGCCGAGCGCGCCGACGTCGCGATCGTCGTCTGCGACGCGAGCGAGGGCGTGACCTCCGAGGACCTGAGCGCGGCCGAGCTCGCGATGAAGAGCAAGTGCGCGACCGTGCTGGCGCTCAACAAATGGGATGTGACCGACACCGACCTCGAGGACGCGAAGGCGCGCACCACGCGCAAGCTGCGCCAGCGCCCGGCGGTGCTGGCCGTGTCGGCGAAGACGGGCCGCGGCATGAAGCGGCTCGTCGCCGAGGCGCTGCGCGTGGCCGACAGCGCCCAGCAGCACATCGCGACGTCCGAGCTCAACCGCTTCCTCGGCGACCTGCAGGTGACGCGCGAGCCGCCGTCTGTGCGCGGCAAGCGCCTGCGGATGTACTACATGGCCCAGTTCGAGACGGGCCCGCCGCGCTTCGCGGTGCAGGTGAACGACCGCAGCCGCGTCACACGCGACTACGCGTTCTTCCTCGAGAACCGGCTGCGCGACCGCTACCAGCTCCAGGGCGTGCCGCTCGTGATCGACTTCAAGACGAGCAGCGGGCGCTCATGACGGCCGCCGTCGTGTTCGACCTCGACGGCGTGCTGCTCGACTCCGAGCAGGTCTGGAATGAGGCCAAGGAGGAGCTGGTGCGCGAGCGCGACGGGAGCTGGCGCGAGGAGGCACCCCACGACATGATGGGCATGAGCTCGCCCGAGTGGTCGGCCTACCTGCACGACGAGCTCGGCGTCGACCTCGAGCCCGCGGCGATCTCGGACGCGGTCGTGGCGCGCCTCGAGCAGATCTATCGCGAGCGGCTCCCGCTGATCGACGGCGCGGTCGAGGCGGTCGAGCGGCTCGCCGGGCGCTGGCCGCTCGGGCTCGCGTCTTCGTCGAACCGAGAGATCATCGACCTGTTCCTGGAGCTGTCCGGGCTCGCCAGGCTGTTCGCCGTCACGCTCTCGTCCGAGGAGGTCGCGCGCGGGAAGCCCAACCCGGACGTCTACCTCGAGGCCGCGCGCCGGCTCGCGGTGGCGCCGGAAGCGTGCGTGGCCGTCGAGGACTCGACGAACGGCATCAAGGCGGCGCGCGCCGCCGCGATGGCGGTGATCGCATTGCCGAACCCTCACTACCCGCCGGGCGAGGAGGAGCTGGCGGGCGCCGACGTGCAGATCGGCTCGCTCCACGAGCTGACGCCCGAGCTCGTCGAGCAGGCTCAGGCGCGCAGGGCCTGCGCTGTGACCATTCTGTTACCCGAGCTCCTGTTTGCCGTCGACCGCGGGCAGCAGGAGGGCGAGGCGGCTGTCGCCCGCAACGCCTGGATGGCGGTGGCCGTGGTCGCGGGGATCCTGTGCATCGCCCTGCTCGTCTTCGGCATCTGGGCGATGACCCAGAAGTCCTAGCGCTAGAGGTCCACGAAGCTGAGCGAGTCCGCCACGCGGCGAGCGACCGGGCCGTCGACGCCGGTTGCGAACACCCGAAAGCCGCCGTCACCGGCGCGCATGACGTATCCGACGGCGTCGTCGCTCAGCCGGTACTCGGTCATCGACCCGACCGAGGCCTGAGGCAGCTCGCGGCTTGACCGGTACTTGCTTCCAAAGCGAGCCGGTGCGGCCGGGGTGTGGTCGATGACGAGCGCCGCTCCCTCGGGACCGCGAACGGTGACCCTGATGCGGCGCCCGCCGCCCAGCTGGCGCTCGGCGGGCCGCTGCCAGCCGTTCCCGGACGGCAGCTCGGCCTGCCAGTCGCCGCTGCTCGCCGAGAAGGGCACGTAGCGGGCCGGCTCGGCGGCTGGGGCGGGGGCGGGCTCGGGGTCCGGCGCGGGCTCGGCGGCGGGCTCCTCCACGGTTGCGCCCCCGTCCCGCCCGTCGTCTGGCTGCGCATGTGTCTCGGTGCGCTCCGCCTCAGCTGCCGTGGAGCCCTCCGCGGTCGTTGCGGGTGGCGCCGCAGCCTCGCGCGGCTCATCGTCGTCGTCCCCGCCCAGCGCAAGCGCCCCGCCGACGATCAGCGCGAAGACGACGACCACCGCCGCTGCGTATCCCAGTGTCCGCCTGTCCACTGCAGCAAGCTTCTAGCAGTTCGGGACGAGCGCGATCCCGTGTGTACCCTTCTCGCCCGATGACGAGCCAGCAGCTTTCAGACAACGAGTACCTGTTCACGTCGGAGTCGGTCACCGAGGGCCATCCGGACAAGGTCGCCGACCAGATCTCCGACGGTGTTCTCGATGCCGTGATGGCCGAGGATCCGTCGGGTCGCGTGGCGTGCGAGACGCTCGTCAACACCGGCCTGGTTGTGGTCTCGGGCGAGATCACGACCGATACCTACGTGGACATCCCGAGGATCGCGCGCGACACGATCCGCAAGATCGGCTACACGGGCAACCGCTACGGCTTCGACGCGGACAGCTGCGCCGTCATCTCCGCGATCGACGAGCAGTCGCCCGACATCGCGCAGGGTGTGGACAAGGCCTACGAGGCGCGCACCGATCCGGCTGACGACGACGCGCTCGACGTCGCCGGCGCCGGCGATCAGGGCATGATGTTCGGCTACGCGACGCGCGAGACGAAGGAGCTCATGCCGCTGCCGATCTCGCTCGCGCACAAGCTCGCGCACCGGCTCGCCGAGGTGCGGCGCGCCGACGTGATGCCCTACCTGGGCCCGGACGGCAAGACGCAGGTGAGCGTGCGCTACGAGAACGGCCGGCCGATCGAGATCGAGCGGGTGCTGATCTCGACCCAGCACAAGGAGGGCGTCGACTCGCAGACGCTGATCAAGCCGGATCTGTGGGAGCACGTCGTGCATCCGATCCTGCCCGGCGAGCTGTACGACGAGAAGAAGCTGCTCGACGACGGCGGCCACAACTTCCTCGTCAACCCGACCGGCAAGTTCGTGATCGGGGGCCCGGTCGGCGACGCGGGGCTAACCGGCCGCAAGATCATCGTCGACACCTACGGCGGCATGGCCCGCCACGGCGGCGGCGCCTTCTCGGGCAAGGACCCGTCCAAGGTCGACCGCTCGGCGGCGTACGCGGCGCGCTACGTGGCGAAGAACGTCGTGGCCGCGGGCCTCGCGGAGCGCTGCGAGGTCCAGGTGGCGTACGCCATCGGCGTCGCGCACCCCGTGTCGGTGATGGTCGAGACCTTCGGCACCGAGAAGATCGGCTGCGGCGACCTGCTCCGGCTGATCAACGAGCACTTCGACCTGCGCCCCGGCGCCTTCCGCGAGTACCTCGACCTGCACCGGCCGATCTACCAGAAGACCGCCGCCTACGGCCACTTCGGCCGCGAGGACGCCGACTTCACCTGGGAGAAGACCGACAAGGCGGACGCCCTGCGCAGCGCCGCCGGGCTCCCTGAGCGGAACGTCGCGACGACCGGCGCCTAGTCCTGCCGTATCACGCGGTCCACGCGAGCCGCGCCCCGATCAGCGCGAGCAGGCCTCCGACGACCCGGTCGACGACTCGCTTGGCGCTGAGGTAGCGCCGCTGCACAGCCGGCCGCGCGAAGCCGACCGCCAGCAGCGCGTGCCACACGAGTGCGTCCACCGTGATCACTCCCACGGCCGCGAGCCCGACCCAGCCTGAGTTGGCGACGTCGAGCGTCGGCGCGATCACGCTGCCGAAGAACACGAGTGCCTTCGGGTTGCTCAGATTGGTGAACAGCCCGCGCCGGTATTGCCGCCCGAGCGGGCCCGGGGGCGCCTCTTCGAGCTTCCCGGCGCGGTCGGCGGATCGCCAGGTCTGCACGCCCAGGTAGATCAGATACGCGCCGCCGGCCAGCTGCAGCAGCGGGCGGACCCACGTCGCGCTCTCCACGACCAGCCCCAGGCCGAGCGCGGCGGCCGCGGACAGCAGAAAGGCGCCGGTGGCGATTCCGGCGGCCGCCGCAAGCGCGTCGCGGCGCGAGCGCGACATCGCGGTCTGCGCGACGAGCAGCACGTTCGGGCCCGGCGAGGCCATCGCGATCCAGTGCACCACGGCTACCGAGAGGAGTGTGGCCGGTGCCGACACCGCCCCAGCTTGACGCCTGTCGACCGAAGCGGAGTAGCGTGCCGGAAAGACCGGTCTGTCTCGCAGGCGACGGAGGAGAGGAAATCGATGCCGATCCCCACTGAGCTCGTCGGCTCGCTGCCGCGCCCGATGAAGCTCCAGGAGGCCTACGCCGACTACGACGAGGGGAAGATCAGCTGGGAGCAGCTCCAACAGGAGCAGGACGCCGCTGCGGAGGACTCGATCAAGCGCCTCGAGGCGACCGGCGAGCCGATCGTCACCGACGGGGAGCAGCGCGAGTCGAGCTTCGCGACCTATCCGATCACGGACACGCTTGCGGGCACCGGTCTGGCTGACAATCTCGCGGGCGACGGTCAGTACTTCGCGATCTTCGACGACGGTCACCACCGCCAGCTGCCGCGCCTCACCGGCGGGCCCTTCAGGTACAAGACCTTCGCCTCGGAGTTCGTCAAGAAGAACAAGGAGATCGCGAGCCACGACGTGAAGCAGGCCGTGATCGCCCCCTCGATGCTGATGCTCCTCTACCCGCTCGAGGGCGAGGTCGACGGCTATTCGCGCGACCAGTTCCTCGCCGACCTGTGCGACGAGGTCGAGAAGGACATCCGTGGCTGCTTCGACGCGGGCGCCGTGCGTGTGTCGGTCGACTTCACCGAGGGCCGGCTGGCGAACAAGAACGACGCGCGCAACCCGTGGACCGGCAAGGACATGCTGGGCGAGTTCATCGACCTGAACAACCGGGTGCTCGACCGCTTCACAGGCGAGGAGCGCGTGAACATCGGCATCCACACGTGCCCCGGCGGCGACATGGACTCGGTGCACTCGAAGGACGTGCCCTACGAGAAGCTGCTGACCAAGATGTTCAACCTCGACGCGGGCTACTTCCTCATCCAGTGCGCGAGCGAGGAGGACAAGGAGAAGGTCTACAAGCTATGTGGCGAGCACCGGCGCGACGACGCGAACGGGGTCTCGCAGAAGTGCTTCATGGGCGTGATCAACCCGCTGACCCCGGAGGTCGAGACGCCGGAGCAGGTCCGGGACGATCTGGTCAGAGCCGCGGAGCACATCGGCGCCGAGAACCTCGGCGCCACCGACGACTGTGGCTTCTCGCCGTTCAGCCGCGACGAGAAGCCGAAGCATGGGTCGCCTGACTTCGCCCGGGACGTTGCAATGCAGAAGATCTCGGCGAGGCTCAACGGGGCCCAGATGGCGTCCGAGGCGCTCGGGGTTTGATGGGGGTGAGCGCCCGGCGTCGGGCCTGACCGTGGGGGCGGTTACCCGAGTAGACCCTCGCGCTCGAGCAGAAGCTCGCCGAGCGCGCGGGCCCGGGTGGCCGCCTCGCGGTCGCCTTCCCCGGCGGAGACGATGGAGCCCTTCATGAGGATGTGCCACTGGCGGGCGAGGGCGTCGGGATCGCGTGCCCCCGCCTGCTCGGCGAACTCGCTCACGAAGCCGCGGATGTTCGCGAGGTGCTCGACGCTCGCCAGCCGGATCGGATGCAGCGCGTCGTCGAACTCGAGCAGCACGTTCACGAAGGCGCAGCCCTCGAAGTCGTCGCGCGCGAACCACTCGCCGAAGACGTCGAAGATGGCGAGCAGCCGCTCGGTGCCGGTCTCGCCGCGCGCGGTCGCCTCGGCGACGAGCCACTCCTTGGTCCAGCGCTCCTCGCGGCGCTCGAGGAACGCCAGCACGAGCGCGTCCTTCGACTCGAAGTTCCGGTACAGGCTCATCTTCGCCACTCCGGACGACTCGATGATCCTGTCTATGCCCACCGCGCGTATGCCGTGCCGGCTGAAGAGCTCGTACGCGCTGTCGAGAATGCGCTCGCGCGCAGTCGGCCGCGCCGCCGTGGACTGCCCTGGCTGGGCCATGGTCGACAGTCTAGGCGCCCTTTCAGCGGACGCGCACCGGGGCTAGTGTGGCGTCCGCCCATCATGCCGGCGGCAGCGGGGCGGTACACGTCACGAGGGACGGGGTCGACGTGGTCGCGCACTACGGCTCGGTCGCCGGCGAGATCGCCGTTTGCACGAAGGCAGCGGGGCTCATCGAGCGGCCCGACCTCGAACATGTCGAGTTGCGGGGGCGCGAGCTCTTCGTCGGTCGCTCTC
The DNA here is from genome assembly GCA_963814095.1 of uncultured Thermoleophilaceae bacterium. Taxonomy (GTDB): domain Bacteria; phylum Actinomycetota; class Thermoleophilia; order Solirubrobacterales; family Thermoleophilaceae; genus JACVRW01. The sequence goes on along the minus strand of CAWFBT010000028.1, from coordinate 12,224 downwards.
TGGGCGCGGCGATGGCCGACGGGGTGCCGGCGCTCGGGGAGGCCCGCTGTGTGGCGGGCGTCTGGGGCTGCCGCCCGGCCGCGACGCGGGCGGTGCTCGCCGGGCCGGCCCGGACGATCGAGCGCTGGCGCGCGGTGATACGCCGGGCGCTGGCGACAACGGGCATCTCGATCGACCTCGATTCACCGCCTCGAGCGGAGTCCGTCTCGATCATCGGGCCCCGCGCGCAGGGTGTCGTCGAGGCCGCGGCGCTACCCAACGGCCTGGCGGCCGGCTGTGTTGCGGAGGGCCGGCTCGGCGGCTCGCGTGTCGACCTCGTCCACGAGGAGCGCGATCGCTACCTGCTCCTGTTCGGCGACGGCTGCTCGGACGAGGCGTGGGACCAGCTCGCCGAGGCAGGCCGCCCCCTGGGGTTGGCGCATGTGGGTCAGAGCGCCCTCGACTACCTGGGCGCCCGCCGCACGCGGTAGACGGCCACCTCGCCCGCCACCCCCTTGAAGCGGCGGTTGCCGGCGAACGACCAGCGGCGGTCGCCGCGGGCGGCGTCGCGTACCTCGCCGGTGGCGACGACGCTGCCACGGCGCGCGAATGCGGTGACCCGGCTTGCGAGGTTGACGGGTCGCCCGTACCAGTCGCCCGCGCGCTGGAGTGCCTCGCCGGCCGCGACCCCGCCGCGCAGGAGCAGCCCCCGCGGATCCTCCGCGGAGGCGTCGACAAGGCCGAGCACGACGTCGATCAGCGGGTCGGGCTCGTATGACACGAGCATCGCCGCGTCGCCGATCGTCTTGACGAGCCGCACGGGCGGCTCGACGGCCTCCTCCACGCGCCGCTCGAAGTCGCGCACGACCGCACCAAGCTCGTCGGCCGGCACCTGTTCGCCGAGCTCCGTGAAGCCGACGATGTCGACGAACGCCACGAACACCTCCTGCGCGCCGGGTAGGCGCCCGCTCTCGAGCTCGGCGCGCCCGATCACGGCGTCGCGGATCTGCTCACGCAGGCGCCGATTCAGGATCAGCTCGAGCGCCGGCCCGGCCAGCGGCGCGAGCATCCGGAGCGACTCGGCGTAGCGAAGGCCGAGGTCGCGCTCGGTGTCGCCCGGCTGCAGGAGCGCCTGACCGAGCGTGGCGACGAGCGCCGACGCGATCGAGTCGAGCGAGTGGCTCATCACGCGGATCAGCTCGAGGAAGCTCTCCTCGTCGAGCCCGGCGTGGAGCAGCGTCTTCGCATGGCGCGCGAGCTCGAGCTCCTCGTCGGTGAGCACGCGCGCGTCGGGGGCGACCGCCGGGTCGCCGAGGGCCCGGCGCGCCTCCTCGAGGAAGCTCAGTTCGAGCCCCGCGGCATCCGCGATCTCGCGCAGCGTGTGCCGCGGCCCCTCCGCCTCGAGCACGCGCTCGACCGGCAGCAGCGCCAGCCGGTCCTCGCCGGCGGCGCGGCGCAGCTCGTCGAGCGTGAAGCCCTCGAGCTCGAGCGTGCGCAGCAGCTCGAGCCGGGCCTCGCGGGCCGCCGCGCCGCCCAGGCCGTCCAGCAGCCCCTCGGCCTCGAAGTCGATCGCCACGCCCCACATCGTTCCCGTTTCGACGCCGCGCTGCGCCGTCCGGGCCGGACCGTAGGTTCGGATGCGTGATCGCCAAGGTCGAGCCGCTCACCCCTGCGCGCGCTCTGCGCGGGCCGTTCGACTATCGCCTCGGCGCCGAGCTGGCCGCCGCGGGCGTGGGCAGCATGCTGGTGGTGCCGTTCGGCCGCCAGCGCCTGCTGGGGGTGGTCGTGGACCTGGCCGAGGAGAGCGAGCTGCCTCCGGAGCGGCTGGCCGAGCCGCTCGCGATGCTCGAGGCCGACGTCCCGCAGGCGCTCGTCGCGCTCGGCCTCTGGGTGGCGCGCGAGTACGTGTCGACGCCCGCCCGCGGGCTCGCGCTCGTGCTACCGCCCGGGCACGGGCACGGGCGCTGCTCGCCCGCTCGTGCCGCGCCGTTCGCTGCGCGCCGCCCTCACCCCTGTCGGCGAGTCAGCGCTCGCGGCCGGCGAGCGGCTCGGGACGCGTCAGCGCGCAGCGCTCGAGGAGCTCCGCGGCGGGTCGCTTGGCGCCGCCGAGCTCGGTCGCCGCGCCGGCTGCGACCACTCGACGCTGCGCTCGCTCGAGCGGCGCGGCCTCGTGCGGCTCGAGAACGCGCTCGAGCCGCCGCGGCGCCCGCAGCTGCTGAGCGTCGGCGCCCGCTCGTCTCCGGCCGAGCCGACCCCGGACCAGGCAGCCGCGCTGACGGCGATCGAGGGGCGCCTGGACGCCGGCGACGGACCGGGGGCGCCGCTCGTCCTCCACGGCGTGACCGGAAGCGGCAAGACGGAGGTCTATCTGCGCGCGGTCGCGGCCGCGCTCGAGCGCGGCCGCTCGGCGATCGTGCTGGTGCCGGAGATCGCGCTCACGCCGCAGACGGCCGGCCGCTTCGTCGAGCGCTTCGGCGACGCGGTCGCCGTGATGCACTCGCAGCTCTCGCAGCGCGAGCGCTACGACGAGTGGTGGCGCATGCGCCGCGGCGAGGCGCGCGTGTGCGTGGGCCCGCGCTCCGCCGTCTTCGCGCCCTTCGGCGACCTCGGCCTGATCGTCGTCGACGAGGAGCACGACGGCTCCTACAAGCAGGAGGGCGATCCTCGCTACGACGCGCGCACCGTCGCCGAGCGGCGCGCCGCGGTGGAGGGGGCCCTCCTGGTGGCCGGCAGCGCCACGCCGCGCGCGGAGAGCGTCCACCGCCATGAGCGCGTCCGGCTGCCCCACCGGGTCGACGGTCGCGGCCTGCCCCCGGTCGAGCTCGTCCCGATGCTGGGGGCCTCGGGCCCGCTCCACGAGGAGACGCGGCGCGCGCTCGACGGCGTCCGCCGCCGCGGCGAGAAGGCGATCGTGCTGCTCAACCGGCGCGGCTGGTCGAACTTCCTGTCCTGCCGGGAGTGCGGCCGCGTCTGGGAGTGCCCGAACTGCGACGTCACGCTCGTGCTCCACCGCTCCGTGGCCGAGGTCGCCTGCCATCACTGCGGCCACAGCGAGGCCGTGCCGCGCGCCTGCCCGGACTGCAACTCGGTGTCGGTGGCGCGCCACGGCGCGGGCACCGAGCAGCTGGAGCGCGAGCTGGACGAGCTGGTCGCCCCGCTGCCTGTCTTCCGGCTCGACGCCGACAGCGCTGCGGCCGAGGGGGTCCAATCGGTGCTGCGCCGCTTCGAGGCGGCCCCGGCGGCCGTGCTCGTCGGCACGCAGATGGTGGCCAAGGGCCACGACTTCCCCGACGTCACGCTGGGTGTGGTGCTCGACGCCGACGCCACGCTGCGCTTCCCCGACTTCCGCGCGGAGGAGCGCACCTTCGCGCTCGTGGCGCAGCTGGCCGGCCGCAGTGGCCGTGGGCCGCGTGGCGGCCGCGTGATCGTGCAGGCGCTCGACCCGTCCGCGCGCGCTCTCCAGCTCGCCGCCCGCCACGACGCCGATGGGTTCCTCGCCGGCGAGCTCGAGCGCCGGGCGGCGCTCGGCTACCCGCCGCACGGGCACCTGATCAGGGTGGTCTGCTCGTCCGAGGAGGGGGGCCCGGAGCTCGCCGCGGCCGAGGCCGTGCGCGAGCGGATCGCCGCCGCCGGGGTGCCGGTGCTCGGCCCCGCGCCGCTGTTCCGGCGCCAGGCGCGCCGGCGCGCGCAGCTCGTCGTGCGCACGCCGCGGCGAGCCGAGGCGATCGCTGCGGTCCGCGCGGCGGTCGAGGCGGTGGCGGCCGACCGCTCCCACGCCCCGGCGGCGTTCGCGGTGGACGTCGACCCGCAATAAGGCGCTCCGCGACGCCGCGTTAGACTGAAAACCGATGTCTGAGGAGCGCGATCTCGAGGTAGAGGTTCAGCACGAAGAGGAGGACGCGCCCGAGCTCGATCCCGAGCTCGAGGCCCGGCGGGTGGCCGCGATGTCCTTCATCCGCAGCCTCGGCGATCCCGTCCTCAAGTCCCGCGCCACACCCGTCGATCGCTTCGACGACTCGCTCCGCCAGCAGGTCGCCCGCATGGCGGGCATCATGAACGACGCCCTGGGCGTCGGCCTGGCGGCGCCCCAGCTCGGCATCTCCCAGCGGCTGCTCGTCTACCGCGTCGGACCCGATGCCCCGCTGATCACGCTTGCCAACCCCGAGATCGAGTGGGCGAGCGACGAGCGCGAGGGCAGCGACGAGGGCTGCCTCTCCATTCCCGGCGTGATGGTCGACGTCGAGCGGCCCGTATACGTGCGGGTGCGCGCCCAGGACGAGGAGGGGGAGCCGCGCAGCGTCGAGGCATCCGGCCTCGAGGCGCGCGTGATTCAGCACGAGATGGACCACCTGGACGGCGTGCTGATCCTCGACCGCACGAGCCGCGACGAGCGTAAGCGGGCGCTGCGCGAGCTACGCGAGGCAGAGCGGACGAGCGAAGCCGCTTAGCGAGGAGCTCCGTTCAGCCCGGCGGTTCCGCAGGGCGGTGAGACACGACGTTCACGGTCGTCCCGTTCGGGTCGCGGAGCATGAAGCGGCGCACGCCCCAGTCCTCATCGCGGAGGGGGTAGAAGATCTCGCAGCCGCGCTCGACCGCCCGCGCGTGTACCGCATCGACGTCCTCCACACCGATGCTCATCCCGGGGGCGGAGGGGTCGTCATTCGCCATGATCGATACCTGCACTGATCTGTTGCCGGGCGAGGCCACGGTCGTGATCCAGCCCAGGTCCATCACGACCTCGAAACCGAACAGGTCCACGAAGAACTCACGCGTCTCGGCCGGCCGGTCGCTGCGGATGTTGGGAACCGCTCTGATCGCCATGGATCGAGTTATACGGGCTTAGCGGGATACTGCACGGACCATGGGAGAGCAGGGCGACGATCTGGTCCGGCGCTTCGCCGAGGCCATCACCCGCTGCGACATCGAAGCCGGTGTCGCGGTGTGCGACCCGGAAATCGAGTTCCTCTCGGTGCTCGCCGTCGACGGAAGGGCGTACGTCGGTCACGACGGGGTCCGCCGGTACTTCGACGACATCAACTCGGCCTGGGGGGAGTGGCGGGTCGACATCCATTCGACGGCCGTGGCGCCCGACGGGCGCGTGATCATCGAGATGACGATGCACGCACTCGGCAAGGGAAGCGGCGCGCCGCTCGCCGAGTTCGCGGCCCACGTCTGGACGCTCAGGAACGGGAAGCTGCTTCGAAACGAGCCGTTTCGCGACCGCGAGCAGGCTGAGCGTGCGGTCGGCCTGTCGCCCCTCTGAGAGCTCGGCCTGCCCTACAGCGGGTAGCGCGCCTCCACCGCCTCGACGCTGCGCCCCGCGTCTGCTCGCAAAGCTGCCGTGAAGAGGTCGTGCGTGCAGGCCGCCTCCTCGGGCGTCACGCAGTGGAAGGGCTGGCGCATGCCGTCGCGGCCGTGGGCGAGCTCGTCGAGGAAGGCCGCCCACATCTGCTGGAGCGCGTCCGCGAATCCGAACTCGAAGATCGCGCCGGTGATGCTCGGGTAGGCCGACTGCGAGCCGAGATCGGTCTCCTCCCAGCGCTGCGGCTCACCCGGCGAGTAGCGCATCGTGCGCAGCGTCTTCGGGTGCTTGGTCGTGAACGCGATCGAGCCCTCGGTGCCGTCGACCTCGATCGTCCACGTGTTCATGTGGCCGGGCGCGATGCGCTTGGTCTCGATCCGCACAGGGAACTCGGCGCCCTCGTGCTCGGCCCGGCAGAGCAGGACGGCGTTGTCCGGGGTGTCGCAGGGGACCGTCCCACCGCGGCCGTCCGGGCGCTCGGTGAAGACGTCGGCGAGCACGGCGCGGACGTCGAGCGGCGCCCAGCCGGCCCGGAGCGGCAGGTGCAGCGCATGCATGCCGAGGTCGCCGAGGCAGCCGTAGGCGCCGTTCGTCTCGGCGCGGCGCTTCCAATTGCCCGGCTTGCCGGGATCGAGGTCGCTCGAGTGCAGGAACAGCGAGCGCACCTCGATCGGGCGGCCGAACGCGCCCGCGGCGATCCAGCGCCAGACCGCCTGGCCGCCCGGGAAGAACGGCATCTCCGACGAGCAGCGCGCGAGCTGGTCGGGGTGTCCTGCGACCGCGGCCATGACCGTCTCGTTGGCGGCCAGGTCGATGCCGAAGGGCTTCTCGCCGAACAGGTGCTTGCCCGCGTCGAGGGCCGCCACGTACAGCTCCGCGTGCAGGTGGTGAGGGACGGCGATGTAGACGGCCTCGACCTCGGGATCGTCGAGGACCGCGCGCCAGTCGGCGCTCAGGCGCGGCTCGTCCGCCAGCCGCCCGTACCAGGCGAGCGTCTGCGGGTTGACGTCGCAGACGTGCACGAGCCGCGGGCGCACGCCGAGCTCGTCGAGGTGGATCCAGCGCGCCGCCGTGCTGGCGAGCTCGCGGCCCATCAGGCCTCCGCCGATCAGCCCGAGCCGGACCTCGCGCTCAGCCACCGAGGCTCGCGAGCGCCGCGTCGGCGCCCACGCCGTCGTGGACCACCGACATCAGCGCCCGCGTCATCGCGGACGGGCGCTCGTGCTGGATCACGTTGCGGCCGTAGACGATCCCCGCTGCACCGGCGCGCATGACCGCCTCCGTCCGGCGCAGCACCTCCTCGTCCGAGGCGCGCCCGCCGCCGCGCACGAGCAGCGGGATGCCACCGGCCACCTCGATCACGCCCGGGTAGTCGCCGAGGTCGTCGGTCGGGTCGGCCTTGATGATGTCGGCGCCGAGCTCGACCGCCTGGCGCACCAGCGCGCGGATCCGCTCGGGGTCGCCGTTGACGCCGTAGCCCGCCGAGCCCGGCTGCATCGCGAGCGGCTCGACCATCAGCGGCATGCCGGCCGGCTCGCAGCGCGCCTTGAGCGCCGCGACGTTGCGCACGCAGGCCCGCTGGAGGTCCTCGCGCCCCTCGATCCAGAGCAGGTTGACGACGACACACGCCGCGTCGAGCCGCAGCGCCTGCTCGACCGCCTCGGGCACGAGCTCCGAGAAGTAGCCGGCCTCCGCGTCGACCGTCGGTCCGTAGACGTTGGCGACGTCCGTGCGCAGCACGAGCGCCGGCTTCGGCCCGGGCCGCCGCTGCAGCAGCGGTGCGCTCCCGGGTGAGAGCTGGATCGCATCGGGCGCCGCCTCGACGAGCACGTCGAGCGCCGCCGCGAGGTCCTCGATCCCCGCGAGGAAACGCGGCTCGCCGAAGAAGCCGTGGTCGACGGCGACGTCGAAGCAGCGCCCGTCGGCGGCGAACAGGCGGCGCACGCGCGGCTCGATGCTCACAGCGCGAGAGCCTCCTCGAGGTCGGGAAGCGTGCTGCTCGCGCCGGTGCCGCGCGTCGACAGCGCGCCGACGGCGTTGCCGAGCCGGACGGCGCGCGCCAGTGGCCAGCCGTTCACGAGGCCGTGGATGAGGCCGCCCGCGAAAGCGTCGCCCGCGCCGGTCTCGTCGCGTGCCTCGACGGGGAAGGGCGCCACGTGCTCGGCGGTCTCGTCGTCGAGCGCGTAGGCGCCGTCGCGGCCGAGCTTGATCGCGATTCGCCCGACGCCGCGCTCGCGCAGCCAGGCGGCGCAGTCCTCGGGCGTCTCCATGCCGGTGATTCCGCGCGCCTCGTTCAGGTTCGGGCAGATCACGTCGAGATGCGCCAGCGACGGGTGGAGGCGCTCCCAGCGCCCCGTCGCGTCGTGGACCGGGTCGAGGCTCGTCGCGATCCCGCGTTCGCGCGCGTCCGGCGAGCACACCCGCGAGCGGCTCGCCGTCGAGCGCGGGCATCACGAGCGCGCCGCCGATGTGGAGCCAGCTCGGGCCGGCGTCGAGCGCGCGCTCGACGTCCGCCGCGGTCAGCGCGGCGCTCGCGCCCGGGTTGTGGATGAAGGTGCGCTCGCCGTCGCTCGCATCGAGCACGAGCGAGGCCGAGGTGAGCTCGTCGGTGGCGCGCAGGTCGTCGGTGACGATCCCGCGCGCCTCGGCCTCGCGCCGCATGACGTCGCCGAGCAGATCACGGCCGACGCAGCCGCAGAGCGCCGCGGGCGTGCCGAGGCGGACGAGCGCAGTGGCGGTCGAGAGGGCGCAGCCGCCCGTGGCGAGCTGCACGGAGTCGACGAGCGTCAGCAGCCCCGGCGGCGGTACGGCGTCGACGGGCGACGCGATCGCGTCGGCCACGACGATGCCCGCGCAGAGCACCTTGGATCGCGAGCCCGGCTGCATTCCGGGGCGATCCTATCCAGGCGCCTGCGCATCATCGCGCGCTGCAGATGACCCAGACGCTGGCCGTCCGCTCGTCGCCCGCGCCGTTGAGGATCGCCGCTCCCCAGCCGTTCGCGACGGCGCCCTGGGCATTCGGGGCGTCGCCTCCGAGCCGCGGCTCCGAGAGGACGACCCGGTCGCCGCTCGTCGAGGCTGCCGAAGGAGACGCCGCCGCCGAGCGCGCGCTGACCCGCGGGGCAGCCCACGTCCTCGCCCGCCACCGCCCCGGCCGCCACGGCGAAGTTGTCGAAGCGAACGCTCGCGTCGCTCGCGAGCAGGCCGCCCTGCAGGTCCTCGGCCCCGAGGGAGCCGTTCAGGACGTCCGGCGAACGCACCGCGCCTGCCGCCAGCTCGTCGTTCGAGACCGCGTTCGCGCCGATGTCGGCGTCGCCGATCGTCGCGTCGCGCACGTCGAGGCCCTCGACGCTGCTGTTGGCGAGATCGGCGCCGGTCAGGCCGCCATCGAAGACGTCGGTCCCGGTGAGCGTCCCCTCGCGGACGTCGGTCGAGCGCACCGAGTTGTTGCGCAGGTCGCGCGAGAGCAGGGCGTTGTTGCGGACATCCTTGCTGCGGATCGAGTTGTTGCGGATCTCGCGCGAGTCGATCGAGCCCGTGGCGACCGCGTAGGACGTGCCCGTGAGGGCGAAGAAGATCGCGATCAGGCCGAGGTGGTGGCGACGCAGGTAGCTCAGCATGCCCCCTCCAACTCGGGAGGGGGCGAAAAGGTGCGCCTAGTCTTCGAGCCGCTCGTAGGCGGGCAGCGTGAGGAACTCGACGAACTCGTCGCCGCTCAGGGCAACCGACTCGAACAGCTCGCGCGACAGCTCCGGCCGGCCCTCTCTCTCGAACCACTCGTCGTCGCCGATCTCCTCGCGGATGCGCTCGAGCTCCGAGGTCTCGAGCTCGCGAACGAGCTCGGGGGTGATCGCGCGGCCGTCCTCGAGCGTGGCCCCGTGGCGGATCCACTGCCACACCTGTCCGCGGCTGATCTCCGCCGTTGCCGCGTCCTCCATCAGCCCGTAGATCGCCGCGGCGCCGTTGCCGCGCAGCCACGAGGAGATGTACTGGATGCCCACGTTCACGTTCGAGCGCAGGCCCGCCTCGGTGACCTCGCCGGGCGTGTCTGGGACAGAGAGAAGCGCGGCGGCGCTCGGCGTCACGTCGTCGCGCTGCCTGTCGACCTGGTTTGGCCTGTCGCCGAGCACCTCGTCGAAGGCCTCGGTGGCGACCGGCACGGAGTCCGGGTGCGCGACCCAGGTGCCGTCGAAGCCCTCGCCGGCCTCGCGCTCCTTGTCCGTGCGCACCGCATCGAAGGCCTTCTTGTTGGCCTCCTCGTCGCTGCGGCTCGGGATCACCGCGGACATGCCGCCCATCGCATGCGCGCCGCGGGCGTGACAGGTCTTGACGACCAGCTGCGAGTACGCGTGCATGAAGGGCACGGTCATCGTGACCGCGGAGCGGTCCGGCAGCACGAAGTCGGGCCGCGAGCGAAAGCGCTTGATCACGGAGAAGATGTAGTCCCAGCGCCCGGCGTTGAGGGCGGCCGCGTGGTCGCGCAGCTCGTACAGGATCGCGTCCATGCAGAAGGCGGCCGGGATCGTCTCGATCAGGACGGTCGCCTTGATCGTGCCCCGGTCGAGGCCGAGCGCCTGCTCGGCGATCACGAAGGCGTCGCGCCAGAGCGCGGCCTCGCGCTGCGACTCGAGCTTCGGGATGTAGAAGTAAGGGCCGCGCCCGCGCTCGAGCAGCTCGTGCGCGTTGCGGTGCACGTACAGGCCGAAGTCCATGAACGCGCCGGCGACGCTGTCGCCGTTCACACGCAGGTGGCGCTCGGGCAGGTGCAGCCCGCGCGGCCGGACGAGCAGCACCGCGTGCTCCTCCTCGAGCCGGTACTGCTTGCCCTTCTCCTCGTGCTCCATCGAGCCGCGCACGGCGTCGGCGAGGTTGACCTGGCCGCCGACCATGTTGCGCCAGCTGGGCGAGTTCGCGTCCTCGAAGTCGGCCATGAAGCCGCGCGCGCCCGAGTTGAGCGCGTTGATGACCATCTTGCGGCTGGTGGGTCCGGTGATCTCGACGCGGCGGTCCTGGAGCGCGTCCGGCACGGGCGCGACGGTGAAGTCCTCTGGCGCCGTCACGAAGTCGAGCGTGCCGCCGGCGTCCAGCTCCGCCTGGCGCTCCTGGCGCGCGTCGAGCAGCGTGCGGCGCGTGTCGTCGAGCTCCTCGTGCAGGCGGCCTACGAGCGCCAGCGCCTCGCTCGTGAGCACCTCCTGGTGGCGCTCGACCGGCACTCCGCGTACATCGATGTCTTCGTGGCGTGTGGCCATGCCGGTTTCATGCCCGGAACGGCCCCTGCTGAGACCTAGGTCCGGGTCAGCTTCTTGTACGTGATCCGGTGCGGGCGGTCCGCCTCGGCGCCCAGCCGGGCCCGGCGGTTCTCCTCGTAGGCCTCGAAGTTGCCCTCGAACCAGGCGACCTCCGAGTCGCCCTCGAACGCGAGCACGTGCGTGGCGACGCGGTCGAGGAACCAGCGGTCGTGCGAGATGATCACGGCGCAGCCGGCGAACGACAGCAGCGCCTCCTCGAGCGCGCGCAGCGTGTCGACGTCGAGGTCGTTGGTCGGCTCGTCGAGCAGCAGCAGGTTGCCGCCGCGGCGCAGCAGCTTGGCGAGGTGGACCCGGTTGCGCTCGCCGCCGGAGAGCGCGCCGACCTTGCGCTGCTGGTCCGAGCCGCGGAAGTTGAAGCCGGAGCAGTAGGCGCGCGAGTTCATCTCGCGCTCGCCGACCTTGATGTTGTCGTAGCCGTCCGAGATCTCCTCCCAGACGGTCTTGTCGGGGTCGAGCGCGTCGCGCGACTGGTCGACGTAGGCGAGCTCGACCGAGTCGCCGAGTCGCAGCTCGCCGGCGTCCGGCTCCTCCTCGCCGACGATCATCCGGAACAGCGTCGTCTTGCCCGCGCCGTTCGGGCCGATCACGCCGACGATGCCGGCGGGCGGCAGCGTGAAGCTCAGGTCGTCGATCAGGAGGCGGTCGCCGAAGCCCTTGCGGAGGTCCTCCGTCTCGACGACCACGTTGCCGAGGCGCGCGCCCGCCGGGATGTGGATCTGGACCTGGTCGAGCTTGACGTTCTTCTCCTCGGCGAGCAGCGCCTCGTAGCGGTTGAGACGGGCGCGCGCCTTGGTCCGGCGGCCCTTCGGGCTCTCGCGCACCCACTCGAGCTCGCGCGCGATCGTGCGCCGGCGCGCGGTCTCCTTGCGCTCCTCGTGGGCGAGCCGCTCCTGCTTCTGCTCGAGCCAGGACGAGTAGTTGCCCTTGAAGGGGATGCCGCGGCCGCGGTCGAGCTCGAGGATCCAGCCGGCCACGTTGTCGAGGAAGTAGCGGTCGTGGGTCACGGCGACGACGGTGCCCTTGTAGTCCTCGAGGTGCTTCTCGAGCCAGGCCACCGACTCGGCGTCGAGGTGGTTGGTCGGCTCGTCGAGCAGCAGCAGGTCGGGGGCCGAAAGCAGCAGCCGGCAGAGTGCCACCCGGCGGCGCTCGCCGCCGCTCAGCGTCTCGACGTCGGCGTCGCCCGGCGGCAGTCGCAGCGCGTCCATCGCGATCTCGAGCGTGGTGTCGAGGTCCCAGGCGTCGGCGGCGGCGATCGAGTCCTGCAGGCGGGCGAACTCGCCGGCGGTCTCGTCCGAGTAGTTGGCGGCCAGCTCGTTGAAGCGATCGAGCATGTCGCGCAGCTCGCGCACGCCGTCCTCGACGTTGCCCTTGACGTCCTTGGACGGGTCGAGCTGCGGCTCCTGCTCCAGCAGGCCGACGGAGGCGCCGGGGGCGAGCTGTGCGTCGCCGCGGAACTCGGTGTCGACGCCGGCCATGATCCGCAGCAGCGTCGACTTGCCGGAGCCGTTCGCGCCGAGCACGCCGATCTTGGCTCCCGGCAGGAAGCTCAGCGAGATGTCCTCGAGCACCCGCTTGTCGGGCGGGTGGACCCGGGACAGCTTGTACATGGTGAAGATGTACTGCGTCGACACGTC
>CAWFBT010000027.1:0-424461 GCA_963814095.1 uncultured Thermoleophilaceae bacterium | reverse complement strand
GAGCGGGCGGGAGACGAACACTGGCAGGCGCTGATTCGACATCACGAGGATGCATATCCGGCCAGCCGTCCCACCCCTGGTGATGTCTGCCGGGCCGAGGCCGAGCGGCTCAACCAGCTCGGGCTCGGTGACGCCGAAGACCTCGACCTGGTGGAGACCCGCGTCGAGCGCACCGATTCCACCGTGCGCATCGTCCACGTCTTCGAGTACGGGCCTCAGAAGGCTCGCCTGCTGACGGAGCCGATCGAGGGGTACGGCGGCGACTAGCCAGCCGCCGCGTGTCCGTTGCTTTGACCACTCGGCGTGTCCTGTCCGCGATCGCGACGAATCCGGGATTGGAGCGCGGGGTGCGCGCCGTCCCCGGTGGGGAGAGGGGCGCCTACAGGCTGGCCAGGGGCTACGTCGCCGGGACGCGCACTGAGGATGCGATTGCCTGCGCGCACCGCCTCGCCGCGGCGGGCCTCGCGAGTTCGATCGACTTCTTCGGCGAGAACATCTCAGATCCGATCGAGGCGGAGCGCATCACCGACCACTACGTCGCCCTCGCGGAAACGCTCGAGCGGGCCCCCGACAACACGTTCCTGTCGATCGATCTCTCGCACATCGGCCTCGACCAGCCCGGAGACGCTGTCACGCAACGCCTCGAGCGGATCGCCTCTGCGCTTCCGGCGGGCCGGCGCATCCAAGTCGGAGCAGAGCAGGAGCGCCGCGCCGACCGCATCCTGGCGGCGGTCTCGGCCGTGGCCCGCCGGGGCGGCGCGGTGTCGGCAACGATCCAGGCGAACCTCAAGCGCAGCCGGGCGGACGCCCGGGCGCTTGCCGAGAACGCGGTGCCGATCCGTCTCGTCAAGGGCGCCTACGCGGAGGACCCCCAGGTCGCGCGCCCGCAGGGTGAACCTACCGCCCTGGCCTTCCTCGAGCTCGCCCACGAGCTGCACGCAAACGGCGCAGAGCTCGCCATCGCCACCCACGACGCCGTTCTGCGGGAGGCACTCCTGCGTGCCCTGCCGAGCCTCGGCGTCGAGATGCTGCTCGGGGTGCGCAGCGCTGACGCGAGAGCCATCGCGGCCCGGGGAGTGCCCGTCAGGATCTACGCGCCGTACGGCGACGGCTGGTTCCGCTATGCGATGCGCCGCTGGGCCGAGTCGGTGGGCCGATAGAACCCGTCTGCAGAACGGCCCGGCGCGCCGCTACGCCTCGGTGGGCTGGTAGCGGGGCAGCGACAGGAGGTTGTCGCTGCGGCCGTCGCCAGGCCGGTCGCGGTAGTAGACGGTGAAGCCGCCGGCGGCCGGGCGGCGGATGCGCTGGTAGCCAAGGATCGCCAGGATGTCCTCGTCCTCGAGCGCCGCGAACTCGGGGGCGTCGAGGTCGAAGCGCAGGAGCGGTTGAATCGCCTCGTCGAGCAGCTGCGGCAGTTCCTCTTCGCTGAACGTCTCCTCGGCGATCGCCACGAGGTCGTCGAGGCGCTCCTCGAGCTCCTCCTCCACCTGCTCGTCCGTCGGCGGCTCACCGTTCTCCTGCTCGAGCTCGTCGCGGATCTGCTCGCGCAGCTCGTCGCCCTGCTCGGCGAGGATCTCGGCGCGAGTCCGCTCACGGAAGTCCTCGAGCAGCGGGCGTCGCTCCTCCGCGATCTCCGTGTCGCTGATGCAGCGCATCAGACGGATCTGGTTGTCCTCGACGAAGATCTCCTGCGGCACGTAGCCGATCTGCTTGCGGAGCCGCGACTCTTCGATCCGGTCGCGGACCTGATCGAGCGTGAGGCGAACGAGGTCGGACTCGTCGTCGCCCACGACGCGCTCGAAGGCGCGGCGATCCGTGGCGGGGAAGACGTCGAAGAAGTCGGCCTGGAACTCGAAGATGTCAGGGACGCGGTACCAGAGCTCGCTGATCGTCTCGTCGTCGGCCCGCGCCTCGGTGCGGATCACGGCATCCGCGATCGGGTCCGGCTCCTTGTCGAGCGCCGCCCTGCCCGAGAACGCGATGCCCTCGTCCGTGATCTGGATCGCCTCCATGAGAGCGACGACCTCGTGCTTCGTCGCGTATAGCGCGTCCCAGTGGCGGCGCTCGGCCGTGACCCGGTGCGGCAGCGACTCGAGGAAGTTCGCGTCCTCGAGCGCGTCGTCCGCCTGCTTGGACACCCTCTTCAGCAACAGCGGCTCGGCGAGCAGCTCCTCGACCCCTAGTAGGACCAGCGCCATGAAGCCGGCGCCGCCGAGTCCCGCGACCAGCCCGCCGATGACGATCGCGATCAGGAACTCGCCGAACAGGTCGACGTCGAGGTCGTGCTCGGCCGGCGGGCAGCGTGAGCAGGCCGTCCTCGATCTCCGGCTTGATGTCGAACCTGAAGCGGAAGTCGGGATCAGGCAGGTTGTTGAGGAAGGCCTCCCCGTGGACCTCGATCCGGAGCGCGTCTCCGTCCGAGCGCCGACACGGAGATGTCCTTGATCCGCGCCCTGATCTCGCTGTCCGGATCGGACGCGTCCTCGCGGAGCGGAAAGCGAAACTCGCCGCTGCCCGGTGAGGTCTCCTCCGCCATGCGGAACCTCGCGTCGGCGCCAAGCTTCGGGTAGAGCGAGCCCGGCAAACCGAAGGCGAGGTCCTCGCCGGGCGGCAGGAAGTTTTCCGCGTCTGCGAGCTCGCCCCGGTCTTCGAGGAACTCGTCGTCGTCGGGCCCGTTGCGCAGCCGCAGGTTCAGGTAGACACCGAGCGCGTCCGGATGGTCGCCGCTGGCGGCGAGCGTCTGCATCTCGATGCGCTGCAGCCGCTCGTCCTCGCCGGCGACCCCGAGCCCGATCTCACGGTCGACCACCTGCTGCACGTCGGGCAGGATGTCGTCCGGCCCCTTGTCTTCCAGGGCGAGCGCGCCGGCCAGGAGCGTGTCCAGCTCCAGCTGGACCACCTCGATCAGGAGCCGCGGTTGCCTCGGCACGCCGTCCTCGACCGTCGTCTCGAGCCTGAGCGTCATGAAGAGGTCGATGAACTGCTCCGGGAGCTGATCGCCGCTGGCGTCTGCGATCACGTCCGCGATCATGCGCACGCGCAGGTCGGCGGCACGCGGGTGGTCGAACAGGATCTCCGTCCCGAACGCGCCGGAGGAGACGGAAGCCGGCAGCGGCTCGGCGTCGGGATGCGGCTCGTAGAGGCGCCGGTAGTCCTCCGGCGGGCGAAGGCGAACCTCGAGGTTCGGGTTGTTCACGAAGAACCGCAACGGCAGGCTGCCGGTCTCCACCGAGCTCAGCAGCAGGTAGGTCAGGTAGCGCGGTCCAAGCAGGACTTCGGTATCGAAGCCGGACTTGACGAGTGACTGATCGACCATCCACCGATGGTGCGCCAGCATGCGTCAGCCATGTGTGAACTCGTTCACACCGCGCCCGCGGGCCTCTGCATCTCACCCAGGGTGGATCTGCTCCTGGGTGGTGACCGGGGCGCGTCTCATCCCGCGCTGCCGAGACCAAGCCGGTCCGGGCGGCTGGCGAGCTCCCGCTCCCAGCTGTCGGGGAATCGCTGCGCGAGCCCCGCGTCGAGCAGGCGCCGCTCGAGCTCGACGCGGTCGCGAGCAGGCCCTTCGACGATCTCCAGCAGGTGCTCGTATAGGGCGTGCAGGCGACGCACCACCTGTATCGCGTCCGCGCCGTAGCGGCGGATCTCGGTCAGCGCCAGGTCGGCGTACTGCTCCCAGGTGGGGGCGGGGACGAGACCCCGGGGCTCGCCGTCGGCGTCGGCGACGATCGTCGGGCCCGGACGACGGCGGTAGAGCTCGACCAAGAGGGCCTCTATCCGGTCAAGGGCCTGCACGGCTGTGGTGGGATCGTTGATCGCCTGAGAGAGCGCCCGGATTGCGACGTCGACCAGCATGCGGATTCCGAAGGCGGGATCCTGGTCGATCGTGCGCTGCCGGGCGAGCACCAGGACGCGGCGCGTGAGATCGCGCGCCGGCTCCTCCTCCGCCCCCCGCAGCGAGAGGACGACGGTGCCCGGAGAGATGTACTGGCCGACCATCGGCACGACGTCGACGAATGCGCCGCTGCGTCGCGCCAGTTTGACCAGCGCCGCCCGATCGATCGAGGCGAGCACGCCGGGCGGGCCCGGGTGGGTGATCTCTAGCACCGGCAGGGCCTCCTCGGCCTGGTGCGCCAGCTGGGCCGTCTCCGCGCTGACGGGATGGATATCGCCGATCACGTGGTGAGTCCGGCGCACGATCGCCCGGAAGATCCCGCCTATCTGGGTGCTGTCGAGCGCTCGCTGGACCAGTGCGATGAAGCCGGCGAACGTTGCGACCGCGAGCAGCAGCGCCACGCCCAGCGTCAGGGCAGACGCGATCTCGTCGCCCGATTCGGTGGCCTGACGTCCAATCGACCCGAGGGCGAACATCGCGTAGCTCGCCGTGGCCGTCGGAAGCGCGAGTCCTACGATGACGACCGGGTCTCGCCGCAGCCGGGCCGCGAGACGGGGCGAGTACGCGCTCGTCTGAAGCTGGGCGGCGACCAGGACCGCCGAGAACACGATGCCGGTGAAGGTGATCATGCCCGCCACGAGCGCACCGAGGATCTGCTCGACGGCTGAGAGGCTGATCGGCAGCGCCGGCTCGTCGCCCAGGATGTCGTCCAGGAGCGGAAGCGTGATTCCGAGGGCGATCGCGAGCAGGTTCGCGACGACCACCGGGAACCACATCGCTCCCGCGAGCCAGGTTCGGATGCGCACCACGCGCGCCCCGCCCCGTCCGGGACGTACGACCTGCAGCTCCATCGGGCCCTCCATCACGACCCATCGTCTCGGATGCTGCCGACAGAGCCCTGCGGCTCGCGGCGGCTCAGGCCTGGCTGGGCCAGCTGATCTCCGTCTGCTCGCCGTCGCCGCCCTCGGGCTTGGGGCCGCCGACGGCCACGATCTCGAGTCCCTCGGGTCCCGCCCAGAATGCGCGCACGACCTCCGGAGCGACGCGGACGACGTCCCACTGCCCCAGCTCCAGGACCTCGTCGTCCAGCAGGATTCGGCCCGAGCCCGCGACGACCACGTAGGCCTCCTCCTGCTCGCGGTGCCGATGACCGCCTTCGGCCTTGAAGCCGGGCGCATAGCGCCACAGGCTGACGCCGAGGTCGCGCGAGTCCAGGTGCTTGCGGGCGAAGCGGCCCTCGATGGCTTCGATCCCGGCCGGGGACGAGTCTTCGAGGTCGAGCAGGTTGATGTGGCTGTAGCTGGGCATGTCGGGCGAGACTAGAGACCCAGGATCCTGGGATTGAGGGGCCCGGCCCGCGCGACCACCATCCCCGGATGAGCTACGCGCAGGAACCGCCGGAGGCCGCCGGGCAGCCCGCACTGCCTACGCTAGATCCTGAGCCTTGATCGACTCTGTCCCCTTCTACCTCGTCGACGTTTTCGCCGAGAGACCGCTGACGGGAAACCCGCTCGCGGTCGTCGCCGACGCCGAGTCGCTCTCCGACGACGTGATGCGGCTCGTCGCCCGCGAGTTCAACCAATCGGAGACGACGTTCATCCTCCCACCGCGCCGCAAGGGCGCGACCTGGCGTCTGAGGTCCTTCACGCCGCCGGGCGACGAGGTAGTTGGGGCCGGCCACAACGCGCTCGGCGCGTGGTGGTGGCTGGCCACCGCCGGCAGGGTCGAGCTGGACGGCGAGGGCCGCGCTGCCGTGGCACAGGAAATCGGCGACCGCGTGCTGCCCGTGCAGGTGCTGGGCCGGAACGGCGAGCCGGATGCGATCGCAATGGAGCAGGCTCCGCCGCAGTTCCTGGGCATCGTCGAGGACCCCGGCGAGCTCGCCGCCGCACTTGGCCTGGAACGCGCAGATCTCGCGGGCGAGGCGCAGGTCGTGTCGACCGGCGCCGCGCACCTGATGGTCCCGCTGCGCGACCGCGAGGTCATCGCGCGCGCCACCCCCGACTCGGCGCGGCTGCGGGCGGCGCTCGCGGACGTCGGCGGTCAGGGCTGCTACGTCTACAGCCTCGACCCCGTCAGCCCCGAGGCGATTGCGCACACCCGCTTCTTCAATCCGACGGTCGGCATCTGGGAGGACCCCGCGACCGGCAGCGCCGCCGGTCCGCTGGTCAGCCGGCTGGTGGCGGAGGGCATAGCGCCGTCCGGCACGCCACTCCTCGTCGAGCAGGGGCACGCGATCGGCCGCCCGAGCCGCATCCGAGTCGAAGTCGACCGCGACCGGGTACAGATCGCCGGCGCCGCCATCGTGATCGCCGAGGGAACCTTGACGCTATGACGACCTCGCACCGGGCGCCGAGGATGATGGAGCCATGAACGAGACGGACGAGACCCACCTGCGGCGCGCCATCGCGCTCGCGCAGCTCGCTCGCGACTCGGGGGAGCAACCATTCGGGTCGCTGCTCGTCGGGCCGGATGGCGCCGTGCTCGGGGAGGATCACAACACGGTCCTGACCGATCGCGACGTGACCGCGCACCCGGAGCTCAAGCTCGCCCGCTGGGCGGCGCGCGAGCTCGACGCCGAGACCGCGCGAGCCACGACGCTCTACACGAGCTGCCAGCCGTGCGGGATGTGCGCGAACGTGATCGCGCGTGCCGGCCTCGGGCGTGTGGTGTTCGCGCTGTCTACTGAACAGCTCGGCGCGCTCAAGCCCGCCGGCGCGGTCGCGCCCGACGCAGGGGAGGCTGCCTACCACGGGCCCGCGCTGCATGACGAGGCGCAGATCCCGGTGGCCGGGTACTACGGCTGACGGCTCACTCCTGGAAGACCTCGTATCCGGGAGTGAGCGTGTGGCTCGGGTCGTGGCGGCGCTTGGCGCGCGCGAGCGCCGCAAAGGATTGCCCGAAGTGGCGCCGCCAGCCGCTCGCCGAGAGCGGGAACGCGCTCACCGGGTAGAGGACGCCGCCGGCGTCGGTGACCCGCTTGTACGTCGCCCGGTTTGCCTTGACGAGCCTCCTCGCCTCACCGCGGTCGGCGGTCGCCGGGATGCGGATCAGGTTGAACGCCCAGGAGAGCGCGCCGGCGGGCATGCGCAGGAGCGGGGTCCCGATGCCGGCGCGGCCGATCGGAGAGACCACGACCTGGCCGAACGGGCCGAGATCGGCGGGCGGGTCGAGGCGGTCGAGCTCCGCGGCGACGACGCGCTCGACCCGGGCATCGCCGACGAAGGTGGTGAGCCACGGGTGCGGGAAGGACCACTGGCCGTTCTCCCGCAGGGCGGCCTCGAGCGGCGCGAGCCGGCGCAGGTAGTCGAGGTAGGGGAGGCTCGCCGCCGTGCGTCGCGCCGGGTCGTCGGAGAGCCCGGCGAGCAGCGCGGCGTCGTCCGGCGGCGGATCGCCGAAGAAGCGCGCCGCGTCGAGCCGGAAGACGCGGCCGCCGCTGGGCGGCGCGAGGATCGCGCCCTGGACGGCGTCGAACCTGCCCGCGCCGGCCAGCAGGCGCCCGTCGGCCAGCATCGTCTCCAGATCGGGGTAGAAGAGCTGGATTCGCCGGACCGAGCGCGGCGCCGCCACCAGCCCGAGCGTCGCGCGGATGATCACGGCGACCTGCCCGAGCCCGGCGCGCACGGCGTCGAAGAGATCCGAGTTGCGGGTGGCCGAGCAGGTCACGAGCTCGCCGTCGCCGGTAACGACCTCGAGCTGAAGCACGTGGTCCGTCTGGACGCCGAGGCTCATGCTGGTGCCGCCGACGCCGCCGACCGCCAGCGTGCCGCCGACCGACAGCTCGAGATAGTCGGTGAGGACCGGCGGCGTCTTTCCCCGCGCGAGGGTTCGGGCAAGCAGCTCGCTCCACCTCACGCCGGCCTCGACGACAACGCGGTCGCCGCGTACCGGGCCGATCCTCCGCAGCTCCGACATGTCGGCGACGATCCCACCGCGGACCTGCGAGCGGCCGAAGGTCGAGTGGCCCTGGCCTCGCGCGGCCAGCTTCCGCCCGCAGCGGGCGGCCCAGCGCACCGTGGCGGCGACGTCGTCGGCCGACGCCGGCACGAGCACCGCTTCCGGCCTGCGCTCGACGATGTGCCCGAAGTCGTCCGCGGCGGCCCTGCGGGCGGCGGGGTCGCTGCGCAGCTCGCCGTCGAGCGAGGGCGGTCGACACGGGCGACCCCCCGCCTGCGCAGGGATGGATCCGCTGGCGAGCGCCACCGTGGCGGTGACACTCGCGAGCGCGTCGCGACGGGTGAGACCTTTCGTTGTAATCACGTCGCCAAGCGTGGCGCAGCCAAGCGGATCCCCCAATCCCACGATTCTGGGATGGTTCGCCGCCGATGAGCGCACCCGACCCGTTCGCCCGGCTCGCCGACGAGGAGCGCGCGCTGCTCGAGCCCGCGCCGCTGCCGGACCGGGTCGCGCCGATGAAGGCGCTGCTCACCGACGAGCGCTTCTCCGATCCGGACTGGATCTACGAGCGCAAGCTCGACGGCATCCGCTGCATCGCGATCAAGGGCGAGCGCAACGTGCGCTTGCTGTCGCGAAACGACCTCAGTCTCAACGCCCGCTTCGCCGAGGTCGTCGAGGCGCTCGAGGCGGATCACGCCGAGCGGATCGTGCTCGACGGCGAGGTCGTTGCCTTCGACGGCGCCCAGACGAGCTTCGCTCGGCTGCAGCAGCGCGGCGAGCGCCCGGTGGCCGTCTTCTACTACGTGTTCGACCTGCTGCAGCTCGCGGGCCAGGACGTGACCGCGCTGCCGCTCCGCTCGCGCAAGGCCCTGCTGCGACGGGCGCTCGGCTTCCACGGTCCCGTGCGGCTCACGCCCCACCGGAACCGCGACGGCGAGGCGCTGTTCCGCGAGGCCTGCCGCAAGGGCTGGGAGGGCCTGATCGCCAAGCGCGCCGCGGCGCCCTACGTGCACGGGCGCTCACGCGACTGGCTGAAGTTCAAGTGCTCGGCCGAGCAGGAGCTCGTGATCGGCGGCTACACCGCTCCGCGCGGCAGCCGCACCGATCTCGGCGCGCTCCTGCTCGGGCACTACGAGGACGGGCGCTTGCGCTACGCCGGCAAGGTGGGCACCGGCTTCACGCAGGCGACGCTCCACGATCTGGCCAAGCGACTGCGGCCCTTGCGGCGCGACGACACGCCGTTCGCCGACGAGATCCGCGAGCGCGACGTGACCTGGGTGAAACCCGAGCTCGTGGGACAGATCGGCTTCAGCGAATGGACCCGCGACGGCCGGCTTCGACATCCGCGCTTCCTGGGGCTGCGCGACGACAAGCCGGCGCGCGAGGTGGTGAGGGAGCGCCCGTGAAGCGACTCCTCGTCGCGTCCTCCTCGGCGAGGAGGACGTCGTCGTGCCGACGATCAACTCGAGGCGGCTCGCCCGCCGCGCGCGGGCCGTAGCATCGGCACGGTGGCCGGCGAGGATCCGCGATTGGCGCCGCCCGAGCTAGGCGCCCGCATCCGCGCGGCGCGCGAGGACGCCGGGCTGTCGGTGCGAGGGCTCGCACGTGAGATCGGCGTGTCGGCCAGCCTGCTCTCGCAGGTCGAGCGCGGCCTCGCACAGCCCTCCGTGGCCACGCTCTGGGCGCTGGTCCGCGAGCTCGATCTGTCGCTCGACGCGCTGTTCGCGGGGCCGGACCACGAGCCTGCCGAAAGCCGTCCCGCGATCGTCCAGCGCGCCGTCAAACGGCCCTCGATCGAGTTGGGGAGCGGCGTCGTCTGGGAGCGCCTGACGGCAGCGCCCGACCGCGACGCCGACTTCGCATTCGTCACCTACCCGCCCGGGGCCGACTCGGGCGCCGACGACCCGCCGACCAGCCACCTGGGCCGTGAGTACGGCTATGTGATCGGCGGGCGGCTGCAGATCGAGGTCGGGGACGAGGTCGTCGAGCTCGGCCCGGGCGACGCGGTGGCCTTCGGATCGGAGACCCCGCACCGCTTCCGGTCACTCGGCGACGAACCGGTTACGGCTGTCTGGCTGAACGTGCGGGCACGGGTGTAGGCTGCCGAGCCATGTTTAATGCCATTGAACGCGTGGGCTTCGCCGGCCTTGGCGCGATGGGAGCGGGGATAGCGCAGCGCCTGCGCGACGCCGGCCACGACGTGACGGGGTGGAACCGCACGAAGGCGAAGGCGCAGCCGCTGCTCGACGCCGGCATGGGCTGGGCCGGCACGCCACGCGAGCTCGCCGAACAGTCGGATGTCCTCTTCACGATGCTGACGGACAGCCGTGCGCTCGACGCGACCGCGAGCGGCGACGAAGGCATCCTGGCGGGGCTGCGCCCAGGCACGGTCTGGGCGGACCTCAGCACGATCGCACCGGACGCGAGCGTCGAGCTCGCCGGACGGGCGAGCGAGCGCGGCGCGTTCTTCCTCGACACCCCGGTCTCGGGCAGCCCCGCGACGCTCGCCGCCGGGCAGATGTCCGTGATGGTGGGCGGTGACCGTGCCGCCTTCGAGCACGTCGAGGAGGTGCTCGCAGCCATCGGCCCGAAGGTCACCTACATCGGCCCGAACGGCCAGGCGATCCTCACCAAGGTCGCCATCAACCTCGCGCTGGTCGTGTCGGTCACGGCCTTCGCGGAGGCGGTCGCGCTGGTCGAGAAGGCGGGCGTCGACCACGAGGCGGTGGTCGACGCCGCACTCAAGAGCGTGATCGCCTCACCGGTGCTCGGCTACCGCGCGCCGCTGCTCGTCGACGACACGGATGTCTACGCGGACGTGGACCTGCAGCAGAAGGACCTCGTGCTGGCGCAGGAGCTTGCGCGCCGGCTGGGCGCGGCGGTGCCTACCTGCGCAGCGACCAGCGAGATGCTGAGCGCGGCCCGGGGCGGCGGGCTGCGCGAGCGCGACTTCATCGTGAGCGTCCACGACGCCTACCGGCGGCTGGCTGGGATGGCCTGATGCAGCCGCCCTACCGCACCCGCATCGAGGACGTCCCGCTCGAGCAGAACCTGCGTGTGGACGAAGGCTGGATCGACATGCAGGTCCAGTTCCTGATCGACGGCCGGGCCGCGAACGCGAACGGGCTCGTTGTCGGCCGCACGGTGCTGCCGCCGGGCGCCCGGCACGAGCGCCACCTCCATCCGAGCTGCGACGAGTTCCTCGTCGTGATGAGCGGCCGCGGCGAGATCTACACCAACAGCGGCCGCGAGCCGTCTGAGGCGGGCGACGTGATCTACACCCCGCGCGGCAACTGGCATGGGTTCGACAACACCTCGGGCGAGGACGTCCTCCTGATCTGGGGCTGGAGCGGCGCGGCCTCGCTCGAGGAGGCGGGCTACGCGATCCCGGACCCAGGCGAGGAGTTCGACGAGTGAGCATCTCCGATCCGCGCCTGAAACGGGGCATGCAGGCGATGCTCGCCCAGCGCGCGGAACGGCTCGGAGCGGGGGAGCGCGCGATCGGCTGGAAGCTCGGCTTCGGCTCCGCCGCGGCGGTCGACGCGCTCGGCACCGACCGGCCGCTCGTCGGCTTCCTCACCGACGGCGTGTTGCTGGACGACGGCGCGACCGTCGCGGTCGGCAGCTGGACCAAGCCGGTGCTCGAGCCAGAGCTCGCCGTGCACCTCGAGACCGACGTCGAAGAGGGCGCTAGCCGGACCGACGTGCACGCCGCGATCCGCGGCCTGTCGACCGCGATCGAGCTGGTGGACCTCGACTTCGCGCCCGGCGACCCGGAGACGATCCTCGCCGGCAACATCTACAACCGCCATGTCCTGCTCGGCCCGGTCGACACGGGACGCTCGCGCGCGGACGGCGTCAGCGCCCGGCTGCTGCGCGACGGCGAGCTCGTCGCCGCGACCGACGCGCCGGAGGAGCTCAACGGCGAGATCACCGAGGTGCTGCGCCTCACGGCCGAGCTGCTCGCCGCGTCCGGAGAGCGGCTGCGCGCGGGCGAGCTCGTGATCACCGGCTCCGTCGTGCCGCCGTTGGCGGTGTCGCCCGGTGAGACGATCGTCGCCGAGCTCCCGCCGCTCGGGTCGCTGAGCGTGACGCTCGCTGACGCGTGAGCTGGAAGCCGGGCCTCGGCTTCTTCCTCGCCGCGGTCCTCGTGGGCGCGGCGCTCGCCCTGTGGACGGGCTTCGGCGATCCTCCGGTGCCGGCGCTGGCGGCGGGGCTCGTCCTGCTTATCGCTCTGCTTGCCGTCGCCGAGCACCGCCATCAGTAGCGGCCACGGTCGCCAGCACCCCCGCCGCCTCGTCCACGTGCGGCAGCGCGCCCATCTCGTCGCCGATGGCGCGGGCGGCGGCCGCGTAGCGGGGGTCGTCGACGAGATCGCGGACGGCGGTGGCGAGTCCCGTGAGCGCCGGCGGTCCGCCGTCGAGCAGGACGCCGGCCCCGGTCTCGTCCACCCGGCGCGCGTTCGCGGGCTGGTCGGCGAAGAGCGGCAGCAGCACCATCGGCACCCCCCACGCGAGCGCGGTGAGCGTCGAGCCCGAGCCGCCGTGCCCGATCATCGCCGCCGCGTGCGGCATCACCGCCGCCTGCGGGACCCAGCGCTCGACGTGCGCGTTCCCGGGCAGCTCCCCGAGCTCCGAGAGGTCGGCCTTGTCGCCGATCGTCACGAGCACGCGCAGCGGCTGCTGACCAAGCGCCGCGAGCGCGGCTCGGTACAGGCCCGGGTAGAACGGCATCGTCGGCACCTCGGTGCCAAACGACATGTAGACGAGCGGTTCATCGGAGCCGTGCCACCAGTCCGCCAGCGCCGCCGATGGTTCGCGAGCCTCGCGGAAGCGGAGCGCGGCGGCCGGCGAGCCGGGCTCGTCCAGCGACGCGGGCGCGCGCGTCAGGAGTGGCGCCGCCAACAGGCGCTCGGCATCCGGGTCCGGTTCGAGGCGGAGCGCGGTGCGGAGCTCGTCGACGACGGGCGCGGCCGCGCCGATGTAGAGCCGGTCGGTGGCGGCGGCGAGCGACACCCCGACGGTCGCGTAGGGAACGCCGAGGCGCTCGGCGGCGATCGCTCCGGAGAACTCGGCGCTCTCGCGCACGACGAGCTCCGCGTCCCAGCGCTCGATCAGCTCGAGCGTGCCGGGCAGGGCGGCGCGCGCGTGACAGCCCGCGAAGACCTCGCGCACGACGTGCTCGTCCTGCTTCTCGAGCGGAAGCGAGAAGACGGGACTCCAGGCGGCCTCGAGCTCTTCCTCGGGCGGCTCGGGGAACGGACTGAACGGCAGGCCGGCGCGACGCGCCTGCGGCTCCGCGCCCGATGGGCCGGCCACGAGCACCTCATGGCCCGCGCGCACGCATGCATGGGCGAATGGGACAAGCGGATTGAAGTGGCCCGCCCCGCGGGTTGTCGTGAAGAGGATGCGCATCGGTGATCCAACGGCGGAAACTGCGCGTTAATCGGAAAAGAGTGACTAACGTCCCGGCAGGGAATGAGACAGTGGTCACGTAAGCGTCATCAATCGCCGATAACGTCGTAGAAGGCATGCACCACGCGCGGATCGACAGCACGCAGGACCTCGAGGGCCAGACGGTCGTTTCGGCGTGCTTCGACCTCGGCGAGGAAGAGGTCGCCGCCGCCGTGCACGCCCTCCAGACGATCGTCACGGAGCGCTACCGCATGGCGGACCTGTCGGCGGACGAGGTTCTTCAGATGCGCGAGCTGACCGCGATCGCGGACGAGCTCGCCGAGCCGGGCACCGGCATGCGTACCGTCGTGCTCTCCCCCGCCCGCCTCAGTACCTTCCGCCACGCTGTCGAGCACTTCATCGAGACGCGCACCTATGCGGAATGGCTGCGCGACGGGGACCGCGAGCCGCTCGAGCACCTGCGCGCGATGGTCCCCGGCCTCGAGCTGCTCTGCGAAGAGGCGATTCGCGCCGCGCTCACGCCGCAGGACCGGCCAGCCGGCCGTGCGCACTGAGCAGCTCGAGCAACTCGGCGTGCGGTAGCGCCTCCGCGGCGATCCCCTCGCGGCCCACGGTCCGCTCGGCCCGCCAGAGCGAGTTCAGGAGCGCCTCCTCGGTTGCCTCGACCGCTGCGCTGAAGAGCCCATCGAGGCCCTCCCCCGACACGAGCGCCGGACGGGCGCCGGGGTCGTCGCGCGGCGCGCGTGCACCCGTCGAGAAGGCGAGGAAGATCTCACCGCTGCCGTGGTGTGCGACCGAGCCCGTGCGCGCGAGGCCGAGCCCGGCGCGGCGCGCCAGCCGCGCGAGATCCGCGCCCGCCAGCGGAGCGTCGGTGGCGAGCACGACGATGCAGCTGCCCGCCGGCGCCCGCGGCCCCGTGGCCGGCCCGGGGAGCAGCGGGCCCACCGGGACGCCGTCCACGCGCAGGTCCTCGCGGCTACCGAAATTGGAGAGCAGCAGCACGCCGACGAGTGCCCCGCCCTCGGCAACCCGGCTGGCCGTCCCGATGCCGCCCTTGTAGCCGAAGCTGACCATGCCGGCGCCCGCGCCGACGGCGCCCTCGGCGATCTCGCCGCCTTCGCTGGCGAGCGCGAGCGCCCGCCCGGCGTCCTCGGCCTCGACCTGCACGATGCGCGGGTCGTTCAGCCAGCTGTCGTCGCACTCGGCGACCACCGGGATCACGACGTGCTCGATCCCGATCGCCGGCTCGGCGGCCACGGCCGCCGCGACCGCCCCGTCGAAGATGCGCCCAACGGCCATCGTCGAGGTCAGGTAGATGGGCGTCTCGATGGCGCCGAGCTCCATGATCTGCAGCGCGCCCGTCATCTCGCCGGCGCCGTTCAGGACCGCGACGCCGGCCGGCACCGGCTCGCGCCACAGCGTCTCGGGCGCCGCCGGGGTGATCGCCGTCACGCCGGTCCGCGCGACACCGCGCCCGGCGGGCGGATTCGGCTCGTCGCGAACGACGGTGACGTGACCCACGCCGACCCCGGAGACGTCCGCGATCGAGTTGGTCGGACCGGGCTCGAGCCGGCCGATGCGGATGCCGTGCTCGCGCGCGCTGCCGGCCATGCGCGGGACCCTATCCCGCGCGATCGTCAGCCGGTGACCGGTGGCGCCTGCGCCGGGAGCACCACGACGGTGGCGCGCGCTCGGCGCGTTCGGATCCCCGACCCTCGCACGACCGCGGTGATGGTCACCCGTCGCGCCCGGCCCACTCCGAGTGCCCGCACCCGCAGGCGGAAGCGGCGTGTGCGATTGGCCGCGACCCGCTCGACCTGCCAGCAGGCCTGCCCATTCCGAAGCCGGGCTCCTCCCCTCTTCGCGATCGTGAGCGCGTCGGGCAGTCGCACGCAGACACTCACGTCAGTCGCCGGACGCCCGTTCGTACGGATCTCCGTGATGACGTTGGTG
The DNA here is from genome assembly GCA_963814095.1 of uncultured Thermoleophilaceae bacterium. Lineage (GTDB taxonomy): Bacteria > Actinomycetota > Thermoleophilia > Solirubrobacterales > Thermoleophilaceae > JACVRW01. The sequence goes on along the minus strand of CAWFBT010000027.1, from coordinate 409,302 downwards.
GGCTCGCCGGGACCGAGTCGCCGCTCTCCGGTGTCGACGTCGACGTCCACAGTTGCGAGCCGCGGGCGAATGCTGTCCTCGTCGGTGTTGTTCTCCGCGACGGTGTCGTTCGTGCTCGTGGTCACCTCGCCGGAGAGCGTCAGCCGCTCGGCCTCCCGAGGACGCAGGCGCACCTCGATGGTGCGCCGCTCACCCGCGGCGAGGTCGCCGAGCGAGCAACTGATGGCGGCGCCGCCCGTCTGACACCCGAGCTGCGCCGCCTGCGCGCCAAGGGTGTCGGCGCGCGCGCCGCTCCGCCGCGCGCTCAGGTTGACGGCCGAGGCGGTAGTGGGCCCGTTGTTCACGACCTCGAGCTCCCACGTGCCCGGCTCGCCAACCGTGTATGGGCCAGACGGTGCGCGCACGTCCAGCGCCACGTCGGCGTTGGGTGGAGGCGGCGGCGGGGGCACCGGCACGGTTACCTGCGCCTGACTCTGGTCGTTGCCTGGATTCGGATCTGGGTTGGCCGCGCTGACGGTCGCCCGATTCGTCAGTGTGCTCCCGGCTGCCGAGCCCTCGACACGCGCGCGAATCTCGAAGGTGCGCTGCTCGCCCTGGGGCAGTTCGCCGATCGTGCACACCACAACGCGGCTCTCGACGGCGCACCCGGCTGGAGCAGAAATCGGAGTGAGGCCGTCGGGCAGCGGGTCGCGCACCACCACGTCCTGACCCGGCGCGTCACCCGTGTTCGAGACCCGGAGTGCGAACACCGCCTCGCCGCCGACCGGCACGGACTCGGGTCCGACCCTCGTCTTCTCGACCCCGAGGTCCGGCTGTGGCGGAACGAAGAGGAGCGCCTCGCTCGTGTCGTTGCCCGGGGTGAGATCAGGCCCGCTCGTGTCAACGGCGGCCACGTTCCTGAGCACCTGGCCGGCAGCGGCGTCCTCCACCACGCCGGTCACCTCGAAGATGCGCTCCTCTCCCTCGGGCAGGGTGCCGATCGCGCAGGTCAGGACCTGCGAGTCGAGTGTGCAGCCCTCCGGTGCATCGGAAGGCGTGAAGCCTGCAGGAAGTGGATCGCTGACGACCACGTCCGGGGCCGGCAGGGTGCCGGCGTTGAAGGCCCGGATCCGGAAGGTCGCCTCCTCGCCGGGCAGCACCACGTTGGGACCGACGATGCTCTTCTCAACCCCCACGTCGACCGTGCCGGGCGTGAACGTCACCTGGTCGCCGTTGTCTTCGAAGTTGTCGGGGTCCCAGAGCAGATCCGTGAAGGGCACGACCGCGCCCGAGATTGCGAAGTTGGTCACCTCGGTGCCGGCGCTGTCCGGCGCCAGCGTGGCCGTATACGTGATCACGCGGTCCTCGCCGGGGCCGAACTGGGGGATGTCGCAGGCGATGATGGGGAAGTCCGAGCCGGGAGGTGCGCCGAGGCTCTCGCCGGTGGGGTCGAAGCGACAGACGCCCGTCCCGCCGGAGATCGATATCGCCGTCGGGGGCTTCAGCAACGCCGCCGGCAGGAGATCGGCCGCGGTCACGTCCACCGTTCCGGGGCCGTCGCTGTGGACGGTCAGCGTGTAGGTGACCGGGCCGCCGGCGGCGGGCTGTTCGGGCGAGAAGGTTTTCACGAGCGAGATGTCGGCGAACGGCAGCGTCGAGATCGTGGCCGAGGCGCTGTTGTCGTCCGGGTTTGTCTCGGTGCCGATCGGGGCGGACACGGTCGCCGTGTTGTCCAGCAGCGCACCCGACGGATAGGCACCGCTCACCAGGTCAGGCGGAAGGGTCGCCTCCACGTCGATCGTGACCGGCGCCTGCGTGTTCGTGATCGTGCCCAGATTGCAGGTGGTGCCCGTGCATGAGCCCTGCGAAGGAGTGATCGACTGGATGGTCAGGGCCGCGTCGAAGGTCTCCGCGAGCTGCACGTTCGCCGCGTCCGCGATGCCGTTGTTGCTCACCTGGATGCGATAGGTGACCGTCTCGCCTGTGGCGTATCCGGCCGGCGTGATATCCGGCGTGCTGGTCACGACCTTCTCGACATGCAGGTCGATCGCCGGCTCGCTCACGGCGCCGGCGTCGGTGAAGGAGTTGTTGTCTGGATTGCCGTCACTGGCCGCCTGGAGCGTGGCCGTATTGCTCAGCTGGCCCGGCGGCGTTCCGGTGCCGACCAGCACCGGAATCGAGATCGGCGGATAGTCGCTGCCGGCCGCCAGCGCGTCAGGGCGAGTACAGGTGATCGTCGTCACCAAGGTCGTACACATCCAGCCCGTGCCGGTCGCCGGGCCGGTGAGCGTCAGACCCGCCTCGATCGTGTCGGTGACCGTCACCGTCCCGGCGGTGGGCCCGGCGCCGACGTTGCCGACGGTGATCGTGTACGTGCTGGGCTGGCCGGGCGACAGATCGGGCGAATGCGTCTTGCCGATCGCCAGATCCGGCACGTTCACACTGGTGGTCGCCGGAGCCGTCGTAACCGTGCTCGCAACCCCGGTCGTCGCGGCGCTGAATGTCAGGTCCGCCGTGTTGTCGATGGTCGCGCCCGGCGCCAGCCCCGCTGTCGCGACCGTGACCTGGAAGCTGACCGTCGCGCTCGCGCCCGGCGCGAGCGTCCCGCCCGCCCCGGCCGTGGCGCCTGTGCCGAGCCGGACCGCCACGCTGCCGCCCGCGAACTCCCCGAGATCATCTCCTGCCGCGTCGCTCACCGGCGCTCCGTTGACGGTGATGCTGCCCGGTACGAAGGCGGTTCCATCGGGCAGCTGGTCGCTGAACGTGGTCCCGGTCGCCCCGTCCTGCCCGGTGTTCTGCACGTTCACCGTGTAAGTCAGCGTGTCGCCAAGGTTCGCCGTGGCGCTATCGACGGTCTTCGTCGCGGTGATTCGCGGTGCGTACAGATCGGTTGCGAGCGTCACCACACCCGGCTGGTAGGCGTCCCCGCTCGTCGACAGCCTGACCTGCGTGCTCGTCTGGCCGTTGCCGAGCACGTTCGTGGTCCTGAACAGATCCGCGTCGTAGCCGAGGTTGTTGCGGAAGCTCGGCGTACGCGAGGTGACCAGCACGCCGGCATTCGAGATCGTCGAGTTGAAGACGTTCGAATTCGAGGCCGAGGTCGCCGGGGGCCCCGGGTTGACGGCGTTCGACAGGGCGGTGAAGGCACCCGACCCCCCCTGGATCGCCGCGCTGTCGCCGGTCGTCCCCAGATCTCCCTCGTAGGCAACCAGCCCGACCGTCGAGGTCACGGGCCCCGTCAGCGGCGTCTGGAAGCCGCTCAGCGGGATCGTGACCGTGCTGCTGCTGCCCACGTTCTGCAGCCCGTCGAACACCGACAGGTTGCGGCTCGGCGCGGCCGGGTCCCCGTAGGCGACGACGAGCGCCCAGCCTCCCGAGCCGGAATCGCTCTGCCCGGTGCCCAGCTGCACGTTCGCCGTCGTGTAGGTCCCTGCGCCGGCCGCCGCGACGATCGCCGTGACGTTGACGAACCCCTGGTACTGGGTCGAGGAATCGTCGACCTGCGACGCCGTCAACGACTGATAGCTCGCGTCGCCCGGCGCCTTGAACAGCACGGTGTTGCGCGCGGCGGGGTTCGGTGGCGGCGACCCGCCCTGTGCCGGCGGCCAACCGACCCCCGTAGTAAAGGCCCGCGAACAGCACGTTCGCCCCAGCGGGCAGCGTCAGGTCCGCGGAGCTCGAGTCGAAGGTGTCCGGATCACCGTCGACGTCGATCCAGGTCATCGTCCGGCTGTTGTTGTTGTTTCCGGAGACGGCGCCGCCCACGGCGTTGCGGACGTTCGAGCAGACCGCCAGCGCGTCCAGACACGACTCGAGCGAGTTCGCCGCGATCGTGATGTCGCCCTGCGTGTTGGTGGCGAAGCGAGGCGCGAAGGCGCGGTCGGCGTGCGCGGCCGCGGGCAGCATGAGAAGCACGACCAGCGTCCCTGCCAGCGCCCAAGCCCGCCCCATGAGACAAAGCGTTATACCGGGTTGGGTACGGCGCCGCGAATAGGCTGGCGCCGTGGGACTCGCCGTGCAAGTCGTCTGGAGCGACCTCCATCGCCTGCACGAGCCGGGCGGCGAGATCTGGGTCGGCGTGCGCACGCCGGGCACCGAGGTCCCGGAACGCGCCGAGGCGATCCGTGCGGAGCTCGGCGACGCGGGCGCGCGCTTCATCGACGCCGAGCCGCAGGCCGACGACGCAGTGCACGCGGTCCACGACCCGGAGCTCACGGACTACCTCGCGCGCGCATGGGAGGCCTGGAACGCGGCCGGGCTCCCAGTCGACCCGGGACAGGATCGCGTCGTCCCCTACCTCTTCCCCGACCCGAGCCTCTTCTCGGGCTTTCGCGCCGACCACCGCAACCTCGCCGACGGCGCGCGCCGGCCAGTTCGCCTACGACACGATGACGCTCGTCGGCCCGGGCACCTGGGAGGCCGCGCGGGCCGCGATCGACACGGCGGTGACCGCGGCGACGCTCGCGGCACGGGACGCCAGCCTCGCCTACGCGCTCACCCGGCCTCCCGGCCACCACGCCACGCGCTCGGCCTTCGGCGGCTCCTGCTACCTGAACAACTCCGCCGCCGCGGCAGCCCGGCTGCGGCGGGACACCGGCGCGCGCGTTGCGGTGATCGACATCGACGCCCACCACGGCAACGGCACGCAGGCGATCTTCTGGGACGACACCGAGGTCCTCACCGGCTCCGTGCACGTCGACCCCGGTGCGGGCTGGTTCCCGCACTTCCTCGGGTTCGCGAGCGAGACCGGGCGCGACGATTCGAACCGCAACCTGCCGCTCGCACCCGGCTCCGGCGACGAGGCCTGGCTGGCCGCGATCGGCGAGCTCGCGGGCTGGGCGCGCGAGCGCGGCGCGGGCGCGCTCGTGGTCGCGCTCGGCGTCGACGCCGCGGCAGGCGACCCGGAGAGCCCGCTGCAGGTGAGCGCGAACGGGTACCGTGCCGCCGGCCGGGCGCTCGGGGAACTTGGCCTCCCGACGGTGGTCGTCCAGGAGGGCGGCTACGACCTGGCGACGATCGGACGGCTCGTGCGTGAGGCGCTCGAGGGACTCGAGGAGGGGATGCGTGCCTGAGGAGAGCTCCATGTGGATCGGCAAGGACGAGCACGAGGGGGTGCTCGCCCAGCCACGCAAGGACCTGAAGCCGCCGCCGCACTGGCGGCTCGAGGCGGTGGCCTACACGCCGATGCCGCGGACGATGACGATCGGCGCCGGCAGGAGCCAAGCCGCGTTCATCCAGGACGCCGACAGCTCCGACGTCTGGCTGCTCGACCTCGACGCCGGCGCTCCTCCCGAGCGGCTCACCACCGGCCGCGAGCCGGCGCCGTACTGGGAGGACGTGCCGCCGCGGATCTCGCCGGGCGGCTCGACGGTGGCGTACGCAGACGAGGGCCACGTGTGGCTCGTGCCCGCCGCCGGCGGACCGGCGCGCAGGTTGACCGAGGGCTCGGGTCCAGTCTGGATAGACGACGAGCGGCTCGTCATCTCGGTCGAGCGCGACGACACCTCGAGGCTCGCCGTCGTGTCCGTGGGCGACCCGTGGCCGCGCCGGCTCGCCACCGCCCACCAGGGGCTCGAGGAGCATGGCGACGAGGACGAGCCGGTTGTGTCGCCGGACGGCACGGAGGTCGCCTACACGTACACCCCGCGTGCCGACCTCAACCGCAGCGAGATCCGCGTGGCCTCGCTCGAGAGCGGCGCCGTGCGCGCGCTCACCGGCACGCCGCGGATGCACGACCGCGAGCCCGCCTGGTCGCCCGATGGCGCCCGCATCGCGTACACGTCGGAGCGCAGCGGCTTCTACGAGATCCATCTCGTCGCAAGCGACGGCGCGGAGGACCGCCAGCTCACGAGCGCGCGCGCCGATCACGGTGAGCTCGACTGGCACCCCGACGGCTCGCGGCTGCTCGCGGTGCGCGGTCGCGGCAATCGCTTCGACCTCGTGACCATCGACGCCGAGTCGGGTGACGCCGAGGTCATCGCGCAGGGCGGCAGCTGGTGCACGCCCTTCTGGACCACCGCCGGCGACATCGTCGCGGGCTACGAGGACCATGCGACCCCGCGCGAGCTGCGCCGGGTAAGCCACGGGGAGCCGACCGTCGTTCATGCGCCGGCGCCCCTGTCGGTGAAGCGCGCCCCGCATGCGGAGCTCGTGGAGGTGAGCTTCCCGTCGTTCGACGGCCTCGAGATCCCGGCCTTCATCATGCGCCCGCGCGACGCGAGCCCGGAGCGGCCGGTGCCGGCGGTGGTCTATCCACACGGCGGCCCGACCATGTCCTACGCCGACGAGTGGGACGGGCACGCGCAGTACTTCGTCGACCGCGGCTTCGCCTGGCTCGCGATCAACTTCCGCGGCTCCACCGGCTACGGCCGCGATTTCGAGCGCAAGAACCACGGTGTCTGGGGCGTCGACGACACGAAGGACTGCCTCGCCGCGGCGGACTTCCTGCGCACGCTCGACTGGGTCGACGGCGAGCGGCTCGGCATCTTCGGCGCGAGCTACGGCTCGTACATGGCGCTGCTGTCCGTGACCGACGATCCCGACTACCGCTACAGGTGCGCCGTCGCGAAGTACGGCGACTGCGATATCACGACGTCCTGGGCGCAGGGCGATCGCATGGGCGTCCAGGACCTCGAGCGCATGATGGGCCCGCCGTCGGCGGCACGCGACGAGTACATCGCCGGCTCGGCCCATCACCGGCTCGAGAACGTGCGCGTGCCGCTCCTGATTGCACACGGTGAGCGCGACGAGCGAGTGAGTCCGAAGCAGTCCGAGCAACTCGTGGAGCGGCTCAGGAAGCTGGGCAAGACGTTCGAGTACGTGACCTATCCGACCGAGGCGCACGGGCTGCTCCGGGCCGGTCCGCAGCTGGACTTCTACAGGCGCCTTGAACGGTTCCTTAACTGGAATCTCATGTGAACCCCTGAGATAGTCGCCATTCTGGGCAGCCACTGAGGGACTGAGGGGGACTCGCGTGAGCAAGCTTCGCAAGGCGTTGGCAGGGGTGTTCGCCCTTGTCGCTGGTACTGGCCGGACTGGTCGCGGCCGCGGCGCAGGGCCAGGAAGAGGACGGCGGAGGCGACGACGGCAAGCAGGTCGTCTTCGACGTCGGCGACCCGCAGGGCATCGACAGCATGAGCCCGCTGATCGGCGTCACCGTCGCCGCCTACGAGGCCTGGACCATCCAGTACGCCACGCTCACCGACAAGGCGGCGAAGGACTTCTCGGTCATCCCGGGCCTGGCGAAGTCCTGGGAGGGCTCGGAAGACGGGCTCACCTGGACCTACAAGCTGCGCCCGAACATGAAGTGGTCGGACGGCAAGCCGCTCACCGCCGAGGACATCGCCTGGACCGTCAACACCTCGCGCGAGGAGGAGTGGTTCAACCACTTCGCGGTCACCCAGAACCTGACCGCCAAGGCGCTCGACGACACCACGGTCGAGATCAAGTCGAGCGTGCCGGACCCGAAGCTGCCGGTCATGGACGTGTACATCCTGCCGAAGCACATCTGGGGCAAGATGGACGCGGACGCGCGCGCGAAGTACGAGGGCACCGACCCCGTCGGCTCCGGCCCCTTCGTGCTCGAGGAGTTCAAGAAGGGCCAGTTCGCCCGCTTCAACGCGAACCCGAACTACTGGGGCGGCAAGCCGGCCGTCGACAAGGTCGTCCTGCGCAAGTTCAACAACCCGGACGCGATGGTCGCCGCGCTCCAGACCGGCGAGCTCGACGCCGCCGAGGACATCCCGTCGAGCGGCTTCCACAAGCTCGAGGAGGACCCCAACATCGTGACGGTCGAGGGCAACCAGGGCGCGATGGGCGAGATCGCCATCAACGGCGGCGACGGGCTCAAGAAGCCGCACCCGGCGCTCGCCGATCCGAAGGTGCGCGAGGCGATCGGCCACGCGATCGACAGGGAGACGATCGTCGACCGGGCGCTCGAGGGGCTGGCCACGCCGCAGCAGACGCTGAGCACCTCGCCCGACCCGAAGTGGACGCCCGATCTCGACGACGGCACGCTGCCGAACTTCGACCTCGACCGGGCGAACGCGATCCTCGACGAGGCCGGCTACAAGGACACCGACGGCGACGGCATCCGTGAGATGCCCGACGGCGGCGAGCCGCTCAACTTCCGCTACATGGTCCGCTCGGACAGCGTGAACGCGCAGCCGATCGCGGAGTTCTTCACCGGCTGGCTCAAGGAGATCGGCATCGGCACGACGCGCAAGGTCGTCGACGACAGCCAGCTCACCGAGATCATCGGCAAGGGCGACTACGACATGTTCTTCTGGGGCTGGACGCCGTTCGTCGACCCCGACACGATGCTGTCGTACTTCCAGTGCAACCAGATCGCGAGCGATCCGGAAGACCCGACGAACTACTACAACGACGCGAACTACTGCGACCCGGGCTACGACAAGCTCTACGATCAGCAGAAGGTCGAGCTCGACGATCAGAAGCGCGCTCGACATCGTCCACGAGATGCTCGAGCGCCAGGCGAAGTGGGGCGTCTACTTCACGCTCTACACGGAGCCCGACACACAGGCGTACGTCAAGGACCGCTTCGAGGGCTGGGTCAAGCAGCCCGCCGAGACCGGCCCGGTGCTCTACTCGAACACCTCGCCGACCTACGCTCGCCTGAAGCCGGTGTCGGCCACCGCGAGCGGCGGCGATGACGGCGGCGGCAGCGGCGCCATCATCGCGATCGCGGTCGTGGCCGTGCTCGCCGTCGGCCTGGGGGCGTTCATGCTCGGCCGCCGCCGCACGGCTGACGAGCGGGAGTGAGCGCGAGGTACGTCCGAGGAAGCTCCTCGGGTCGCTCGCGACCCTGTTCTTCGTCATCTGCTTCAACTTCTTCCTGTTCCGGATCGTCTTCGTCGGATCCGGTCGCGACCCTGTTCCGCGGGCGCAACCTGACCGAGTCGCAGCGGGATGAGCTGACGCACCAGTTCGGCCTCGACAAGTCGACCTGGGGGCAGTTCGTCGACTACCTCGAGCAGACGGCCCAGCTCAACCTGGGCCGCTCGTACCAGACGAACCAGCCCGTCTGGGACGAGATCCTCGACGCGGCCTGGCCGACGATCGCGCTCGTGGGAGTCTCGGCGATCCTGTCGGCCGTCTTCGGCGTGCTGCTCGGCATCGCGGCCGCCTGGCGACGCCGTTCGAAGACGGACTACACGGTCACCAGCTTCACGATGACCACCTACTCGATGCCGGACTTCTGGCTCGGGATGCTGCTGCTGCTCGCGTTCGCGGTCGGGCTCGGCTGGTTCCCGACCGGCGGCATCGAGGACCCGGCCTCGACGGCGACGGGCATCTCCAAGCTCGCCGACCAGGCGCAGCACATGTTCCTACCGGCGCTGACGCTGACGCTCGCCTACCTGGGCGAGTACGCGATCGTGATGAGATCGTCGCTGCTCGAGACGATGCGCGAGGACTACCTGGTGCTCGCGCGCGCCAAGGGATTACGCGACGTGCTCGTGCGCAACCGGCACGCCGTCCCGAACGCGCTCCTGCCGGTGGTGGCGCTGATGGCCATCAACTTCGGCTTCGTGCTCTCGGGCGCCATCGCGGTCGAGGCGATCTTCTCGTGGCCGGGCCTCGGCCTGGCGAGCTATGAGGCGCTGAAGGGTCCCGACCTGCCGATGCTGCAGGGGATGTTCCTCGTGTTCAGCGCCGCGGTGATCGTCTTCAACCTGATCGCCGACCTGCTCTACGGCTACCTCGACCCGCGGGTGCGAAGAGCATGAACGCGGTCGCGGCCCCCTCGCCCCGGCAGATCACCTGGCAGCGTCGCCGGCGGGCGATGGCCGCCGCATGGCGCGACTTCCGCGGTCACACGCCCGGCGATGGTCGGCCTCGTGGTGCTCGGGCTGATCATCGTGATGGCGCTCGCGGCGCCGCTTGATCGCCGACGAGGCCGGGCTGCGCGCGATCAACACGACCGAGAACCCGACCTGGGCGAACCCGTCCGAGTTCGGCCCGCTCGGCACGGACAACTACGGGCGCAGCGTGTGGACGCAGTTCGTCTGGGGCGCCCGCATCAGCCTGCTCGTCGGGCTGGCGGCGACGATCCTCGCGATAGTCATCGGATCGGTGGTCGGCATCGTCGCCGGCTTCCTGGGCGGGCATCGTCGGCTCGATCCTGATGCGGGTGACCGAGTGGTTCCTCGTGATCCCGTTCCTACCGCTCGCGATCGTGCTGGCGGCGATCCTGGGCCCGTCGATCGAGAACATCATCCTCGTCATCGGGATCACCTCCTGGCCGCGAATGCCCGCGTGATCTGCGCACAGGTGCTGACGCTGAGGGAGCGCGACTACGTCGACCGCAGCCGGGCGCTCGGCGCCTCCAACTGGCACCTGATGACACGCCACGTCGTGCCCAACGTCGCGCCGCTGATCCTTGCCACGACAACACTTACCGTGCCCGTCGTGATCCTGACCGAGGCCACGCTGTCGTTCCTCGGTTTGGGTGACCCGGCGAACATCTCCTGGGGCACGATGCTCGACCAGGCCTTCGAGCAGGGCGCGATCACGCAGCAGGCCTGGTGGTACTTCGTGCCGCCCGGCGCTGGGAGTCCTGCTCGTCGCCCTGTCGTTCGTGCTGATCGGCACGGCGCTGGAGGAGATCCTCGACCCGCGCCTGAAGGAGCGCGGTTGAGCACCGAAGAGCACTTCCTGCGGGTCCGCGACCTGCACGTGACCTACGCGCCGCGTGGGGCCGCGGTGCCGGCGGTGCGCGGCGTCGACCTCGACCTCCACCCCGGCGAGACGCTCGGGCTGGCGGGCGAGTCGGGCTGCGGCAAGTCCTCGCTGGCGGCGGCGCTGCTCAGGCTGCTGCCGAAGGGAACGAAGGTGACCGGCGAGGTGCTGCTCGACGGCGAGGACGTGCTGAAGATGAAGCCGGGCCGCCTGCGCGCCGTGCGCTGGACCGACCTCGCGATCGTCTTCCAGGGCGCGCTCCACACGCTCAACCCGGTGCAGCGCGTGGGCGATCAGATCGGCGAGGCCATCCGCCTGCACTCGAAGGACGGGCGCGGCAAGGTGTCGACGCGCGTCGGTGAGCTGCTCGAGCTGGTCGGGCTGCCGGCCCGGCGCGCGAGCGCCTACCCACACGAGCTCTCGGGGGCCAGCGCCAGCGCGTCCTGATCGGGCTCGCGCTCGCGTGCGAGCCGCGCCTGCTCGTGGCGGACGAGCCGACGACGGCGCTCGACGTGATGGTCCAGGCGCAGGTGCTGAGGCTGCTCGAGGACCTGCAGCGCGAGCTCGGCCTGGGGATCATCTTCATCACCCACGACCTGTCGACACTCGCCGACCTCTCCGACCGGATCGCCGTGATGTACGCGGGCCGGATCGTCGAGCAGGGGCCGGCCGAGGAGGTCTTCACCGACGCGGCACATCCATACACGCGCGCGCTCAGCGCCGCCTTCCCGATCATCGGCGACCCGGCCTTCCGCATGAACCCGTCCGGGGTGCCGGCGACCCGCCCGACCCGCGCCTGACCTGCCGAGCGGTTGCCCCTTCCACCCACGTTGTGCCTCCGCAATCGACATCTGCACGTCGACCGACGTCGAGCTGTGGCCGGCGGGCGAGGGGCGCGAGGCGGCCTGCGTGCACGCGGCGGGAGCACCACAGACGACATCGCTCCGCGCCGGGCCGAGCCCGGCGCCTCGCGCAAGGCGCACCCCATGAACACGGACGCCCCGCTGCTCGAGGTCCGCGGCGTGCACGTCGGCTACGACGTCAAGGGCGGCGTCGCGCGCGCCGTCGACGGCGTCGACCTGTCGATGAACAGCGGCGAGATCGTCGCGCTCGTCGGCGAGTCGGGCTGCGGCAAGACGACGCTCGCGCGCACGATCATGGGGCTGCGCGTCCCCGACGAGGGCGAGATCCGCTTCCGCGGCGAGACGCTCGGACGCGACCGCCGTTCGCTGCGCGAGCACCGCCGACACGCCCAGATGATCTTCCAGGACCCGACCGGCGCCCTGAACGCACGCCAGACGATCTACGAGGCGGTCGCCGAGGGCGTTCGCATCCAGAAGATCGAGGGAGACGAGGAACAGCTCGTGGCCGACGCACTCGGGCGCGCCGGCCTGCGCCCCCCGGAGAGCTTCTTCACCCGCTACCCGTACGAGATCTCGGGCGGCCAGCGCCAGCGCGTGATCATCGCCGGCGCGATGGTGTTGAACCCGGGCCTGCTCGTCGCCGACGAGCCGGTGTCCGCCCTCGACGCCTCGGTGCGCGGCGAGATCCTCGCGCTGATGCTGAAGCTGGTGCGCGAGACGGGCGTCGGCATCCTCGTCGTCACGCACGATCTCGGGCTCGCCTGGAACGTCGCGAACCGGGTGGCGGTGATGTACCTCGGCCGCATCGTCGAGGAGGGCCCGACGGAGGAGCTGCTGACGGCTCCGAAGCACCCCTACACGCGCGCGCTCCTGTCGGTGGTGCCCGAGGTCCTGCAGATGGAGCAGCAGATCCTCACCGGGGAGGCGCCCGACCCGACGCGCATCCCGTCCGGCTGCCGCTTCCATCCCCGCTGCCCGCTCGTCGAGTCGGGCGAGGCCGAGCGGCTCGGGATCCTCGATCTCTGCCGGGGCGAGGACCCGCTGATGCTGCCCGCCTGCCACGCTGTGGCCCAAGCCACCGCCGCCGCCGCCGGAGCCGGAGAGACCGCATGACCGACACGCTGCCCTACAGCTGGTACACCGATCCCGAAGTGCTCGCGCGCGAACGCGCCCGCCTGTTCACGTCCGCGTGGCAGTACGCGGGCCACACCGGCGAGCTCGCCGAGCCGGGCTCCTACCTCACGCTGCAGGTCGGCGAGGTGCCCCTGGTGGTCGTCCGCGATCGCGAGGGGACGCTGCGCTCGTTCGTCAACGTCTGCCGCCACCGCGGCGCCGAGGTCGTCACCGGCCGCGGCACCTGCACGACGCTCCAGTGCCACTACCACGCCTGGACCTACGGCCTCGACGGCAAGCTGCGGGCGGCGCCGCGCTCGGAGGCCGACCCCGGGTTCAACCGCGACGAGCTCGGCCTCAGACCCGCCCAGGTCGATACCTGGGGACCACTCGTCTTCGTGAACGCCGACGCCTCGGCGCCGCCGCTTGCCGAGACGCTCGGGGAGCTGCCCGAGATCGTCCGCGGCGCCGGCCTCGACCTCGACGCGCTCGAGTTTCACCAGCGCGTGTCGTTCTCGCTCGGCGCCAACTGGAAGATCGCCGTCGAGAACTTCCTCGAGTGCTACCACTGCGCGGTCGCGCACCCGAGCTTCAGCGAGGTGATCGACGTGCGCCCGGATCGCTATCTGCTGGAGCGCCACCCGACCTTCGGCAGCCACTACGCGAGCCCGCGCGGCGCCTCGTCCAACGGCAACGGCCATGTCAGTGGGCAGTTCCACCTGATCTGGCCGAACATCAAGGTCAACGTGATGCCCGGGCGGGCGAACCTGTCTGTCGGCCCACTCGTGCCGAATGGGACCGACAGCACCGATGGCTTCCTCGACTACTTCTTCGGGCCCGACTGCGACCCGGACTGGATCGCCGACTACCTCGAGCTCGACTACCAGGTGGGCGACGAGGACCGCGTCCTCGTCGAGTCGGTTCATCGCGGAATGCGCTCGGGCGCGTTCGAGCGCGGCCGCCTGATGCTCCCGTCAGAAGAGCTGATCGGCGAGTTCCAGCGCTGGGTCGCGGCGCGGCTCGATCAGACGCCGTCGCGCGGGAACGACAGCTCCCACGTGCGCGAGTAGACCTTCTCGTCGCCCTCATAGGCGTCGAGGCGCTGGTTGACGATGAACTCGGTTGCCGTCGAGGTCATCGTGCTCTGCGTGTCTACGCGGGCGTTCCAGGAGTCACGCGCGAGCGTCGAGCTGCAGCGTGACTCGACCGCGGCCGAGAGCGGGTCGCCGTCGACGATCCGGTAGCTCGTGACGCTCGTGTCGTCCATCTCGGTGCGCGCCTCGACGAGCCGGCGGCGGCCGCCGACATCCCACTCGAAGACCGTCTCGTGGGCGCCGCTCTCGGGATCGTGGCGCTGCTCGCGGCGCGTCGGCGCGGGCTGGATCGTCTCGACCGCGAGCGGCTCAGCCCACTCGGGCGGCCCGAAGGGCGGCGGCTCGGGCTCGTCGCGGCGCGGGCGCACGGGCAGCCGCAGGCGACCGTCCTGGATCGTCAGCGTGACCGGCTGCGGGGAGGGCCAGGCCCAGGGCCAGTACGCGCTCGACACCGCCACCTGGAGGCGGTGGCCGGCGGGCACCTGGTGGCCGATCGCGTCGAGCCGGACGGTCGCGTCGTAGAGCCGGCCCGGCTCGAGCGGCATCACGCTGTCGTGGCCCTCGCGGTGGGTCAGGTTGAGGACCCCGCGGGTGACCAGAAGCGAGGAGCCGTCCGGGGCGACGGTGCAGAGGCGAACGGCCACGATCGCCTCGGGCCGGTCCGACTCGAGCGTGAGCTCGACCTCCGGGAAGCCGAGGATGTCGAAGGGCTGCTCGTCGAGCGCCGGAAAGGTGAAGAGCGCCGAGCGGGCGTCCTCCGCGCGCTGGTCCGGCGGCCAGTCGCCCTGGCCGCCGTCCGCGCACCAGGCGCCGGCGTCGGCGCCGGTCGACTCGACGCTCCTGTGCTCGAGCGGGAACACACCCGGCAAGTCGAGCTCGCGCACTTCGATCGAGTGCGACGGCCACTCGGCCTCCGTGACCCAGCGACCCGGCCGCTCGGCGTAGTGGTCGGCCGGCGGCAGCGAGTCCTGCACCCAGGCGCGCAGCACGGGCTCGTCCGCGATGCCGGTGTCGATCCCCTTGAGCCACTGGTCCCACCAGCGCAGGCACTCCTGCAGGTAGCCGATGGTGGGACCGGGCTCGCCGTCCTGCGGAAACGCGTGCGACCAGGGGCCGATCAGCCCCTTGCGCGGGCCGGGCAGCCCGGCAACGAGCCGCGGGACCGCGTTCGAGTAGCCGTCCGCCCAGCCGCCGACCGCGTACACGGCCGCCTCGATCTGCGAGTAGTCCTCGCAGACGGAGCCGTGGCGCCAGTAGTCGTCGCGGCGCTGGTGGCCGAGCCAGGCCTCGATGTAGGAGGGCGTCTCCTCCATGCGCCGGAACCAGGTCTCACGCCAGCCGTCGCCTACCGCGGCGGGGTCGGGCGGCTGGGCGCTCAGGGTCAGCATGGTGGCCGCCCACGGCAGCATGTCCACGCCCAGCACGCAGCCGCCGACGTAGTGGACGTCGTCGGAGTAGCGGTCGTCGCTCGCGCACATCGAGATCACGGCCTTAAGCGCGGGGGGGCGGCGGGCCGCCAGCTGCAGGCCGTTGAAGCCGCCCCAGGAGATCCCGAACATGCCGACCGTGCCGCTGCACCAGGGCTGCTCGGCGAGCCAGGCGATCACCTCGAGCCCGTCGTCCTGCTCCTGCGTCAGGTACTCGTCGAGCAGGATGCCGTCCGAGTCGCCGCTCCCGCGCAGGTCAACGCGGACGCCCGCGTAGCCGAAGCCGGCGAAGTACGGGTGATGGTACGAGTCGCGCTTCGCGAAGGCGTCGCCCTTGCGGTAAGGGAGGTACTCGAGGATCGCGGGGACAGGGTCCTGCTCGGCGTCCTCGGGCAGCCAGATTCGCGCGGCGAGCCGGGTGCCGTCGGACATCGGGATCCAGGTGTGGTCGATGCGCCTGACGGCACGAGGGAACTCGGTGCGAGCGGGCAAGGCTGTGCGAGTCTACGGCCATGAGCACGCGTCTGACGTACACGAGCGGCGCGCTCGCGGGCGACACCGACGAGGAATTCGAGTCGAAGCTCGCCGAGGCGCGCGCCGCTTCGAACGAGCCGCTCCCGCACCTGATCGGCGCTGAGGACGAAGTCGCCGGCGACACCTTCAGCCGCTTCGACCCCGCCGCCGAGGGCAACGTGGCGAGCCGCGCGCATGACGGCACGCCGCAGATCGTGAGCCGCGCCGTGGCCGCGGCACGGGCCGCCGAGCCTGCCTGGGCGGCCACTCCTCATGGAGAGCGCTGCGAGCACATGCGAGCGGTGGCGCGCGGGATCGGCGAGCGCCATCTCGAGCTCGCCGCGGTCGCCAGCCTCGAGACCGGCAAGACGCGCACCGAGTCGATCCTCGAGGTCCAGGAGGCGGTGGACCTGATCACGACGTACGCCGACCTGATGGAGCAGAACGACGGCTACGTCAGGCCGCTCCAGAGCTTCGTCGAGGGCGAGCGCAACACCGACGTGCTGCTGCCCTACGGCGTCTTCGCGGTGATCTCGCCGTTCAACTTCCCCGTCGCGCTCGGAGTCAACATGCTGAGCGCGGCGCTGATCGCCGGCAACACGGTCGTACTGAAGCCCTCCGAGGAGGCGCCCTGGTCGGGCGCGATCCTCGGCGAGATCGCTCGCGATGCGGACCTGCCGGCGGGCGTGCTGAACGTCGTCCACGGCGGCCCGGCGACAGGCCGCGCGCTCGTCGAAGGAGCGATCGACGGTGTGGCCTTCACGGGCTCGGCCGAGGTCGGCAGGGCGATCGCCCGCAAGCTGCAGGACGGGCCCTACGCGCGCCCCGCGCTCACCGAGATGGGCGGCAAGAACCCGGCGATCGTGACGTCCAGCGCCGATCTCGAGGGCGCCGCGGAGGGGGTCGCGCGCTCGGCGTTCGGGCTCTCGGGCCAGAAGTGCAGCGCCTGCTCGCGCGCGATCGTGCTCGACGACGTGCACGACGAGTTCGTCGAGCGGCTCGCCGAGTTCAGCGGCGGCCTGAAGCTCGGTGACCCCTCCGAGCGCGATGCCTTCCTCGGACCCGTGATCAACGAGGTGAGCTCGGCGCGCTTCGAGACCGCGGTCGACGACGCCCGCCGCGACGGCGAGGTCGCGGCCGGCGGCGGCCGGCCCGAGCGGCCCGGGCATTTCGTCGAGCCGACGGTCGTGAGTGGGCTGCCGAAGGGCCACCGGCTCGAGCGCGACGAGCTCTTCCTGCCGTTCGTGACCGTCACCCGCGTGAGCTCGTTCGACGAGGCGCTCGCCGAAGCGAACGCACCTGCGTACGGACTGACCGCAGGCGTCTTCAGCGAGGACCCCGCCGAGAAAACGCGCTTCCTGACGGAGATCGAGGCCGGCGTCGTCTACGTGAACCGGCGCGCGGGCGCCACCACCGGCGCCTGGCCCGGCACCCAGACCTTCGCGGGCTGGAAGTCGAGCGGCACGACCGGCAAGGGCGGGCTCGGCCCCTGGTATCTGCCTCAGTTCATGCGCGAGCAGAGCCGGACGGTCGTGGGCTGAGCGCGGCCGCGAGCTCCGCGAACACCTCTACGTAACGGTCCACGGCGGCGTCGTCATGGGCGACCGTCACGCTCCACTCCTGCTCGCCCGGGGTCACGAAGAGGCCGCGGTTGAGCGACCAGAGCCAGATCAGCTCGCCGACCTCGGTGTCGTGGCGGACGCAGCCCTTCGAGCCGAGCGCGACCGCTTCGGCCGGCAGGCCATGCCCGTCGATCAGCGCCTGGCAGCCTGCCCGCATGCGCTCGCCCAGCGCCTCCAGATGGTCGTATGCGGCCGGCGTGAGCACGTCTTCGAGACTGGCTCGCGCCGCCGCCATCGAGAGCGGGTTGCCGTTGAACGTGCCGACCTGGTGGACGCGGCCGGTCTCCACGTAATTCGCCACGCTGTCGGTCATCCCGATCGCACCCGAGGGCAGTCCGCCGCCGAGTGCCTTGGCGAGCGCGACCATGTCCGGCCTCACGCCGAAGCGCTCGCTGGCGCCGCCCGCCGCGATGGTGAGCCCCGTCTTGACTTCGTCGAAGATCAAGAGGGTGCCGTGCGCGCGAGCGATCTCGCGGGCGGCTTCGAGGTAGCCGGGTGGAGGCGGGCGTCACCCTGCCTCTCATCATCACCGGCTCGACGATCACGCAGGCGGGCGCCCGGTCGCCGGCGGCAAGCTCGGCGAGGCGGCGCTCGAGGCCCGCGACGTCGCCCCACTCGACCAGGTGCGTCTGCTCGGCGGTGGACTGCGGGATCCCCTCTCCCCAGGGCAGCGCCATCTCCGTGCGCACGCCCACCATCACCGGGTCGTGGTGGCCGTGGTAGGCCCCGGCGACCTTCACGATGTCGTCGCGGCCGGTATAGGCGCGGGCGATGCGGATCGCGTCCATCGTGGACTCGGTCCCGGAGTTCGTGAAGCGCCAGCTCGGTAGGCCGAAGCGGCGCGCGAGCTCCTCGGACACCGCCACCGCCTCCTCCGTGGGCGCCCCGAAGTGGGTGCCGAGGGCGAGCCGGCGCTCGACGGCCGCTCGTATGGCGGGGTGCGCATGCCCCTGCACCATCGCGCTGAAGCCGTTGTGAAAGTCGATGTACTCGTTGCCGTCGACATCCCACACCCGCGCGCCCTGGCCACGGCTCACGTAGACGGGCCAGGGCTCGCGGCGCTGGAACGAGGACGCGACCCCGCCAGGGAGCGTTCGCTGCGCGCGCCGGAACAGCGCTTCCGAGCCGGGAGTTCGCTCGCGGAGCACGCGCCGCTCGCGCTCGACCAGCTCGGCGACGCGCACCGCCGTCACCGAGGACTCAGCAGGCTGCGCGGGCGACCGGGCGCGTGCGAGCCGCGGACGCCGACGCGCAGCCCGCGCCGCGCACCCGGACAAACGCCCCGGCCACGTTGTTTCGGGCGCGCCGCTCCGGCGTCGAGGAGCCGACGACGGCGACGTTGGTCACGATCCGGCCCGCCGACGGAGTCATCCGGGTCTCGAAGCTGAACGTCCTGCTTGCGCCCGCAGCCAGGTCACCCACGCGGCACACCACGGCCTTGCGCTGGAAGACGATTTGGCGCCCACAGCTGCTTGCGGCCCGGCCGCGGACAGAGGCGAAGGCCTGGCCCAGCTCAGGGGCCTCGCCCAGCACGACGTCCTCGGCCCCCACCGGACCGCGGTTCTCGATCGTCACCGTGTAGGTCACGCGCTCGCCGACAGCGGCCACCGGCCGATCCGCCTGCTTGCTGATGACGAGATCCGGGTCCGGCACGTTCGGGGCGGGGTTCGGGCCCGGGGGACCCGGATCGGGCGGGTTGGGCGGGTCGGGCGGGTCCGGCGTGAAGACGTTGACGAAGCCGCAGCGCTTGACCGGGTTCCGCACGCTCAGCCTGACGATCGCGCGACCCTCGATCGCCGGAACGACCCTGCCGTCGCAGACGACGAGCCCCAGCTGCCAGTCGCCGTCTTCTGCCGCCGGGGCTGATCTCCTGGATCACGTAGCCGCCCAGCTCGATGTGCTCCGTGGAGTCGCCGCGGGCACGCACGGGCCGCAGCGCTCGCGTGGTGGTGGCCGACTGGTTGTAGACCGTGGCCTGGTCGCGCAGTGGCGTGATCGCGTAGTCGAAGCTGCCGGCGCCGCCGACCGTGGTCTTGTAGATGGAGAGACCGCCGGCCGGCGTGAAGCGGTTGACGAACAGGCAGGCCGAGCCCTCCTGGTCGCGGATCCTCACGACCGCGCTGTCGGGCGCCTGCGGACCGGTGCTGCCGAGCTGGCGCCCGCCGCACCAGACCCTGAAGACGTCCCAGCTGCCGCGCCTGCTGTCCGGCAGGTCCTCGACGACGCGATAGAGGCCCGGCGCGACCTCCAGCGGAGCGGGCTGCGCCAGCACCGGCACGATCCGTCGCCTGGTCTCGGCGCGCGCCCTCTGCTCCTCTCCGCCGCCGACCGGGAAGACGCGGAAGTCGAAGATGCCGGTGCCGCCGAGCGTGATCTTGCCGAGGTAGAACTCCCCGGCCGGCACCCGGAACTCGTCCGTGTACGTGCAGGTGACCGTGTCACCCGCGGCGAGGTTGATGACCGCGGACGCCGTGGCCTGAGTCACCACCTCGGTGCTCGCTCCGGGGCTCTCACAGGCCAGGTTCTCGAGGTTCCACCCCGGCGGGACCAGCTCGCGGACCGTCCAGGGGACGCCCGTGCCCGTCTCCGCGCGGTAGAAGGTCTGACTCGCGGCGTTGCCGTCCTGGACGTTCAGGTCGAAGCGGCCGTCGGCGTTGAAGGTGAGATTCCCGCCGAACTGGAAGTTCTGGTCGGCGCCCGGCGGATCGCTGACCTCCTTGCGGATGATGATCGTGCCGCTCGTCGGCGGCGGCGTGACGTAGTAGGCGTAACAGAAGATGTGCTCGGTGCCGGACGGGTAGCTCATCCACTCGACGTTGTCGCCGTTCAGGTTGTCGATCGCGCAGCGCAGCGCCCCGAAGCCGTACTCGTCCGGGTACTGCTGGTCCAGGATCGGGTCCGTCGTGGTGCCGCCCTGGATCCAGAAGCTGTTCCCGCTCCCCGCTCGATCCAGCTGCTCCTGGGTCAGCTCGATCGTAACCGCAGCCTCGATCGTGTCGTCGCCGACCGGCCTGCCCTCGTAGTCGAGCAGCGGCGTCTCCGGCTGCGTCACGACGTCTGTGTCGTAGGGGTCGGTGACGATCGAGAGCTTGCCCCACGGGCCCTCCACCGCCTGTGACTGGTAGCCGGTGCCGAGCGTGAAGCGCCAGTTCGGCAGCGGGGTGCAGTTGCGCTGGCTGTCCGCCTCGATGTCCGGATCGATCGGCTCGCCGGCGTCGTACGGCGTATCGGGCCCGAGGTCCTTGAGGCTCTCCTGGATGTCGTTTCGCGCCCGGTTGGCGGTGATGTCCGTGTACTCAGGACATTGACGGGCGACGATCGTCACGAAGTGGTCCGTGCCCTGCCCGTCGGGCCCCTGGGCCGACGCACCCGGAGCGGCGGCGAGCACTGTGACCAGCACCGCCAGGGAGAACGTCAGCCGCCGCATCTGGGCGGCATCGTACCCCGCCTCGCAACAGGTAATTCGCCTTTGGCGAGAAGCTGCTTCCGGTCGCAATACCCCTAGGGGGTATGCTAGGCTGACACCATGGAAGCCGCTCAGCATCATCACCACACGCTCCCGACCAGCGGCCGCGAGCTCGACACGGTCGCCGCGAGCGCGACGCTCCACTGCCTGACCGGCTGCGCGATCGGCGAGGTGCTCGGTGTGCTGATCGGCACGGCGCTCGGCTGGTCGGACCTCGCAACGATCGCGCTCGCGATCGGGCTCGCCTTCTTGTTCGGCTACGGGTTGACCAGCCTGCCGCTGCTGCGGGCCGGCCTCGCGCTGGCCACCGTCATCCCGATTGCACTCGCGTCGGACACGCTCTCGATCGCGGTGATGGAGATCGTCGACAACGTGATCCTGCTCGTGATCCCCGGAGCGATGGAGGCCGGCCTCGGCGACGTGCTGTTCTGGGGCAGCCTCGCCTTCGCGCTCGCGGTCGCGGCGCTGTTCGCGTTCCCGCTCAACCGCTGGCTGCTCAAGCGCGGCAAGGGGCACGCGGCCGTCCACGAGACGGGGATCCACGGCGGCCCGCCGATTCCCGCTCGTGGCGGCCATCTTCGGCGCCGCGGCGCTGTTCGGCACGGCGGTGATGATCGCCGAGCTGATCTAGGCGGCGACGCCATCGATTGAACGGTTCGTGGGGCCCTGACCCCGCGAACTCTCCAATCGCTGCGCCACGTCCCGCAGCGTCGTCTCGACGTGCGCGGGCTCGAAGCGCACCTGCCCGTGGGTGAAACGGAGCGGCGTCAGGCCGGCGGCGACGTGCGCCTGGTCTCTCAGGCGATCGCGCCCCTGTTGAGCCGGGGTGCGGTGATATCGCAGGCCGTCGGTCTCGACGACGAGGCCCAGATCCGGCCAATGGAAGTCGACCTCGAAACCGTTCAGCGAGACCCCGGTCTCCGGCAACCCCAGGCCCGCCCGTCGGGCGATCCTCAGGAGAAGGCGCTCGAGCTCTGAGTCCGTGAGCCTGAATGTCTGGCGATCCAGCAAGGCGCGCAGCGCCCGAACGCCCGGTCGCGGGCCGGAGCGCTCGAGCGCGTCGCGCAACGCCTCCGGGTCGATCAGATCGAGCCTGTCGGCCTCGTTCACAGCCCTCTCGAGGGTCGGGCGCCGGACGCGCGCCGAGAGGTCGACCAGCGTGCAGGCGATGTCCGTCACGGGAATGCGATCGCGGAGGACGCGGTGCTCCGCCAGCACCGTGACGCGGCGATGCGCGCAGATGCCCGGTCGGCGCCGGGCAATGTGCAGCGGGAGCGATACGTCGATGAGGCCGGGGCTGTAAGGGATGACACCCCAGAGCGCAGCGGCGCTCTCGTGGCTCAGCACCGAGGCGGGACCACACGCGAGCAGCGCCGCCGTCCAGCCTCCGTGCCGGCTCAAGTCCGGTCGGCCGACGGCATAGACACCTCTCCAGCGCCATCGATGGAGCCGGCCGTCGGCCAGCCGGTGCCTGATCGCCTCGGCGCCGAGGCCGAGAGCCAGCAACTGCGCACGCGAGATCGCCCAGTGCTGGCGCCAAGCGAGCTCCCAGCCGCGCGCACCCATCCATTGAAGGCTTCGGGGGTCCATGACCCCCTCAAGCCTTCAATGAGTGTCGATTCGCCCCCCGGCCCTAAGGGCGGCCGGGCGGGCCGGCTACGCCAGCCCCTCCAGCTTGTACTCGCGCAGGAAGCCCTCGAAGAGCCGGCGGTGGCCCTCCTCGTCGCGCAGGATGTCGATCACCATGTCCTGCGTCACGGGGTCCTTGCCCTCGCAGAACTCGATGATGCGGTTGTAGTGCTCGATCGCGCCGCTCTCGGCCTGGATCACGCCCTTGATCACGTGCACGATGTCGGTCTGCTCCTCCGGCGGCTGCAGGTAGCTCTGCTCGGCGTTGAAGTCGAGCGAGCCCGGCACGACGCCGTAGAGCTCCTTGATCCTGGCCCCGTACTGGCGGGCGTGGCCGAGCTCCTCCTGGATGTCCTCCTCGAGCGACTCGATGATCTCCTGGGCGCGCACGCCGTCGGGGTTGATCGAGTTGGTGATGTAGCTCATCACCGTCTCGATCTCCATCCAGTACGCCTTCGTGAGCATCCCGATCAGCTCCTCGCGCTCCGCGCGCATGTCGTCGCTGAGGATGCCGTGGCGGGGTGTTGTCTCCGTAGCCATGTGGTGTCCTACCTTTCTCGCAATGTCCTGTTCTTCCATTCTGCCCAGCACGGCACGCGGCACGCCTCCCGATGACCACTGACACGATCGCTCCGGGCGATGAGCACATCGAGCACATCACCCGGCCGCCGCAGTCGCTGTGGGACCGGATCCTCGCCGAGCCAGACCGCGCGCCCGAGTACATCGCGCTGATCGCGGCGGACCGCTTCGGTCCGCAGGCGGAGGAATGGGTGCGGGTCGCGGGGCCGGGCCACACGCCAGAGCAGCTCGCCCGGGTCGCCTACCGCAAGCACGTGCGGCTGGCCCGGCTCGAGGGCGGCGCGCTGGGCCTCGGCGGCGTCTTCACCGCCGCGCCCGACATCGTCGCGCTGATCTGGATCCAGAGCCGGATGATCTTCTACATCGCCGCGGCCTACGGCTACGACCCGCGCCACCCGATGCGCCCGGCAGAGTTCCTTGCCATTCAGGGGCTCTACGAGACGCCCGCCGAGGCGCGCGCGGCACTGGACGGCGTCGGCAAGCGGCTCGCGCAGGCGATGGTCGAGAAGGCGATCTCCCACCGCAGCCTCGACAGCCTCCACCGGCGCCTCCTCAAATATCTGCTGAAGCGGCTGGCGCGGCGCTACGCCGCTCGCTACGTCCCGCTGATCGGAGCTCCGCTGGGCGCTCTCCAGAACGCCGGCGCCACGAAGAACGTGGGGCGGCTCGCGATGGCGTACTACGGCGGTCCGGCGCGCCGCTAGCCCTGGACGCTCCAGCCGCCGTCCACCCCGAGCACCTGGCCGGTGATGAAGTCGCCGGCCGGGCTCGCGAAGAACAGGATCGTCGCGGCGATCTCCTCCGCGGTGCCGGCCCGGCCGACCGGCGTCTTCGCCAGGAACGCCGCTTGCATCTCGGGATCGTTGTCCTTGTTCATCGGCGTGTCGATCACACCCGGGGTGATGGCGTTCACGCGGACGCCGGCAGGGCCAAACTCGACCGCCGCCTGACGCGTGAGCCCGACCACACCCGCCTTCGATCCCGAGTAGGCGGCCAGGTTCGGCAGGCCGACCGTCGCTGCCAGCGAGGCGATGTTCACGATGCGCCCCTCGCCACGCTCGGACATCGCCGGCAACACGGCCTGCATGCCGAGGAACACGCCCTTGAGGTTGATGTCGAGCACGCGCTGCCATTCGGTCTCGGTCTGATCGAGCAGGCTGTCTGACTTGGGCGTGACCCCGGCCGCGTTGGCGAGCAGGAAGACGCCGCCGTACTCGCCGACGGCCGCCTCGACCGCGGCCTTCCAAGCGCCCGCATCGGTCACGTCGGAGCTGAGCGCGCGCGCCGCCCCGCCGGCCGCCTCGATCTCGGCCACCGTCGCGGACGGGTCCGTGACGTCCATGCAGACGACGCGCGCGCCTTCGCGCGCGGCCAGCAGCGAGGTCGCCCTGCCCATCCCCGAGGCCGCTCCCGTCACGATCGCCGTCTTCCCCTCCAGCAGCATCTGGCTCCCTTACGCCGGGTCGAACTCGATATGGACCGCGTTCGGCGCGCGGTTGAAGGTGCTCGCGAGATGCGTGAAGTCGTTCCTGCCCTCGGCGAGCCGGATGTCCCCCAGTCGCGTGAACAGGGCCTCGTAGGCGCGGGTGCCGATCAGCCGCGCCAGCGGCGCTCCGAGGCAGAAGTGGATGCCGCCGCCGAAGGAGAAGTGCTTCTTCACGTTCTCGCGCCGGACGTCGAACGACTCCGGCTCCCCGAAGACGGACTCGTCGCGGTTGCCCGAGGCGTACAGCAGCATCACGAGCGAGCCGGCCGGGATGTCCACGCCGCCGAGCGTCGTGTCGACCGTCGTGTAGCGCGGCATGAACTGGTCGGGGGCCTCGACCCGCAGGGCCTCCTCGAGCATGCGCGGTATGAGCGAGTGGTCCGCGCGCACGAGCGCCGCCTGATCCGGGTGCTGGAGGAGCAGCAGCATCGCGCTCGACATCATGTGCGCGGGAGTGAGCGTCCCGCCGAGCACGAGCACCGCCGACTCGACCGCGATGTAGCGCCATGTTGACCTCGCCGTCGGGCTCGGCGTGGGCGCGAATCAACTCGCTGATCACGTCGTCGCCGAGGTTCTCCGCCCGCTCGCGGACCACCGCGGTCATGAACTCGTTCACGCGCTCGCCGTCGCGCTCGGCCTGCTCGCGCAGGTCGGCCGGGAGGTAGCGCGCACCCACGCCCTCGAAGGTGATGTCCGCTATCCAGCCGGCGTCCTCCTCGCGCAGGCCCAGCAGGTTGAACATCACGCGGCTCGAGACCCGGTTCGAGAAGCCCTGGACGAACTCGACCTCGCCGTCGTCGATGAAGCCGTCGATCAGGTCGTCGATCACGCCGCGGATCATCGGCTCGTACTCGCGCAGCCGGCGCGGGTTGAACGACTGGAACGCGATCGACCGCTTGGCCGTGTGCTCGGGTGGATCGCAGGAGAACACGCTCGCCTCCCAGCCCACCTGCGCCTCGGCGTTCAGCGGCGTCGCGCTCGAGAAGATCTCCGGGTGCCGCGTGGCGTACATGATCTCCTCGTGTCGCGAGACCAGGTACTCGTCGCGGTCCGGGACCTTGTAGACCGCGCCGCCGGCGCGCAGTGCCTCTAGAAGCGGGTAGGGGCACTCAGCGGTAGCGAGCGAGGGATACTCCGACTGTCCGACCTCCCCGGTCATCGCGAGCGGGAGAGCGTATCAGCCAAACGATTGGTAGGGAAGGCTCGCTAGACCGGGATCGCGGCGCCCGTCGTGGGCGCCGACTCGTCCGACACGAGGAAGCGGACGACCTTCGCGATCGCCGCCGGCTGCACCCACTTCGAGTGGTCCGCGTCGGGCTGGTCGGCGCGGTTCGCCGGGGTGTCGATCACGCTCGGCAGGATCGCGTTGCAGCGGATGCCGTCCCGCTTGTACTCCGCGTCGAGCGCGCGGATGAAGGCGAGCACCGCGGACTTCGCCGTGATGTAGCCGGCGGCCCCCGCGAAGGGCTTCCATATCGACTGCGCCGACACGCCGACGTAGGCGCCGCCGCCGCGCTCGATCATGCGCGGCATTCCCGCGCGCGCGAGGTTGAACCCGGGCGTCAGGTTCAGCTGGAGCATGCGCGCGAACTCCTCCGGGTCCGTCTCGTGCACGCGGCCGCCCGCCGCGAAGCCGCCGACGAGGTTCACCACCGCCTCGAGGTCGTCGACCGCGGCGACCGCCTCCGCCGCCCCCGCCGGATCGAGCAGGTCGGCGTGAATCAGCGACGCTCGCTCGCCGAACTCCTGCTCCGCGCGGCGGCGTTCCTCCTCGACCACCCAGGTGAGCGCACAGCCGTAGCCGGAGGCGATCAGCTCGGCCACGACCGCCCGTCCGAGGGCGCCCGTGCCGCCCGCCACGAGCACGCCCATGTCAGGAACCGGGGACGGGGGGCGACTCCATGTTCGTGCAGGCTATCCCGTCCGAGACCCGCTCTACCTTGGCAAACCCGATGGAGCAACCCACCCTGATCCCCTCGAAGTGCTTCGTTCGCGAGCTCGCGAACGGCCAGGAGGTCAACTCCATCTTCGTCGTGCGCTCCCACTCGCAGCGCCAGCGGCGCAACGGGGAGACGTTCCTGAAGCTCCAGCTCGGCGACGTCACGGGGAGCGTCGAGGCGGTGGTCTGGGACGAGGTCGACGAGCTCGCCCCGCTCTGCCCGAACGGCTCCGTGATTCGGGTGCTCGGCCGCTACACGGTGGACGAGCGCTACGGCGCGACGCTCACGGTCAAGCGCCTGCGTGGGGCCGTCGAGGGCGAGTACGACCTGGCCGACCTGAACGAGCTCCCGCCGGTGCCCTACGCGCAGATGGCGCGCGACCTCGCCGAGCTGGTCGGCACGGTCCAGCGCCCGCACCTGCGCGAGCTACTGCGACGGCTGCTGCACAGCTCGACCCGCACCGGCGCGGTCTACCACGAGGCGCCGGCGGCCAAGTACTACCACCAGGCCTACCGGCACGGCCTGCTCGAGCACTGCCTGTCGGTAGCCCAGGGCGTGAGCGCGCTCGCCGCCACCTTCCCGACGATCGACCGCGACGTCGCCGTCACCGGCGCGCTGCTGCACGACATCGGCAAGGTCGAGGCGTACGCGTCGACGGGCGGCGCGATCGAGCTCACCGACGAGGGCAAGCTGCTCGGCGAGATTCCGCTCGGCTACTACACCGTGCGCCGCACGATCGAGGACATCGACGCCTTCCCCAAGGCCGACGCCGACGCTCTCCTCCACATCATCCTGAGCCACCACGGCAAGCTCGAGCACGGAAGCCCGGTCGTGCCCTGCACGCGCGAGGCGACGCTCGTGCACTTCATCGACAACCTCGGCGGCAACCTCGGCAGCTTCGACCGGATCGAGAAGTCGCTCGCCGACGGCGCGCGCTGGTCCGAGTTCGACCGCGGGATCTCGTCCGCGGCCTACTTCGGCACGCGGGCGAGCGAGCGCGAAGCGGCTTAGGCGCCGGGCGCCTGGTCGCTTACCGACCCGACTTGATGTCGTGTGGCGACGTCAAGTGGACACGGTGGTGCCGTTCACCCGGCCGCGGCAGGTCTGTCAGCCGCTGAGGAGCTTCGCCTTTTCCGCCTCGGACTACGATGCGATGCATGGTTGGCATCGTGCTCGGAGCAGGCGCCTCGAAGCGGCTCGGGCGTCCCAAGCAGACCCTGCCGTTCGGGGACACGACCCTGCTCGGCCATGTGCTCCGCGACGTCGAGGACTCGACGCTCGACCGGGTCGTGCTCGTCGTCGGCGGGGCGGCTGGGGACGCGCTCGCCGCTCTCGAGCCCCGACGCGCCGAGGTGGTTCGAAACGACGCTTACGGGAGCGGCTGCGCATCGTCCCTGCTCGCAGGCCTCGACGCTGCGGGCGACGCGGAGGCTGTGATGCTGCTGCTCGGTGACATGCCGGGCGTCGAGCCGCCGCTGATCGACGAGATTGCAGATGCATGGGACGAGCGGCGTCCCTGGGTGGCGGTCACGAACTATCGCGGTGAGCTCGGGCACCCGTTTGTGTTCTCCGCCGCGGCGTTCGGCGACCTGCGCTCACTCCACGGTGACAAGGCGGTCTGGAAGCTCATCGAGCGCGACCCCGGGCGGGTCGAGCGGATCGAGATCGACCGCGAGCTGCCGCGGGATGTCGACACCTGGGAGGACTACGAAGCGGCGCTCAGCGTCCTTCGCCGTTCCGGCCCGGCGCACGCCGCCGGCTGAGCTCGGCCGGCACCTCGGCGGACACGTTCACGGTGCGGCAGCGGCCGCAGCGGATCCGGACCCTCTTGCCCATGTGCTCGGGATCCATCCCAATCGCGAGCACATTCCCACACTCGACGCAGACGTAGTCGTTCGCGCCATTGCCACTGAAGACGGGGCGGCCGGGGTCCTCCTGGACGGCGGTCCCGCCGTCGTACGGCACCTCTCCCTCCCTGATCCTTCTCATCGTCTTCCGCGGCATCAGATCGTGTCGAGTTTGCCCGCGAAGTCCTTGATCATCGCGTCCAGGACGGTGACGACGACGCCTTCGCCCATGGAGGCCGCTTTGCCGGTGATCTGCGCAGCGGTATGGATGTTTCCGCCGCCGTCCGAGAGCGCGAAGACGACGTTGGCGTTGGCGTAGCCCTGTCCACCGGCTTCCCTCGACTTGACCTCCATCACCGCGCGGTGGGCGTCGGGATCCTTCTCGACGACCTCGACGGTGCCGGTGAACTTCATCGACATCGCGCCCATCTTCACCACGATCTCCGCCTTGACCGCATCCGGGCTCGTTCGCTCGATGACCCGGCCTCCCTGGACGCACGGCACCAGTCGCTCGAGGTCGAGGATCGCGTTCCAGGTCTCGTCGATTGGCTTCCCGGTGGTGAATGGATGGTCGAGCTCAACCACGTCGTTTGCTCCTCTGACTCGGTGGATCTAGGGTCCGGTGGATGCCGATCGAGGCCGGAACACACAGGCTGGGCCCGAATAACGCCACCCTGAGCGTCGAAACCAAGCGGAAGGGTGCGGCGGCAAAGGCCGGGCACGACCTCGTCATCGAGGTGACGTCCTGGGAGGCCGAGCTCGACCTCGCGAAGGACCCGGCGATCACGCTCACGGCCGACGGCGGATCGCTGCGGGTACGCCACGGCAGCGGCGGCGTCACCGCGCTCGGCGACGAGGAGAAGGCGGGCATCGAGCAGACGATCGACGACGAGGTGCTGAGGGGTGCCACGATCGAGTTCCGCTCCAGCGCCCTCGTGCTGGATCCGGGCGGCACGACCGCAACCGTCCACGGAGAGCTCGCGCTGGCGGGCACGAGCCGCCCCATCTCGTTCGAGGTGAGGAACGAGGACGGACGCCTGACCAGCCGGACGACCGTCAGGCAGAGCGATTGGGGCATCAAGCCGTACACGGCCCTGTTCGGGACGCTCAAGGTCGCCGACGAGGTCGAGGTCGCCATCGACGCCGGGATCTAGTCCCTGTAAACGGTCTGGGCATCGAGTCCGCCCTCGACTCCGGGCGGCAGCGCACCGGTGCCGTGTGCGTACAGGGCGAGGTCGGCGATCGTCTGGCTCTCGGGCGGCTCCCCCGGCTTCGTGAACGCGCCCGCCGCCCACGTGAGGCTCTCGGGCTCGGCGCCAAGTGCCGCTCCGGCGAGCAGCTTCGCCTTCTCGCGAATCTTGCCGCTGGCGCTCGCAACCGCGGCCGACGTTCCCGGCGAGGGGCCCGTGTTGAAGCCGTGGCCCTCGCCGAAGCGGCTCGTGTCCGCCGGCACGACCTTCACGTCGAGCGACGGCACTCCGAGCTCATCGGCGACCAGCTCGGCGTATCGGCTCTCGTTGCCGTCGGCCTCGGTGGTGAGGCTGAGCACCATCTTGCCGGTTGGGTGCACGCGCAGGAACACCGCTCGGTATGCCTCGTCGGCCACGTATCAACCTCCTGAGTCGGGTTCATCGCCCAGCGACCCGGACTCGCGTTCGCGGCGCTGCCGCTCCTGGTGGGCGGTCAAGGCGTTGTGCTCCTCCAGGTCGCAGAAGCTCGGCTGGGGTCCTCCGAGGGCATGCGGGGGCACCGCCGGGCGCTCGCAGCCCGGATAGATGCACGTTCTGCCCGCCTGGTCACTCGCCGTCATCGCGCCCCCAGCCCGGTGTCGTCTTGCCTCGGCTCGGGCCATAGCCGCTCGGCATCGCCACCGAGCTGCCCTGCAGCGGCGTGGCGCTCGCCCACTCCTCCTCGACGGGCTCGGGGACCGGCAGCGGAGGCTCCCAGCGCTCAGCGGCGATCGCCTGCGCGACCTCGCCGAGGGCCTCGAGGCTGTGACCGCTGACGAGCGCGTCGCAGTACGGCAGCGCGGCCACCATGCCGCCGGCTCGTGGCGAGAAGCCGGTCGCGGCCACCCGCGGGTTGACCCACACGATCCGGTGGGCCAGGCGCGAGAGGCGCTCCATCTCACGGCTGACGAGCGCGGGATCGCCCCGCTCCCAGCCGTCGGACAGGATGATCACCACGGCGCCGCGAGCCATGCCGCGCCGCCCGTGGCGGTCGTTGAAGGCCTTGAGGGCGTCACCGATGCGGGTCCCGCTCGACCAGTCGGGCGCCGCCGCGGCAGCCCGTTGGATCGCTCGCTCCGGGCTGCGCGAGCGCAGTGCGCGGGTGAGGCGGGTGAGGCGCGTGGCGAACACGAACGCCTCGGCGTTCGGCCCGCTGCCGGCGGCAGACGTGAGGAACTGCAGGTACGCGCGCGCGTAGGGCTCCATCGAGCCCGAGATGTCGCAGAGCATCACCATCCGGCGACGAACCACGCGCCGGCGCCGGCGCGCCAGCCGGATCGGGTCGCCCGCCGTGCGCATGCTGCCGCGCAGCGTGCGCCGCATGTCCATGCGCTCGCCGCGCCGCTGCCGCTCAGAGCGGCGCGTGCGGCGCTTGGGCGTGGCGACGACGAGCCGTGCCATCAGCCGGTACAGCTGCGCGAGCTCGCCGGGCTCGAGTGCGTCGAAGCGCTTCTCACGCAGCCGCTCCTCGTCGCTCGCGGCCACCGGCAGCGCCAGCTCTCGCAGGTCCTCCTCGCGGCCCGATGCGGACGCGGCCGACGAGACGCCTTCCGCGCCAACGCCCGTCTCGCCCTGTGCCTCCGGCTCCGTGGGCCGCTCCGCCGCCGGCTCTGCCTCAGCGGTCTCGGGCTCGAACTCACTGCGGGGCTCGCGCCCGCCGAACACGGCGGCGAATACGGAGTCGAACGCCTTCAGCTGGACCGAGTCGGAGACGAGCACGGCCCGGGCCGTCCAGTACAGCCGCCGCCGCGAGACGGGCCTGACGAGCTCGAGCGCGTGCGCGAAGCGCGCGGCGCGCTCGGCGGTGATGGGCACGCCTGCGTCCCGCAGCCGGCGGCTGAAGGCGCCCGCGAGAGCCGGCAGGTCGAGCTGCACCGTGCGCACGCTGAACGCCGGCTCGGTCATCGCGCGAGGAGCTGCTCCAGCCCCGCCGCGCGGACCACCTCCTGGTCGTCGCTGTACTTGAGGACGGCGCCGAGCGTCCGCTCAACCGCCGCGGCGTCGAGCTCCTCCACGCCGAGCAGGTCGAGTGCAGCGACCCAGTCGATCGCCTCCGCGATCCCGGGCGGCTTCTGGATGTCGCTGTCGCGCATGCGCGCCACGGCGCCGGCCACCTGCACCGCGAGCGTCTCGGCCGCGCCGCGCACGCGCCGTCGCACGATCTCGACCTCGCGCTGAGGGGTCGGATAGTCGATCCACTGATAGAGGCAGCGGCGCTTGACCGCGTCGTGCAGGTCGCGTGTGCGATTGGAGGTGAGCACGATGGCTGGCGGGTGCGTCGCGCGGATCGTGCCGATCTCGGGGATCGTGACCGCGGCGTCCGCGAGCAACTCGAGCAGGAATGCCTCGAAGTCGTCATCGGCACGGTCGATCTCGTCGATCAGCAGCACGGCTGGACGCGGCCCGGGGTGCTCGAGGGCACGCAGCAGCGGGCGGCGGATGAGGAAGTCGGGACCGAAGAGATCCTCCTCGCTGAGCTGGGTCCCGCTCGTGTCCGCGAGGCGGATGCTGAGCAGCTGTCGCGGGTAGTTCCACTCGTAGATCGCCTCGGCGGGATCGATGCCGTCGTAGCACTGCAGGCGGACCAGCGGCGTGTCGAGCACCGCCGCAAGGGCCTTCGCCGCCTCCGTCTTCCCGACGCCCGCCTCGCCCTCGAGCAGAAGCGGCTGCGGGAGGCGGAGGCTGAGGTACATCGACGTGGCGAGTCCCTCGTCGACGAGGTAGTCGACGGCCGCGAGGCGCTGGGCGAGGCTCTCGACATCCGGTACGAGGTGGCGGATCTCGCCCGCTGCGTCACCCGTCGCTTCGTGCGAGCTCACGCCGCTCCTCGAACTTCGTCCTGCAGCCTGCGCAACAGAAGTGGACGATCTCGCCGCGGTGCTCTGTTGAGGGCGTGTCGGCGGTCACCGCCACCGTCATGCCGCAGACCGGGTCGACCGCGGAGGCCGGCGCCCGGACGGATGCGCTGCGGCGCACGGCGATGATCCGCGCGAGGATCGAGAGCGCGATCTCCGCGGGCGTGCGCGCCCCGATATCGATCCCGGCCGGCGCGTCGAGCGCGCCGAGCAGCTCCTCGGAGACGCCCTCGGCGCGGAGCTCGGCGGTCACGGCCGCGGCGCGCTTGGGGCTCGCCACGAGCCCGACGTAGGGCAGGCCGGTCTCGAGGCCGGCCCGCAGGACCGCGATCTCGTCCTGCCCGTGCGCCGCCACGACGAGCGCCAGATCCGCCGGCGCGGGTGTCAGGACCCCGTCCTCGATGTCCTGCGCGGCGACGATCTCCAATCCGAGCTCGGGGCCGAGGCTCCGGAAGGCCATCACGATCGGGGAGTTGCCGGCCACGAGCACGCGCGGCGCGGGCAGCACGGGCTCGAGGAAGATCTCGATGGCGCCACCGGACAGGCACGGGTTCCTGACCGTGACCGTCCCCTCCTCGCGCGAGAGCTCCACCGCCGCGGCCGGGTCGTCCTGCGGCGCATCGCCATCGGGGTCGGGCAGGATCCGCAGGAGCAGCGGCGTGCCGCTCTCGATCGCGGTGAGCGAGTAGAGCCGGACGCTGTGCTGCGCGCAGACGCCGCCGATGAACCCCTCGATCGTGCCGTCGGCGTGTACGAGGCCGGTGCTCGCGGGCGCGACGCTCGCCGGTCGCTGCACGCGCACGACCGTCGCAATTACGAACGGTGACCGCTCGGCAGTGAGCGCCTCAGCCCGCTCGCGGAGCTCGCCGCTTATCACTGCGGCGGCTCCGGCCGGCCCTGCATCGCGGCCCAGACGCGGGCGGGTGTGCAGGGCATGTCGATGTGGGCGACGCCGTGGGACTCGTGGAGCGCGTCGATCACAGCGTTGACGATCGCCGGCGGCGACCCGACGTTCGGCGACTCACCGACGCCCTTGGCGCCGAGCGGGTGGTGCGGGCAGGGCGTGACCGTCTCGCCCAGCTCGAAGTCGGGGCACTCGAGCGCGGTCGGGATCAGGTAATCCATGAACGACCCGTTCAGGCAGTTGCCCTCCTCGTCGAAGGTGATCACCTCCATCAGCGCGATGCCGATGCCCTCGGCGAGCCCGCCGTGGATCTGGCCGTCGACGATCATCGGGTTGATGCGAACACCGCAGTCGTCCACCGCGATGAAGCGACGCACCTTGACCTCGGCGGTGTCGGGGTCGACGTCGACCACGGCGATGTAGGCGCCGTAGGGATAGGTGAGGTTGGGCGGGTCGTAGATGACCTGCGCGTCGAGGCCGCCCTCCATCCCCTCGGGCATGGTGTCGCCGCTGTACGCGCGCACCGCGATGTCCTCGATCGGCGCGCCCTGCTCAGGGTCGCCCTTCACATACCAGCGGCCCTTCTCCCAGGCGAGATCCTCGGGCCGCGTCTCGAGCATCGTCGCGGCGATCAGCCTTGCCTTGTCGCGCACCTTGCGCGAGACGACCGCCACGGCCGCCCCCGACACCGGGGTCGAGCGGCTGCCGTAGGTGCCGAGGCCGTACGGCGACTTGTCGGTGTCGCCGTGGCGCACCTGCACGTCCTCGGGCGGGATCCCGAGCTCCTCGGCCACGATCTGGGCGAAGGTCGTCTCGTGGCCCTGGCCCTGGGTCTGCGCGCTGATGCTGACCACGGCCTTGCCGGACGGGTGCACGCGCAGGTCCGCGCCGTCGTTCATCGACAGGCCGAGGATGTCCATGTGCTTCCTCGGCCCGGCGCCCACGCCCTCCGTGAAGAACGAGACGCCGATCCCCATCAGCTCTCCCCGCGCGCGCTTCTCCGCCTGCTCGCGCCGCAGCTCGTCGTAGCCGGCGATGTCCATGGCGACCTTCATCGTCTCGGCGTAGTTGCCCGAGTCGTAGGTCCAGCCAGTCGTCGTCTCGTAGGGGAACTGGTCCGGGCCGATGAAGCTACGCATGCGCAGGTCGATCGGGTCGGCCTTCATCTCGAGCGCAAGCGCGTCGACCATGCGCTCGACGAGGTAGACGGCCTCCGTGATGCGGAACGAGCAGCGGTAGGCGACGCCGCCGGGCGCCTTGTTCGTGTAGACCGCCTTGACCTTCACGTGCGACGCCTCGAGCTCGTACGAGCCGCAGCAGATATGGAAGAAACCGGCGGGGAACTTGGTCGGCTGGGCCGTGCTGTCGAACGCGCCGTGGTCGGCGATCACGTCGACGCGCAGGCCGGTGATCTTGTCCTCCTTCGAGCACATCTCGGCGTGCATCACGTAGTCGCGCGCGAAACCCGTGGACATCAGGTTCTCCGAGCGGTCCTCGACCCACTTGACGGGCACGCCGGCGACGATCGAGCCGGCGATCGCGCACACGTAGCCGGGATACACCGGCACCTTGTTGCCGAAGCCGCCGCCGATGTCGCCCGTCATGATCCGGATCATGTGCTCGGCGAGCCCGGCGACCTGCGCGTACACGGTGCGATGTGCGTGCGGCGCCTGGTTGCCGTTGTAGAGATCGAGCTGCCCGGTCTCCGGATTGAAGTCCGCGATGATGCCGCACGTCTCGAGCGGCGCGGGGTGGCAACGCGGGTAGATGATGTCCCGCGTCACGATCGTGTCGGCCTCGGCGAACGCGCGCTCCGTGGCCTCCTCGTCGCCGGCCTCCCAGGTGGGGCTGGCGAGGTTGTCGGTCTGGCCGGTCTTGTCGTCGCGGATGAGCGGAGCGTCGTCGTCGAGTGCCTTGCGAGCGTTCACGATCGCGGGCAAGGGCTCGTACTCGACGTCGATCAGCTCGAGCGCGTCGCGCGCGATGTACGGGTCGGTCGCGATCACGAACGCGACCTCCTGGCCCTGGAAGCGGACCTTGTCGCCCGCCAGCACCGCCTGGGTGTCGTAGGAGATGGTCGGCATCCAAGCGAGGCCGAGCGTCTCGAGGTCCTTGGCAGTCACGACCGCCGCCACGCCGGGAAGCTCGAGCGCCCGTGAGGTGTCGATCGAGAGGATGCGCGCGTGCGCGAAGGGGCTGCGCAAAATCGCGCCGTGCACCATCCCGGGCAGCCGGATGTCGTCGAGGTAGTTGCCCTTGCCGCGGATGAAGCGCTCGTCCTCCTTGCGCTTCAGCCGGCCGAAGCCGATCGGGCGCTCGGCCGTAGCGGTCGGGAGGTTCTCGACTGTGGCCATCCTCACGCCTCCTGTCTCGTCGCAGCTTCGTGCTCGGCCGCCCACTCAACGGCGGCGACGATGTTCTTGTACCCCGTGCAGCGGCAGATCGCCCCGGAGATCGCGGTGCGGATTTCATCCTCGGTCGGCTCTGGGTTCTCGTCGAGCAGCGCGCGGCTCGTCATCAGCATTCCCGGCGTGCAGAACCCACACTGAAGCGCGTGCTTCTCGTGGAAGCCCTGCTGGACCGGGTCCATCACGCCATCGACCTCGAGCGACTCGACGGTGCGTATCTCGTGGCCCTCGCACATCACGGCGAGGGTGGTGCACGACTTGATCGGCCGGCCGTCCATCAGGACCACGCAGGCGCCGCAGTTGGATGTGTCGCAGCCCCAGTGCGTCCCCGTGAGACCGGCGTCGCGGATGAAGTGGACGAGCAGCTGACGCGGCTCGACGTCCCGGGAAACCCGCTCGCCGTTGATGGTGATCGTCACCTGCATGTTCAGGCCTCCTGATGCTGCGCGCGGGCCGCGGCACGGCGCAGGGCGCGTTTCGTGAGCACGCCCGCGAGGTGGCGCTTGTAGTCCACGGGGCCGCGGCCGTCCGCAACGGGGAAGCAGTCCTCTGAGGCGATCGCGCCGGCCTGCTCGAACAGCTCCTCCGAGGGAGCCTTGCCGCGCAGCAGCTCCTCGGCACGGGTCAGGTGGACGGTCGTCGGCCCTACGGCGCTGAGCGCCAGGCCGGCGTCGGCGATCACGGCCCCGTCCATCCAGACGGCGGCCGACGCCGCCGCAATCGCCCAATCGCCGGCGCGCCGCTCGACCTTCTCGTGAGCGCTGCCCGCGCTGGGACGCAACGGCAGCCGAACCTCGGTAAGGAGCTCGCCGTCGCCGACCGCGGTCATGAACGGGCCGACGTGGAACTCGTCCATGCCAACGATGCGCTCGCCCGCGGCGCCGCGGATCACGACCGTGGCCTTGAGTGCCGAGCAGACCGCGGACAGGTCCTCCGCGGCGTCCGCCTGGCAGAGCGAGCCGCCGATCGTGCCGCGGTTGCGGACTACCGGATCGGCGATCACCCGCTCAGCCTCGCGGAAGACCGGAAAGCGCTCCGCCAGCAGCTGGGAGCGCTCGAGCTCGAAGTGCCGAATCAGCGCTCCGATCCGCAGCTCGACCCCCTCCTCGCGGATGTAGGCGAGCTCGTGCAGGTCGTTGATGTCGACCAGGTACTCGGGATTCGCGAGACGCAGCTTCATCATCGGCAGCAGGCTGTGACCGCCGGCGATGACGCGCGCCTCGGGGCCGAGCCGCTGCAGCGAGGCGATCGCGCCCTCGACGCTCGTGGCGCGCTCGTACTCGAATGCGGCGGGAGTCTGCAAGAGGTCTCTCCTGTATTACGTGTCGGAGGGGTCTTCCGGATCGGCCGAGTCGACGTCGATCTGACGGGGCGCGGCGGCGGCATCCTTCAGGTCGGGCTCCGCGCCCTCCGGAGGCTCGGCGCCGCCGTCGGAGGTCGCGTCCGCCTCGTCGCCGCCACTCGGATCGATGCCGCGCTCGGTGGCCGGCTCGTCGGATCCGGTCGTCTCCCCGAGGACGGGGCTGCCGAGCTCCGGATCCTCCTCGAGCATCTCGCGCGGCGCGTCCGATCCCCCGAGCTCGGCGGGGACGATGCCTTCGGCCGCCGTCTCGGCCCACGGGCCCTTCGCCTGGGCCTCTCCCTCGTCCGGCGTGGTCCCGCCGCGCTGCTCGCTCGGCGGGTACTGCACCGGCGCGCCGGTGCCGATGACCGGCGACCTCGGCAATCTCTCCGGGCGGCTCTGGCGGACTTCGGGGTACAGGGCGCGCGCGTCGAGGCTGCCCGCCTCCACGTTCCTCAGCACCGGGCCATTCGGGCTCGTGGCGGCGATCGGGGCCTCCCGGCCGAGCCGGGCGAGCGTCAGGGTGCCCTTCGTGTACACCTCCGAGATGCGCGGGGCCTCGATCGTCTTGCTGTCCGGGAAGTTCCGGAGGCCCGCCTCTGCGGAGCCCGGATAGAGCCCGTCCACCAAGCCGACGGCGTCGACCAACCCGGCCTTCTTCACGAGCAGCCCCTCGAGCAGGTCCACGCCCGCGTCGAGGTTCCCGTTGATGTCGGCGACTATCCCGTTGACCGGCGCGCTCTTCTCGATGATCTCGCCGACTCCCGCGATCGCCTCGTCGAGGCCCGCCGTGATCTGCCTCAGCGCCACGATCGTCGACACCAGGTAGTAGACGAGCGCGAGCACGATGAGGACGACCGCGACGATCAGGACCACGCCTGCTGCGGGCATCGCTAGCTCTCCTCCGCGTCGTCGACGATCACGTCCAGGGAGCCGCCGTAGCCCGCGACAACCTCGACGGTCTGGCGCACCTGGTCCTGCGTTGTCAGGAGCAGCGGCGCCGCGTCCAGATCCTTGGAGCCTGCGTTCGCCGCGGCTGCGATCCGGTTGACGCTCGGCACGATGCTGCGCGCGGCGCCCAGCACCCCGCGGAGCAGGTAGACGACGACCGGCAGGATCACGAGCAGCAGCAGCCCGTTGCCGATCCACCAGAGCGTCATCGCGGCCTCCTCTCAGCGACCATCCCCGCCTTCGCGGCGATACCCGGCATGGCTCCGAGGATGACGTCGAACTGCGCGTTGATCGCCTTGACCGCCGGCTCGAGCGGGCGCAGGTGCTCGGATTCGACGGTCTCGAGCGCGTCCGCCAGCGTCGCGAGGCCGCGCGAGGCGGACTCGAGGCGGGCGCGGATCCGGATCAGCGCCGCGGCGAGCACGGCGACCACGACGACGGCGAGCAGCACGCTGAGAAGCACGAGCACGTCGGTGTCGCTCATTCCGTGAACCCGTCGGTCAGTGCGTTCATGTAGCGGTCTTGAACCACGGCCTCATCCACGATCTGGGCCAGAACCGGCGCCGTCGCCTGGAGCTGAGGGATGTTCGCCGTGTTGCCGGCGACCTTGCCGGCGACGTCGAGCAGGCCGCTGACGGACCTGTCGATGTCGTCGACCGCTCTGACGAGAACGAGCAGGAGCGCGGCCACCACCAGAGCCGCGACGAGGCCGATCCCGAGCGAGACGGCCCACAGGGTGTTGCCCGACACTGCGATGAAGGTCACTTGCCGACCGCCACCTTTCGCAGGGCGCGTGCCGAGTGCAGGATCCTGACTCCGGAGTCGTTGATCCTCCCGACGCCGTCGAGCCCGTTCGTCTGCTCGCGCACGACCTCGACGCCCTCCACGGCGGCCCGGGCCTGCCCGGCGATCCTTCGCGCGAGCGCGACGATCACGATGACGATTGCCGCCGCAACGGCGATCACGACGACGCCGAGCACGAGTCCGATCCACCAGCCGCTGGACGCGGCGATCACGCCGAGCATCCTTGATGCATGGAGCTGCCTCCCTCCGAAACCTGCGTCCTGTCCCGAGCCTATGGCGCCCGCGAAGCCGTTTCAAGCCCGCAAATAGCGGCGTAACACGCCGATGGGGGGCCGTGCGCCAGGTTTCCCGCTTATCCTCGTAGTGGAGGCGCCCCGACGGGCTCCCGGCGCCGTTCAACTCACCATGGCCAAGGACACCGAGAAGCTAATCCGGCAGCTCAGCCTGATCTCGTTCCTGATGGCGGAGCGACGTCCCGTATCCGCGCTCGAGATCAAGCAGGACGTAGAGGGCTATTCGCAGATGAACGACGAGGCCTTCGCGCGCCGCTTCTACGCGGACCGCGCGGAGCTCGACTCGCTCGGCATCCATCTCAAGGTCGACAAGCCGGCCGAGGGCTACTACGAGGCCGAGAACTACTCGCTGCCGCCCGAGAACTTCTACCTGCCCGCGATCGAGTTCACCGACGAGGAGCTCGGCGCGCTGCGCACCGCGCTGGCGCTGCTCGACGGCGAGTTCGCCTACGCCGAGCCGCTGCGGCTCGCCCTTCAGCAGCTGTCCTGGGGCAAGCCCTCTCCGCTCGACGCGCCGGAGCAGCGCAGCGTCGCGCTGGCGGTCACCGCCGGTGCCGGCGGGCGCGAGCTGTCGCAGCGCCTCTCCAAGGTCGAGACGGCGATCTTCCGCCGCAAGACGATCCTCTTCGACTACTACACGATCGGCCGCGACGCGGAGGAGAAGCGCAAGGTCGACCCCTACCACCTGCTCTACCGCGGCGGGCAGTTCTACCTGATCGGCTACGCGCACGAGCGCGACGACGTGCGCGTCTTCCGCGTCTCGCGCATCCGCGGCAAGGTCGGCTACTCGTCCAAGGCAGAGCACGACTTCAACCGCCCCGAGGAGTTCGACCCGCGCATCTACGCGACCCGCACGGACTGGCAGCTGGGCGACACCGCCGGGCGCGCCCGCATCCACCTGTCCAACCGCGTCGACTGGCTCGCGCTGCGCCACTTCGGCCATGCCGGCCAGGTCACGGAGACCGACGACGGCGTCGTCTTCGAGACCGACTACGCCGACTCGCGGCAGATGATCGCATGGGTGCTGGGGCTCGGCGAGCAGGCCCGAATCGAGGCACCCGACGAGCTCGCCGACGAGGCCCGCGAGCGGCTCGAGCTCGTGATCGAGCGCCACAGCCAGCCGATCGAGCTTGCCCCGGCGGCGCGTGCACGCCGCGAGAAGGAGGTCGAGGACGACGACGACGGCCATGAGTCGCCGATCCGGCCCGAGCGCTTCGCCCGCCTCGTAACGCTCGCCGGCATCCTGATCGACGCCGCGCGCCAGGCCCGCAAGCTCGACGTGCGGGAGCTCTGCGAGACGCTCCAGGTGAGCGAGACGGAGCTCCGTCAGGACATCGACGTCCTGAACGTCGTGAACTTCGGCGGCGGCTCGTACGTCCTCTACGCCGAGGTGCAGGGGGATCAGATCGAGGTCGATCCGGAACCCTACGGGGACAACTTCGCGCGGCCGGCGCGGCTGCTGCCGCTCGAGGCGAAGGCGCTCGCCGCGGCGATCGACCTGATCGGCGAGCACCTCCCGGAGGGCTCGCTCTCCTCCGCGCGACAGAAGATCGTCGACGCGCTCGGCCAGGACCCCGCCGAGGAGGGGCTCCAGATCACGACGGCCAAGGGCGACGACTCCGAGGTCGCGCGCGTCGTGTCGAGCGCGATCAGCTCGCAGCGGCTGCTGCGCATCGACTACTACAAGGAGAACGAGGACGAGTTCACCGAGCGGACGATCGAGCCCTACAAGCTCGCCAACGGGCAGGAGGGCT
The DNA here is from genome assembly GCA_963814095.1 of uncultured Thermoleophilaceae bacterium. Taxonomy (GTDB): domain Bacteria; phylum Actinomycetota; class Thermoleophilia; order Solirubrobacterales; family Thermoleophilaceae; genus JACVRW01. Next base: position 368,506 of record CAWFBT010000027.1, on the reverse strand, counting down.
GGTACATCCACTCGTACGACCTCGAGAAGGACGCGTCGCGCTCGTACCGGCTCGACCGCATCCGCGAGGCGACCGTGCTCGACGAGGGCTTCGAGCGGCGCCCGGGGATCGAGCCCGACGTGCACGGCTGGCTCGCCACCGGCGAGGTCCCCTCGTCGCGCACCGCGCGCATCTGGGTCTCGCCCGAGCGGGCCCGCTGGGCGCGCGAGGACCGGCGCGTCGTCCAGGAGCTGGAGGACGGCGCCGTGATCGTCGAGCGCACCTACGCCTCGCACGAGTGGCTCGCGCGCGAGATCCTCAAGGAGGGCGGCGACGCCGTCGTGCTCGAGCCGGACGAGGCTCGCCAGGCGGTGCTCGAGGCCGCCGAGACGCTCGCGGGCGCCGTCAAGCGCTGAGCCGAGCGCGATCCGCTGTCGCCGGTAGCCAGCGGCCGTGGCCTCCCGCAGGAGCCAGATCGAGATGACGCCCGAGGAGCTGCGCGCGTTCCTCGCCGAGCAGATGGTCATGCAGTGCGCGACGGTCGGGCCGCGCGGCCTGCCGCACATGGTGCCGCTCTGGTACGTGGTCGGCGACGGCGAGCTGCGCGGCTGGACCTACGCGAAGTCGCAGAAGGCGAAGAACCTGGAGCGCGATTCGCGCGCCACGCTCGGCATCGAGGACGGCGTCGGCTACGAGGAGCTGCGCGGCGTCATGTTCGAGTGCGACGTGCGTGTCGCGCGCGATCCGGCGGAGGTCGAGGGCTTCGGGCTCGAGCTGTTCGAGCGCTACGCGGCCGATCTCACGCCCGAGATCCGCGAGATGGTCGCGGCGCAGGCGCAGAAGCGCGTCGGCCTGACCTTCGTTCCCTACCGAGAGGTGACCTGGGACCACCGAAAACTGGGCGGTGTTACTGAGACGTGATGTCGAAGCACGACATCAGGACGCGGGCATGGATGCCCGCGGAGGTAATCACTTGAAAGGCCTGATTCTCTCCGGGGGGACCGGCACGCGCCTGCGCCCGCTGACGCACACGAGCGCCAAGCAGCTCGTGCCCGTCGCGAACAAGCCCGTGCTCTTCTACGGGATCGAGGCGATGGCGAGCGCCGGCATCAGCGAGGTCGGCATCATCATCGCCCCCGAGACCGGCGGCGAGATCCGCGCTGCGGCGGGCGACGGCTCGCAGTTCGGCGTGTCGATCGAGTACATCGAGCAGGACGCCCCGCTGGGGCTGGCGCACGCGGTGCTGACGGCCGAGGGGTTTCTCGCCGACTCGCCGTTCGTCATGTACCTCGGCGACAACCTCCTGCGCGACGGCATCGTGAAGCTGGTCGAGACGTTCCGCTCCGACGAGCCGGACGCGCTCATCCTGCTGACCCCCGTGCCGGACCCCGAGCACTACGGCGTCGCGGAGCTCGACGGCGACGGGCGCGTGGCCCGGCTTGTCGAGAAGCCGCCCGAGCCCAAGACCGACCTGGCGCTCGTGGGCGTCTACATGTTCACCCCGGCGATCTTCGGCGCAGCGCGTGCGATCGAGCCGTCCGGGCGCGGCGAGCTCGAGATCACGGACGCGATCCAGGAGCTCGTGAACAACGGCCTGCGCGTCGACCCGCACATCGTGCACGGTTGGTGGAAGGACACCGGCCAGGTGCAGGACATGCTCGAGGCGAACCGGCTGATCCTCGACGACCTCGCCGAGCGCATAGACGGCGAGCTCGTCGACAGCCGCGTCGAGGGTCGGGTGGTGATCGAGGAGGGCGCGCGGCTCGAGCGCGCCACGGTCCGTGGGCCCGCGATCATCGGCCGCGGATCGAGGATCACCGACGCCTACATCGGCCCGTACACCGCGATCGCGGAGGACGTGACGATCGAGCGCGCCGAGCTCGAGCACTCGATCGTGCTCGGCGGCTCCGAGATCAGCGACCTCGAATACCGCATCGAGGCGAGCCTGATCGGCAAGCACGTGAGGATCAGGCGCGGCCCGCCGCTGCCAAAGGCCTATCGCTTCGTGGTCGGCGACAACGCGGACGTGCAGATCCTGTGAGGCTGGTCGTGACAGGCGCGGGCGGGATGCTCGGACAGGACGTGATGCGCGTCGCCGGCCCGGACGCGGTCGGCGTGACCCGCGCCGACCTCGACGTGACCGACGGCGACGCCGTGCGCGCTGCGATCGGGCCGGAGGACATCGTCATCAACTGCGCCGCCTGGACCGACGTGGACGGCGCGGAGGAGCGCCCGGACGACGCACTGCGCGTGAACCGCGACGGCGCCCGCAATGTGGCCGGCGCTGCCGGCCGGGTGCTGTACGTGTCGAGCGACTACGTCTTCGACGGGACCAAGGACAGCCCCTACGTCGAATCCGACCGGCGCAACCCGGTGTCCGCCTACGGTCGCTCGAAGGCGGAGGGCGAGCTCGCGACGCTCGAGGCGAATCCGCGCAGCCACATCGTGCGCACATCGTGGCTCTTCGGCGCGGCAGGGGGCAACTTCGTCGCCACGATGCTGCGTCTCGGCGCGGAGCGCGACTCCGTGCGGGTGGTCGACGACCAGGTCGGCCAGCCCACCTACACCGGCCACCTCGCGCAGGCGATCGTTCAGATCGCCGAGAGCGACGACTACGGCATCCACCACCGCAGCGGCGATGGCCAGTGCTCCTGGTACGAGCTCGCGCGCTTCGTCTTCGAGAGCGCCGGTGTCGACTGCGAGATCGAGCCCTGCACCACGGCCGAGTTCCCGCGCCCGGCGCACCGTCCCGCCTACTCCGTGCTCGGGACCGAGCGCGGTGAGCCCTCGCTGCCCGACTGGCAGCGCGGCGTGAGCGACTATCTCGCCGCCCGTGAGGTCCGCGCATGAAGCTGCTCGTGACCGGCGCCGCCGGCTTCATCGGCTCGACCTACGTGCGCCTGGTTGGGGACGACCACGACGTCGTCGTGCTCGACAAGCTGACCTACGCCGGGCGGCGCGAGAACCTGCCCGACGGGGTCGAGCTCGTGGTCGGCTCGATCGAGGACCGCGCGCTCGTCACGGAGCTCGCCGAGGGCGTCGACGCGATCGTCAACTTCGCGGCCGAGTCCCACGTCGACCGCTCGATCGCCGACCAGGACGCCTTCGCCCGCACGCACGTGATCGGCACGAGCGTGCTGCTCGACGCCGCACGCGAGCGTGGCGTCGGCCGCTATCTGCAGGTCTCGACGGACGAGGTCTACGGCTCGATCCCGGAGGGCTCGTTCACGGAGACCTCGCCGCTCGATCCCTCCTCGCCCTACTCGGCGACCAAGGCGGGTGGCGACCTGCTCGTCTCCGCCCACGCGCACACCCACGGGATCGAGGCGGTGATCTGCCGGGGCTCGAACAACTACGGCCCGCGCCAGTACCCGGAGAAGCTGATCCCGCTGTGCATCCTGAACGCGCTCCACGACGACCCGCTGCCCGTCTACGGCGACGGCCGCCAGATCCGCAACTGGCTGTTCGTGGAGGACTTCGCGCGCGGCATCCAGGCCGTGCTCGAGCGCGGCCGCAGCGGCGAGGCCTACAACGTCGGCGGCCCCGACGAGTGCGAGAACATCGAGGTCGTGCGCCGCATCCTCGCGCTGACCGGCCGCGACGAGTCGCTCATCGAGTACGTCAAGGACCGGCCCGGCCACGACCGCCGCTATTCACTCAGCTCGGACAAGCTGAAGGCGGAGCTCGGCTGGGAGGCGCAGGTCCGCTTCGAGGAAGGGCTCGCCCGCACGGTCGACTGGTACCGCGAGAACGAGGCCTGGTGGGGGCCGATCCGCTCGGGCGAGTACCGGGCCTACTACGAGCAGCAGTACGGAAAAGCGCTCGGCTAGAGGCGCGGTCCGAGCACGCAGACACCGAAGCTCCGGCCGGCGGCCGCGACCCCGAGCGCCCCGCGCGAGCGGCGCTCACGGCGGCCGATGCGGCCGCGGTCGACCCAGCGATCCGTCAGCGGCAGCCTGTCCCCCGGGGCGCGCGCGTAGAAGATCAGCTCCAGCGGCGCACCGGCCGGGGCGCGGCGGCTGACGCGGGCGGGCAGGACCCGCACCACCGGCGAGCGCAGCCTCGGGAGGCGCAGCAGCACGCGCCACCCACGGCGGTCGAAGCGGGCTCCACGGGGCAGGCGCAGCGGCCGGACGTACGCCGGCAGCTGCAGCTCGAGGCGCACGTTGCGGGCGGCCGGTCCAGCCACCACCCCGGCGGCGAAGCGAATACGCAGCCGCTGGCCGGGGCGGGCGGCCTCGACGCCGTCGTCGACGACGCCGATGACCTCGAGCGCATCGCTCGAACGGCCCGGGCGGGCGGGCCGCCGTACCGGCGCCAGGGCAGAGCGCTCGAGCTCGATCACGTCTATCCCCTTGGCGTGATCGAGCACGTAGACGACCTCGCCCGCCGGGTCGGTCGGCGCATAGAGCGCCCCCCAGACCATCGCGGTGTCGCTGATGTAGTAGCCGACCTGTGTGATCCGGCGCGGGTCCTGGACATTCAGGAGACGCACGCCCTGCTGGAAGAAGCCGGCCGCCACGAGCCCGTCACGGTGATCGAAGTAGTGCGACGAGCACACGATCCCGGCGCGGCCATCGCGCTCGACCTCGAAGCGGTCGAGTGGCCTGGCGCGGGCCCCCGCGCGGATCTCCCAGGTCTCGAAGCTCCCAGCTCCGCGGCAGCCCGGTCTCAGGTCCTCCTCGGTCACGAGCAGCGTGCTGTCCGAGACGCGCAGCGAGTTGTGATGGATGACGTCGTTCCAGGGCCGCACGCCGCCGCGGCGGTTCGTGCGAAAGCGCAGACGCGGATGCGCCGGGTCGCTCACGTCGTAGGCGGCTGTCCCGGCCGAGCCCGCGACCCAGGCGAGACCCGCAGCTGTCGACCTGCACGTCGTGGGTGCCGAGGACCCCGGCGGCGGCGCCGACCCGGACCGTGCCGGCGAAGCGCGGGTGGCTCGGGTTCCTGAGGTCGACCACCTCGATCCCGTCCGGCGAGCCCGCGAGCCACGCCCACCGGCAGCCGTCGATGCACGTCGCCGTGTGACCGATGCCGCCCCGGCCGGGGGATGATCCGCCGGTGAACAGGTCCAGCCCCGGCGCCCAGGTGGAGTAGCGCGACAGGACACGCGGGCGGCGCGGGTCACGGACGTCGACCACGTGGAGGATGCCGCGGCCGCCGAACGGGTCGTCGCTGATCAGCATGATCCCGTTGCCGACGTCCACGTCCTCGTTCTGCGCGTTCGGCAACTCGAGACGGCCGATCCGCACCGGAGCGCGCGGGTCGGTGGTGTCGTAGATCGAGACCCCGCTCAGGCCCGAGACGTAGAGCAGGTTGCCGACCGCCCGCGCCGAGACGATGCCCCGCTCCGGGAGCGTCCGCAGGTGGCTGACGCCAGGGGAGGCCTCGAGCGCGTAGGCCGGCGCCGCCGGCAGCAGCCCGGCCACCAGCGCTAGGCCCAGCAGGCGCAGCGACCGCATACGCCGACCGTAGCCCAGCGCTGGGCCCAGCGCTAGCCGCTAGCGCCCTCCATCCCCGATCGACACCGGCCGCGCGCCGTTCAGCGCGTCGTGGCGGGCGCCCGCGCTCCGGAGCGCCTGAGCGCTCCGCAGCCGAGCGAGCCGCCGCGGCGGGTCCGGGCAGGTCGTCACTCTGCGCGAGCGTGATCGTGGCGTGCGCGGCCGCGTCGCCCATCTGCTCGAGCGCTGCGTCGCTCAGGTTCGTCAGGCGGTCGCAGCCCTGGTGGTAGCAGGGGTCGTACGGCGCGCCCGCGATGCCGCCGAAGATGGCCGCCTCCTCGGCGGTCTTGATCCCCTCGGCGCCGGTGAAGAGACCACCGGCCGGGATGTCCGCCGTGATGAACGGCCCGTAGTCGGAGCGACCGTCGAAGGCCGTCGGCGCCGTCGCCAGGCCCTGGTCGTCGAAGTAGTCGAGGAACACCTGCTCGATCTCGTCCGAGCCCGGCGGCACCCCGACGTCGGGCGGCGGGAAGTCGGACGTGTCGCCGTCGTAGACGAAGCGCACGAAGTTCGGCGAGCCGATCATGTCGAAGTTGAGCATCGCCGCGATCTTCGCCCGCTCCTCCGGCGGCAGCGTGGCGACGTAGTGCTCGGAGCCGAGCAGGCCCGACTCCTCGGCGCTGAACCAGATGAAGCGGATCTTGTTCTGCGGACGCACGAAGCGCAGCTGCTCGGCGATCTCGAGGATGCCCGCCGAGCCCGAGCCGTTGTCGTTGATGCCGTTGCCGGTCCCGACGCTGTCCAGGTGCGCGCCGACGACGATCACCTTGTTCGGGTCGCCCCAGCGCGTCTCGGCGATCACGTTCTTGGTCGGATAGGTGCCGGGCCGCCAGTCGATCTTGAAGCGGGCGCGGAGGCCGGTGAAGCCGTTGTTCACGCCGTTGGCGAGCGCCGTGGCGGTCTCGATCGACGCGGCCATGAAGGGCGTCTGAAGCCCGGTGACGTCGAACCAGAGCGGTACCTGGCGCGTCTGGTCGCCCGGCGTGCCCTCGTTGAAGAAGACCACGCCGCCGGCGCCGGATTCCTCCGCCAGCTGGAACTTCGTGGCGAACGGGCAGGTGCCGCGCTGCACGAGCGCGATCGCGCCGTCCGGCATCCCGTCGTAGTCGGTCGCCTCACAGCCGCTCGTGTTGCCGTTCGGTGTGGCCGGAGCCGGCAGGTTGAGGTCGATCGCCCAGACCGGGGCGGTGAAGTCGGCCGACGTCGAGTTGTACATCGAGCCGAAGTCGCCGCCGAACTGGGCCCCGGCGATGCCGGGGTTGAAGGAGCGCCGCTGTCCGCCGCTCACGACGCGCAGTACGGGCGGCGTCCAGTCGGCGAGGAAGTCGAGGTCGTAGTCGAAGTCCTGGAACGAGACGCTGTGGCCCGCGAGCCGCGCGGCGGCCGCCACGTAGAGAGCCGAGCGGTCGTAGCCCTTCGTGCCTGCCAGCCGGTTGCCGCCGGAGAGGTCGCCGACCAGCTGCAGGGCGAGCTCATGCTGCTTGATCTTCGCCGCGCTGACCGCGCGACGGAGCTCACTGGACGTGTCGTTGCCGAGGCCCGCCGAAGCAGGTCCGGCCGCGACCGCCACTGCGATCAGCACTGCCAGGAAGACGACGAACCTGCGACCTACGTCCATGCGGCGGCTCCTCTGCTCCGATTGGGTGATCGACTATCCCCAAACGGAGCAGAGGAATAAACCCGCCGTTACTTCGCTGGGGGGATGTTGTCGTTCAGCTTGAAGAAGTTCTCAGGGTCGTACACCGCCTTGAGCTCGGCGAGCCTGAGCAGGTTGCGCCCGAAGGCGCTGTCGACACCGGCACTCGGCGCCTCGTCGGCGCGGCCGGTGAAGTTGAGGTACACGCTTCCGTTGCTGAACGGCTCGAGTTGCCCGTACGCCGAGCGCACCCACTCGATGTTCGCCGCGTCGTCGGCCGGCTCGGTCCACATGCCGTCGATCGAGATCATGTACGGCGCGGAGCGCTCCGCGAACGCTGTCTCCTCCGGGTCGACGTCGCCGATCGCGCCGCCCATGTGGAACGTGTTGACGAGGGTCAGCGGCGCGGGCCGGTCGAGCGCCCGTCCGGCGATCACGTCGATTGCGTCGTCGCTCAGCTCCTGGAGGTAGGTCGACTTCCAGTACGCGCGCAGCGCGTTACGCGGGAACAGCGGGTCGAAGCCGGACTGCACCGCGGTGAACGGCGTGGGCCCGGACATGTCGAAGAGCACCGTCCCGAGCTCGCGGAGCGGCTGCATCTCCTTCATGCCCTCGTCGACGCCGCCGGCGTAGACGCCGCCGATGATCGCGACCGGGCGGTCGTGGACCGCCTCGGGCATCTCCGGGTTCGCCGGGAAGGTGATCGTGACGCAGACCGAGGTGACCTCGTTCGGCGCCTGCTCGACGTACGCGCGCCACTTGCGCAGCACGTCGGCGACCTCCTCGAGCGGGTACATCACCGCCGCGAACGCGACGTCGGGCCCGAGCTCCTTCAAGTCGAAGGTGAACGAGCTGACGACGCCGAAGTTGCCGCCGCCGCCGCGCAGCGCCCAGAACAGGTCGGGGTTGGAGTCGGCCGACGCCGTGCGGACCTGGCCGTCGGCGCATACCACCTGCGCCTCGACGAGGCTGTCGCAGGCAAGACCGTACTTGCGCCGCAGCCAGCCGTAGCCGCCGCCGAGCGTGAGGCCCGCGACCCCGGTGTCGGACACGACGCCGCTCGGGGCGACGAGGCCGAAGCGCTGGGTCTCTCGGTCCACGTCGGCGAGCACGGCGCCGCCCTGGACGTAGGCGCGCTTGCGCTCGGGATCGACCACGACGCCGCTCATCGGAGCGAGGTCGATGAGAACGCCGCCGTCGATCGACGACAGGCCCGCGATCGAGTGCCCTCCGCCGCGAACCGCGACGGGGAGGTTGTGCTCGCGCGCGAAATTGACCGCCTCGATCACGTCGGCGGTGCCGGTACAGGAAATGGTGACCGCGGGCTGACCGCGGTGCATTGCATTGAAGACGGGGCGTATGTCCGGGGCGTTTACTTCTCCGCGAACGGTCGCGCGCAAGCCCTCGAGCGCGCCGTTCAGGGTGCCGGCCGGGGCGCCGGTTGTGGTGGCCATGTGTGGGTCCCCCTTGGGATTGATGACGACGACGGACCGTACGTCCGTGACGCACATCCGTTCGTGACAGTGGTCACGGATAGCCCAGGCGGGCGCGCCGGCGTGGCGTCGTTAGTCTCGATCGGGTGTTCCGCCAGGACGCTCCGGCCCTCGAACTGCAGGGGCTGACCAAGCACTACGACGACGGCACGGTCGCTCTCGAGGACTTCGACCTCGAGATCCCGGCGGGTGCCTTCTTCGGCCTGCTCGGGCCCAACGGCGCCGGCAAGACCACCCTGATCAGCGCGGTATGCAACCTGCTGCGGATCACGTCCGGGGAGATCCGCGTCTTCGGCGAGCCCCACGACTCGATGGCGGCGCGCTCGTGGGTGGGGCTGGCCGAGCAGGACATCAATCTCGACCGCTTCCTGACGGTGCACGAGACGCTCGTCTACCACGGCGGCTACTTCGGGGTGAGCGACCCGGACGAGCGTGCCGAGGAACTGATCGAGGCGTTCGGCCTCGAGCCGAAGCGCGACACGCGCGCGCCGCGGCTCTCCGGCGGCCAGCGCCGGCGGCTGCTGCTGGCGCGGGCGCTCATGCACCGCCCGCGCCTCGTCATCCTCGACGAGCCGACCGCGGGGGTCGACTTCGAGCTCCGCCAGGAGCTGTGGCGCTACATCCGCCGCCTGCACGCCGAGGGGACGACGATCCTCCTCACGACCCATTACCTCGAGGAGGCCGAGGAGCTCTGCGACGAGATCGCGCTGATCCGCGACGGCCACCTGATCGCCCGTGACAGCTCGCTCGCGCTGCGCGAGCACTTCGGGGTCGATCGGCTCGAGGACGTCTACGTCAAGGCGATGGCCTCGCCGGCCGCGGAGCACCTGTGACCGGGCTCGTCTGGCTGTGCCGGCGCGAGACGCTGCGCGTCTCGAAGCTCTGGACGCAGACCGTGCTCGCGCCCGTGATTGCGTCGATCCTGTTCATCCTCGTGTTCGGGCTGTCGCTCGGCGGGCGCATCAACCACGTGGGCGGGGTCGACTACGACGTCTTCATCGTGCCCGGCCTGATCACGATGGGGATGGTCCAGGCGGCCTACGCCAACAACGCCTCCTCGATCTTCCAGGCGCGCTTCGACCGCTACATCAACGACGTGCTGTCGGCGCCGATGCCCACCTGGCAGATGAACGTGGGCTACGTGATCGGCGGGGTTTTCCGCGCGCTCCTGATCGGCGGGTCGCTGCTGGTGCTGGCCTTGCTGCTCGTCGACGTGCCGGTCGCGAACCCGTTCGCGCTCGTCGCCGCGATCGGCTTCGGCCTGCTGCTGTTCGCGTCGCTCGGGGTCGTGGTCGGGATCTACGCCGAGAGCTGGGACTTCACGACCTTCATCAACAACATCGTCATCCTGCCGCTCGTCTTCGTCGGCGGGGTCTTCTACTCCGTGGAAGTGCTGCCCTCACCGTGGGAGGAGCTGTCGCACTTCAACCCCGTCTTCTACCTCGTGAACGCCGTGCGCTTCGGCTTCCTCGGCGAGAGCGACGTCTCGATCTGGCTCTCGCTCGGCGTGACCGCAGCGCTCGCCATACCGGTCTTCCTGTGGGCGCAGCACCTGTTCGCAAGCGGCAAGCGCTTGAAGCCCTAGAGGCTCGAATCACGACGTGCCGCCTCTGCCCGCGGCTCGTCGAATGGCGCGAGCGCGTCGCGCGCGAGAAGCGTGCCGCCTTCGCGGACGAGGAGTACTGGGGCAGGCCGGTGCCGGGCTTCGGCGACCCGGCGGCGCGCGTGCTCGTGCTCGGCCTCGCGCCGGCCGCGCACGGCGGCAACCGGACTGGGCGCGTCTTCACCGGTGACCGCTCCGGCGATTGGCTCTTCGCATCGATGTACCGGACGGGCTTCGCGAACCAGTCCGAGTCCCGCGCGCGCGACGACGGCCTGCGCCTCGAGGGCGCCTTCATCGCCGCGGCGGTGCGCTGCGCACCGCCCGCCAACAAGCCGCTCCCCTCCGAGCGCGACAACTGCCTGCCCTACGCGGCCGAGGAGCTCAAGCTGCTCGAGCCGGCTGTGATCCTGTGCCTCGGCCTGTTCGCCTGGAACGCCGCCTGCACGCTGCTCGGAGTGCGCCCCCGACCGCGCTTCGGGCACGCGGCCGAGTTCCAGGTCGAGGACGGGCCGGTCCTGCTCGGCTGCTACCACCCGAGCCAGCAGAACACCTTCACGGGCAAGCTGACCGAGCCGATGACCGACGCAGTCTTCGCGCGTGCACGCGAGCTCGCGACGCTCTGATGGAGTACTGGGGCTGCTGCCCCTCGGGCGAAGCAGGAGCGGGACCGGGTTCGCTGCCAACACCCACGCCGGTCCCGCCGCGCTCGCGTGTCAAGGGTCTACCGCAGGCCCCGTTGCGTCAGCCCAGCGGCAATGAGAGCGAGCGGGTGTTGCCGGCCCGGTCGCGCGCCGTCAGCCGCAGCGTGAGCTTGCTGCGCCTGGCCGTCCGGCCCGCCCCGTTCAGGCGGATCCGCAGCCTGCCGGTCCCGGCGCGGCCGATGCTGTCGGTCGCCGTGCCGACCGTCTTGCCGCCGAGCCGCACGGACGCGCGCACGAAGCACGCCTCGTTGCACGAGAAGCGCACGCGCAGCACGCCGCGCTTCAGCGCGCCGGCCTTGGCGAGCAGCACGGGCGCGGTGTTGTCGTTGCCGGGCCCGGGGCTAGGCTGCGGCGTCTGAGCGGTGTCGTCCACTACGACCACGCTGGTGGATGACTGCGGCCCGAGGATCGTGTTCGCGCTCTCGCCGCTCAGCGTGATCGTGACGTTGCCGGTCGTCGGCACCGTGATGTTCGCCTGGTAGTCGCCGGGCGCGAACGTCAGCATCCCGCCGCTGCCCGTGGAGAGGGAGTACGCCACGGTGGCCGTGCGGTTCGCCGGTCCCGTGCGCGTGACCGGGATCTGCACCTGGCCGCTGCTCTTCCTCACCGCCGTAGCGGACGAGGGAAACTGGAGCACCGAGGCCGGGACCACGGACAGGCTCTCGAGCGGCATGCCGCCGGCGATCGTGCCCACCGGGGTGGCGGCGCCCGTCGACAAGTTGAGCCTGTGCAGCACCGAGCTGCCCGGGCTGCCGGCCGGCTCGAACGAGGCATAGGCCGTGCCTGACGCCTGCGCGATGTCGAGGCCCGCGTTGTCCGTGGTGTCGACGCCGAGCGGGCCGACGTCGATCAGGTTGCCCGTGTTCGGCGACACCGGCGCGCCGCCGACCGAGCCCTGGGTCAACAGGCGGTCGGTGCCCGAGTCGATGTCGTAGAGCGTGGTGCTGGTCGCGCCGTCGAACGAGTTCGTGTAGTCGGCGGCCACGATGCGCGGGTCACCGGGGTTGAGGTTTCCGTCCAGCCCGAGCGAGTTGCCGTTGTTCGGGCTGAAGCGGAAGTTCAGGTTCTCCTCCTCGACGACGCGGATGGCGTCCGCGACGGGGTTGAAGCCGAAGCCGAAGTCGTTGAGGAAGCTGCTGAAGAAGGGGCTGACGAACGGGGTGACGTTGACAGGGGTGGCGTTGAATTGCCCCGCCGCAGCCGGCGTGAGCACGTAGAGCGTGCCACGGGTCGCCTGGGCGTAGAGGCCGCCGCCGCGCGGGCGGTGGTCGAGCCCGATGAGGTTCGTGTCGGGCCCAAGGACGCCCCCGTCGACATTCGGGAAGTTGATCGTCGCCGGCGCGGCCGCGCCCGGGTTGCCCACCGGGAAGGTCACGAGCGTGCTCGGGTTCGCGTTGGTCAGGCCGACCGCAGTCTCCGCGGCGCTCGCCGCGCCCGCCGTAAGTGCGCTGAGCAACCCGGCGACCGCGATCCCCGCAGCGGCTCGGCTCGCGCGCTTGCGCGTCATCGTTGCGTCCTTTCGTCATGCCCCCGGGGAGGAGGAGCGGGATCCCTTACTGCTGTGGACTGCGCGCCAGTCGCCGCTACGGATCACTCCGAGGGGGCCACGATGTCGAGCCCGGTCGCCATCATCGTGCGGCCGCCGAGCAGGTACTCACGTCGACCGAGTCGTTCTTGCCCGAGCAGGTTTCAGCCGCGTGATGGGCGGCCGATGGCTGCCGAGCCTCACGGTCGGAGGTGCACGACGTCCAATCCGTGCTCCGACGCCAGACGGCTAGTGACCAGCGACCTGTGACAGGCGCTCGGCTCGGCCTCGACGCACAAGAGGACGGGGGTCACCGCGTCCGGCAGCGAGGCCAGCAGCACCGACAGGTCGAACGGATCGAGGATCTGCTCGATATAGCCCGCGACGTAGCCCGGATCAAGGCGTTGCCGGGAGCGCTTGCCGACCCCGGCGGCGTCGTCGACCGCGTATTGCAGCTGCCGCAGCTCGGTCGTCGGCGCGAGGTCCCGGACGTGCCGGTACGGAATGCCGGCCGCTCCGAGCGCCCGCTGCAGTCGCTGCGAGTTCGCCCACGCGTACCGGGACCCGCGGACCCCGCGGCGCTGGCGCACGTCGACCACGAACGGGCGCTCGAGCCCGCGCAGCGCCGTCAGGAAGGAGTCGAGATCCCAGTCGTGGACGCCGATGGTCGCGACGCGTGAGGGCACCGGTTCCATGTTGCCAGCACGCAGCACTTCCGCAGCCGGCGATCACGTTTACATTGGCCAGCAGCGCCGGCGCGGGCCAGCAGCGCCTCCTCGACGGGGATGCCTGCGACGTGCGAGCACGTCAGAGTGTGTGGTCGTACTTGTCGTGCCAGCCGCCCCAGGTGTAGGGCGGGGTCTGCGGCCAGTCCTCGGGGGAGTCCTCCCACTCCTCCTGGCGGCCGTATGGGGTGATGTCGAGGAAGCTCCAGGTCGACCCGAGCGCCTCGTCGCCACGGGCGTCGATGAAGTACGTGCGGTAGACCTCGTCGCCGTCGCGCAGGAACACGTTCGTGCCGTGCCACTCCGCGACGTCGTGGTCGGCGTCGAAGTCGTCGCGCAGCGTGTACCAGGGGAACTCCCAGCTCATGTGCTCGCGATAGCGCTGCAGGTGCTTCTGCTCGCCGCGGCTGACGGCGACGAAGCGGGTGTCGCGCTCGCGCAGGTGCAGCAGGTTGCTCAACTGGTCGGCGTACATCGAGCAGCCGGGGCAGCCGCGCTCCGGGTAGACGTCCATGTCCGGATCCATGAAAAACCGGTACAAGACGAGCTGGCGGCTGCCGTCGAAGAGGTCGAGCAGCGTCGAGTACCCGCCGCCGGGGGCGGTGAAGCGATAGTCCTTCGCCACTCGGATCATCGGCATGCGGCGGCGCTCGGCCGCAAGGGCGTCACGCGCGCGGGTGTGCGCCTTCTCCTGCTCGAGAAGCGCCTCGCGCGCGGCGCGCCACTGCTCAGGGGTGACGATGTCGGGTTTGGCGGTGCTCATCGGGGTCTCCTGGTGTCGTGGGCCGCGCCTGTCGAGGCCCTTCACCTGGTGAGCGGAGCTGGTCAGCGCCTCTCGACATGGAATCACTCATTCAGTCCCAGATCGTCGCGTGCGCTTCCTGGCGGCGCAAGAGTGAGCGGCAACGAGGGTTCTGGTGTCTACGGAAGGTCCACGGACTCGCCGAGCCGCCGGTAGCCGGCGACCGACGGATGCAGAAGATCGTCCGTCCACACGTCGCGCATGCGGCCCGGCCGCTGCGGATCCTCGAGCAGGCCGTACCAGGGCAATAGGCGCACGCCCTCCTCGCGCGCGATCCGCGCGATGCGGCGGTTCACCTCCCTGATCAACGGGTCGGCGACCGGATAGCCGGCGTTCCAGGGCAGCAGCTCGGCGATCGCCACACGCAGGCCGAGCCGCTTTCCCTCGCGCACCATCCCGCGCAGGTTCGCCGCGATCTCCGCCGGCGAGCGCCCGCTGCCGATGTCGTTGACCCCGCCCTGGATGATCAACACGTCGGCACCGTCCGCGCAGTCCTCGAGCCGGCGGGCGATCTCGTCGGTGAGCTGGCCCGGCACGCCGCAGTTTCGGAACTCGGTGTCGCTGAGGGCGCGGTCCGCCCACAGCTCGTACTGGCTGCGCCGGTCGAGCTGCGAGCCGATCTGATCCCGGATCTCCGGGTTCGGGTCCCAGCGTGGGCTGCCCGCGGTGATCGAGTCACCGAGAGCGGCGACGACGGTGGTGCCCGGCGGCGGCGCCGGCGCGGGAGCGGCCTCGTCATCGTCGCCGCACGCTGCTACGACGAGCAGCACCAGCAGCAGGAGGGCTCTATTCAGGAGAGGGGTGATTGGAGGGATTCTGTTCAGACCGCCTGATAGGGTGCCTCGCCGCAAGGAGCCATAGCCGAGTCCCGGTCCGCCAAGCGGCCCGGGAGCGGGGGAACCAAGTAGTTCGGGGCGAATCGCAGCGATCCGCCGCGTAGCGCCGCTCTTCTGGCGCGAGCCCGACAGCTAACCCCGTAGGCGCCGAGAAGAGAAGGAGCACCTACGCAATGCGAAGGACGTTGCCGCTAGTCGCCGCGACGGCACTGTCCCTGACTATCGCCGCCGGCGCACAGGCTGCCGAGTACGGCTCGCGCACCCTCAAGGTCGGCTCGAGTGGATCCGACGTGCGTGCCCTCCAGCGCTACCTGGACGACGCGGGCTACGACACGGACGTCGACGGCCAGTTCGGGTCCGGGACGCGCGGGAGCGTGATGGAGTTCGAGACGGCCGAGAGCCGTCGGGCCAACGGCAAGGCCTCGACAGCCGAGCAGCGCCTGCTGCAGGAGGCCGCGGAGTCGGCTGAGCCTGCACCCGAGGAGGTGCCGGTCTCAGAGGCGCCGGTCGAGGAGGCCTACATCGGCGACGACGGCCTGGCGGTTGCGCCGGCGTCGGCCCCCGAGGAGGTCAAGGCGATCATCGCCGCCGGCAACAAGATCGCGAGCAAGCCCTACAAGTACGGCGGCGGCCACGGCCGCTGGCGCGACAGCGGCTACGACTGCTCGGGATCGGTCAGCTACGTGCTGCACGCGGCCGGACTGCTCGATACCCCGCTCGATTCCAGCGGCTTCATGCGCTGGGGCGAGAGCGGCCGCGGTGAGTGGATCACGATCCGCTCGAACCCCGGTCACGCCTACATGATCGTCGCCGGCCTGCGTTTCGACACGTCGGCCCGGCGGGTAACCGGGAATCGCTGGAGCGAGGAGATGCGCTCCGCGCGCGGGTATGCCGGGAGGCATCCCGAGGGATTCTGAGGAGAGGGGAACCCACATGGCGCTGCTGGCGCTCTTCGCATTGCTGATCGCCGCGTTGGCCGGCCTGGCTGCGGGGCGCTGGAGGGCCCTGCTGCCGGTTGTGCCCGTCGTCCCGCTGTGCGCGCTGCTGGCGGGTCCGCTCGCGGGCGCAGTCGCGGCGCTGGCGGCGCTTGGGATGGGCGCCGGCGTCCGCCTCCACCGCGTGGTGGCGGACGACGCGGTCTAGAGCCGCCTAGCTAGGGCAGCTGCTCCTCGAGCTCCTTGCGGAGCTCCTCCGCCTCCTTCTGGATGTCCTCGCTCGAGCCGCGGGCGCGGTCCTCGAACTCCTCGATCTGCTTGCGCAGCTCGTCCGGCGAGTTGGCCTCGTCGAGCTCCTTCTTCAGATCCTCACCCTCCTTGCGCAGGTCGTCCGTGGCGGATTCCGCCTCCGTGCGGATCTCGTCGGCGGCCGATTCGGCCTCGTCGCGAATCTGATCGACGTCGTCGTCGCCGCAGGCCGCGACGGTCAGGGCGATGGCGGCCGCGGCGAGCGCGGCCGTGAGTCGGTTTCGGAGCGCGTCCATGAGCGCAGCGTAGTGGCGCGCGCGGCGGGCCGACGGGGCCCACGCGGTACGCTCAGGGGTCGGCATGCCTTCGGACCCACTCGCAACGTTCACCCCGCAGGTACGTGACTGGTTCACGCGTTCCTTCGAGCGGCCGACCGAGGCTCAAGAGCAGGCCTGGCCCGCGATCGCGGCGGGCGACAACGTGCTCGTCTCCGCCCCCACCGGCTCGGGTAAGACGCTCGCCGCCTTCCTCTGGGGACTCGACCGGCTCGTCGCAGAGCCCGGGCGCGGCCGGCTCGTCTACGTCTCGCCGCTGAAGGCGCTCTCCTACGACGTCGAGAAGAACCTGCGCGCCCCGCTGCGGGGAATCGGCGGCGACATCTCGGTGGCAATCCGCACCGGCGACACGCCCCAGAAGGAACGCGCGGCGATGCTGCGCAAGCCGCCGGACGTGCTGATCACGACGCCCGAGTCGCTGTATCTGATGCTCACCTCGCGGGCCCGTGAGTTCCTCACCGAGACGGACTCCGTGATCGTCGACGAGATCCACGCCGTCGCCCGGACGAAGCGCGGCGCCCACCTCGCGCTCACCCTCGAGCGGCTCGAGCGGGTCGCGGGCAGGCCGCTGCAGCGCATCGGCCTGTCGGCGACGCAGCGCCCACTCGAGGAGGTCGGGCGCTTCCTCGTCGGCAGCGGCCGCGAGTGCCGCATCGTCGACGCCGGCGCGCGCAACCCGCTCGACCTGAAGATCCAGGTCCCGGTCGAGAGCATGAGCGAGCCGGACGCCCATGACGTCGCCAACCCCGCCGTCGACGGCATGGGCACGGCGGCGGGCGGCGGCGACCTGATGGGCACCGGGATGGGCGAGCAGCCCGCCACCTCGCGCTCGATCTGGCCCGCGATCTACCCCGAGCTGCTCGAGCTCGTTCGCAAGCACCGCTCGACGATCATCTTCGTGAACAGCCGCCGCGGCGCGGAGCGGCTCGCGGTGCGCCTGAACGAGCTGGCGGGCGAGCAGGACGGCAAGGACGAGCCCACCTACATAGCCCGGGCGCATCACGGCTCGCTCGCCCGCGAGGAGCGGGTCGTTATCGAGGACCTGCTCAAGTCCGGCGAGCTGCCCTGCCTCGTGGCGACCTCGTCGCTCGAGCTCGGCATCGACATGGGCGCCGTCGACCTCGTGATCCAGGTCGAGTCGCCCAAGTCGGTCACCGCCGGGCTGCAGCGCATCGGCCGCGCCGGCCACGGCGTCGGAGAGGTGTCGCGCGGGCGCATCTTCCCCAAGTTCCGCGCCGACCTGCTCGAGTGCGCCGTCGTCGCGAAGCGCATGCGCGACGGTGACATCGAGCCCACCGTCGTGCCGCGCAACCCGCTCGACGTGCTCGCCCAGCAGGTCGTCGCGATGACCGCCACCGGCGACGAGTGGCGCGTCCCCGAGCTGCACGAGACCGTCCGGCGCGCGTACCCGTTCGCGGAGCTGTCGCGCGAGCTGCTCGACAGCGTGCTCGACATGCTCGACGGGCGCTACCCGTCGGAGGAGTTCGCCGAGCTGCGGCCGCGGATCGTCTGGGATCGCGTCGAGGACACGATCAGGGCGCGCCGCGGCGCCCTCCAGCTGGCCGTGACGAACGCCGGCACGATCCCCGACCGCGGCCTCTACGGCGTGCACCTGCCGGACGGCCGCCGCGTCGGCGAGTTCGACGAGGAGATGGTCTACGAGGCGCGCCCGGGCCAGACCTTCCTGCTTGGCGCCTCCACCTGGCGGATCGAGGAGATCACCCGCGATCGCGTGATCGTGACGCCCGCTCCTGGCGCACCGGGAGCGGTGCCGTTCTGGCGCGGTGACGGCATCGGCCGGCCGAAGGAGCTCGGCGCCGCCATCGGCGCGTTCTCGCGCAAGGCCGTCGAGCTCGAGCCACAGGAGCTCGCGGCCGACTACGACCTCGACGAGCGCGCCGCGACCAATCTGTCCGCCTTCCTGCGCGAGCAGCGCGAGGCCACGCGCGTCGTGCCGAGCGACCGCACGATCGTCGTCGAGCGCTTCCGCGACGAGATCGGCGACTGGCGCCTGTGCGTGCTCTCTCCGTTCGGCGGCCGTGTCCACTCGGCGTGGGCGCTCGCCCTGTCGGCGCGCATCCGCGACGACTTCGGCCTCGAGTCCGACGCGATCTGGTCGGACGACGGCATCGTGATCCACCTGCCCGACTCGGACGAGCCGCCGTCGGCCGACCTGATCATGGTCGAGCCGGACGCGCTCGAGGAGCTGGTCGTGCGCGAGCTGTCGAGCTCGGCGCTGTTCGGTGCGCGCTTCCGCGAGAACGCGGCGCGGGCGCTGCTGCTCCCGCGCGCGCGCCCCGGCAAGCGCACGCCGCTCTGGCAGCAGCGACTGAAGGCCCAGTCGCTGCTCGAGGTCGCCAAGCGCTACGGCCAGTTCCCGATCGTGCTCGAGACATATCGCGAGTGCCTGCGTGACGTGCTCGACCTGCCCGGGCTCGAGGAGCTGCTGCGCGGACTGCACACGCGCGAGCTCTCGCTCGTCGAGGTCGAGACCCAGCGCGCCTCGCCGTTCGCCTCGTCACTGCTCTTCGACTACGTCGCCACCTACATGTACGAGGGCGACACGCCGAATGCCGAGCGGCGGGCGGCGGCGCTCTCGCTCGACCGCGAGCTGCTGCGCGAGCTGCTCGGTCAGGAGGAGCTGCGCGAGCTGATCGACCCCGACGCGCTTGCGGAGGTCGAGGCCGATCTGCAGCGGGCGAGCGAGCGAACGCGCGCCGCCAACACCGACACCCTGCACGACGTGCTGCGCGCGGTCGGCGACCTGACCGAGAACGACGCGCAGGCGCGCTGCCTCGAGGCGGTCTCGGCGCGGCGCATCCTCGGCGAGCTCGAGGAGAGCAGGCGCGCCGTTCGGATGCGGATCGGCGGCGAGGAGCGCTGGATCGCCGCCGAGGACGCCGGCCTCTACCGCGACGCGCTCGGCGCGGTCCCGCCAGGCGGGCTGCCGGGCGCCTTCCTCGAGGACGTGGACGAGCCGCTCGAGCGGCTGGCGCGCCGCTACGCGCGAACGCACGGCCCCTTCACGACGCGCGAGATCTCGGACCGCTACGGAGTCGACCTCGGTCCCGTGCTGCGCGAGCTCGAGCGCTCGGGCCGGCTGATCCGCGGTGAGCTGCGGCCCGGCGGCAGCGAGCGCGAGTGGTGCGACACCGATGTCCTGCGCCGGCTGCGGCGCGCCTCGCTGGCCAGCCTGCGTAAGGAGGTCGAGCCCGCCGAGCAGCGCGCACTGGCGCGCTTCCTGCCTGCCTGGCAGGGGGTCGACGGAGCGCCGCCCGGGGGCGCGGGGGTCGATCGGCTGCGCGAGCTGCTCGTGCCGCTGCAGGGCATCGCGCTCGCCCCCGAGGTCTGGGAGCGGGACGTGCTGCCGCGGCGGGTGGGCGCCTACTCGCCAGCCTGGATCGACCAGCTCTGCGCAAGCGGCGAGCTCGTCTGGGTCGGAGCGGGCGCGCTCGGGCGCCGCTCCGGGCGCGTGGCGCTGCTGTTCCGCGAGGACGCGCGCTGGCTCGGCCCGCCGCCGTACAAGGGCGAGCGCCCGGCGGAGCCGCTGCACGACACGATCCGCGAGCGGCTCGAGCGCGGCGCGGCCTTCTGGACGGACCTGCTCGCCGACCTCGCCGAGGCCGAGCCGGCCGAGCTCCAAGAGGCGCTCTGGGACCTGGTCTGGGCGGGCGAGGTCACGAACGACGCGTTCGCGCCGCTGCGCGCACCGCGGCTGACGCTCGCCCGGCGTGATCGCGAGGGCGGACGCCGCTTCGCGCGCCGCAGGCGGCCGGGCGCGCCGCAGGTCCAGGGCCGCTGGTCGCTCACCACGGGCCTCTTCGAGGGGGCTCCGGCCCACGGCCCGCGCATGCGCGCGCTCGCCGAGGTGCTGCTCGAGCGCTACGGGATCGTCACACGCGAGACGGTGCTGGCCGAGGGGATCAGCGGTGGCTTCTCGGCGCTCTATCCGGAGCTGGCCAACCTCGAGACGCTCGGCACCGCCCGGCGCGGCTATTTCGTCGAGGGTCTCGGTGGCGCACAGTTCGCACTGCCGGCAGCGATCGAGCGGCTGCGCTCGCTGCGCTCGGACGAGCCGGAGGGAGCGCTCGTGCTCGCGGCGACCGATCCGGCCAACCCGTACGGCGCCACGCTGCCGTGGCCAAGGCGCGAGCAGGATGACTCCGGCCGACGCCCGTCGCGCGTGCCCGGCGCCTACGTCGTCACGCTCGACGCTGAGCCGGTCCTGTACGTCGAGCGCGGCGGCAAGGGGCTGCTGCCGCTGCGCGAGCCCGACGTGGCCTGGCTGCAGCCCGCGCTCGAGGCGCTGGCCGAGGCCGTCAAGCGCGCGCGAGTGCCGCGGCTCGGCATCGAGCGCTTCGACGGCGAGCCGGTGGTGGGCTCGCCGACCGCTGAGCTGCTGATCGAGCTCGGATTCCGGCAGAGCCCGCGCAAGCTGACCCTGAGCGCCTAGGCGCCCGGCAGGGCAAAGTCAGGCGAGGCTTAGGCTCCGCGGCCTCGTCTCCGGGCTCTCATCGTGGGCGTACGATCAGCCCCGATGACGAGCGATCACAACCGCGCCTTCTGGGACGAGCGCGTGCCGATTCACACGGCGAGCGATTTCTACGACGTCGAGGGCTTCAAGGCGGGCCGCGAGCCGCTCGAGGACTTCGAGCTCGGCGACCTCGGCGATGTGAGCGGACTCGCGCTCGTCCACCTCCAGTGCCACTTCGGGCTCGACACGCTGTCCTGGGCGCGCCATGGTGCGCGCGTGACCGGGCTCGACTTCTCCGCGCCTGCGATCGAAGCGGCGCGCGGGCTCGCCGCCGACATCGGCGTGGAGGCGGACTTCATCTGCGCCGACGTGTACGACGCGCCTGCGGCGCTCGGAGAACGCAGCTTCGACGTCGTCTACGTGAACGTGGGTGCGATCAACTGGCTACCCGACATCCGCCGCTGGGCGGAGGTCGTGAGCGCGCTGCTGAACCCCGGCGGTGTCCTCTACATGAAGGAGGTCCACCCGTTCAGCTGGGTGTTCGGCGACGACGAGCTCACCGTGGAGAACGACTACTTCGCACACCGCAGCGACTACGACGAGCCCGGCACCTACACGGACCCGGACGCGCGCACCGTCCACAACCGGACGGAGGAATGGCAGCACCCGCTCGGCGAGGTCATCAACGCGCTGATCGCGGCCGGCCTGACGCTCGAGCTGCTCGGCGAGCACGACCACCAGGCGTACCGGCAGTGGCCGTTCATGGAGAAGGACGCCGGGGTCTACCGGATGCCTGCGGGAACGCCGCGGCTGCCGCTCATGTACTCGCTGCGGGCGCGCAAGCCGGCCATCTAGTCTGCGAGAGGTGCCCGAGGGCGACACGATTCACTCGGCGGCGCGGCGCATCCGAGCGGTGCTCGTGGGCAACGAGATCGAGGAGATCGAGACTCCCCAGCCGCGCCACGCGCTCGATCGCTGGCCCGAGCGGCTCGGCGGCCGCGCGGTGCGCGCGGTCGACGCGCGCGGCAAGCACCTGTTCATCCGCTTCGAGGGCGACCTGACGCTCCACTCGCACCTGCGCATGCGCGGCCGCTGGAACGTCTACAGGCGCGGCGAGCGCTGGCGCCGCTCAGCTCGGCGCGCCTGGCTCGTGCTGCGCACGCACGAGCACGAGGTGGTGCAGTTCGACGGCCCGGTGCTGGAGCTGATGACCGACTCGCGCACGCGCTTCGACCAGCGCATCGCGGCGCTGGGGCCGGACCTGATCGCCGAGGATTTCGACGAGCAGCGCTTCCTCAGGCGCCTGCGCGACGACGACCAGACGCGCGGCATCGGAGACGCCCTGCTCGATCAGCGCAACCTCGCGGGCATCGGGAACATGTGGAAGTCCGAGGGCTGCTTCCTGGCCGGAGTCGACCCGTGGCGGCGCGCCGACCAGGTGAGCGACGCGGAGGTGCTCGCGATCGTCCGCGGGCTGCGGCCGTTGATGCAGCGCTCCGCCGAGGGCGGCGGACGCGACGAGAACTGGGTCTTCGAGCGCACCGGTCTCCCCTGCCGCCGCTGCAGCACGCGCGTCCGCTCGCGCGGCCAGGGCGACGACAACCGCACGACCTACTGGTGTCCGTCGTGCCAGGGGTGATCCGCGTCGGTCACAAGGGCGCCGACCATGTGGCGCCCGGCAATACGATCGAGAGCTTCGAGGCGGCCCTCGAGCACGGCGTCGACATGATCGAGTTCGACGTCCTGCGCACGCGCGACGGGCGCCTCGTCCTGGCACACGACTACGAGGACGCGGAGGGGCGCGAGTGCCTGACGCTCGACGAAGGGCTCGACCACTTCGCGGGCGAGGCCTACGGCGCCGTCGAGCTCGACGTGGACCTGAAGCTGCCCGGCTACGAGCGCGAGGTGACCGAAGGGCTGCGCGAGCGCGGCCTCGACCAGCGCTCGCTCGTGTCGACCATGTACACGGAGAGCCTCGAGCGGCTCGGCGAGCTCGCCCCGGGACTGCGGCGCGGCTGGTCGGTCCCGCGCGTGCGCCGCAACTACCTGCGCTCGCCGCTCGCGCTGCCCGCCTACGCGATCGTCCGCGTGATGCGAGCGCGCCTGCCGAGGCAGGCCGCCGCGCGGATCGAGTCGGGCGGCTGCGAGGCGATCATGGCCCACCAGGTGCTGGTGAGCGGCCGCCTCGTGAAGGCGGTGCACCGCGCGGGCGGAGAGCTCTACGTCTGGACGGTCGACGATGCCCGTCGCATCGAGGCGCTCGAGGCGCTCGGCGTGGACGGCGTGATCACGAACGACCCGCGGCTGTTCAGCCGCTGATGTTGCAGGGGCCCGTCACGTGCGTGGCGGTGCGGTTGCCCCAGCTCATCTCAGCCACGACGCGCAGCTGATACGTCTTGCCGGCCGGCGCGCTGATGTTGTAGGTCCAGCCGGCCTGGCCCCAGGTGAACTCGGCCGTGCCGGCCGACTGCCAGGGCGAGGTGGAGGCGCCGTTCAGCGGCAGCCAGCCGTTCGGGCTGAGCCACTGGGCGGTGAAGCGGACGGTCATCTCGTTGGTGGAACCGTCGCCGGCGAGCTGTGCGCGGGCGCCGAGCTGACCGCCACCGCAGGCGTTGATGTTCGCCCACGAGGACTCGAGCTCATCCTTGGCCGTGGCCGCTCCCGGAACGACCAGCGCGGCGACGAGCGCCGCGCCCACGACAATTGGGGTGAGTTTGCGTGACAGCTCTGGGCTCCGTCGGTCTGGAAAACGCCTCCGTCCGCACCATAGTGGACGCGAACGGCTGTCGCCACAGTACCCGGACGGCTACCAGATAAGGCACATGGCCTTGGACGTTCCGACCGGATCGCCGCCCTTAACGCCGTTCTTCCCGGTCTCCGTGAGGAGAATGCGGCGGTCCACCTGGGACCAGTGGGCGCGCTTGCGCTTGCCGGCGCGCGCCTCGCGGCGGTAGCTGAGCTCGACCACGCCGCGGATCACGTACGCGGTGCCGGCCGGCGGCTGCGAGAAGTGGAAGGTCCACCCGCCCTGGCTCGGGTGCCATCCCTGGGTGCCGATGTAGACCCAGTCGGTCTTGCCGCGCCCGCCGACGGTGAGCCAGGCCTGCTTGGCGCCGCTCCACCACTGGGCCGTGAAGCGAGCGTATACACGCCGGCGGCTGCCGTTGCCGGGCACGCTCGAGCGCACGCCGAGGGCGTTCGGCGACTCCTGCGTGTCACAGATGTTGACCGTCGCCCAGAGCGGCGGCGGTCCCTCGACGATGCGGAAGGCCTTCTTCGCGACGCTCATCGATGCGCCGGCGGCGCGGCGCTGACCGTTCACCTTGGAAACGGGCGGAACGGCTGCCGGCACCACACCCGGCGGCAGCTCGGGCGGCGCGTCGGCGCTCGCGGGCAGCCGCAGGTCGGCAGCGGCGCCAGGCGCAGCAGCGAGCGTGGCGGCCAGAGCCAAGAGGATCGTCGGGGCGGCGATTCGTCGCACTAAGCCCCGGTTATCGGCCCGTGGCGGCGTCTCTTTAGGCCGAACCCGTCTTTTTCGTGATGAGTTCGATGCTCGTGCGTAGTAGGGGTGTGAGCGAGGCCGTTGTAGAACCCTTGACCCTGATGAGGGGCTCGCAGACCGAGGCATTCGCCGAGCTCTACGAGCGCACGTTCCCGCGTGTGTATGCATACGTGGCGTCGCTGCTGCGTGACCGCGCGGCCGCCGAGGACGTGACCGCCCAGGCCTTCGAGCGCGCTTATCGCAAGCGGCGCAGCTACCGAGCGGGCCGCGGTTCGATGGAGGCGTGGCTGTTCGGGATCGCCCGCAACGCCGCGCTCGACGAGCTGCGCAGGCGCAAGCGCCGTGCCGGCCTCGAGGGCGAGCACGAGGACACCGGCGCGCGGAGCCCCGACGACCACGCCGAGCTGTCGCTGCGCCGCGAGACCGTGCGCGCCGCCCTGCGCTCGCTCGACGGACGCGAGCGCGATCTGATCGCCCTGAAGTTCGCCGGCGGGCTGTCGAACGCCGAGATCGGGCGGATTCTCGGCATGTCCGAGTCGGCCGCGGGGACACGCCTGCACCGAACCATCACGAAGTTGCGCGAGGCCTGCCATGAGTGAGCACGACCGGAACACAGCCACGATCGACCGCGACCTGGCCGCCATCGAGGACGCGCTCGCCAACGGCATGGCGGCGCACGACGACCCGAGCGCGCGTGAGCTTCAGGAGCTGGCGCTCGCGTTGCGCGCAGACGCTCCTGAGCCCGACCCGGGGTTCGCGCGCGAGCTGCGCACCCGTGCTGCGGAGGGCTTCCCTGCAGCGCCGGGGTCGCCGGCGGCGAGCGGCGCCGCGCTGCGCGAGCGCTTCCGACCCGGGAGGCCGCGGAGGGCGCTGCCCGCCCTCGGCGTGATCGCGGTGATCCTCGTTCCGCTCGTGCTCGTCGTGTCGCTGGCAGGCTCACCGGAGACGGACATGGACAGCGGCGGCGGCTCCGGTGGCGGGGGCGGGGCCGTCAGCTCCGGCGACGCCGGTGGCGGCTCCGTCGCTCCCGAGGCCTCCGAGGACGCCGGCTCCGGGGGCGCCGCGCGCGCGACCTCCCCCGGGCCGCCCCCGGAGCGCTTCGCGCCCGGTCAGAGCGAGCGCAAGATCGAGCGCTCGATCGGGCTCGAGCTGGAGGCGCCGGTGGACGAGCTCGAGCGCGCGGCCGACCAGATCACGAGCGTGACCAACCGCCACGGCGGCTTCGTGCTCAGCTCCTCGCTCTCGACCGGGGGCGAGGGTGCGGGCGGGGACTTCGAGCTGCGTATCCCGTCGAATCGCCTGCGCCCGGCGCTGCGCGACCTGTCGGCGCTCGCCACCGTGCGCTCGCAGAGCCAGTCGGGCCGCGACGTGACCCGCGAGCACGTGACCGCCCGCGACCGCCTGCAGGCGGCGCGCGCCGAGCGCCGCAGCCTGCTGCGCCGGCTCGCCGACGCCGATACCGACGAGGAGGCCGAGGCGATCCGCACCCGCCTCGACATGGTCTCCGCCGAGATCAACGGCCTGCGCGGTCAGCTGCGCGACCTGCGCCTGCGGACGGACTACGCCGTCGTGACGGTCACGCTCCTGGCCGCCGAGGACGGCGCCGGCGAGGGCGGCGGCGGCGGCTCCTTCGACGATGCGCTTGGCGACGCCGGTGACCTGCTCGTCGGCAGCGCCGGCGTGCTCGTGCGCATCCTGGCGCTGGCCCTGCCGCTCGCGCTGATCGGCGGCCTGGGCTGGCTCATCGCGGCGGCCGTGCGGCGTCGCCGCCGCGAATCGGTGCTCGCCTGAGCTTCGTCCTGACTTGTCCCGCAATGGCGAGGCAAAGTCAGGATCGTCGCGGCCGAGCGCCGGGCGTGGCGACGGCCCGAGCGGCCAGTGCGCAGCCGGCGGCCAGCGCCTCCTCCGGGCCGGCGCCGCGTAGGCGGGCCGCGAGCAGGCCGGCCGCGAAGGCGTCACCGGCGCCGGTGGTGTCGACGACGTCGGCGCCCGCGGCGGAGGCGCGGACCTCATTGCTGCCGTCCGTCCACAGCGCGCCCTCTTCCGCGAGCGTGACCACCACCTCCGGAAACGACTCGGCGAGCGCACGTGCGGCGGCAGACGGGTCCTCCAGCTCCGTCAGCGCGCGCGCCTCGAGGAGATTGGGCAGCAACAGGCCCACCCCCTTCCCCAGCCGCCGCAAACCGCCGCCCAACAGTGCCGCCGAGGAGGGATCGAGCGACACGCTCATGCCGGCGGCGCCGGCGCGCTCGATGGCGGACAGCGCCGCATCGCGCGAGCCGTCCCGCAGGAGCGCGTAGCCCGCGACGTGCAGGTGGGACCCGGACTCGAGCAGGTCAGCGGGCAGGTCAGCGGGGGCGAGCGCCGCGTTTGCACCCGCATCGGGGAACATCGTCCGCTCGCCGTCAGCCGCAACGAGCACGACGCACGTCCCGGTCGGCCGCTCGCCGTCGACGATCACGCGCGCCTCGACGCCCAGCGCCTCCAGCTCCGCCAGCGCCGTGCGGCCCGCCCCGTCCTCGCCGACGCGCGCCACGAGCGCCACCGGCGCGCCGGCCACGGCCAGCCACGCCGCCGTGTTGGCAGCCTGCCCGCCGCCCTCGAAGGCGATCCGCGCCGGGGAGTCGCTGCCCGGAGCTACCGGGCCGGACAGCCGCGTCACGACGTCGACCATGACGTCGCCGAGCACGACGACCCGCGTCATGCCGTGCTGAGAGCGACCGCCACGCGCGCGGCGAGCCCGGCGTTGCGGAGCACGAGCCGCACGTTGGCCTCGAGGCTGGCGCCGCCTGTCTCGCTGTGGAAGTAGGTCGAGCAGGAACGGCGTCACATCCTTGCCGGCCACCCCCTCGAGCGCGGCGCGCTCGAGCCCCGCCGCGAGCACGCGGTCGTGCAGCTCGGGGTCGAGCTGCTCAGCCGGCGGCAACGGGTTCGCCACCACGATCGCGCGTTCCTCGACGCCCACCTCGCCGCGGGCGCGGACCACGGCGGCGACCTGGTCCGGCGAGTCGACCCGCCACGGAGCCGGATGCCCCGAGTCGGCGAGGTAGAAGCCCGGGAACTCGTCCGTGCCGTAGCCGAGCACGGTCACGTTCAGGGTCTCGAGCCGCTCGAGCGTCGCGCCGACGTCGAGGATCGACTTGACCCCGGAGCAGACCACGACGATGCCGGTCCGCGCGAGCGTGTCCAGGTCCGCCGACACGTCCCAGGTCTCGTGCGCGCCGCGGTGCACGCCACCGAGGCCGCCGGTGGCGAACAGGCGGATCCCTGCGCGCACGGCAAGGTGAGCCGTGGCGGCGACCGTCGTCGCGCCGTGGCCGCCGCGTGCGGCGAGCGGCGCGAGGTCACGGACGCCGCACTTGACGACGTCATCCCCGCCGGCGATCACCTCGAGGGCCTCATCGTCGAGCCCGATTCGAGCTGCGCCGCCGACGACCGCGATGGTGGCCGGCAGCGCGCCGTCGGCGCGTACCGCTTCCTCGACCTGGCGCGCCACGTCGAGGTTGCGCGGCTGCGGCAGCCCGTGGCTGATCAGCGTGCTCTCGAGCGCGACCACCGGCTGCCCGCCGGCGAGCGCCTCCGCGACCTCGGGGGCGATCTGCATGACCGGCGCACCTTACCCTCGAAGCTGCTCAGCGGAAGCGGCCGGGGAACTGCCTGATGATCGCGTCGCTGATGGCGTCGGCCATCATCAGGATGTGGCGGTGGACGAGGTCGTAGTCGCGGATGCCGGCCGCGTGGTCGCCGCTCAGCACGTGTCCCGCCTCGACCAACGTCTGGTCGAGGTGGCCGCGCATCAACCGCCGCACGGCTGCGAGCGGCAGGAAGCGCGGGCTGGCGGCGTTCAGGAAGCGGGCGATCTCACGGCCGTTTGCGTACCAGGCGCGCTTCGCGCTCGCGAACGCCGCGTCGTCGCCCCCCTTTGCCGCCATCAGCAGATCCACCGCGCCGCCGATGTGCTCCTTCAACAGTGCGGTCAGCTGGTTGCCCGCGCGGCGCCCGTAGTAGGGCTTGATCGCGTTCCCGATGTCCTCCTGGTTGCGCAGCAGCCGCCCCGCCGTCTGGTCGAAGTCCGGCAGACCGGCCGCGAAGCTCACGATCGCGAGCCGGGTCCAGGTGATGTGGTCCTCCCACAGCTTGCGCATGTCGTCGTGGAAGGCCAGCGCCTTCTGCGTCCGCATCTTCTCGGCGCTTCCGTGCGAATGGTCGCCCGCGGCCTGCCCGACTGACACGGCCGACAGCGCCAGCACGATGATCGCGCCGGCGACGGCGAAAAGCCTCTTCATGGGTACCTCCTCGGTAGCGGTGCCCGTTTAGCGGCGCCCGCCGGCGCGGTCTTACCTCTTCACGTAGGCGCGCAGGCTCTCGTAGTCCTCGCGGCACGCGGGGCAGCCGTCCAGATGGGCGTGCAGCCCCGGCACGGCGGCGTCGGGATCGCCGCCCGCCAGCTCCACCTCGACATAGACGTCGAGCTGGTCGAAGCACTCGTCGCAGGTCACCTCCGGCCCGGCCGGGCCGAGCAGGCGCTTCAGCGTGCGGTCGCGGTCGGCGGACGGCGTCATGGAATGTTCCCCTCGAGTCCCTGCTCCGCCAGCGCGGAACGGAGCTTCCGGCGCGCGTCGTGGAGCGTCTTGTAGAGCGCGCCGCGGGTCGTGTTCAACCGCTCCGCGAGCACGTCGATCGGCACGTCGTCGAGCGTGATCGCCACCAGGATCTCGCGCTGGTGAGGAGTGAGCCTGCGGCGGATCGCCTCGCCCACCGCGGTCAGCAGCTCGTCCTGCTCCGCCTCCTCGGCCGGCGTCGAGCCGCGGTGCGCGAACAGCGGCCAGCGCTCCGCATCGAGCGGCACCTCGCGGCCCTGCCACGCGCGCCGCCTCACCTTGACCGCCGCCTCGAGCAGGGCGAACTTGTAGGCCCAGGTCGTGAAGCGGCTGTCGCCCCGGTAGCGATCGAGCTTGGCGAGGATCGCGACGAGCGCGTCGTCGGCGCTGTGGTGGGCGAGGTCGTCGTAGTCGCCGCCGCGCAGGTGCGGCGCGGCCGCGCGGCGGCGGCTCACCTCGAAGCGGGCCGCACGCAACAGCAGGTCGTGCAGCTCGGCGAGCGCCTGCTCCCGCTCCGGCCCCTCCGCCCGCAGGCGCCGCAGCCAGTCGCGCGACTCGTCATCGGGCCGACCCGGCGCGCGCGGCGTCGATCCTGTCTGTGCCTGCGCGCGCGAGGTCAGCACGGCACCACCGGCCCGTCGAGTGGGGCGAGGATGCGCGCCGCCAGCTCGGCCGGGCAACCGCGGTCGACCAGCTCGAGGAGCGCGTGCAGGTCGTAGCCGGGGTTGGCCGCGATCTCCGCGGCGAGCACCGGCCCGAGCCCAGCGTCGCGCAACCGCCGCACGCGCCACGCGACCACCGGCTCCAGTCCGGTGCCAGCCGTGCTTGTGCGTTGTCCGAGAGACATGCCCGCTACCTGGGAGACGCGGCGCCATCCGCGTAGGCAGTCGCCAGCCTAGACAGGCTGAGCGCCCCGAGCAGCAGGCCGAAGTCGCGCAGCGCGATGTCGCCGTAGCCGCCGACGAGCAGCAGGCTCACGATGATCCCGGCGAGCCACCCGGCGACGAGCAGGCCGCCGAAGCGCGGGACGACCGCCACGACCAGCCCGGCGGCGATCTCCACGACGCCGACGATGTGCATCGCGTCGGCCGCGCTCCCGGGGATCAGGTCGTTGTACTCGGTCGCCAGGTACCTGGTCCAATCGTCGGTCAGGACGCCGGCGAACTTGTCGATGCCGAACAGGATCGGGGCGACGGTGAACGCGACCCGCAGGAGCATGAACGCCTGCGCGGCGGGGTCTCTGCGGAGCACGTTCGAAGCGGGGATCGGGATCGGCCGCAGGACGGCGGCCACAGCAGTGCTCATCGGTCCTCCTTGGTAGCTCTGTGTGCCCCTTAGGCGTCGCCGCGGCGCCCGAACTTACGTCGGCAAGCGTCTACGGTGCAGAGCATGAACACGCGCAAGCTGAGAGACCTGACCGTGTCGGAGATCGGCCTCGGCGCGATGGGGATGTCCGAGTTCTACGGGGAGACCGACGACGACCAGTCGATCGCGACGCTGCGGCGCGCGCTCGACCTCGGCGTGACCTTCATCGACACGTCCGACCAGTACGGCACCGGCCACAACGAGCAGCTCGTCGGGCGAGCGATCGCCGGCAGCCGCGACGAGGTCCAGCTCGCCACCAAGTTCGGCATCCGCCGCGACGGCCGCGAGCGCTGGATCGACAACAGGCCGGAGTGGATTCGCGAGGCCTGCGAGAGCTCGCTGCGGCGCCTGAACACGGACCGCATCGACCTCTACTACATGCACCGCCGCAATCCGGACGTCCCGATCGAGGAGAGCGTCGGCGCGATGGCGGAGCTCGTTAGCGAGGGAAAGGTGCGCCATCTCGGGCTCTCCGAGGTCAGCCCCGAGACGCTGCGCGCGGCCAACGACGTCCACCCGATCACGGCCCTCCAGTCCGAGTGGTCGCTGTTCACCCGGGTGATCGAGCAGGAGATCATTCCGACCGCTCGCGAGCTGGGGGTCGGCATCGTGCCCTACAGCCCGCTCGGCCGCGGGGAGCTGACGGGCGCGCTCGAGATCTCGGGCGAGGACGACTTCCGCGCGAGCCTGCCGCGCTTCCAGCGCGGCAACCGCGAGCGCAACCTGGCGCGGGTCGAGCGCCTCAAGGAGGTCGCCGCGGAACTCGACTGCACGCCGGCGCAAATGGCGCTCGCGTGGCTGCTCGCGCAGGGCGAGGACGTCGTGCCGATCCCGGGCACGAAGCGCGTGCGGTACCTCGAGGAGAACGCAGCAGCCGCGGAGATCGAGCTGGGCGACGAACACCGGCGCGAGCTCGACGAGCTGTTCCCACCGGGCGAGACGGCGGGCGAGCGCTACCTCCCCAAGGCATGGCCGGGGTCGAGCTCTGAGGCTCTGGCGCCGTGGAGTGCCTACCGGACTGGAAGACGGGAACGCCGGCGGTGCTGTGTCCGGCCGGCCCCCACCCGATTCCGGTGTCCACGGCGGTGCGCGCCGGCGACCGCAGGATCCTGATGGCATTGGGCCGGCGCCGCGACGCGCTGCGCCGGCTGCGGGAGGACCCGGGGGCGGCCTTGTGCCTGCTCGGCGAGGGTGTGGCCTTCACCGCGCACGGCCGGGCCACCGTGGTGGCGGAGCAGCTCGAGGCCGCGGACACGGTGGTGGCCGTAGCGCTCGAGGTTGAGCGCATCCAGGACCACCTCGCCGACGAGCGCACCGAGATCCTCGATGGCGTCCGCTGGCGCTGGACCGATGAGAGCTTCGCCGAGGCGCAGGATGCGATCGTCGCGGAGCTGCGGCGGCTCTAGAGCTGTGAGCGCCTAGGCGTCCTTCTCGACGCGTACCGAGAAGCCCTCGGCACGCGCGGCGTTCAACAGCTCGAGGTTGCCCTCGGTGCCGCTCGTCTGCAGCACCAGCTTGATGGCCGTCTCCCGCACGTGCAGGTCGATGCCGTCGCGGAGATGCTCGACGT
The DNA here is from genome assembly GCA_963814095.1 of uncultured Thermoleophilaceae bacterium. Classification (GTDB taxonomy): domain Bacteria; phylum Actinomycetota; class Thermoleophilia; order Solirubrobacterales; family Thermoleophilaceae; genus JACVRW01. The sequence continues at coordinate 336,677 of CAWFBT010000027.1, read as the reverse complement.
CGACCACGTTCGCGCCGCAGTCGGCCACCACACGCAGCAGGCCGGCGAGTGCCCCGGGCCGGTCGGGAACGACGGTCGACAGCACCATCCGGCGGCCCGCTGCTGTCTCGCCGAGACGGATGCACTCCGAGAGGAGCGAGGCGTCGACGTTGCCGCCCGACAGCACCGCGCATACGACGCCGGCGTCGCCGACGTCCACGCAGCCGTGCATGAGCGCGGCCACGGCCACCGCCCCGGCGCCCTCGACGACCAGCTTCGAGCGCTCCAGCAGCAGCACCATCGCCTCCGCCACCTGATCGTCCGAGACCGTCACGACCTCGTCGACGTGACGCTCGACGATCGGCAGCGTGAAGTCGCCCGGGCGCTTGACGGCGATGCCGTCGCAGATCGTGTTGGCCGAGCGGGCCCCGATCGGGCGATGGGCGGCGAGCGAGTCGATGTAGGGCGCGCAGGCCTCGGCCTGGACGCCGATCACTCGCGCGGCCGGGAGCAACTCGCTCGCGGCGAGCGCGATGCCGCCGGCGAGACCGCCGCCCCCGAGCGGCACGACGATCAGCTCCGTTTCGGGCGCGTCGCGAGCGATCTCGAGGCCGATGGTGCCCTGACCCGCCACCACGGGCGGCTGGTCGAAGGCGTGCACGAGCGTCATCCCGCGTTCCTCGGCGAGCCGCCTCGCCTCCGCGCCCGCTTCGTCGTAGCCGCCGTCGACGAGCTCCACCTCACCGCCGTACTGCCGCACGGCGGCCACCTTGGCGAGCGGCGCTTGCTCGGGCATCACGAGCAGGGCGTGCGCCCCGGCGTCGCGCGCCGCGAAGGCGACCGCCTGGGCGTGGTTGCCGGCGCTGGCCGCGACGACACCCGCCGCCAGCTGGTCGGCGGAGAGCCGCCGGATCATGTTCGTCGCGCCTCGCGCCTTGAACGATCCGGTTAGCTGCAGGTTCTCGGCCTTCAGCAGCACGCGGGCGCCGACGCGCCGCCCGAGCTCACCCGCGGGCACCAGCGGAGTGTCACGAACGTGTCCGGAAATCACCCTCGCTGCGTCTTCTACGTCGGCATGGGTGACGGTGTCAGGGGCTATGGACATTCTCATCCGGCATTATCCGCGCCATGCCCAACGGGGGCGAAACCGCCCGCCTGCTGGCGCGCACCGAGGTGTTCGCTGACCTCGAGGAGCGCGAGCTCGCGGAAGTCGCGCAGGTCGCGGTGCCACGGCACTGGGACCGGGGCGAGGTGATCTTCCGCGAGGGAGACCAGGGCGACACCTGCTACCTGCTGCGCACCGGCGCCGTCGTGCTCACTCGCGAGCACCAGGACGGCCGCATGGTTGCGCTGGCCGAGCTGCGCGCGGGCGCGCTGTTCGGGGAGCTTGCGATGTTCCGCGGCGAGACGCGCTCGGCGACGGCGGAGGCCATCGAGGCCACGACGGCCGTGGCCCTGCTTGCGTCGGACATGCAGCGGCTGATCCGGCGCAACCCCGGCCTCTCGCTGAAGTTCCTCTCGACGCTCGCCGAGCGCGTGTCGAGGACGAACGAGCGGCTGCTCCAGCAGTCCTTTCAGACCGTCGCGGGGCGCGTGGCGAGCGCGCTGCTCGCCCAGGTCGTCGCGCGCCAGGCCGAGGGCGCGCCCGAGTCCGACGTGCTGGTGCGCTCGACGCAGGCCGAGATCGCGAACCTCGCGGGGACCTCGCGCGAGAGCGCCAGCCGCTTCCTCGCCACGCTCGAGCGCGCGGAGGTCGTGACACTGGGCCGCGGGAAGGTGACCGTCCATGACCCCGGACGACTCCGAAACTACATCCACTGAGCGCGAGCGGATGGTGGAGCGCCAGCTCCGCCGGCGGGGGATCACAGACGAGCGAGTGCTGAACGCGATGGGGACGGTTCCACGCGAGCTCTTCCTCCCCGAGAAGCAACGCAAGCGCGCCTATCGCGACGGGGCGGTTCGCATCGGCGAGGGCCAGACCATGTCGCAGCCCTGGATCGTCGCGTGCATGGCGCAGCTGCTCGAGCTGGACGGCTCCGAAGCCGTGCTCGAGATCGGGACCGGGTCGGGCTACGCCGCCGCCGTCCTGTCACTGCTCGCGCGGAGGTCGTGACGATCGAGCGCTTCGAGCGCCTCGCCGTCCAGGCGGGCGCCGTGCTCGGCGAGCTCGGCTACGACAACGTGGAGGTGCGCACCGGCGACGGCTCGCTGGGCGCGCCCGATCGCGCGCCGTTCGGCGGAATCTCGGTGACGGCCGCCGCCCGGGACGAGCCGCCGGCCGCCCTCTTCGAACAGCTGGCACCAGGCGCCGCGCTCGTGTGCCCGGTCGAACGCGGGCGGCGCGAGCTGCTCGTGCGCTTTCGCGACGGCGAGGAGGAGGCCGTGGCGGCGGTCCGCTTCGTGCCGCTCCTGCGAGGGCCTGTCCAAGCCGACTAAAGGCCGCTAGGCTGCCCGCGTCGTGTTAGTCCTCAACTTCTACTCGCCCGTCTTCATCGACCAGCTGAAGCGCGGCCGCAAGACGGCCACGATTCGCCTTGGCGACAAGGGCAAGAAGTACCGCAAGGGCGAGGTCGTGCTCGTGACGGTCGGCTTCCAGCACTCGCCGCGCGAGAAGATCTTCGAGGCCGTGATCGACTCAGTGGAGGTCAAGCAGGTTCAGGACCTCTCGAGGCGCGATATCGAGCACGACAACCCGGAGTTCCGGCGCGTCGACGAGATGGTCCACTTCCTCGAGCAGATCTACGGCCGCAAGGTCGAGATGGACGACATGGTCACGGTCGTCCGCTTCTCCCAGATCTCCGACCGCCCGTCGGAGATCCGCGAGCGGATGCGGCCGGACGCGCCCGCGCAGAACTAGATGTAATTCCACGGCCGTGCCGGACACTTCCTCTCGAGGAGGTACGTGAACGCCGCGCGACGAGACCAGTTCGCGGCGCCGCATGCGCGGCGAGGGCCGTAACCAAGCGGTGAAGCGCCTTGGTGCTTGGCACTCTCGTTGCTAGAGTGCCAGGCCCGGCACTCTGCCCCTTTGAGTGCCAGCAAGAACATTTTCTACGGAGGTATGCCAATGAATCTCAAGCCTCTTGGAGATCGCCTCATAGTGCAGGCGATCGAAGAGGAAGAGACCACAGCCAGCGGCATCGTCCTGCCCGACACCGCGAAGGAGAAGCCGCAGCGCGGCAAGGTCCTTGCAGTCGGTGACGGCAAGTGGGACGAGGACGGCGAGAAGCGCATTCCGCTGGACGTCGCCGAGGGCGACGAGGTCCTTTACTCGAAGTACGGCGGCACCGAGGTCCAGGTCGAGGGCGACGATCTTCTCGTCCTGCGTGAGTCGGACGTGCTCGCCAAGGTCGCGGGCTAGAGAGGAACAAGCACATGGCTCACAAGGAGCTCAAGTACGACGTGGAGGCGCGTCGCGCGCTGGAGGACGGCGTCGACGCCGTCGCCAACGCGGTCAAGGTCACGCTCGGCCCCAAGGGTCGTTATGTGGTGATCGACAAGAAGTTCGGCGCCCCCACCATCACCAACGACGGCGTATCGATTGCTCGTGAGATCGAGCTCGAGGAGCCGTTCTCGAACCAGGGCGCCCAGCTCGTGCGCGAGGTGGCCACCGCCACCAACGACGTGGCGGGCGACGGCACCACCACCGCCACCGTGCTCGCACAGCGCATCGTGCGCGACGGCCTCAAGAACGTGGCCGCCGGCGCCAACCCGCTGGCGCTCAAGCGGGGCATCGAGAAGGCGGTCGACCAGGTGGTCGACCAGATCAAGAAGGTCTCGACCGAGATCTCGGGCAAGGACCAGATCGCCCGCGTGGCGGCTATTTCCGCCGCCGACGACGAGATCGGCGACGTGATCGCCGACGCCATCGACAAGGTGGGCAAGGACGGCGTGGTCAACGTCGAGGAGGGCCAGACGTTCGGCATGGACCTCGAGTTCACCGAGGGCATGCAGTTCGACAAGGGCTACATCTCGCCCTACATGGTCACCGACCAGGACCGCATGGAGGCGACCCTCGAGGATCCCTACATCCTCATCGCCAACCAGAAGATCGGGTCCGTGCGGGACATCCTGCCCGTGCTCGAGCAGGTCATCCAGTCCGGCAAGCCGATCCTGGTGATCGCCGAGGACGTGGAGGGCGAGTCGCTCGCCACCTTCGTGGTCAACAAGCTCCGCGGCACCTTCACCGGCGTCGCGGTCAAGGCTCCCGGCTTCGGCGACCGCCGCAAGCGGATGCTGGAGGACATCGCCATCCTGACCGGCGGCGAGGTCATCACCGAGGAGATGGGCCTGAAGCTGGAGAACACCCAGCTCTCGCAGCTCGGCCGCGCCCGTCGCGTTGTCGTCGCCAAGGACACGACCACGATCGTGGACGGCGCCGGCGAGGGCGATGCGATCAAGGGCCGCATCAACCAGATCAAGACCGAGATCGAGAACACCGACTCGGACTTCGATCGCGAGAAGCTCCAGGAGCGTCTCGCGAAGCTGGCCGGCGGTGTCGCAGTGGTCAAGGTCGGCGCTGCCACCGAGACCGAGATGAAGGAGAAGAAGCACCGCGTCGAGGACGCGCTGCAGGCCACCCGCGCCGCCCTCGAGGAGGGCATCGTGGCGGGCGGCGGCGTGGCGCTCCTCCGGGCGCAGGACGCGATCAAGCTCGACGCCTTCGAGGGCGACGAGCGCACAGGTGCGAGCATCATCCTCCGCTCCTTGGAGGAGCCGCTTCGCCAGATCGCGGACAACGCGGGCCTCGAGGGTTCCGTCGTGGTCAACGACGTGCGCCGTTCGAAGGGCAAGAACCAGGGCCTCAACGCCGACACCGGCGAGATCGTCGATCTCGTCGAGGCGGGCGTCATCGACCCCGCCATGGTCACGCGTTCCGCTCTGCAGAACGCAGCCTCGATCGCGAAGAACATCCTCACGACCGAGGCCATCGTCGCCGAGATGCCGGAGAAGGAAGCAGCCGGCATGCCGGGCGGCGGCATGGGCGGCATGGACGGAATGATGTAGCCAAGTCGCTGCTGCGACTGCTGTATTCGGGGGGCCCGGCGTACGCCGGGCCCTCTTTTTCCACGGTGCGCCGCAGCCCGCCGCGCCCTCGAATAGGGTGCGCGCGTGAATCGCGCCGCAGTCACGCTCGCCGCGACCACGCTGGCGAGCAGCATGATCCTCGTCGACCAGACGGCGGTGCCGCTGGCCACCCCGGACGTGCTCGGCGATCTGGGCGGCGCGACCTCGGAGGGCCAGTGGATCCTCACCGCGAACATCCTTCCGCTGGCCGCGCTGATGGTCCTGGGCGGGCGCCTCGGCGACCTGCTCGGCCTGCGGCGGGTGTTCATCGCGGGGGCCGTGGTCTTCGCGCTTGCCACCGTGGCCGCCGGCGCCGCTCAGGACATGGTGATGCTGATCGCCGCGCGTGCCGTTCAGGGTTGCGGCGCCGCGCTGATGATGCCGATGGCTGTTGCGATCACGAGCGCCGTCTACCCGAAGGAGCGCCGCGGCTGGGCGCTTGGGGTCCTGGCGGGAGCCTCGGCCTTCTTCGCGGCGCTCGGCCCCGTGCTCGGTGGCCTGCTCACCTCGATCGACTGGCGCCTCGTCTTCTGGATCAACGTGCCGCTCGCGATCACGACCGTGGTGCTGACCCTCCGGGCCACTCCCGACTTCCAGCCCGTCGCGGGCAGGCGCCCCAGGATCGACTACCTCGGCACCGCGACCTTCGGGCTCGGCATCGCTGCGCTCGTGCTCGGGCTGAGCCAAGGCCAGGACGACGGCTGGGCCGCGCCGGACACGCTCGGGCCGCTCGGCGCCGCGGTCGTGCTGCTGGTCGCGTTCGTGATCGTCGAGCTACGGGTCAAGGAACCCCTGCTCGAGTTCCGGCTGTTCCGCCACCTCAACTTCCTCGCCGCCAACATCAGCCAGTTCCTCGCCGGCATGATCGAGCTCGGCCTTGGCTTCCTGATGCCGTTCTACCTCCTGCTCGTGGTCGGGGTGAGCCCGGCGGCGGCCGGGATCGCGCTGATCCCCGCCACCATCCCGATCATCCTCGCCGGTCCGCTTGCGGGGCGCGCGTACGACCGCGTGGGCGGCCGCATACCGCTCGTGGCCGGCTTCCTCGTCCTGGCGGCCTCCGGCGCGACGCTCGCCGTGCTCGCCAGCGAGCAGAGCGTGGCTGCGCTCATCCCGGGCCTGTTTCTCCAGGGCATCGGGCTCGGCGTGGTGCTCACCGTCAACGACCCGACCGGACTCGGCTCCGTGCCCGAGAAGGATCGAGGCCAGGCCGCGGGCACGATCAACACCACCGAGCAGCTCGGCGGGGCCGTGGGCATCGCCGCGCTGAGCGCGATCGAGGTCGGCGTGGCCGAGCGCATCACCTACGACCGCCTGGCTGACCGGGGCATCGAGGCGAGCGGCGAGCAGATCGACCAATTCAAGGAGTTCCTGCTCCAGGCCGAGGAGGCGGGCAGAGCCAATGTGCCGGCCGACTCGGAGGTCGTCCGTGTCGCCCTCACGGACAACCTGCTCGCGCACGTCGATTCATTCGAGATCACGTTCCTGACCTCGGGGGCGATAGCGCTGCTCGGGGCGCTCATCTGCTTCGTCCTCGTGCGCCACGACGATCGGCTCTACGAGTCGCCGGTGTTCGGCCGCCGCTCGCGCTGGCGCTGGACCACGTCCGGGGCCGGTCCGGGCATGACCCGCCGCCCGCCCGAGGACTAGCCGCCCCGCTCGACGCGCTCGATCGCGGCGTGCGTGGACGCGGCCACGCCCCGGTCGGCCAAGTCGATGCCCGGCGGCAGCTCGACGTGCAGGTCGTCGGAGGGGTCGATGCGGACGCGCACGCCGGCGGCCCGCAGATCGAGCACGTGCCCGCCCTTCGAGCGGTCGGCGCTGATGAAGTGGAGGTGCCATCCGGCGACCTCGATGCCCTCGGCGTAGTCGGGGAAGCGGAATCCGACAAGCGTGCCGTCCACGGGCCCGAGCTCGAATTCGTGCTGCTCGCGGACCACCTCGGCCAGCGGGCGGTAGGGAGGCGACTGGCGCGGCACCGAGCGGGCTCTCACCCAGTCGAAGCTGCCGTCGGCGCGCAGCGAGCACGACGGGGCCGCGGCGGGCAATCGCTCGTCGACGGCGGCGAGCAGCTCCTCCTGCGCCAGCGGCCCCTGGAGGTCGAGCTCGAGCGCGGGCTCGAAGCGCGTGACCACCGCGAAGGGCGTGCGCTCCTCCGCGGGCACGGGATGGATCGAACCGTCCACGTCCGCCCGCCAGAAGCGCCCGTCGAGCGCGATCATCTCGCCGTCGATGCCGTTCACCGTCCCCAGCCCGAGGTCGCCGTGCTGCCCGAGCTCGGCGAAGCTGACGTCACCCTCGTACGCGCCCTCGAGGAGCGCGCCGATCGTGGAGGCCTGGAAGAGGACGTGGTGCTCGCGCTCGGCGTGCAGGTCCGCGTGGCGCATCGATTGCACGTGCAAAGAGCGGATCCAGCGCTCGTCGATCACGCGTTGCCCAGCACGCGCGGCATCGGCAGCGGATCGACACCGAGCGCCACGGCTCCGGCACTGCCGCCCGGCGTCGTCATCGGCTCCTCCATCAGCTCTGCCTCGTCCCAGGTGGCGAACACGTGCGGGCCGCCCGTGAAGCGCAGCAGCCGCAGCGAGGCGCGCACGAGCGGCAGCGGAACGTGCAGCAGCCGGCGCCGCCGCCCGATCGAGCGCAGGAAGACGCGCACGATGTCGTCGTAGCTGAGCGTCTGCGGCCCGGCGAGCTCGACATCGCTGCCGCCGGCGCCGTTCAGGGACGCCATTACGCAGTCCGCCACGTCCTCGGCCCAGATCGGCTGAAAGGCAGCCTCGCCTGAGCCGGATACCGGCACGGCGGGGAGGTAGGAGAGCCGCTCCAGCAGCGTGAGCCAGGGGTCCCCGGGGGTGTAGATGATCGACGGGCTGAAGACGGTCGCCTCGAGGCCCGAGCCTCGAACGGCGTCGGCCGCGAGCGCCTTGGCGCGGAAGAAGCGCGTGCGCGAGTGGTGCGCCGCCCTCATCGCCGAGAAGAACACGAAGCGCTTCGCGCCCGCTCGCTCGGCCGCCCGCACGAGCCTCAGCGTCGCGACGGCGTTCAGCTCCTCGATCGACGCGCCTGGCTGATCGCGGATCGCGGCGGCCAGATGCACCACCGTGTGGACGCCGCGCAGGGCGTTGCGGAACGACGCCGGGTCCGCCAGGTCGCCGAGCGCGATCTGAACCCGCACGCGCTGCTCGCCGAGCCGGCGCGGGTCGCGCACCAGGCAGCGAACCGGCCGCGGCTCGGCGGTGAGTCGCCGCAGCAGCGCGGATCCGACGGTTCCCGTGGCCCCCGTGAGCAGGATCATCGCCGGCCGGTGAGCACGACCCGCCAGCGCGAGCGCTCGTTCCGGTGCACCTCGACCTCGCCGAAGCCGGCCTCCTCCATCCAGGCGCGAATCTCGGACGGCTTGAAGTTGCGGCTGTGGCTCCAGGCGTAGAAGAGGAGGCTCGAGATCGCGCCGTGCTCGGAGACCGGCTCGCCGGGCTCGGGCCGGGCGGAGTCGCCGATGACGAGGGAGCCACCCGGCTGGAGCGCGTCGTATGCCATGCGGCACAGCTCGCGGTCGCGCTCCTCGGGCAGGTGATGGATCAGGTTGAAGACCGAGACCACGTCGAGCCCTTCACCGAGACCCAACTCGAACACGTCGCCCTCGCGGTAGGCGACACGGTCGGCGAAGCCCTGCTCCTCGACGATCCGGCGCCCGACCGCCGCGCTCGGCGGCAGGTCGAGCACCGTCGCCCGGAGCTCGGGGTGGCGGCGGCACATCGCCATCGCAAAGCCGCCGTGCCCGCCGGCCACGTCCACGAGCAGCCGCGGCGCCGTCACGGGAACGAGCGCCGCGTTCGCGTCCTGCTCAGGCCGCGAGATCTCGAACAGGCCGCGGATGTACGCGTCCCAGTCCGCCGTGTCGTCGCGGTGCTCCTCGTGCATCGCGTAGGGGCGGCCGGAGCGCACCGCGTCCGGCAGGAGGTCGAGGACCCGCCAGTGCAAGTCGTTCTGCTCGCCCACGAAGGTCGCGATCGATTCGGGAGAGGACCGCACGAGCTCGCGCTCGGTCACCGCGGCGTTCGAATAGCGGCCGTCGCTCTGCTCGACATAGCCGAGCGTCATGAGCGCGGTGAGCAGCGTGTCGGTGCCCAGCGGGTCGAGGCCGAGCGCGCTAGCGAGCTCCTGCGGAGCGGCGGGTCGTTCGTGCAGCGAGTCGAAGACGCCTAGCACGACGGCCGTCGTCAGCGCACGTGCGGCGACGAGGCCGGTGAAGGCGTCGAAGTAGGGATCTGGTTCGCGGCGCTCCAGCACGGGGCCGCAGCCTAGCCGCCGATACAATCGCCTCCTCGCGCCCAGGCGCAGTGTGTGGACACGAGAAGGAGACCATGGCCTACGTCATCGCCGAACCCTGCATCGACACCAAGGACAACTCCTGTGTCGAGGTTTGTCCCGTCGACTGCATCCATCCGACGCCGGACGAGCCGGACTACGACCAGGTCACCCAGCTCTACATCGATCCGGAGGAGTGCATCGACTGCGACGCCTGCGTCGAGGCCTGCCCGGTCGACGCCTGCTTCGCCGAGGATCAGCTGCCCGACGAGTGGCAGAACTTCATCCAGATCAACGTCGGACTACTACAAGAAGGGCGCGTAGGCGCCGCCGCCTCCCCTACTTCGCCATCGGCAGCGCCGTCCCGGTGACTTCCGGGACGGGCGGGCCCGAGGCCGCCTGGAAGACGGCGAGCTCCTGCGGGGTGGCGGCGAGGATGCCCCGCGCGGCGTGGTAGATCGCCTGCGAGGCCGGGGCGTGCGGGTCGTCGAGCACCAGCGGGCGGCCCTCGTCGGCGCCCACGCGCAGGGCCTCCTGCAGCGGGATCTTGCCGAGCAGCGGCACGTCGAGCTCGTCGGCGAGCAGCTGACCGCCGCCCTCGCCGAAGATCGTGAAGCGCTCGCCCTCCGGCGTCGTGAAGCCGGCCATGTTCTCGACCACGCCGATCACCTCGAGGTCGAAGCGCTGCGCCGTGTCCGCCGCCCGCGCCGCGACCTTCTGGGCCGCCGGCTGCGGCGTCGTCACGACCACGAACTTGGCCTGCGGGAGCAGCTGGGCGAGCGTCATCGAGACGTCGCCGGTGCCGGGCGGAAGGTCGATCAAGAGGTAGTCGAGCTCGCCCCAGTCGACGTCCTCGAGGAACTGGCGGATCGCCTTGTGCAGCATCGGGCCGCGCCACGTGATCGCCTGGTCGCGCTCGTTCAGGAAGTGCTCGATCGATATAGCGCGCACCCCGGAGGGGCTGTCGAGCGGGATGATCTTGCGCTCCGCCGACACCGTGGGACGGCCGTGCACGCCGAGCATCCGCGGGATCGAGTAGCCCCAGACGTCGGCGTCGAGCGCCGCCGCGGCGTGGCCCTCGGCCTGCAGGGCGGCCGCGAGGTTGACGGTGACGGTTGACTTGCCGACGCCGCCCTTGCCAGAGCCGATGCAGATCACGTTCTTGACCATCGCGAGGGCGCCCTCGGGCAGCCCGCCGCCGCGGCCGAGCCGCTGCGAGAGAGACTGCTTCTCCTGGTCGGAGAGGACGTCGAAGCTGACGTTGACCCGGCTGATGCCAAGGCTCGAGACCTTCTCGATGACGGCCTTCTCGAAGTGAGCGCGGATCGGGCAGCCAGGCGTCGTGAGCGAGACGATCACGTCGGCGCGGCCCTCCTCGGGCTGCTCGATCGATCGCACCATGCCGAGGGTCACGATGTCCTTGCGAAGCTCGGGGTCGATGACCTCGCGCAGGACGTCCTGGATCTGTTCACGGGTTGGCATCCGCATCCATTGAAGCAGAGCGGCCGATCCGCGCCACGAACGACAAACGGGGGCCCGTTAAGGGCCCCCGTTCGCTTACTGAGGGAGGAGAGATACTGCACTGCCGGCAAGTATGTGGCCGGCAGCCCTACCCCGGGCCCGCCCTCTCCGTGGCGGCCGGGGGGAAACTGTGCGCTAGGCCAGCGCGCCGACGCGGTTGACGAGCGTCTCGGCCTGCGACTGGACCTCGCGGCTCGTCGCCTTGACCTGACGCTCGAACTCGCGACGGGTCGAGCGGACCTGCTTCTCGGCCTCGCGGCGGTTCTGCTTGACGGTCTTGACGGCGGACGAACGGCGCTGGCGCAGCTCGCGCTCGACACGGGTGCGAGTCTTCTTGGCCTCGCGCAGCGCGCGGTTGCGGGCGGTGTTGCCGCGGCGCTCGAACTTGCGGAGGTTGGTGGCGACGCGCTTGCCGACCTTCTCGAGCTCCTTCTCGGCGCTCTCGCGACCGGCCGTGTAGGGCTTGCTCGCGTCGACGACGGCGTCACGAGCCACGAGGGCGGCGCCGAAGGGGATCAGCACGGCGCGCTCCGCCTGCGCCTGGACGGCCTGCAGGGTGTTGACCTGCGCCTTGGCGCGGGTCTCGGCGGTCTGCGCGGCGCTCTCCGCGGTGCGAGCGGCAGAACTCTGCGTGCTCTTGGCGGCGCTGCGGGTGGCGGACTGGCTGCGCTTCGCGGCGTTGCGACGACGGGTCGCAGCAGCCTTGCGAGCGGCGGCCTTGCGCTGGTTCTCGGTCTGGGTAGCCATTCTTCTCTTCGCTCCTTGTGAGGGGGGTTTTCCCTGCCCGTCCCTCTGGACGTAAGCTTATTACTTCTAAGTTCCGTACAACTATACCACCGAACACACGTACGTAAACCTCCGTGCGCGAGCGGTTACGCAGAAGGTGAGCGCGACGCGGGCTAGGAGCGCGTCGTGCCCGGCACCGAGTCACCCAGCTCCGTGATCGCAGCCACTGCGACCATCTCGGGGGTGACCTCGACCTGGAGCCGCGCGGCAGCGGCTGCCGCCAGCAGGGTCACTGCTGCCGCGTGCAGGCGCCGACCGGTTTCGATCTCGGCGCGGTCGAAGAGCGCGTCCTGCACGTCATCTGGCAGGCCATCGAGGTGCGCGTCCGCCATCGCGGCCCCTCCGTCCGGCGATGCCTGGATGCCCTCGAGCACCGCCTCATCCGCCCTCGGGGCCATGTCGTTCAAAGCGATCTGCCGCACCATGAAGTCCCGGAACGCCTCTCCGGCCTCCGATTCGAACACGCGGCTCATCAGCTGCCCCAGCTCCGTGGTGCCTGGCTCGTTGCTCTCGCTCATGCTGCCTCGATCCCGTGTACCTCGACCGCGCGCATCCTCCCGCAGTTGAGGGACACATGCGAGCGCGTGTGCGCCCAGCCCCGGTCAGGCCGCGGCGCGGCCGTCGGAGCCGACGCGCTCGAGCCAGTCGCTCGCGTGGTCCAGCTCCGGCAGCGTCGGCAGTGCGGCGGGAGCTCGCCAGACCTTGTTGAGGCCCTCGATGCCCGCCTCCGCGACGACGGCGTCGGCGAAGCGCTTGCCGAGCTCGTACTGGCGCAACTTCACGTCGAATCCGAGCAGCCGCTCGATCACCCGGGCCGGCGTCGAGCGGTTGCGGCGCCGCTGATCCATGGCAGCGCGCAGCTTCTCGTGGCCCGGGATCGCGCGCTCGGCGATCACGTCCATCACGTGCTCGGAGTAGCCCTCGATGACTGCCATCGCCGCCTGAATCCGATCCATCAGCGCCTGCTGCTCCTCGGACTGGACGAGCGCCGCGAGCCCGCCCTCGCGGAACGCCTCGACGATCCGCGCCGGGTCGGGGATCGACGGCATGCCGCCGGCGGCCCCGCGCTCGATCCGCACCTCGAGGGTCGAGAGGTACTCGCGCAGCAGGCCGCTCATGTGCTCGCGCAGCCACGGCACTCCGCCGAACTGGTGCACGTGGGTCAGCTCGTGGGCGCAGACCCAACGGCCAAAGGCGGCGGCGTCGACGTCCATATCCGCGACCGCCTTGTCGAGGTTCGGGCCGACGAACAGGAGCCGCGGTGGGACGTCGCCCGCGAGCAGCGACACGTCGTACTGGCCGAGCACGCGGTGCGACAGGTAGCCGGTCACGAGCCCGACCTCGGCGGCCAGGGTCGCCGAGGCGCCGAGGCGCAGCGCGCCCGCCAGCGGGCCCGCGAAGCTCAGCCGGTCCTCGAGCCGGGCCGCCACCGGGTCGAGCATGTGAGCGAGCGACTGCAGGTTCGTCTCGCTCCAGCCCGCGCGTGTGAGCAGCTCCGCCGGCGGCCGCGCGCTGTCGAGCTCGAGTCCCGTGTACTCGAGCACGTGCGGCTCCATCTCGGCGCAGAAGGCCACCACGTCGATGCCGGACGCGGCCGGGCCGTCGCCTCCGGCGGCGACCCTTGCAATCTTCTGGGCGATCGACCAGTCCACCATGTCGCACCCAACGGTACCCGGCGTCAGAGGTCGGGAAGCCGCTGTACCTGTTCGACGACCGGCGCGAAGAGGTCGCCGTGCTCCTCCACCCGCTCGACCACGTCTCCAGCCTCGAAGACGAGCTCCGTCGGGTCGCCCTCCTCGAGCTCGCTCCAGGCGAGCGGGGTGGACACCGTCGGCCGCTCACGCGCACGCAGCGAGTAGACGCCGACGGTCGTCTTGTGCTCGTCGTTCTGGCTCCAGTCGATCAAGACCTTGCCCTTCCGCAGCTCCTTCTTCTGAGTCGAGACGATCAGCTGCGGGTGCTGCTGCTCGAGGTGACGCGCGAGCGCCTGCGAGAGCCGCTTGGTGCCGCTGCGGTAGTCGGCCTCGCCGCTGTTGAGCGGCACGTAGACCTGGATCCCCTTGGAGCCGGAGGTCTTCGGGTAGCTGTCGAGGCCGAGCGCCGCGAGCGCGTCGCGCAGCAGCAGCGCCACCTCGGCGCACTCAGCCAGCGCCGCGCCGGGGCCGGGATCGAGGTCGAACGCCATCACGGTCGGGTGCTCCATGTCGGTGACCTGCGACAGCGACGGGTGCAGCTCGAGGTCGGCCAGGTTGGCGAGCCAGACGAGCGTCGGCAGGTCGTCGCAGACGCAGTATTCGATCTCGCCGGCGCGCTCCTTGCGTACCCAGTCGGGCGCGTGCGACGGGCAGTTCTTCTCATAGAAGTACTGGCTCTCGACGCCGTTCGGATAGCGCTTGAGCGTGAGCGGCCGGTCGCGCAGGTGCGGCAGCACGGCGGGCGCGACACGCGAGTAGTAGTCGATCACCTGGCCCTTCGCGAAGCCACTCCGCGGGTACAGGACCTTGTCGAGATTGGAGAGCGAGAGCCGCCGGCCCTCGACCTCGACCTCGACGCGCGCCGAGGCCACCTAGCTCTTGCTGGCCGTCTTCTTCGAGGAGCTCTTGGAGCCGTTGGAGCTGCGCGTCTTGCGCTTGGAGCCGCCGCCGCTCGGGCCCTTGGATGCAGCGATCGAAGCCTCGAGCGCGGCCATCAGGTCGGGAACCTTCTGCGGCTCCTCCTCGGGCGTCTCGATCGTGATCGTCTCGCCCGCCGCCTTGCGCTCGATCATCTCGAGCACGCGCTCGCGGTACTCGTCGCGGTACTGCTCGGGCTCGAAGTCCGCCGACAGCGAGTCGATCAGCTGCTTCGCCATGTCGAGCTCGCGCTTGCTCGTCTTGCTGCCGTCGACCGTCAGCTCGTCGAGCGAGTCGGGGTTGATCACCTCGTCGGCGAACAGCATCGTCTCCATCGCCAGTATGCCGGCGCGCGGGCGCAGGGCCACGAGGCTCTCCTTCGAGCGGATCACGACCCGCGCGACCGCCACCTTGCTCGCCTCGTCCATCGCGTCGACCAGCAGCTTGTAGGCCTTTTCGGCTCCCTTGTCGGGAGCGAGGTAGTACGGGTGGTCGTAGTAGATCGGGTCGATCTGCTCGAGGTCGACGAAGGCCTCGATGTCGATCGTGCGCGTCTTCTGTGGCTCGAGCGACTCGAGCTCCTCGGGCGCGATCATCACGTAGCGCTCGGGGCTGATCTCATAGCCCTTGACGATGTCCTCGTACTTGACCTCTTCGCCGTCCTGGTTGACCCGCTGCTGCTTGATCCGCGCTCCGGACTTCGAATCGATCTGATGGAAGCGCACCGTCTTGCGCGAGACCGCGCTGAACAGCTTCACGGGGATGTTCACCAAGCCGAAGCTGATCGCTCCGCTCCAGATCGCTCGTGCCATGAGATTGAAGATACCTCCCGAGTACCGACTTACCCTGCTTCGCGGGTGCATTCTTGCGGGTCCTTGTCCGGCCGCAGGCCCTTGAAGGAGGGCGCGCGCAGCGTCCCGCTCTTCGTCCACTGGCGAAACTCGACCGCGGCGACCAGCCTCGGCTCGACGAAGATCGTCCCCTTCGGCGGCTGACGCCCCTCGAACGGGCTCGTGTCGCGCCGGAGCGGCCCGAGCTCGCGCTTGAGGACCGCGAGCGTCTCCTCGGTGAAGCCGGTGCCGACCTTGCCGGCGTACCCGAGCTTGCCCTCCTCCATCACGCCCACCGCCAGGGCGCCGATCGTGCTGCTGCGTCCTCCCTCCCCCGGAGTCCAGCCGCCGATCACGGTGTCCTGGGTCAGCACGTTCTTGACCTTGATCCAGTGCGAGGCGCGCCGGCCGGGCTCGTAGGGGTGGTCGAGCCGCTTCGCGATCACGCCCTCGATGCCGTGCTGGCGGGTGGCCTCGAGCAGCGCGCCGCCCTCGCCGCGGTGGTAGGCGGGCGTGCGCCACGCGGGCCCCTCGAGCTCCAGCTCCTCGAGCAGCGTACGCCGGTCCTCGTAGGTGAGCGGCAGCGTCAGCCGGCCGTCGAGGTAGAGCAGATCGAAGATCACGTAGGTGACGGGGATGTCGCGCATGCGCCGGCGTACCGCCGAGTCAGAGGCGAGGTGCATGCGCGACTGGAGCAGCTCGAAGCTCGGCCGGCCCTCCTTGTCGAAGGCCACGACCTCGCCGTCCAGGATCAGCCGGCGGGCCCCCTGCGCGCGCGAGAACTCGCGCACCTCCGGGTAGCGCGGGGTGAAGTCGGAGAAGTTGCGGCCCTGCAGCGTGATGTGGCCGTGGTCCGAGAAGAGGAGCGTGCGGATGCCGTCCCACTTGACCTCGAAGCCGTAGGCCTGCTCGTTCGACGGGAGCTTGCCGCTGCGGGCGAGCATCGGCTCGAGCCGGTCCGGCATGGGCTGGTAGCCCGGGTCCTCGGGCGGGTCCATGCGGTGGATGAGCCAGTCCTTGTCGCGGGTGCGGAAGAGCGCGTAGCGGCCGCGCATTCGCTCGCCGTTGAAGGTGGCGATCACCTCGCCGTCGCGGAACTTCTCGGCCTCGTAGGTGCCGCCGTCCCAGACCCTCATCGTGCCCGCGCCGTACTCGCCCTTCGGGATGTCGCCCTCGAACTCGAGGTACTCGAGCGGGTGGTCCTCGGTCTGGACCGCGAGCCGGTTCTCGTCCGGGTGCGCCGGAACGCCGCGCGGCAGCGCCCAGGAGGCGAGCGTGCCGTCGTGCTCGAGACGCAGGTCCCAGTGCAGACGCCGGGCGCTGTGCTCCTGTACGACGAAGCGCGGCGCCTCCGCCTTCTTGCGCCCGCGCCCCTTGGGCTCGGGCGTCGTCCCGAAGTCGCGCTTCTTGCGATAGGTGCCGAGCCGGTCAGCCACGGCCTGAATGGTGACGGCTACTGCGCGAGCGGCGTCTGCGCGAGCGACTCGCGCAGCGTGTCGATCGAATGGAAGACCTGCATCGCGCCTGCGTCGAGCAGCTCCTGCTCTGAGAAGCCGCCGGTGAGCACGGCGATGGTCTCGATGCCGGCGCGCTGGGCGGCCTCGCAGTCGAAGGTCGAGTCGCCGACCATCACACCTTCCTCGGTGCCCGCCTTCTCGAGTGCGGCCACCACGAGATCGGGCTCCGGCTTCGTCGCCTCGACGTCCGCCGAGGTGGTCCAGTCGTCTGCCAGCTCGCGTGCGTCGAGCAGGTCGAGGTAGTAGTCGACCTCGTCGGCCTTGGCGGAGCTCGCGAGCACCACCGCGTGCCCGCTCTCCTTGAGGTCGACGATCAGCTCGCGCGCGCCGTGGAGCGGCTCGACCTCCTCGATCAGCGCCATGTAGAGCGCCTTCTCGGCGGTGCGGACATCGTCGCCCTTCTCCTCCTCGACCTCGTCGCCGCACAGCGCGGTCACGATCTGGTCGCCGCCCATGCCGATGTGGCGGTGGATGCGCCAGATCGGGACCAGCTCATCGTGCTGGCGCAGCGCGCGATACCAGGCGATCGCGTGGTGGTAGTTGGTGTCGACGAGCGTGCCATCGACATCGAGGATCGCCGCGCGGGGCATGTCCCCTCCTCCCCGGGTTCCGCGTGGGGTCAAACTTTCGTCCAAGCCGCGCCCGCGCGCGTACCGGCGGCCCGCCGGGATGACGACGTGAGTCCTGAATGGGATCTCCCGGCGTTCGCTCCTGCCGTCGCGCCGCGTTGCTGGTGGCGCTCAGCTGCGCGCTCGGCGCGCCCGGATCGGCCCTCGCGGCCGGGCCGTCGGCGTGCGAGTCGGCCGAGGCAGCCCCCGCCCAGGTGGGCGAGCAGGTGGTCATTCGCTCCACGCTCTGTCTGCTGAACGCCGAGCGTGAGCGCCACGGCCTGCGTGCGCTGCGCCTGAACCCCCGCCTGTCGCGCGCCGCCCGGCGTCACTCAGAGGACATGGCGCGCAACAACTACTTCGATCACAACTCCCGCAACGGGGCGAGCTTCGTCGACCGCATTCGCCGCACCGGCTATCTGACCGGCGCGCGGCGCTGGAAGGTCGCCGAGAACATCGCCTGGGGCACCCACTGGCTCGCCTCGCCGCGCGCGATCATGAAGGCGTGGATGGACAGCCCGGGTCACCGCGTGAACATCCTCGACGGGTCCTACCGCGAGATCGGCATCGGCGTGGCGACACGGTCGGAACGGCGGGCCATCTACACCACGGACTTCGGCGCACGCGGCTGAAAAGCCGCCGCTCGGTCATTCGTCCGGCGGGGTCTCGGGTCCCTTCGGATCCGGCTGCGGCACGTCGGGCGGGTCCGGCTGGGGCTGCTCCGGCGGCGCGGGGGCGGGGACCTCGGTACTGGGAGCTTCCTGTGGAACCTCGCTCATGGGATCTTCGTTCCCGGTGACGGACGCGGGAAACGACTTAAGCCGCGACCTCCGACAGGTCCTCGCGCAGGTCGCGCGACGCGCTCCACGCCCGCGGACTCGCGGTCGTTCGCGAGCAGGTCGATCACGGCCTCCTCGACCGCCTGCTGCACGTCCGGCCAGGCGGTGGTGTCCTCCATCAGCTCGGGGAGCGCGCCGCTGATCGTGAGCCCGCCGTCGTAGCGGTCGAACACGCGCGGGTCGATGTATGAGGCGCGGCAGACCGCAGGTGTGTTGCCGAGATAGCGCGCCGTCTCCTTGACGGCGCGCGACTTGGCCCGCGTGCGCGCGCTCTTCGAGGTGGCCGCCATCCCCGAGACGGCCAGCGCGACGGCCGCCAGCACGGTGCCGCTCCAGGTGCGGAAGTCCTTCGCGGAGAAGTCGCCACCGGCGGCCTGCTTGACGTAGGCGTTGATGTCGGCCGACTTGACGTCGACCCAGCGGCGGCCGTCCTTGTAGGCGAGCAGCTCCTCGCCTCCGCCGCGCCGCCGCTTCAGCTCGCTCACGATCTCCGCCACGACCGGGTCGCCCACCGCCTGGACCCGGCGGGCGCCGCCCTTGGCCTCGTAATCGAAGTTGATCTCGTCGCCGTCGACGTTCACGTGGCGCTTGCCCATGGTCGCGATGCCGTAGGTGTCGTTCTCCTCGGCGTAGTCCTCCGAGCCGATCCGGAAGAAGCCGCGATCGAGCAGGCGTGTGGCGCAGGCGAGCACCTTCTCGCGCGGCATGCCGGGCAGCTCGAGCTCCTTCGCGACCTGCCGCCGCAGCCGCGGCAGCGCGCGTGCGAAGTCGATCATCTCGTCGAACTTCTCGCGGTCGCGGCGCTCACGCCATTTGTCGTGGTAGCGGTACTGCTTGCGCCCCGCGACGTCGGTGCCCGTGGCCTGGATGTGCCCGTTCGGATACGGGGAGATCCAGACGTCCGCCCAGGCCGGCGGGATGGCGAGCTCCCGGATGCGCTCGATCACCGAGGGCTCGGTCACGCGCCGGCCCTCGTCGTCGAGGTACTCGAAGCCCTTGCCCCGCCGCCGCCGCCGAATCCCGGGGCCCGAGCAGTCCACTCTCTTCAGGCGAGCCATCGCGACCTGTTGCCCGCGGGCGGGGGGCGGCAATCCAGGCGGGCCTAGAACATCCCCAGCAGCCGCTCCACCAGCTCGTCCGAGCGGGCCGCCGCCACGCGGGAGCGCATCTCGAGGTCGAGCGCGTCGCCGCCCGGGAACTCCACCGTGCCGCCGCATTCGCGCACGAGCAGCTGGGCCGCGGCGACGTCCACGGAGCGGACCGGGCGCAGCGTGACCATCGCGTCGAGCTGGCCGGCCGCCACGAGGCAGATGCTCGACGCGACCGAGCCGAGCGCCCTGATGCGGCGCGCCTCGAGGTCGGCCAGCGCGGGCGCGACCTCCGCGACGAGGCCGGGCCGGGCCGTTTCCAGGCCGAGCATCTCGAGCGGGCCCGGCTCGAGCTGCGGCAGCCGCTCGCCCGCCACGAAGGCGCCCTCGCCGCGCACCGCCCACCAGTCGCGCACGGTCACGCCGGCGTGCCCGCCGGAGGGCGCCAGCTCGGCGACCCAGCCGACCTCGACGTCCGCCATCCGGTCCCCGGAGGCGACCGCGATCGAAACGCACGCGAACGGCAGGCCGCGCTTCGCGTTGACGGAGCCGTCGACCGGGTCGATCACCACGCGTGTCGGCCCGCCGCCTCCGATTGCCACCTCGCCGCGCTCCTCGGACACGGCGGTGACGGGCACGCCGAGCGCCTCCAGCTCCGCGAAGATCGCGTCCTCGGAGGCGAGGTCGATCACGTAGGACATGTCGCCGCCCTCGCCGCGGCCCGCCTCCACCGAGCGCGCGGCGCGCGTCGAGTAGGACGCCACCGCGTCGCGCGCGGCGGAGCCGGCACGCCGGCAGAAGCCGATCCAGTCCGCTTCGGGAAGGCTCATCGCTCGGCGTATCCTAGGCCGGGATGCCCGATGCGCTAGACGGCCTCAACCGCTCGCAGGAGCAGGCCGTCACTCACCCCGGCGGTCCGCTCGTCGTGGTCGCAGGGGCCGGGACCGGCAAGACACGCACGCTCACCCGCCGCTTCGCATGGCTCGTCGAGCAGGGCGTGCCCGCCGGCGAGATCCTCGCGCTCACCTTCTCCGCGGCCGCCGCCGCCGAGATGCGCGAGCGGCTCGAGTCGCTGATCGAGTCGCCCTACGAGGAGCTCCATGTCGCCACCTTCCACGCGTTCTGCACCCGGCTCCTCCAGGACGAGGCGCTCGAGGCCTGCGTCGATCCCTTCCTGTCGCCCGTCACGCCGGCCGACCGGCTCGCGCTGCTCCTCGAGCGCATCGGTGAGCTGTCGCTGCGCCACCACGAGATCCGCGGCAATCCGGCGCCGCTCCTGGCGAGCTTCGTCTCGCGCATCGACCGGCTGAAGGACGAGATGGTGTCCGCCGCCGACCTGCGCCGCTACGCGGAGCGGCTCGCCGCCGACGCCGAGGGCGACGCCGCGCGGGCGCGGGCCGACCGTGAGCTCGAGTTCGCGCGCCTCTACGGCGACCACGACCGGCTGCTCTCCGAGCGCGGCGCGCTCGACTTCGGCGACCTGATCCTGCAGGCCTTCAGGCTGCTGCACGAGCGCGCGCACGTGCGCGAGCGCGTGGCGCGCCGCTACCGCCACGTGCTCGTCGACGAATACCAGGACACGAACTTCGCGCAGGGCATGCTGCTGCGGCTGCTCGTCGAGGAGCACGAGAACGTCACGGTCGTCGGCGACGACGACCAGGCGATCTATCGCTTCCGCGGCGCCTCACAGAAGAACCTGCTCGACTTCCAGCGCGAGTTCCCGGAGGCGACCGTCGTCCGGCTCGAGCGCAACTACCGCTCCGGACGGCGGATCCTCCAGGCCGCGGGCGCCGTCGTGGCGCCTGTGCCGGATCGGCTCCCGAAGAAGCTCACGGGTGCGAGCGGCGGGCGCGTGCGGTTCTGGCGCTGCCGCTCCGAGCGCGCCCAGGCGCAGGCCGTGGCAGCCGAGGCCGAGCAGCTGATCGCCGGCGGGACGCCACCCGACGAGATCTGCGTGCTGGTGCACTCGGTCAAGGCCGAGGGCGCCACGATCGCCTCGGCGCTCGAGGAGCGCGCGCTGCCGGCGCGCACCTGTGGCGCCGCCGCCTACTTCCAGCGCGCCGAGGTCCGCGACGTGCTCGCCTGGCTGCGCGCGCTCGCCGACCCGTCGGACTCCGGCGCCGTGGTGCGCGCGCTCTCGCGCCCGCCCGTGGAGCTGCGCTCCGTCGACGTGGCGCGGCTGACGCAGCTCGCCCGGCGCCGCAAGCTCGACATGCCGAGCGCGGTCGCGGCGGCGCTCGAGGGCCCGCAGCTCTCCGAGGAGGGCCGTGACCGGGCGCGCACCTTCCTGCGCCTGTACCGCTCCGCCTCGGGCGCCTTCGAGGACCGCCGCCCCGACGCCTTCGTGCTGCGCCTGATCGAGCGCATCGGCCTGCGCCGGCAGCAGGTGTTCGCGACCCAGGCCGACACGGTCGAGCGCCTGCGCAACATCGCCAAGCTCTCCGAGCTCGCGAGCGCCTACATGCGCCGTGAGCCGCAGGCGACCGCGCGCGACTTCACCCGGTACCTGGCGGCCGTCGCCGAGTCGGGACTGCGCGAGGAGGAGGCGATCGGCGTGCCCTCGGCACCGGCCGTGCAGGTGATGACGATGCACGCTGCCAAGGGACTCGAGTTCGACCACGTGTTCGTTCTCGGCCTGTCGGCGGCGCGCATCCCCGGTCCGTTCCGGGCGTCGGCGGACGGCGTGCCGGACGAGCTCCTCAAGGAGCGCCTGCCCACCGCCGGCGGTCGGGAAGCCCACGAGGCCGAGATGCGCCGCCTGCTTCACGTTGCGATGACGCGCGCCCGCAAGGGGCTCGTGCTCGCCTGGGCCGAGGGCGGCCAGCCGGGCGCCACGCCGCGGCCCTCGCCCTTCTACGAGGACGCGCTGGCCGCGCTCGACGTGGAGGAAGAGGAGTTCGAGGAGGAGCTCTTCGGACCGGCGGAGGGACTCCACTCGACCTTCCGGATCATGCGCGACGAGCTGCTCGACACGGTCGCGCGCGTCGGCGGGCGCCTCGGCGAGATGCGGCTCGACACCTACCTGGACGTGGACCAGGCGGTGTCGCGCTACCTCGAGTTGATCAAGGTCGCCGCCCTGATCGACCGCGCGAAGGAGGGTCAGTCGCTCGATGCCGCCCTGACCGAGGTCAACGAGATCCTCGTCCAGTGCGCGACCTCGGAGCAGCGCGAGATCCTCGCGCAGTCGGCGCTCGACGGCTGGCTGCGCGACACCGAGCGCGACCCCGAGCGTCGGCCCGCCGCGGACCGCAACGGCTCGGAGCCCTCGCTCGATCCGTTCATCCCGCGCCGCGGTCGCGGCCTGATGCTGTCCGCGAGCGACATCGACACGTACCGGATCTGCCCGCTCAAGTACAAGTTCGCGCGCGTCTTCCGCATCCCGCAGGAGCCGACGATCCACCAGCGCTTCGGGATCGTCGTCCACCAGGTCCTCGAGCGCTTCCACACCCAGGGCGGCGGCAGCCTCGCGCAGCTGATGGAGCTGTTCGAGGCGTCCTGGCGGCGCTCGGGCTTCGGCGACACGGACGACGAGCAGCAATTCCGCGTACGTGCCGTCGAGGCGCTCGAGCGCTACTGGGCCGAGGACCGGCGCTCGGACGCCGAGCCGGTCTGGTTCGAGCGCTCCTTCGCGTTCCGGCTGGGCCCGCACCTGCTGCGCGGGCGCGTCGACCGCGTCGACCGCCACCCGGACGGCACCTACGAGCTGATCGACTACAAGACCGGCAAGGCGAAGTCGGAGCAGGACCTGCGCGAGGACATCCAGCTCTCGCTCTACCAGATGGGCGCGCGCGAGTCCTGGCGGCTCGAGACGTCGGCGCAGAGCTACCTGTACGTGCTGACGGGCGACAAGGTCCCCGTCGAGCACTCGGACGAGGAGCTCGAACGAGTCAAGGCGACCGTCAGCGAGATCGCCGGCGGCATCCTGAAGCAGGAGTTCGAGCCAACCCCGTCAAGCGAGATCTGCAGCTTCTGCGACTACCGGATCATCTGCCCGGCAGCGGAGAAGTAGACGCGCCCACGGCGTTTTGCAGGACCGCCGCGAACTGGCCGTAGCCGAGCTTGTTGGGATGGATCCCCGAGTCGGTGCCGAGGATCCACTCCGGTCCCTGGCAGTACGTGAACGGGTGCCTGAGATGGAACTCCCCCTGCGTCGGAAACGACTGGTGGCTCTGGCCGTCGACCAGGTCGTTGCCGCCGCAGTTGTAGGGCGGCGTCCACGACTGGCCGCTGGGCGGCAGGCCGAGGTTGAAGCGCGGCAGCTGGTTGGGCTGTGGCGTGCCGGGCGTCGTCTGGGCCGGGATCAGGATGAGCCGCTTCGCCTCGCTCGGCAGCGCCGCCTTTGTGTTGCCCACCGCGGTGGCCAGCTGGGCGTTGAAGTAGTCCGTAAGCGCCTCGAGCTGCCAGGTGGCGAACAGATTCACGGACGGCACGATCAGGTGGTATTGGAAAGTCGCGATGATGCTGTTCGGGGCCTCGAGCAGCGCGGTGTAGAAGCTCTGCAGCTGTGACACGAGCTGCACCTGCGTGAAGAACGGCTGGATGCAGGCCTCGAGCGCCGGCACGGAGTCCGTGAACGCGCAGTCCTCGCCGGCGACGCTGAGCAGGACCTCCGTGAGCAGCGGGTTGGCGCCCATGGTGAAAGCGATCAGCTCCGGGTCCTCGGCGACGATCGCGTTCAGCTGCGGGTTGAGGATCCCGCCGGGAAGCCAGTCGCCCGGCGCCGAGCCGGTGACCGCCAGGTTCTGGAACATGTCGGGCGCGGTCACGCCGCCCGGGAGGTCGTTCGCGAACTGGGCCGCCCAGGAGATGTCGTTCGCGAGCCCGAAGTCGGCGCTCCACTCGGGCGGCCCCGTGTAGCCCGGTCCCTCGTCCGAGTTGGACGAGCAGCGGTTGGAGACGACCGTGGCCGGCTTGCAGAAGGGCAGCTCGGCCGCGGACATCGGTCCGCCGTTCCCGTAGTAGCCGAAGCCGGCCGTGACGGAGTCGCCCAGCGCCCGGAAGCGCCAGGGGAGCGTCGACACCGCCACCGCCTCGATGTCGCTCCCTCCCCGGCCGCGGGCGCGGACGAGCGCGAGATCCTGGCCCACGAACGACCGCCCCGGCCTGACTCGCATGGTGAGCGTTCGCCGCGCGCCTCCGCCAGAGCGCCGCACGCTCCCGAAGCGGCCCGAGAAAGGACCCCGCGCCACGCGCAGCGGCTCGAGCGCCGAGCCGCGGCACACGACCCTGATCTTCACCGGTGAGCGAAAGCGGGTGACCGCGTGGCGGCTGCGGCAGGAGGGTCGCTCGGCGCGCCCCGACAGATGGACAAGCACGGCCGTCCGCCACGTTCGCCGGCCGTGGCGCCGCGCGACGACGATCCGGTCCGTGCCGCGGAAGCCCTCGTCCGGCGTGTAGCGCACGCGTTCGAGGCGCTGGCTCACGCGTCCGAGCCGGCCGTGAGCCGGGCCGCGAACGACGCGAACGCGCAGCCTGTTCAGGCCGCGGCAGCCGAGCGCGAGCCAGGCGGGCGACCGCGTCTCGACCTCGCGCACAGGACAGCGCGGGAGACCTGCGCGGGACAGCTGGAAGAAGCGGTCGCCCGGACGTGGCGCGTCGGCCCCGGCGGCCCCGGCCGGCGCCGTCGCCAGGAGGGCGGCGGTCGCCAGGGTCACCCACAGGGCAGGGCGAGTCATCCGGCTAGCCGTCTTCGGGACCGCGCTGACGGAGGAAGCGCTGGAAGTCGCGCGCGATCGTGTCGGCAGACGGCAGGCTCTCCTCGTCGGGAGGGTTCTCGGCCGTGACCTCATCCATCGCGTTCTCGAGCCGCTCGACGAACGCCTTGACCTCGGGGTCGCTCGCGACCGCCGCGCTCACCTGGCGCTCGTAGTCCTCGGCGGCCGACTCGAGCTCGCCGGCGTCGACGGCGAGGCCGGCGATCCCCTCGAAGCCGCGCACGAGCGCCAGCGCCACCTTCGGATTGGGCGAAGCCGCCACGTAGTGGGGCACCGAGGCCCACAGGCTCACGGAGGTGAGCCCGGCGCCCGCGCACGCGTTCTGGAGCACGCCGACGATCCCGGTGGGACCTTCGTAGCTCGGCGGCTCGAAGCCGAGCCGCTCGACGAGCGAGTTCTCGGAGCCGATTCCGGTGATGGCCACCGGGCGGCTGTGCGGCACGTCTGCGAGCAGCGCGCCGAGCGTGATCACCATGCCCACGTCGAGCTCGCGCGCCGTGTCGATCACGTTGTCCGTGAAGCGGCGCCAGCGCAGTGACGGCTCCACTCCCTCCAGCATCACGAGGTCGCCCTCGGCCCCGGCAATCTCGGCGATCGAGAACGTGTTCTCGGGCCAGTCCATCTCGCGCGTGCGGCCCTCGCTCAGCCGCACCGTCGGCCGGACGGCCGTGAAGTCGTAGTACTCCTCGGGGTCGATCTGCGCCACGTCCTCCGACTCGAAGGAGCCGCGGATGAACGAGAGCGCTGCGGATGCCGCCTCGCCGGCGTCGTTCCAACCCTTGAAGGCGCACACCATGACCGGCTTGCGCAGCTTCGGACGGCGGTCCCAGATCAGGTCGCTCATCTCCCTCACCGTACCCGACGTCCGCAGCGGGATTCAGGATGGACGGCGTGACCGTGGCCGAACTGCGAGCCGGGGGCGAGGTCGAGGGCGTCTTCGCGTGCACGCGCAAGGACCGGCTCACAGCCCGCAATGGGAGCCCCTATCTGGCGGTCGAGCTGCGCGACCGAACCGGCGCCATCGCCGGCCGCGCCTTTCGCGACGCCGACTTCCTCGCCGGCCAGTTCGAACGCGGCGACCTCGTCAGCGTGCGCGGGCGCGTGGAGCGCTTTCGCGACCAGTTGCAGGTCGACGTCGCCGCGATCAGGCGCGCCGAGGAGGGCGCCGCCGACCCGGCTGAGTTCCTGCCGGTCGCCTACCGCGACATGGAGGAGCTCGACGGCTTCCTCGAGCACCTCGGACGCGAGGTCTACGACCCCGACCTGCGCGCGCTGCTCGGCGCATTCCTGGGCGACGAGCGCTTCCGCGCCGACTTTCGCCGGGCGCCCTGCACGCGCAGCGGCCACCACGCGTATCTGGGCGGCCTGCTCGAGCACACGGTCGCCGTTTCGACGCTCGCGTTCGAGACCGGCACGCTCCACCCGCGGCTCAACACCGATCTGCTGCTGAGCGCGGCGATCCTGCATGACATCGGGAAGATCCGCGAGTTCGACCTCGGTGCCGAGATCGCTCTCACCGAGGCGGGTGCGCTCGTCGGCCACCTCGCGCTCGGGGTGGAGCTCGTGAACGAGCGCGCCAACGGGCTGCCCGCCCCGAAGCTGCACGCGCTCACACACTGCATCCTCGGCCACCACGGCCCGGAGGCCCTGCCGGCCCGCCGCTTCCGCTCGGCCGAGGCGCTCGCCCTCCAGCGCCTGAACGCGCTCGATGCCGGGGTGAAGGGCGCGCTCGAGCACGGCCTGGACTGAACCTGGACGTTTAGGCCACCCGCCGCCGACCGCGTTTGCGTCCGCGCGCGCCGCCGCCGACCGACATAGGGGGTGTCCGAGAACTCGACCACTGCTGCCACGACCACGTCGGAGGTCGTCGAGGAGCTGCTGCGCCAGCTCGTCGATGCACGCTTCGTGCTCACGGACCGCGACGGCGCCGTCACGCGCTGGAGCCGACCGGCCGAGGAGCTCTTTGGCTGGCCCGGCGCGCGCATGCTCGGCCGTGCGCTCCCCGAGACGCTCGGCATGGTCGAAGCGCTCCCCCGTGACGGCGGTGTCATGCAGACGACCGTCAGGCGCAAGAACGGCGACGAGCTCGAGGTCACGCTGACGCTCGTCCCGGTCGGGATGAGCCAGAGCCTCGAGTTCAACGGCTTCCTGGAGGCGCTCGAGATCGCGGCGCCGCGCGGCAACGCGATGCAGCAGCTTCAGCAGAGCCACCGCACGGTGGTCGACTGGATCCACGCGGCGCTGCGCGGAGAGGCGCGGCTGGAGGACGACGACCTCGCCGCCGGAACGATCGTCGCCTTCCGCCCGCTGGTCGAGCCGCCCCGCCGCCGCCCGCCGAGGAGAGCGGCGACGAGCCCTACACCGAGCTCGAGCTGGACACCGCCGAGTACGTGGAGGTCGACAGCTCGCGGATCGAAGCCGTCGAGGAGCTGGGCGAGCGGCTCGCGTCCGAGCTCGGCGAGACGCGTGGCGCGCTCGCCGACCTGCGTGGCGCGGTCGACAGGCTCGAGAGCGAGCTCGCCGAGGCGCCGCAGGGCGAGGACGAACAGCTGCGGGCCGCCCTGACCGCGCTCGAGACGACCGTCGCCAGGGTCGAGCAGCTCGAGGCCGACGACACGGAGCGCAAGCTCGCGGACGAGCTCGCCGAGCTGCGTGAGCGCGCAAGCGCGGGCGAGGATGCGGCTGCCGCTGCCGAGCGCGTGCGTGAGCGGCTCGAGGAGCTCGAGCACTCACTCGCCGGCGGGAGCGAGCGCGACAGGTCGTTGCGCGAGGCCCTGGAGGAGATGGGCGTCAGGGTCGACGAGCTCGCCCGAGGGCTCGCCGACGACGAGTCTGAGAGCGAGCAGCGCAGCCAGGCGGAGGCCGAGCGTGAGCAGCAGCTGCGCGCGGAGCTCGACCACGCGCGCGCCAAGCTCGAGTCGATCGCCGGCGAACGCATCGAGGAACAGCGCGCCCTCGCGAGCGAGCTGGCCGAGACGCACGCCAAGCTCGAAGCGCTCGAGCGCGCGATGGGTGACGAGCACGAGCGCGCCGATGAGGCCCGCGCCCGGCTTGCAGAGCTCGGCCATGAGCTCGCCGAGCTGCGCTCCGCCCCGCCGCCCGCTCCCGCTCCCGCTGCCCGGCGGCGAGCCGGCGAGCGCGGCCGCGGCCGAGGCCGCCGGCGAAGCGCTCAAGGCCATCGAGCGCCTGACCGCGCGCGCCGAGCAGGCGGCTGATGCCGCCCGCAGCCATTCGTCGCGTGCCTACGACGCCTCCGGCGCGGCCGAGGCCCGCGCCTCCCGCGCCGAGGAGGCCGCCGCCGCAGCCGAGGCCCAGGCGAGCCGGGCGGCCGAGAGCGTCGCCGGCGTCGAGAAGCGCTCGGAGCGCGCCGAGCAGGCGCTCGCCGGAGTGCAGTCACAGGTGCTGGCGGCGCGGCAAGCCGCAGAGTCCGTCCAGCAGCGTGCGGAGCGCGCCCAGGAGACGCTCGAGACCGTCGAGCAGCACTCCGGCCAGGCGCGCGAGATCGTCGCGGCCGTGGAGGCGCAGGCCACCCGCGCCGGCGAGGCGGTGTCCGCAGCCGAGACCCATGCCGGCCGCGCCGAGGAGGCGGTGACGACGCTCGGCGAGCAGCTGCGTCTGGCCGAGCAGGCCGCGGCCGCCGCGCGTGCCGAGGGCGAGCGGCTGCACGCCGGCGCAACCGAGGCGCACGAGGCCGTCGAGCGCGCGACCGAGCTCCGGGAGCGCATGGACGCGCAGGTCGCACGCGTCGAGGAGACCATGAGCGAGATCGAGCGCGGCGCCATCCGCGCCGAAGCAGCCGCTGCGAGTGCCGCAGGCGACGCCGAGCGCAGCGCGGGGGAGGCAGGCCGCCTCGCCGAGATCGCGGCCGCCGCGGAGCAGCAGGCCGAGTACGCGCGCCAGGCCGCCGAGGCGGCGGAAGAGGCGGCCGAAGTCGCGCGCGCCGCGGCCAGCCACGCCGAAGCGACCGGCCACCGCGGCCGCGACGCCGAGCGGCCGCTCGTGCGCTTCGACGCTCCGGCCAACGGGCACGCGCCCGCCGGGAACGGAAACGGTCAGCACGACCCGCGCCGCCCGCTCTTCGCCAAGCGCGAGAGCGGCCCCACACGCACGCGCCGACCGGGCTTCGACGACGCGGACTCGCCCGATGGCGACGATCGCGCTCGACGGCCACTTCACGGAGCTGAACCCGGCCTTCACGGACCTGGTGGGCTACAGCGAGGCCGAGTTCGCCCAGGCGGTCTGGCCGCCGGTGATGGACCGCGCGAACCTGCAGACCCACCGCGATCAGATGAAGGCCATGCTCGCCGGCACGATCGAGTCGGCCGAGGTCAAGACGGGCTACGTGCACGCTCAGGGGTTGCTCGTGCCGGTCGTCGGCAGCATCACGCTCGTCCGCGAGGACGGCGAGCCGAGCCACTTCCTGCTCGAAGCGACAGGGCGTTGAGCACCCGGCGTTAGTCTCCCCGGCCGTGGTCTCGGACGACGGCATCCTGCCCCTCTACCAGCGCATGCGCGACCTGGTTCCGGGCCTGGAGCCGCTCGACGCCCACACGCACATCGGCTTCAACGACCCGGACGGCTACCGCTGTGCTCGCGAGGAGCTGGTCGAGGCGCTCGACCGGATCGACGCTCGGGCGATCGTGTTCCCGATGCACGAGCCGGATGGCTACCGCAAGCCGAACGACATGGTGATCCGTGAGGCCGAGGCGTCCGGCGGCAAGCTGTTCCCCTTCTGCCGGCTCGACCCGCATAGCGCGCCGCTGGACGAGGCCGAGCGCGCGCTCGACGCCGGTGCCCGCGGCATCAAGCTACACCCGCGCGCCGAGGGCTTCGCGCTGGACCATCCCGACCTGCAGCCGGTCTTTGCGCTCGCGGACGAGCGCCACCTCACGGTGCTCTGCCACGCCGGGCGCGGGATCCCCGCGCTCGGCAAGCACGCGCTCCAGATGTGCAGCCGCTATCCGAACATGCGCCTGATCCTCGCCCACGCGGGCATCTCGGACCTGGCCTGGATCTGGCGCCTCGCACCCGAGCATCCGAACCTCTTCTTCGACATGTCCTGGTGGTCGCCGAGCGACCTCCAGACGCTGCTCGCGCTCGTCCCGCCGGGTCAGATCCTGATGGCGAGCGACGCTCCCTACGGCACCCCCGCGTGGGGAGCCTCGGGCACGCTCCGGCACTCGCTCCAGGTCGGCCTCGATCACAATCAGGTCCGCGCCGTGATGGGCGGGCAGGCGATGCGCCTCCTCGACGGCGAGGAGCCGCTCGATCTCGGCCCCGCGCCGGGGCCGGACGGGCTCTCGCGCGACCCGCTGCTCGATCGCGTCTACGCCTTTCTGCTGAGCGCGCTCGGCCAGATGTTCAACGGCGTCGAGCCGGCCGAGACGCTCTCGCTCGCGCGGCTCGCGTGCGAGATGGGCGACGACGCGCCGCAGGCGCCCGTCTGCCGGGCCGTGATCGACATGCTCGACGCGCGCGAGCGCTACTCCGCGGAGGGCGACGGGCGCCCGGAGCGCTTTGCTCCGGGCCTGCACCTCGTCGTCGCCGCGGCGGTCATCGCGCGCACTCCGGATGTCCCCGTCTGAGTCGGCGTTTCACCCAGGTTCGACCGGGTAGCTCAATCTCAACGGGTCGCCGGAGCCGCACAGGTGAGACCTCCGGGGACGCCCAGCGGCGACGGCCGACCCACCTAATCCTCGAACACGAACATCTCGAAGCCGACCGCCGGGTGGAAGGTGACCTGGCTGTTGTAGGCGACCACCTGCCGGCCGGTCACCGCTTCGACGGCGCCCGTGAACTGCTTCGCCTCCTGCTCCTGGAAGCGCAGCCGCACGCTCCGCACGAGATGCTCTTCGCCCTTGTCCACGAGCGTTCGCTCAACGGTCGTGAGGATGTCCTCCAGCACGCAGAGGACGTAGTTGTCGAAGGCGTAGGTCTTGGCCTTGGTGGGGCCACGGCCGTAGGAGTCGCTGTAGATCTTGACGATCGCGTTGGAGATGGCGGCGAGCTGCTCGCCATCCGGCTCCGCGATCAAGCAACCTCCCGCAGCGCCTCGAGCTCGCGGCGCATGGCGAGCCGCTTGAGCGCCTTGGACTCGAGCTGGCGCACGCGCTCGGCCGACAGCCCGAGCCGGCGACCGGTCTCGCGCAGCGGCTGAGGGTCCTCCCCGTCGATGCCGTAGCGGAGCTGGATCACGTGGCGCTCCGTCTCGGGGAGCTCGTCGACGGTCCGGCGCAGGAGCTCCTCGCTCAGGCTGAGCTCGACCTCCTGATCGACGGGCGGCGAATCGCCCTCGAGCAGATCGCGCAATGCCGTGTCGCCCTCTTCGCCCACCGGGCGGTCGAGGCTGGTGACGGTGCGCGCCGCCTCGCGCACCTCCTCGACCTGGCTGAGCGGCAGCTCGGCGGCCGCCGCGATCTCCGCGTCGCTCGGCTCACGGCCGAGCTTGGCCGACAGCTCCCGCTCCGCGCGGACGATCTTGCGCTCGCGCTGGCCGATGTGCACCGGGATCCGGATCGTGCGCGCCTTGTTGGCGAGCCCGCGCTGGATCGCCTGGCGGATCCAGAAGGTGGCGTAGGTGGAGAACTTGTAGCCCTTGCGCCAGTCGAACTTCTCGGCCGCCCGGATCAGGCCGAATATGCCCTCCTGGATCAGGTCGAGCAGCGACAGCTCCTGACCCTGGTACTTCTTGGCGATCGAGACGACCAGGCGCAGGTTCGAGTTGATCATCCGCTCCTTGGCGCCCAGGTCGCCCTGCTCGATGCGCTTGGCGAGCTCGACCTCCTCGCTTGCGGTCAGGAGCGGGTAGCGGCGGATCTCGTTGAGGAAGAGCTGGAGCGCGTCGGTGGTCGCCGTGGCGAGCTCGCCGTTGCGGAAGCCGGTGGGCTCGACGCCCACCCGCCCGCAGTCGTCGGTGAGCTCGATGCCGCGGCTGTCGAGCATCTCCTCGATCACGTCGACATCGTCCGCCAGCAGGTCGAGCGCCTGCACGAGCTCGTCGAGCTCGGACAGGTTGACGCAGCCGCGCTCCTCGCCCCGGCCGACCAGGGCGGCTACCTCAGGTCGGGCTGTGAGCTCGGAGACGCTCACGTGATGGATGCTACGCCGCCCGGGACACCGCCGCCAGCGCTCAGGCCACGCCTGGGGCGTCGTCAACCATCTCGAGGCGCTCCTCGAGACGCGTAATCGCGAAGACACGCTGGACGGGGTCCGGGCCGCGCACGATCACCAGGCGCCGGCCCTTCGAGCGCGCGCGTTCGTCGGCGGTCACGACGGCCCGCAGCCCGGTGGAGTCGAGGAAGCTCAGCCGCGAAAGGTCGAGTACCAGCAGGGCCGGCTCCTCGGCTTCCACGCGCTCGAGCTCCTCCTCAACCTTGCCGACACTCGAGAGGTCGAGCTCCCCCTTGAGTGAGACCGTCACATGGCCACCCGAGTCCTGGGTGGTGACCTCGAGGATCTCCATTCATTCGGAACCTAGCGCAGACCCGCCTTGCCTGCGAGTTGCCACGCGAACACGAGCTGGACCGCCGCGAACGACAGCTCCAGCGCACGCTCGGAAACGACGTTGGCGACAGCCACTCCCACGAGCACCCCGATCGGCGACAGCACGCCGATCAGCAGGCCGTCGCGCAGGCGGACGTTGCCGTAGCCCTGCTGGCGCCAGGTCCCCACGAGCGAGACGGCCACGATCGCCACGAGCGACGTCGCCTGGGCTCCCAGCTGCGACTCGTCGGCGAAGAGCACCAGCGCCGGCACGAAGATGACGCCGCCACCGACTCCAACAAGGCCACCCGCCACCCCGGCCGCGAAGCCGAATACGAGCAGCCCGATCAGGTCGACCGCCTCCATCTAGAAGATCAGCACCGCCGCCGACGCGACCAGCAGCACCACGAACGCGAGCGCCACGCCCCGCTCGGAGATGCGCTGCTGGAGCGCCGTCCCGGTGATCACGCCCGCGACCGCAGGCGCGGCGATCAGGAGGCCCTTCCACAGGTCGACGTTGCCGTAGACGGCCTGCGCCACGGCGGCGAGCAGGCCGATCACGATGATCGCCGCCAGCGAGGTGCCGGTTGCTTCCTTCTGCCCGTAGCCCAGCCAGAGCACGAGCAGCGGCACGATGATCGTGCCCCCACCGACGCCGAACAGGCCCGAGAAAGCGCCGGCCGCGGTGGCGATCGCGGCGAGGCGAAGCAGCCTGGACGACATCGCGGGGCATACTACGGCCCGTGCCTGCTCCCCCAGCAGAGGCTCTGGCCGAGGCGCTGCGCCCGCTGACCAGCGATCCCGGGCGCTCCGCCGTCTTCTGCGACGTCGACGGCGTGCTCGCCCCGATCGTCCGCCGGGCCGAGGACGCGCACGTGCGCGAGGAGACCTCGGTGCTGCTCGGACGGCTCGCGCGCCGCTATGCCTGCGTGGCCTGCATCTCCGGCCGCGCCGCCGCGGACGTGCGCCGGCTGGTCGGCGTCGGCGGGATCGCCTACGCGGGCTCGCACGGCGCTGAGCTGCTCGAGCCGGGCTCGGCAACGCCCCGGATCGTGCCCGCCTTCAAGAGCTGGGAGCAGCGCGTCAGGCGCTTCGCCGCCGAGCACGACACGCGCGAGGCGCGCCTGCAGCGCGTGCGGATCGAGGACAAGGGCCCGATCGCCGCTTTCCACTGGCGCGGCGCGCCGGACGAGGACGGCGCGCGGACCCTGCTCGAGGGCCTCGCCCAGGAGGCCGAGGCCGCCGGCTTCTCGACGCACTGGGGCCGCAAGGTGCTCGAGGTGCGGCCGCCGGTGCCGATCGACAAGGGCCAGGCGGTGCGTGACCTCGTGACCCGCTCGAGCGCCCGGGTGGCGCTCTACGGCGGCGACGACGCCACCGACCTGGACGCCTTCAGCGAGTTCGACGCGCTGCTGTCCGAGCAGCTCCTCGACGCCGCGGTGCGGGTGGGTGTGCGCTCGGACGAAGGGCCCGCCGCGATCGTCGAGCGCGCCGACCTGGTCGTGGACGGCGTCGAGGGCTTCTCGCGGGTGCTGACCGTGCTCGCCGACGCTTGAGCCGGGTGCGCCGTGAGGTTCCGCGACTTCCTGCGCGTGTCGGTGATCCTCTTCGGTGGGGCCGCCACCGCACTGGCGATCCTGTCGGTGGCGGGCGCCGCGCGCGCCGACACGAACACGCTCGTGTACGTCGCCGCGATCTGGTGGTGCCTGGCGACACTCGCGGGCCTCTGGCTCGGCCGCCGGCTCGCGCCCACGCCCGGCATCGGCGAGCTGCTCGTTGCGGCGCGCAAGACGAACGCGCTACCCGAGCTCGAGCCGGGCACGATCCTGTTCAACCGGCTCTGGGGATTGATCGTGCTGACGATCACGGCCGCAGTGATCGGCTTCTGGTTCCCGCAGGTGCCGTCGATCGCCACCGGCTTCTGCCTGCTCGTCGCGCTCATGTGGCGGCGCCAGTCGGCCGCGGTTGAGGCGATCGAGGGGCGTGACGGCGTCGAGTTCTGGTTCGACCGCACATCGCCGCTCGGCAAGCCACAGCTGCTGCGGCTGCCCGGGCTGCGGAAGATCGAGCCCGCCTAGCCGCGCTTGCGCAGCTTGCGGAGCTCGTCCCAGGAGCGCGTGTTGCCCACCTGGCCGGCGCTCACCCAGGCGCGTCGCGCGGTGGCGATCCCGTAGCGGATGTTGGTGAGCGTCTCGACGCCGTGTGAGTCGGAGTCGATCATCAGCGTCACGCCCGCCTGCGCCGCCGCACGCGCGTAGACGTCGTTCAGGTCGCGCCGGTCCGGGTTCGAGTTGATCTCGAGGAAGGTCCCCGTCTCGACCGCCTTCGCGATCACGCGGTCGACGTCCAGCGCGTACGGCTCGCGGCTCTGCAGCAGCCGCCCGGTCGGGTGCCCGATCACGTCGACGAGCGGGTGCTCAAGCGCGCGCAACATGCGCTCCGTCTGCTTCTTCTCCGACAGCCGGAACGAGGTGTGGAGGCTCGCCACGACCCAGTCGAGCTCCTCGAGCAGGTCGTCGTCGTAGTCGAGCCTGCCGTCGGGCATGATGTTCGTCTCGGTTCCGGCGAGCACCCGGATGCCGGGGTCGTCGAGCGAGCGGATCTCCTCGATGCGCTCGCGCAGCGCGTCCGGGGTCACGTCGTCGCCGAACCCGTGCGTGGCCGAGTGGTCGGTGATCGCAACGTACTCGTAGCCGAGCTCACGCGCCGCCGCGACCATCTCCTCGAGCGAGTTGCGGCCGTCCGAGAGTGTGGTGTGCATGTGGAGGTCGCCGCGCAGGTCACCCTGCTCGATCAGCGCCGGCAGCTCGCCCTTGCGGGCGGCCACGAGCTCGCCGCGGTTCTCGCGCAGCTCCGGCGGGATGAACTGCATGCCGAGCCGCTCGTAGACCTCCTCCTCGGTCGTGAACGCCTCGCTCGCGCCGCTCTCGTCGTCGCTGATCCCGTACTCGCTCACGTGCAGGCCGCGGCGCACGGCCTCGGTGCGCATCGCCTCGTTGTGCTTGCCGGAGCCGGTGAAGTGCTGCAGCAGGTTCCCGAATGCCTCCTCGGGCACGATCCGCAGGTCGACCGGCAGGCCCGAGTGCGTCACCACCTTGGCGCCCGCGGCGCCGGAGGTGGACACGGTGTCGATCGCCTCGAGCTCGCAGAAGGCCGCCGAGAGCGCCTCGGGGTCGCTCGAGGCGGCGACGATGTCGAGGTCCTTGACCGTGTCAGCGAGTCGTCGAGCGCTGCCGGCGAGCTCGACGCGCAGCGCCGCCGGATGCTCGCGCAGCGCGGCGACGAGCTCCTCGCCGGCGACCAGCGCCTTCGAGAGCAGCATGCGCGCCTTGGGGCGCCCGTCGGCGCCGGCGGCGAGCGCGGCGGCCACGTTCTCCTGCGCCTTGGCGCCGAACCCGGGCACTCCCTCGAGGCTGCCGTCCTCGCTCGCCCGCTTCAGGTCCTCGAGCGAGGTGACGCCGAGGTGGTCGTAGAGCAGCCGGGCGCGCTTGGGCCCGAGGCCCGGGATGCGGGTGACCTCGACGAGACCGGCCGGGATCTTCGCCTTCAGCTTGTCCGCAGAGGGGATCGAGCCGGTCTCGAGCAGTGCGTCGATCTTCTCCGCGATCGTCTTGCCGACGCCGGAGAGCTCATCGACGCGGCCCTGCTTCGCCATCTCCTCGACCGAGACGCCCGCCTCGCGGATCGCCTTGGCGGCGTTGCGATACGCCACCACGCGGTAGACGACGGCCCCGTCCAGCTCGTAGAGGCTCGCGAGCTCCTCGAAGGCGTCGGCGATCTCGGCGTTGCGCATTGCCCGGCTAGGGTACGCGCCTCTTGCCCGGTGCCTGGCTCATCCTGCCCACCTACAACGAGGCCGAGAACATCGAGGGGCTCGTGCGGGCGGCGCTGGTCCAGCTCGAGTCGACCGGCCTCGAGCACACCATCCTCGTCGTCGACGACGGCTCGCCGGACGGCACCGGTCGGATCGCGAGCGGGCTCGCCGAGGAGCTCGAGCCGGTACGGGTGCTGCACCGCGATCGCAAGCAGGGACTCGGCCGCGCCTACCTGGCGGGCTTCGCGCTCGCGCTCGCGAACGGGGCCGAGCTCGTGCTCGAGATGGACTCCGACTTCTCGCACGACCCTGCCGACCTGCCGCGCCTGATCGCGGCCGCCGAGACCGCCGATCTCGTGCTCGGCTCGCGCTACGTACCCGGCGGCGGCGTGACCTCCTGGGGGCGGCTGCGGCGGCTCCTGTCGCGCGGCGGCTCGGCCTACGCGCGCATCCTGCTGGGCGTGCCGGTTCGCGATCTCACCGGCGGCTTCAAGTGCTTCCACCGCCGCGTGCTCGAGTCGATCGACCTCGAGCACGTCCACGCCGACGGCTACGGCTTCCAGATCGAGCTGACCTACAAGGCGGTGCGCGCCGGCTTCAGGGTGGCCGAGGTACCGATCCTGTTTCGCGAGCGGTCCGTGGGGACGTCCAAGATGACGACCCGGATCGCACTCGAGGCGGTCTGGAAGGTGCCGCTCCTGCGGCTACGCGCGTGACCAGCGCTATACTTTCTGAAGTGACCCCCCGACAAGGAGCAGACGTGGCAGGCGCACTCCCAGAGGTGACCGATAACAACTTCCAGGCCGAGGTTCTCGAGTCCGAGCAGCCCGTGCTGGTCGACTTCTGGGCGCCCTGGTGTGGTCCCTGCCGGATCATCGCTCCGCATCTCGAAGAGCTCGACTCAGAGCGCGAGGACGTGCGCGTGGTGAAGCTGAACGTTGACGACAACCCGCAGATCGCGGCTCAGTACAACGTGATGTCGATCCCGATGCTCCTCCTGTTCAAGAACGGCGCCCCGGTGCATCAGATCATCGGCGCGGTGCCGAAGAGCAGGCTCCTGCAGGAGCTCGAGCCGTCGCTCTCCGCCTAAGCCGACACCACAGCGGCTGGTCTGGGATCGTGAGCGTGTGCGGACTCGGTTCTGCGAGCTGCTCGGCATCGAGATCCCGATCGCACTGGCACCGTTCGGCCCGTGGGATCAGGTCGAGCTCGCCGCGGCCGTCTCGAACGCGGGTGGCCTCGGCAGCGTGGGGACCGCCGTTCGCAGCCCGGAGGAGCTGCGCCGGCAGTGGACTCGCCTGCGCGAGCTGACCGAGCGACCATTCGCGATCAACCACACCGGCCGCCCGTTCGACGAGGAGGTCTTCGCCGCCATCCTCGAGTCGGCGCCGCCGGTCGTCTCCTTCCACATGGGCATTCCGCGCGAGTGGATCGCGGCGGCGCACGGCGCCGGTGCGCTGTGGATGCAACAGGTGGGCGACCGGCACTCCGCCGAGCTCGCGCTCGAGCTGGGTGCCGACGTGCTCGTGGCGCAGGGCTGGGAGGCGGGGGGCAACTCGGGCTGGGTCTCGACGATGGTGTTGGTGCCGCAGGTGGTCGACGTCGCGGGTGACGTCCCGGTACTGGCCGCCGGCGGCATCGCCGACGGCCGCGGGATCGCCGCGGCGCTCGCGCTCGGCGCCGAGGGAGTGCTGCTCGGCACGCGCTTCTTGGCGAGCACCGAGATGGCGATCGACCGGTCGTGGAAGGAGCGCATCGTGGCGGCCGACGCCACTGACGCCGTGAAGGTTCCGGGCAGTGAGCGGG
Organism: uncultured Thermoleophilaceae bacterium; assembly: GCA_963814095.1. GTDB lineage: Bacteria > Actinomycetota > Thermoleophilia > Solirubrobacterales > Thermoleophilaceae > JACVRW01. The sequence continues at coordinate 298,706 of CAWFBT010000027.1, read as the reverse complement.
TGATGCCGCCGTTCACGCTCGAGCTGCCGCCGGGGCGAGCGCCCGCACCGCGGGCGTTGCGGACGCCGCTGATCGATCAGCTCGAGGCGGACCCCGAGTCGGTGGACCCGGCGAGCGTCGGCCGCTCCTTCGTCGCCGACGTGCGGGCGGGCGGCGGGCACGACCGGCTGCCGTTCACCGGCCAGTCGGCCGGACTCGTGCACGACGTGGCCCCCGCCGGGGAGATCGTCACGCGGCTGATGAAAGAGACGGAGGCGGCGCTCGGCCGCCTCCATCTCTGAACGCGCTCAGGAAGGCTCGTTCGGGTCCTCCTGGCCGGCAAGCTCGAGCGAGCCGTCAAGCGCCTCCTTGAAGTGGCGCTCCTGGATCGGCAGGGCCCAGTCGATCAGCTCACTGAGCTCCTGCTGCGAGGCACGCTCGTTCAGCTTGCGCAGCACCGACCAGTGGCCCACCTCGGCGGCCTCGGCCATCGTCAGGAACTCGAAGCCGTCGAGTGCCTCGGCGTCGTCACCGAGGTACGTCTTCATCATCTCGGAGGCCTCGCCCTTCGTCTCGCGCGCCTTCTCGAGGACGGCCGTCTTCTTGCCGTCGAGCTCCTCGGCGAGCGCCGTGCAGCGCTCCTCGGTCTGCTCCGCCTCGTCGCGCATGCGCGCGAGCGTCTGGGCCAGGCTCTCGTCCTCGGTCAGCCCCTCGACCTTGCGCGTCGCGTCCTGGGCGGCCATGGCGAGGCCGAGCACCTCCGCGAGCTTCTCCTCCAGAACGGTGAGCTCGGCCATCAGCCCGCCAGCCCCTTGCGGCTCTCCTCCATCTTGCCCTCCTTGAATAGGGGAATCGACTGGCGCGCTCTTACCCGGCGCGGGAGCGTTAAGCAGGCGTCACGCCGGGTAGGCGGGGCGGGTGAAAGCAGTCACCTTCCATGGCAAGCGAGACGTCCGGGTGGACACCGTCCGGGACCCGGCAATCGAGGCTCCCACGGACGCGATCATCCGCGTCACGTCGACGGGCATCTGTGGCTCCGACCTGCACCTCTACGAGGTGATGGGGCCCTTCATCGACGAGGGCGACATCCTGGGGCACGAGCCGATGGGAGTCGTCGAGGAGGTGGGCTCGGAGGTCGAGCACATCGGTCCTGGCGACCGAGTCGTGATCCCGTTCAACATCTCCTGCGGGCACTGCTTCATGTGCGATCAGGGCCTCCAGTCCCAGTGCGAGACGACCCAGGTCCGCGACGAGGGCACGGGGGCGGCGCTGTTCGGCTACACGAAGCTGTACGGGCAGGTGCCCGGCGGCCAGGCCGAGTTCCTGCGGGTCCCGCAGGCCCAGTACGGCCCGATCAAGGTCCCGGAGGGCCCGCCGGATGACCGCTTCGTCTACCTCTCAGACGTGCTGCCGACGGCGTGGCAGGCCGTCTCGTACGCGGACGTGCCCGAGGGCGGCACGCTCGCCGTCCTCGGGCTCGGGCCGATCGGCGACATGTCGTGCCGGATCGGCCTGCAGCGGGGAGCGGGGAAGGTCATCGGCATCGACCTGGTGCCCGAGCGCCTCCAGCGCGCGCGCGACCGCGGCGTCGAGGTGTTCGACCTGCAGAGCTACAACGGCGACATCGCCGGCGCCGATCCGCGAGGCCACCGGCGGCCGTGGTCCCGACGCCGTGATCGACGCGGTCGGCATGGAGGCGCACGGATCGCCGGCCGGCAAGTTCGCCCAGCAGATGACGGGCATGCTGCCGGACGCCGTCGCCGCGCGGCTCATGAGGACCGCAGGCGTCGACTCGCTGGGCGCCCTGCACCTCGCGATCGATCTGGTGCGGCGCGGTGGCACGATCTCGCTGAGCGGCGTCTACGGGGCGATGACCGACCCGATGCCGATGATGACCCTGTTCGACAAGCAGATCCAGCTGCGCATGGGCCAGGCGAACGTGCGGCGCTGGATCGACGACATCCTGCCGCTGCTGACAGACGACGACCCGCTCGGAGTGGACGACTTCGCCACCCACCGCGTGCCGCTCGATCAGGCCCCCGAGGCCTACGAGACGTTTCAGAAGAAGCGCGACGGCGCGATCAAGGTGCTGCTGAAGCCGTAGGGGGAGCGCCCCCCGCCTGGTCGCGCTCGAGCTTCGCGCGGTAGGCGCCGCCGAGCGCGCCCAGCACGCCGCCTATCAGCGTGGTCGCGAACACGAGCCCGACCTGCGGCTCGCCCAGGTAGGCCTTCGCCTCGGTGTTGACGATCTCGAATCCGATCAGCACGAAGCTGCCGTAGACGAGCCCGCCGAGCAGGCCGCGCACGAAGCCCTCGTCCGCGCCGTTGTGCTCCATACCGCCGAGGAAGCCGCCGATGATCGCCAGCGGTCCGACCAGGATCCAGTAGACGATCCCGTTCCAGCCGAGTGCGAGGCCTGTGACGATCCCGAAGACCACCGGCACGACGATCGCGCCGACCAGCTGCACTACGAACGGCCGGTCCTCGAAGAGCGGCGGCAGCTTCATGGCGGCGCCAGACTACTCAAACGCTGCGCAGCCGGCCGAGCCGGCTGCTTGCGCACTACTGGCGCTCGACCGAGATCCGCAACTGGCGGCCCTCGATGTCGGCCGCGGCGCCGTCGGGACCGTCGTACGACAGCGAGGTCGCGAGCGTCTCGCGCGCGAGATAGCCCTCGTGCGCGCGCGCCGCATCGAGCAGCTCGCCGTCGCCGCCGAGCGTCAGCGCGATCCGGTCCTCGACGTTCAGGCCGGCGTTCTTGCGCGCCGCCTGCACCGCATGCACGACCTCGCGGGCGAGCGCCTCGCGGCGCAGCTCGTCGTCGAGCTCGAGGTTGAGCGCCACTGCGTGCGTCCCCGAGCGCTCCACCTGGTAGCCGTCGAGCGGCTGCAGCGTCATCTGCACGTCCTCGGGGCCGATCTGGTGCTCCTGGCCGTCGATGCTGACGCCGGCGCTGCCGCCGTCGCGCAGCTTCGACGGGTCGAGCGAAGAGATCGCGGCCGCGACCTGCGGCATGTTCTTGCCGAAGCGCGGTCCAAGCGCCCTGTAGTTCGGCTTCAGCTCGAAGCGCCCCAGCTCGTCCGCCTCGGACACGTAGCGCACGGACTTGACGTTGAGCTCCTCGGTGAGCAGCGAGTCGAGCCGCTCGATCGCGGTGCGCTCGCGGTCCGCGGCCACGACCACGGCCTCGCGCAGCGGCTGACGCACCTTCAGCTTCGCGTGCGCGCGCGCGGCGCGGCCGAGCTCGACGGCGTCGCGCACCACGCGCATGTCCCACTCGAGCTGCTCGTCGCGCTCGCCCGGCCGTGGGAAGTCGCCCAGATGGACGGAGGGCTCGGAGCCGTCGAGGTTCTCGTAGATCTCGTCGGCGATGAATGGCGTGAGCGGGGCGAGCAGCTTCGCCACCGTCACGAGGCACTCGTGCAGCGTCTCGAAGGCGACCCGGTCGCCGTCCCAGAAGCGCCGCCGCGACAGCCGCACGTACCAGTTCGACAGCTCGTCGACGAACTCGGCGATCGCACGACCGGCGAAGGTCGTGTCGTAGTCGTCCATCCGCTCGCGCACGCGCTCGGTGGTGGCGGCGAGCCGTGAGCGGATCCAGCGGTCGAGGTCGCTCTCCTCGCCCTCCGAGAGCGGCTCGTTGACGTTCGCGTAGAGGACGTAGAACGCGTAGGTGTTCCAGAGCGGCTTGAGGAACTGCCGCACCGACTCGCCGACCGTCTCGAGCGAGAAGCGGTAGCCGTCCCAGGGCTGCTTGGAGGTGAAGTAGTACCAGCGGAAGGCATCGGCGCCGTGGGTGTCGAGGACGTCCCACGGAACCACGACGTTGCCCTTCGACTTGGACATCTTCTGGCCGTCCGGGTCGAGGATCAGGCCGAGGCAGAGACAGGTCCTGTAGGAGCTCTTCCCGAACAGCAGCACCGAGATCGCGAGCATCGAGTAGAACCAGCCGCGCGTCTGGTCGAGCCCCTCGCAGATGTAGTCCGCCGGGAAGCGCTCCTCGAACACGTCCTCGTTCTCGAACGGGGCGTGCAACTGCGCGAACGGCATCGAGCCCGAGTCCCACCACACGTCGATCAGGTCGGGCACGCGCCGGAAGATCTTGCCGTCGCGCTCGAAGGTCACGTCATCCACGAACGGCCGGTGCAGGTCGTCGGGGATCTCGGCGCCCAGCGTGCGCAGCTCGTCGCGCGAGCCGATGCAGATGACCTCGCCGTCGTCGGCGCGCCAGATCGGCAGCGGCGTGCCCCAGTAGCGCTCGCGCGAGAGCGCCCAGTCGACGTTGTTCTCGAGCCACTTGCCGAAGCGCCCGTGCTTGATGTGCTCGGGGTACCAGTTGATCGTCTCGTTGGCGGCCAGCAGCTCCTCGCGGCGCTCGGTGGTGCGCACGTACCAGCCCGTCTTGGCGTAGTAGATGAGCGGCGTGTCGCAGCGCCAGCAGTGCGGGTAGGCGTGCTCGTACTCGCCCGCGCGGTAGAGCCGGCCCGACTCGCGCAGCGCGTCGATGATGGGCGGGTCGGCCGCGCGCACGTTCATTCCCGCGAACGGCCCGGTGCGCTCGTCGAACGTCCCGTCCGGGCGCACCGGGTTGTGGATCGTGAGCCCGTTGTCGGTGGCGAGCCGGAAGTCGTCCTCGCCGAAGGCGGCGCCCGTGTGGACGACGCCGGTGCCGTCCTCGGTCGACACGAAGTCGCCGGCGAGCACCGTGTGCCCGCGCTCGCCGTAGTCCGTGATGTACGGGAAGGGCGGCTCGTAGCGCAGGCCGAGCAGGGCCGAGCCCGGCATCGTCTCCTCGATCTCGGCCTCCTCGCCGAGCACGCGCTCGACGAGCGACTCCGCGAGGATGAACCGCTCCTCGCCAAGCCGGGCGCGGGCGTAGGTCACGTCGGGATCGACCGCGATCGCCGCGTGCGGCACGAGCGTCCAGGGCATCGTCGTCCAGGCGAGCAGCGACACGCTCGGGTCGTCCTTCAGCGGGAACTTCACGAACACGGACGGGTCGATCGTGTCGCGGTAGCCGAGCGCCACCTCGTGGCTCGACAACGCCGTCCCGCAACGCGGGCAGTAGGGGACGACCCGGTGGCCCTCGGTCAGGAGCCCCTGGTCGTAGACCTGCTTGAGCCCCCACCAGACCGACTCGATGTAGTCGTCCGAGAGCGTGTAGTAGGCGTCGTCGGTGTCGATCCAGAAGCCGATCCGCTCGGTCAGGGCGTTCCACTCGTCGATGTAGCGCAGCACCGACTCGCGGCACTTGGCGTTGAACTCGGCGATCCCGTAGCGCTCGATGTCGTGCTTGTTGGTGAAGCCGAGCTCCTTCTCGATCTCGAGCTCGACCGGCAGGCCGTGGCAGTCCCACCCGCCCTTACGCGGCACCTGGTGGCCGGTCATCGTGCGGTAGCGCGGGAAGACGTCCTTGAAGATGCGGCTCAGCACGTGGTGCGAGCCGGGGCGCCCGTTGGCGGTCGGCGGGCCCTCGGAGAACGTGAACAGCGGCGCCCCCTCGCGGCGGCGGATCGACTCGTGGAAGACGTCGCGCTCGCGCCAGCGCTCGAGCACGCTCTGCTCGAGCTCGGGGAACGACTGGGCGCTGTCGACCGGGCGGTAACGGGCCATCGGGCGTTCGATTCTAGGTGGCGGCGCGCGACGCTCCCGGCGTGCGATGCTGAGGCTGCGGTGCGCGTGCTGGTGGTCGAGGACGAGCTGACGCTCGCGAGCCTCATCCGCAAGGGGCTGCGCGAGGAGGGCCTGCTGGCCGATGTGGCGGTCAAGGGCGAGGACGCCATCTGGATGGCGGCGGCGAGCCCCTACGACGTGATCGTGCTCGACGTGATGCTGCCGGGCATCGACGGCTTCGAGACCTGCCGGCGCCTGCGCGGGGACGGGATCGGCACGCCGATCCTGATGCTCACGGCTCGCGACGCCGTGGAGGACCGGATCGAGGGCCTCGACACGGGCGCCGACGACTACCTCGCCAAGCCATTCGACTTCGGCGAGCTGCTGGCGCGGCTGCGCGCGCTGGCGCGGCGCGGCCCGGCCGAGCGCGGCACGGTCCTGCGCGTCGCCGACCTCGAGCTCGAGCCGGCTACGCGTCGGGTGCGGCGCGGGGGGCAGCCCGTGTCCCTCTCGACCAAGGAGTTCCAGCTGCTCGAGGTCTTCATGCGGCATCCGGACGAGGTGCTGTCGCGCTACCAGTTGCTCGAGGGCGCGTGGGACATGGCCTACGAAAGCCGCTCGAACGTGATCGACGTCTACGTCCGCAACCTGCGCGAGAAGATCGATCGCCCCTTCGGCCTCCAGACGCTCGAGACGGTCAGGGGCGCGGGCTACCGGCTGAAGTCGCGCTGACGCGCGGCACTCATCAGCGGTTCATCTGACGGCGCTGGACTGGACGGCATGTCCACTGCAACCACCCCGGTGAAGGCGCAGCTGAACGGCGCCACGCCGGACCTTCCCGACGAGCCGGCGGCGATAGCGGTTCGCGATCTGCACAAGGCCTACGGGCCGGCGGAGGCCCTGCGCGGCGTCAGCTTCGACGTGCGGCGCGGGGAGATCTTCGCGCTGCTCGGCCCCAACGGGGCGGGCAAGACGACGATGATCGAGATCCTGGAGGGCTACCGGCGGCGCACGTCCGGCGAGGCGCGGGTGCTCGGCGCCGACCCGGGCCGTCCGGCGAGGCGCTGGCGCGAGCGCATCGGGCTCGTGCTCCAGGAGTGCGAGCTCGACCCGAACCTGACCGTGCGCGAGACCGTGCGGCTCTTCTCGAGCTTCTACCCGGCTCCGCGCCCTGTCGAGGAGACGGTCGAGCTCGCCGGGCTCGCGGACGTCGGCGACGCGAGGGTGGGGCGGCTCTCGGGGGGCCAGCGCCGCCGCGTCGACGTGGCCGTGGGCATCGCCGGCGACCCCGAGCTGATCTTCCTCGACGAGCCCACCACGGGCTTCGACCCCAGCGCCCGCCGCGCCGCCTGGAGCATGATCGACGGCCTGCGCGGGCTCGGCAGGACGATCCTGCTGACCACGCACTACATGGACGAGGCGCAGCGGCTTGCCGACCGGATCGGGATCCTGCGCGACGGCGAGCTGGTCGCGATCGGAAGCGTCGAGGAGATCGGCGCCGGGCTGCGCACCGACGCGCTGATCCGTTTCCGCCTGCCCGAGGGCTTCGCCGGACACCACGTGGCCGACGAGGCGGGCGCGCCCGTCGAAGTCGAGGGCGAGCTGGCGATCATCCGCGTGGCCGACCCGCAGCCGGTGCTGTACCGGCTGACGAGCTGGGCCGTGCACGAAGGCATCCACCTGTCCGGCCTCGAGGTGATCCGCCCCACGCTCGAGGAGATGTTCCTCGAGCTGACCGCGGAGGAGGTGGAGCATGAATGAGCTTCGACTCGTCTTGACCCAGACCGGCTACCAGCTCGTCAGCGTCGCCCGCAATCGCCGGGCGGTCGTCTTCAGCCTGGTCTTCCCGATCGTGCTGCTGGTGATGTTCAACTCGGTGTTCGTGAAGAGCACCGACAGCGTCGATCTGAACGGCGCCACGGTCAACGCTCACACGTACTTCACCGGCTCGATGCTCGCCTACGCGATCCTGCTCGCCGGCTTCAACTCGCTGGCGATCTCGCTCGTGATGCAGCGCGAGTCGGGGCAGCTGAAGCGCCTGCGCGGAACCCCGGTGCCCTCCTGGACGTTCATGGTGGCGACGGTCCTGCGCTGCGTCGTGACCGTCGGGCTGATGACGGTCGTGCTGCTCGCGATCGGCCACTTCGCCTACGACGTCCAGATCTCCGGTTCGGCGGTCGGCGACCTCCTGCTCTACGTCATCCTCGGCATCGCGGCGATGTGCAGCGCCGGCATCGCCGCCACGGCGCTGATCGGCGACGTCGACAGCGCCAGCGCGGCGCTGCCGCTGATCGCCGTCGTGCTTTCGCTGATCTCCGGGATCTTCGTCTCGGTGGACCAGCTGCCCAGCTGGCTCGCCGACGTCGCGCGGGTCTTCCCCGTCTACCACCTCACCACCGGCGTTCAGAGCGCGCTCGGGGATGCGTCGTTCGACGCCGGGAACGCGGCCGTGCTCGCGCTGTGGGGTCTGGGCGGGATCGCCGTCGCCGCCCGCCGCTTCCGCTGGGAGCCCCAGGGGGTGCCGGCATGACGAGCGATCATCCCAACCAAACTGCAAGTCACGCGGCAAGCGGGAACGCCGGCCTCGCCACGGCGTTCGGGCACACGTTCTGGTGGGCGGTGGACTTCACCGCATTGGCACTCGTGCCCGCCCTGTTCCTGCCCGCCCGGCGGCCAGTAGGCCCAGCCGAGGAAACGCAGCCTGCGGGGGTCAAGCCACAGGCAGCGTGATCCATACGTCGGCACCTCCTCCCGGGAGGTTGCGCGCGTCCACGCCTCCCCCGTGGGCGCGCGCTATGGCCGCCACTATCGCCAGACCGAGGCCGCTGCCCTCGCGGGAGCGCGCCTCCTCTCCGCGGCTGAAGCGCTCGAACGCGCGCGCCCGGAGCTCCTCCGGGAAGCCGGCCCCCTCATCGATCACGTGCAGCTCGACGCGCTCGTCGGCGGCACGTACGGCGAGCCGCACGGCCCCGCTGCCGTGCGTCAGCGCGTTCGCGACCAGGTTGTCGAGCGCCTGGCCGGTGCGGTCCCGGTCGGCCAGCACCATCGCGCCGGCGCCGTCGCTCTCCACCCGCAGCTCACGCCCCGCCGACTCGGCCGCCGGGCGGGCCCTCCCGGCCGCCGCCTCGAGCAGCTCGCCCGCCGCGACCGGCTCGAGCCGCAGCGGCAGGCGCCCCTGATCGGCGCGCGCGACCACCAGGAGGTCCTCCGCGATGCGCGTGACGCGGCCGGCCTCGTGCTCGGCCGACTCGAGGGCCGCGCGCAACTCGTCCACGTCGCGCTCGCGCCGGAGCGCCACCTGGATGCCCGTCCGCAGGACCGTCAGCGGCGTGCGCAGCTCGTGGCTCGCGTCGGAGAGCAGGCGGCGCTCCCTGGCGAGTGCGGTGTCGAGCCGCTCGAGCAGCTCGTTGAGGGTCCGCCCCAGGGCCTCGATCTCGTCCCTCGTGTCAGGCACGGGCAGACGCTCCGCGGCGTCGTGCTCGGTGATCTGCTCGGCGCGCCGGCGCATGCGCTCGACCGGGCGCAGCGCCGCGCCGGCCACCTGGTAGCCGGCGTAGCTGGCCAGCAGGAGCGCGAACGGCCCCACCAGCAGCAGCAGCGTTCTCAGGCGCTCGAGCGCGCCGTCGTGGCTCGCAAGCGCGTTGCCGACGGCGACGACTACCGGGCGATCCGGCTCCGTGCGCGCACCCACCGCCAGCACGCGCAGCTCGCCGGCGGGGGTCTCGAGTCGATCCAGCTCGCAGCGGCTCACGCGCGGCGCGCCGGACCTCGGGAACGCTCAGCACCCGTGTCGCGGCCAGCTGGCGCGTCGAGGCGAGCAGGCGGCCGCTCGGGGCGTACACCTGCGCAAGCGGCTCGCCGCCCGCGGCGAGCGCCGCACCGGCGTCGCGCTCATCTCCGACGAGTGCGACGAAGTCCGCGGCGCGGTGCCGCAGCTCCGCGTCGATGGTGTCGTCGAGGTCTCGCCTGAGCTCCGTGTAGAGAACCACGCCCGCCGCGCCGAGCACCGCCGCGAGAACGGCGGCGAAGGCGATCGTCAGACGAAGGCGGATGGGCAGCCGCCGACCCATGCGGTCACGATCACAGCACAGCCAGACGCCTCGGTCAGCCGGGGCCGCGCTCGCTGTCGACGAGCTCGAACACGGCGTGTGCGAACTCCACCAGCGCGGCGATGAGCACGACGGCCGCGATGGCGATCGCCACGCCGGCGTGAACGCCCGCCAGCACGACGAGTGCGACGCCCGCGACCAGTGCGGCTGCGATGAGCTTGATTGCGGTTCCGATATCCAGAAGATTGCGCCGCCCCGATGAGCCCGGCATGAGCGTCCGGCAGGGCGCCTACGATCGGCCACCGATGTCGTCCCTCGAGCTCGGCGATCCGCTCGCCCACAGGGCGCTTCAGGCCCTGCTCCGTGCGGAGGCGGCCGTGCGCCGCCGGCTGGCGGCGGAGCTCGGGCGCGAGGGTGTCTCGGCGGCCGGCTTCTCGGCGCTCGTCGTGCTGACGACGGCGGGCGGCACCCTCGAGCTGCGCACGCTGCGGCGCAGGCTCGGCTGGAGCAAGGCCAACGCCACCGAGGTCACCGCCACGCTCGCCACGCGCGGACTCGTGTTCAGGCGCCGGGCGCCCGAGGACCGGCGCAGCGTCGTGATCGACCTGAGCCGCGAGGGCCGCGAGATCGTCGAGCGTCTCTTCCCGGAACACTCGGACCGGGTGACTCAGGCATTCGGCGCGCTCGACGAAGGCGAGAAACGCTCGCTGGCCGAGCTCTGCCGCAAGCTCGCTGCGTAGCGGCCAGCCGCCGAAGGCGCCGGGGGTCCGGCGGGCGCGAGCCCGGGCCGGCTTCATAACGGCCGGCCGCCGAAGGCGCCGGGGGTCCGGGGGGCGTGAGCCCCCCGGCCGGAATACACTCTGCCCCGTTTTGCGAGGGAGACCGCTGAAGGGTTGCCTGTTCGCGTGTCCGATCGTTGCGGCGCTCGTCCTCGCGCTCCCCGCCGCCGCGCAGGCTCCCGCCCCGACGCCGGCGGCCGGCGACGGACCCGGGGCGCTTTCTCACTTCGATCTCGCGCGCAAGGACTGCGTGGGGACCGCCCGCAACCGCCGCTCCAAGGTCTGGTTCACGGTCGCCGACGGCGTGCTCAGCGACGTCTACTTCCCCACCAACGACAACACCAACAACGAGACGCTCCAGTTCGTGGTCACGGACGGGCAGACGTTCACCGACCTGCAGACGCGCGACATGACCTACACGGTGCGCGCGCTCGACGAGCGCGCGCTCACCTGCCGCGTGACCTCGACCGCCAGGAGCGGCCGCTACCGCATCGTCACGGACTACGTGACCGACCCGGCCCGGCCGACCGTGCTGATGCGCTCCCGCTTCGAGCCGCTCGGCAGACACGACGGGCGCGACTATCGGCTCTATGTCCGCTTCGATCCGACGCTGGGCGGCAACGGTGGCGGGGGCACGGGGAACGGTGGGGCCGACAGCGGTGACATCGCCCGGGCCGGCGGCCACACGCTGCTCGTCGGGTCCGACCCGGTCACCGAGACCAACGCGGCCAACCGCGACTACGCCGTGCCGGTGCACAGCGCGCTCGACGCCTCGCGACCCTTCCTGGAGGTCTCCAACGGCTTCGCGGGCCAGGCCAGCGACGGACTGACCCAGCTCGATGCCGACCGGCGCCTGACGGAGCGCTTCGCGCAGGCCGCGCAGGGCAACCTGGTGCAGACGGCCCGCATCGACCTCGGTCGCGACCGCTCGTTCGAGCTCGCGCTGGGCTTTGGCGAGAGCCGCGGCGCCGCCGTGGACACGGCGCGCAGCAGCCTGGGCGAGCGCTTCACGAGCATCGAGCGCGAGTACGCCCGCGGCTGGCACGCCTACGACGCGCGCCTCGAGCAGCCGCGGCGGCCCAAGGGCGTCTCGCCGGGGCGCTGGGGCGACCTCGTCGAGGAGTACTACCTCAGCGCCAACTACGTGAAGGCGGCGGAGGACAAGACCTTCCCCGGCGCCGTGGCGGCGGCGCTTGCCTCCCCCTGGGGCCAGGCGGTCTCCGCCGGCGACCCCGCCAACACCTACTTCGGCTCCTACCGCGAGGTCTTCGCGCGCGACCTCTACGAGGCCTGGTCGGCGCTCCTGCTCGCAGGCGACCGCCGTACCGCTCGGGCGATGACGCGCTTCCTGTTCGAGCGCCAGCAGCTGCCGGACGGGTCGATGCCGCGCAACAGCCTCACGAACGGGGCGCCCGCGCCCGACTCCTTCGGCACCCAGCTCGACGAGTGCTCGTACCCCCTGATCATGGCGCTCGACGTCGGGCTCACCGGCCGCGAGTTCTACGAGGACCACATCAAGCCGGCCGCCAACTTCGTGATCAGCAGGGGCCCCGCCTTCGGGACGGAGCGCTGGGAGGAGCAGAGCGGCTTCTCGCCCTCGACGATCGCAGCCGAGATCGCCGGCCTGCTGGCCGCCTCGCGCATCGCCGATCGCAACGGCGACGGCGCCTCGGCGGCGGTTTGGCGCGGTGTGGCGGACGAGTTCCAGCGCAGGATCAAGGACTGGACCGTGACCTCGACCGGCTCGCTGAGCCCCGAGCCCTACTTCATCCGGCTTTCCAAGACGGGCGATCCGAACGCGGCGATCTCGTACAACCTCGGCAACGGCGGCCCGACGCTCGACCAGCGCGAGGTGATCGACGCCGGCTTCCTCGAGCTTGCGCGGCTCGGCGTGCTGTCGAAGCGCGACCCGGACCTGCTCCGCTCGCTGCCCGTGGTCGACGCGACGATCCGGCGCGAGACGGACAGCGGGCCGGGTTTCCTGCGCTACAACGGGGATGGCTACGGCGATCGCTCGAGCGACGGCCGCCCATGGGCGCCGCACGGCGTCGGCAACGGCCATGTCTGGCCGGTGCTCGGCGGGGAACGCGGCCAGTGGGAGCTCGACACCGGCGACCTGGGCGCGGCCGTACGGCGCCTCGAGGCCATGCGCAACATGTCGTCAGGCGTCGGGCTGATCCCAGAGCAGGCGTGGGAGCTGCCCGATCTCGCGCGATCGCCCTTCGGGAGCGATCCGACGCTCGCCTCGATCGGCTTCGAGAACGGCAAGCCCGCGGGCTCCGCCTCGGCGCTGACCTGGTCGGCTGGGCAGTTCGTGCGGCTGATGCTCGACGTCGCCGCGGGCAAGGTGCTCGACCGGCCGCGCTACACGCTGCGGCGCTACGTCAAGCGCACGCAGCAGGAGACCGCGCTCACCGTCAGCTCACCGGCGGACAATTCCGCGGTTGAGGACAGCGTCGAGGTGACCGGCACGTCGACGCCCGGCAACTCGATCACGGTGGCAGCCTCGAACCTGGACGACAACACGCGCACCACGCTTCACACCGCCACGGCCGCTCCGGATGGGAGCTTCAGCCTGACCGTGCCGCTCACGGGCGGCACCTGGGTCCTCAACGTCGTGGCGACCAGCCGCTCAGGCGCGACGGCACGCGCGGTGCGCACGGTCGTGTTCGACTCCGTTCCCGGCACGCTGCTCTTCGAGGCAGGGGATCCGGACGGCGATGACAACGGTCCAGGCAACTACGCCTATCCGACCTCCGACAACTTCAAGCCGGGCGCTTTCGACATCCAGCAGTTCCAGGTCTTCGACGCCGGCGACCGGATCGTCTTCAGGCTGCGCACGCGCGATCTGTCGCCCACGTTCGGCAGCCCGCTCGGCGCGCAACTGGTCGACGTCTACGTCCACGTGCCCGGCGCGCCGCAGACCTCGACGGCGGCGTCGTTCCCGCAGCGCAACTACACGATCGATCCCGCGGGGGCCTGGAGCCGGCTGATCGAGGTGCAGGGATTCGGGCAGCGCTACGTCGACGCCGGCGGCAACACTCTCGAGACCGTGGCCATCAGCGGCAACGCGATCTCGCGCTACATCACCTTCAGCGTCACGAAGGCGAGCCTCGGCACCCCCGGGCCGGGCTGGGGCTTCACCGTCGTGCTCACCGGCCAGGACGGCTTCAGCCCCGACCAGGCCCGCGGCTTCCAGCCGACACCCCAGGCCTTCCAGTTCGGCGTATGCGCGGCCAGCAGCGCCGACCCGAGGTGCACCGTCGATCCGGGCTCGGTGCCCAAGGCCGTGGACGTGCTCACGCCCGCCGGCACGAGCCAGGCCGAGGAGCTCGACTACACGCTCCAGAGCCCGGTGGTGCTTCAGCCCGTGACTATTCCCTGAAGGGTCGCCGGCTAGGCGCTGGTGCGCGCGGCAAGCTTGATGCGCGCCGCGGGCTCGGCGGTCGGCTCGGGCACGACCACCACCTGCTCGATGCGGCCGCTGTCGACGTAGGCCTTGAGGCGCTCGACCGCCTCGACCGGCGACGAGCCAAGCGACGGGATGCCGTGGTCGCCGGTGACCGGCATCGCCTCGCGGTACTCGAACACCGGCCCGGCCGAGCCGACCTGGCGCACGGTGTAGACGAGCCGGCCGACGACGTCGAGCGTCGCGTCGCCGCCGCAGAAGACGAAGGCCGTCGGGTTGAGCGCGCGGATGGCGCGCACGATGCGCTCCGGTGGCAGGTCGAATGCGAGCAGCAGGGTGCGGAAGCCGGCGCGCCGCAGACCGAGCTCGAGCGCCTGCACGTGCAGTGATTCGAGATCGAGCTTCTTGCTCGAGTCGAACAGCAGCACCCCCTGTGGGCGGCTCGCGGGCGGCGCGACGCGGCGCGTGGCGTGCAGCCAGCCGGTCGCCCAGCGGAAGGCGAGCTCACGCTCGGCCTCGCGTCCCTCGCGGTCCTCGGCGAGCTCGAGCGAGGGCAGCAGGACCTCCTCCACCGTGCGCTCGATCGAGCGCACGGCGAGGCTCTCCTCCATCACGCGGTCGGCGCTCTGCTCGTCGAAGTGGTCGAACGCGTCGAGCATGCGGATCGGCGTGCTCGGGCCCTCGCCGCGCTGACGGGCGAGCTCGATGGCCGACGAGATGTTGTGGGTCTCGAGCAGCGCCCGGCGGAGCGACTCGAGCTCCGACAGCTCATACTGCCGGTGGCCGCCCTGGGTCCGGCGCGGCTTCGGGTAGCCGAAGCGGCGCTCCCAGCTTCGAAGCGTGTTGGGGCTCACCCCCAGCAGCTCTGCGGCCGCATTCGTTCTTATCCCGCTCAAGTCGCCTCCGTCCAGACTGAATCGCAGCAGCGTTGCGCCATTACTTCGCACGCCGCCACCCCCAACGGGAGATCAGCGGAGCACTTGCATAGGTTTTCGGCGCGAGCCCGGAGAACTTGATAGAGCTTTTGTGCCCGCTCGGCAGATGTTGCGCAAATCGTGCAGTTGTTCTTGCACCCGAACCGTAAAAACCGTCAGGCTCGTCCGAAGCCGCTGGGCTCCACGGTCACGAGCGCCGCGCGGGGCGGCCCACAGGTGGCGATCCGGGCCGCCAGCATGCCGATGGCGGGCGCATCCTCGGCGACGAGCCGCACCGGCATCACGAGCGGATCGCAGGGCCGCTGGGCTGCCAGACCGGCGTTGCGGCAGAGGTGATCGTCGCCCAGGGGGCTCGTCAGGAGATCGAGCAGCTCCGTCCCCATCAGCTCGTCCTCCGGGCCGAAGTACTTCTCGGCGCCCTCGCTCACGGCGCTCACGCGCAGCTCGTAGTCGAGGATCAGGAAGGCGGCCGCCTCGCCCGGCAGCGCATCGCGCGGGCAGCTGAGCACCATGCCCATGCCGCAGCGCCCGCAGACGCGCGTGCGCAGCTCGGGCCGGCCCGGGGGCTCCTCGCTCGGATGCCCGCAGCGCGAGCAGAATCGGATAGGCCGGGGCCTACCGCCGCCGGTCGTCGTCCACGACCGGTCGATGCGGATGAGTGCCGTCACGCCGGGCGATCAGAACACGGACTTCGGCTTGGCGCGCGCACCGCACAAGGAATGCACGAATTTGCATTTCTGAGCCTGCAGAGATCCGCCGTGAACGGGGTCGCGACTGGGATAGCCTCCAGGCAGGAAGCGACGATGATGATGAAGGAGAGAGATGGCAGTTGACTCGAACGGAGCTCCAGCGACCGCCGAACGTGAGCTCTGGGGGCCCGAGACGGCCAAGGCGGTAGTGAACTTCCCGGTCTCGGGCGAGCGCGTGCCGACACCCGTGGTGCGCTGGCTCGGCCGCATCAAGGCCGAGGCCGCTCGCGTCAACGCCGAGCTCGGCCTGCTCGACGGCGAGGTGGCCGAGCGCATCGCGCGGGCCGGCGACGAGGTGGCCGAGGGCAAGCACGACGACCAGTTCCCGATCGACGTCTTCCAGACCGGCTCGGGCACGTCGACGAACATGAACGCCAACGAGGTGATCGCCAACCTCGCCGGCGACGACGCCCACGCCAACGACCACGTGAACATGGGCCAGTCGTCGAACGACGTCTTCCCCTCGGCGGTGCACCTGGCCGCCGTCGACACCGTGCAGAAGCAGCTGCTGCCGGCGCTCGAGCGGCTCGCCGGCGCGTTCGGCACGAAGGCCGACGAGTTCAGCGACATCGTCAAGGCCGGGCGCACGCACATGATGGACGCCGTCCCGGTCACGCTCGGCCAGGAGTTCGGCGGCTATCGCGCGCAGATCACGCTGAGCCGCGACCGCATTCGGGACTCGCTCGGCCGCGCCGCGCAGATCCCGCTCGGCGGCACCGCCACGGGCACGGGCCTCAACACCCATCCCGAGTTCGCCGAGCGCGTGCGCGAGCGGCTCGGGCTCGGCTCGGCGCCACGAGACCGCTTCGAGGCTCAGGCCAACCGCGACGGGCTCGTCGAGCTGCACGCCTCGCTCAAGGGCCTGGCCGTCTCGCTCACGAAGATCGCCAACGACCTCGTGCTGATGGGCTCGGGACCGCGCACCGGCCTCGTCGAGCTGCAGCTGCCCGAGCTGCAGAAGGGCTCGTCGATCATGCCCGGCAAGGTCAATCCGGTGATCCCCGAGGTCGTGCTGCAGGTGGCCGCCCAGGTGATCGGCAACGACACCGCGGTCAGCATCGCCGGCACACAGGGCAACTTCGAGCTGAACGTGCGCGTGCCGATGATGGCGCGCAACGTCTTCGAGTCGATCCGGATCCTGACCGCGGCGTCCCACATGCTGGCCGACAAGTGCGTCGAGGGCATCGAGGCGAACGAGGAGACGCTGCGCCGGCACGCCGAGTCGACCCCGGCGATTGCAACCGCCCTGAACCCCTACATCGGCTACGACAAGGGGACGGAGATCGTCGACGAGGCGGTGGCCTCACGGCGCACCATCCGCGAGGTCGCGATCGAGAAGGGCGTGGACGAGGAGACGCTCGACAAGGCGCTCGACCTGCGCGCGATGGCGCGCGGCGCGAAGCCGAGCTGAGTCAGTCGCGGGCGCAGAAGCGCTCGCGAGCGATCCAGGACGACCCGCGCGGGGCGGCGGCGCCGCCGGCCCTGTCCGCAGCGCTGCACTCGCTCGTGTCGCGGGCGGGAGCGCCGCCGCCGCCGCGGCTGCTCGCCACCGCGCCGGTGAGCAGCGGGACGGGGTTGATCGGCGTGTTGTAGCGGCGGATCTCGAAGTGCAGGTGCGGTCCGGTCGAGTAGCCCGTCGAGCCGACGTATCCGAGCCGCGTGCCGGCGCTCACGCTGCTCGCCGACCCACGACGTGATCGACGACATGTGCGCGTACCAGGTCGTGTAGCCGAGCGTGTGCTGGACCACCACGAGGTTGCCGTAGCCGCCGTAGTTGCGGCCGGCGAAGATCGTCGTGCCCGCTGCGGCGGCGCCGATGCGGGTGCCGTACGCGACCGGGAAGTCGGCGCCCTGGTGGCTGCGGCCGCCCGCGCGCGGCGCGCCGAAGCCATCGCCGATCGGCCCGGGCACTGGCCGCAGGAAGCGGCCGGACCCGGGATCCGCCGACGAGGAGCCGTGGCCGCGCAGCGCACTGATCGTCTGCCGCCCGGCCAGCCCGTCCACGCCGA
The DNA here is from genome assembly GCA_963814095.1 of uncultured Thermoleophilaceae bacterium. Taxonomy (GTDB): domain Bacteria; phylum Actinomycetota; class Thermoleophilia; order Solirubrobacterales; family Thermoleophilaceae; genus JACVRW01. The sequence goes on along the minus strand of CAWFBT010000027.1, from coordinate 281,184 downwards.
GACTCGCCGCGCCCTGGGCGCGCACCACCGCGGCCTGGGTCAGGCCGCCGAAGATCCCGTCGGCGATGCCGGGGCCATAGCCCTTGCGCTGGAGCAGGTACTGCAGCGCGGCGACGTCCCAGCCGCGGCTGCCGATCTTCATCACCCGACTGCCGAGCCGCGGCCTGCCGTAGCGCCCGAGCGCGTGCCGCGTCTGCGGTCCCGCGACGCCGTCCACCGCGAGCCCACGGCGGCGCTGGAAGCGCACGACGGCCTTCCTGGTCAGCGGGCCTCTGACTCCGTCGACGAAGCCCTGGTACAGGTGCAGGCGCGTCAGCGCGGCCTGCAGAGCAGCCACGTTCGGGCGACTCGCCTGGGCAGAAGCCGGGACGAGAAGCGTCGCTGCCAGAGCCAGGAGAGCGACTCCGGTACGGGTCCCCCGGGGGCGGGGCATGTCCTCATATTGGGCACGGGTTCGGACAGCCATCAAGAGTCGCACGGGATCGTGCAGGCCCACCGTGGCTCCCGCCGACGATGGTGGTGAAATGCGCTCACGCCCGACTCCAAGGAGCAACGCGTATGAACGAGGAGCACCCGGTTCGGTTCTCGGTCGACTACCCCGACCGCACGCTGAATCGCGTATCCACGGCCTTCCGGATCTTCGCGGTGATCCCCATCGCGATCGTGCTGGCCAGCATCGGCGGCTATAGCGGCAGCGAGTACGACGCCAGCAGCGACGCGTCGACTGTCGTCATCGGCGGCATCGGGCTGCTGTTCCTGCCGCCGCTGCTGATGATCCTGTTTCGCGAGAAGTACCCGCGCTGGTGGTTCGACTGGAACCTGGAACTGCTGCGCTTCTCGAACCGGGTGGGCACCTACGTCGCGCTGATGAACGACCGCTACCCCTCGACCGACGAGCATCAGTGGGTGCGGCTCGAGTTCCCGTATCCCGACGCCAAGCAGGAGCTCAACCGCTGGCTGCCTCTCGTCAAGTGGCTGCTCGCGATCCCGCACTACATCGTGCTGTTCTTTCTCTACCTGGCAACCATCGTCGTGGTGATCGTCGCCTGGTTCGCGATCCTGTTCACCGGGCGCTACCCGCGTGGGATCTTCGGGTTCGTCGAGGGAGTGATCCGCTGGCACAACCGCGTGGTCGGCTACGCGCTCATCCTCGTCACGGATCGCTATCCGCCGTTCTCGCTGAGCCAGCGGGACGACGTGCCGCCGCGACGACCCGGAGCGCCCGGTCCAAGCGTGAGCGCGTGCTTCGCTAGCCTCGCTCTGACGCGGCGACGATGAGCAGCGACGACAACTCAACCCGGTTGCAGGCACTTCTGGCCGAGCAGGCCGCGTTGCGTCGAGTTGCGACCATGGTGGCCGCGTCGACCCCCGCACCCGGCCTCTTCGGCCGCGTCTGCGAGGAGCTCGGGGAGCTGCTCGGCGTGAAGAGCACCGACATGATCCGCTTCGATGACGACCGGGTCGCGACGGTGGTCGGGTCCTGGACGGGCAACGACACGCCGGCCTTTCCGATCGGCGAGCAGATCCCGGTGGAGGGCGCGTCGGTGACCGCGAAGCTCTATCCGGAGCGGTCGCCCTGAGCGCGTGGACGACTACGAGCGAGGTCGAGGGCGAGCTCGCGGAGCGACTACGCGGGTTCGGTGTTCGCTCGGTCGTGGGGGCCCCGATCTACGTGGCCGGTCGGCTCTGGGGTGCCCTCATGGCGTCCAGCGAGCAGCCGCATGCGTTCCCCGCGGGAACGGAGACGAGGATCGGCAGCTTCGCCGAGCTGGTCACCGCAGCGCTCGCCAACGTGGATGCGCGCGAGCAACTGGCGGCCTCGCGAGCGCGCATCGTCGAGGCTGCGGACGCCGCGCGGCGGCGCATCGAACGCGACCTCCACGACGGCGCACAACAGCGGCTCGTGTCGCTCGCGCTGAGCCTCCGGCTTATCGAGTCGAACCTCGAGCCGGACTCCACCGCGACCCGTGAGCTCGCGGCTGCGCGCGCCGAGCTCGACGCCGCCCTCGAGGAGCTACGCGAGCTCGCCCGAGGGATTCATCCCAGCATCCTCGTCGATCGCGGCCTGGAGGCCGCGCTGGCGGCCTTGGCGAACCGGGCGTCGGCGCCCGTCGAGCTCGACTTCGACAGCTGCGGGGACCTCCCGCTGTCGGTGCAGACCACCGCGTACTTCGTCGTCGCCGAAGCGCTGACGAACGCCGCCAAGCACGCCGGCTCTGATCGGATCGACGTGCGGGTTGCGCTCGCCGGCGACCACACGACGATCGAGGTCCGCGACGAGGGCAGCGGAGGCGTCGACCCGGCGCGCGGCTCGGGGCTGAGCGGCCTTGCGGATCGCGTCAGCGCACTCGGCGGAACGCTCGAGATCGAGAGCCCCGCCGGCGTGGGCACGACCGTCCGAGCGCGGATCCCGGCAGCAGCCGGCGCGTACGCGCACGCCTGACGAGCCGAACGGAATAGAACGGCCCGGGGGCGGGTCTACGAAGGCGTTCGAACCTCGCCACCCACGAAGGGATCAACGATGAAGCGCCTCGCCTCCACCGTCGCCGTCGCCTTGGCGGCACTCGCCCTCCTCGCCTCATCCGGCGCGTTCGCCGGTTCGACCACCGATGCCGGCTCCGTGCATGGGGCCGGCGGCAGCTACGGCTTCGCGCGCTTCCTGGAGCGCTACGAGGCCGCCAACACGGCCTTCGTCAACGGCGATCCGCAGCCCTGGCTCGCCATCACGGCCGAGAAGGATCCGCAGTCGATCTTCGGCGGCTTCGGCGGCCTTGGCGAGGCGGGTGCCTCGACCGTCCGCCAGCGCTACCTGCTCGCCGCGGGAGCGTTCCGCCCGAGCGGGGCCGAGGTCGAGTTCGAGTACCGGGTCAAGGACGTGCGCGGCAAGCTGGCCTACACGGTCGCGATCGAGCGCGCCGACGTCCTCTACGCGGGCCAGACCGAGCTACACGAGCAGGTGCTGCGATCCACGATGATCTTCCGCTTCGAGCGCGGCGCCTGGAAGATCGTTCACCGGCACGCGGACACGATGGTCGACCTGCAGCTCCCGGGGTAGAGCGCCCCAGCGGCAGCCCGTACCGTTAGGGCGTGGAGACGCGAACGCTCACCTGGCGGCGGCTGACGACCGAGGATGCGCCCGCGCTCACCCGGGCGTGGGCGGCCGTCGAGGCTGTCGACCACACCGGCGAGCACTACTCGGAGCAGGACCTCAGCGAGGTGCTGGAGGACGAGTCGATCGACCTCGGACGGGACAGCCTCGCCGCTCAGTCACCCGACGGCGAGCTCGTCGCGTTCGCCTGGCTCCAGGGCCCCGCCGAGGTGGGGGACCTCGACCGGCTCGACGTCGACGGTGCGGTGGTGCCCGCCGCCCGCGTCCACGGCCTCGGACGCCGGCTGCTCGACTGGGCCGAGGAGCGGGCGGCGGGCCTGCACCGCGAGCGGCACCCTGACGTGCCGGGGGCGGCCTGCGTCGTCGTGCACGAGAACAACCCGAGCAAGCAGGCCCTGATGCGTGCCGCCGGCTACGAGGCAACGCGCTGGACGTACACCATGAGCCGACCCCTGGACGACCCGCTCCCTGATCTCTCACCGACCCCGCCAGGGCTCACGCTGGCGCCGTACGCGGTGGAACGGGACGAGGCCGTCCGGCAGGCGCACCGGGAGGCCTTCGCCGACGACTGGGGCTCCTCTCCGCCGGACGAGCAGCGTTGGTCGCGCTGGTACACCGGCACCCAGACGTTCCGGCCGGATATGAGCTGGCTCGCGCACGATGGCGAGGATGTCGTCGCGTACCTGCTGAGCTACTTCTTTGAGGCGGACGCGGCCGCCACCGGCGTGCGCGAGGCCTTCGTCGGGACACTCGGGGTGCGACCGGCGTGGCGCCGGCGCGGTCTCGGCGGACTGCTGCTCGCCACGGCGCTCCGCTCCTACCGGAGCGCCGGCTACGACCGGTCGGCGCTGAACGTGGACACCGCAAACGCCACGGGCGCGCTCGGCCTGTACGAGCGGGCCGGGTTCGCGCTGAAGGACACGTGGGTCACGTGGACCAAGCCGCTGCGCTGATCAGAAGCGCATCGTCACCTCTTGGACGCCTCCCTCGGTCTGGGTGCGGAGCGAGTAGTCGCCGCTCTTGAAGACGCGCATCATGCGCGAATTGCCGAGCAGTACGTCCGCGGTGAGGCCGCGTGCCCCATGCTCGCGCGCGTACTCGACCAGTCCTGCATGCAGCCGGCCTCCGAGGCCCACTCCCTGCCAGTCCGGATCCACCATGTACGCGACCTCGGCCAGCCCGGTCGCCGGACTGAGGTAGTAGCAACTGGCGGCCACGATGCGCTCGTGCTCCGACGGCCCGACCACGGCCGCGAAGGCCATCTCCTCCTCGTAGTCGACGCTGCACAGGTGTTGCGCGGCGGTGTCGGTGAGCGAGCTCAGCTTATGCAGGAAGCGCGTCTCCCGATCCTGCTCGCTGAGCCGATAGAAGAGGTCCTGCATCGCCCGCGCGTCGGTCGTCCGCGTGGGCCGCAGGCACACGCTCCGGCCGTCGCGCAGCTGCACGTCGCGCACCTGAGACACCGGATAGGCGCTGCGGCTGCGCAGCTGCTGCTCAGGACCAAGGAGGCCGCGCTCAATGGCCACATCCAGCAGCTCCCTGCGGACGTCGGGATGTGCGATCTCGATCAGAGCGACCGCACGCTCCGCCACCGAGCGGCCGAACAGGTAGGCGGTGCCGTACTCGGTGATCACCCAGTGGACGTCCGCGCGCGGGATCGTCACCGCCGCGCCGGGATCAAGATCAATCGAGATTGCGGACCGGCCGGCAGGGGTCCGCGAAGCGAGGCAGATGATCGCCATTCCACCTGGAGAGGCCAGGGCCCCTCTGTGGAAGGCCGGACCTGTCGACACTCCGCCGTACAGCGCCCCGTCGAGACCTTCGGTGGAGACCTGTCCCGTGAGGTCGATCGTGAAGGCCTGGGTCACCGACACCATCCGCTCTCTGCTCGCTATGACCGCGGGGTCGCAGATGTACTCGACCGGATGGAAGGTGAAGCGGGGATCGCCGTCCACCAGGTCATAGAGGCGTTTCGTGCCCATCGCCCAGCTCGTCGCGACCGGCCCGGTGACGACGCCGGCGGCGACCAGATCGACGATCGGCTCCGTGATCACGTCCGAGTGGATCGCGAGGTCGCGCCGGTTGGTCAGGTGGACCAGCATTTCGTTCGGCACCCGCCCGAGCCCCACCTGAAGCGTCGAGCGATCGTCGATCAGCCGGGCGACATAACGGGCGATTTGCTCGGCGACCTCGCCGGCGGGTTCGTGGAGATACTCCACGACAGGCGTTTCGACCGGCACGAATCTGGCGATCCGCTCAACCGGAATACGACTGTCACCTGCGGTGCGCGGCATGGCCGGGTTCACCTCAGCGATGACCGTGGACGCGGCGAGCGCCGCGGCCTTGGTCACGTCCACCGAGATGCCCAGGCTGCACGTGCCGTCTGGATCGGGCGGCGCAACCTGCACCATCGCGACGTCAAGCGGGATCTGCCCGTTGGTGAACAGTTGGGGAACGTCGCCGAGGGAGATCGGCACGTACTCCACGACGCCCGACTTGCGCAACGCAGGAACGGCGTGCAGGTCGCGGACGTCGCGGCCGACATAGAACACGCGATGGCGATGCTTCGTGTGGGGCGTCTCACCCGTGCTGACGCGATCGGTGAGGAAGTGCACCAGAACGACGCCGGCCTGCCCGGACTGCTGGAGCGCATCCACAAGGGTGCGCGGAGTGGCGCAAGCGCTGCCGACGAAGACCCGGTCGCCTGGGCGCACGACCGCGACCGCCTCTGCCGCCGAAACCCGGCGGTCACGCCAGTCGGCTTCAGGCGTCACATGTTCACGGCCACGTACTTCGTCTCGAGGAACTCCTCGAGCCCTTCCTTGCCGCCCTCGCGGCCGATGCCGGACTGCTTGACGCCGCCGAAGGGCGCGCCGGCGTTCGAGACCATCCCCTGGTTCAGGCCGACCATGCCGGTGTCGAGGCCCTCGCAGACTCGCAGCGCCCGCTTGATGTCGCGGGTGAACACGTAGGCGACGAGGCCGTACTCGGTGTCGTTGGCGCGCGCGATCGCGTCCTCCTCGGAAGCGAAGGACGTGACCGGGGCCACCGGGCCGAAGATCTCCTCGCGCAGCACGCGGGCGTCGTCGGGGACGCCGCCGAGCACCGTCGGCGGGTAGAAGTAGCCGCGCCCGTCGGGAATCTCGCCGCCCACGACGCAGGTGGCGCCCTTGTCGAGCGCGTCCTGGACGAGCTCGGACACCTTCTCGCGTGAGGGCTGGTCGATCAGCGGGCCGACCTTCACGTCCTCCTCGGTCCCGCGCCCGAGCTTGAGCGCGCCCATCTTCTCGGCGAGCCGCCGCTCGAACTCCTCGCGCACCGGCTCGGCCACGTGGAAGCGGTTCGCCGACGTGCAGGCCTCGCCGATGTTGCGCATCTTCGCGAGCAGGGCGCCGTCGACCGCGGAGTCGAGGTCCGCGTCGTCGAAGATCAGGAAGGGCGCGTTGCCGCCGAGCTCCATCGACACCTTCAGCACGTTCTTGGCCGAGGCCTCGATCAGCTTGCGACCGACCTCGGTCGAGCCCGTGAAGGACAGCTTGCGCAGCCGCCCGTCCTCGATCAACGGTCCCGTCGTGGAGCCCGAGGACGACGTCGTGATGATGTTGACGACCCCGCCCGGAAGGCCCGCCTCCTCGAGTACCTGGGCCATCGCGAGCATCGACAGCGGCGTCTGCTGAGCCGGCTTGATCACGGTCGTGCAACCCGCGGCGAGCGCCGGGCCGACCTTGCGGGTGCCCATCGCCATCGGGAAGTTCCAGGGCGTGATCATCAGCGAAGGACCGACCGGCTGCTTCATCACGAGCACCCGGCTGGTGCCGTTCGCGAACTGCTTGTAGTTGCCGTCGATCCGCAGCGCCTCGCCCGAGAACCAGCGGAAGAAGTCGGCCGCGTAGAGCGATCTCGGCCTTCGACTCGGCCACCGGCTTGCCCATCTCGAGCGTCATCAGCGTGGCGAGCTCGTCGGCGCGCTCGATCATCAGCTCGAAGGCCTTCCAGAGGATCCCGGCGCGGTCGTTGGGCGGCGTGGCCGCCCACTCGGCCTGCGTCTCGACCGCCGCGTCCAGCGCGGTCATCGCGTCCTCGGGAGTGGCGTCCGCGACCTCCGCGATCGGCTCCTCGGTCGACGGGTCGAGCACCTCGAGCGTGGCCGAGCCACTCGCGTCGCGCCACTCACCGCCTACGTAGAGCTGCTTCTGGACGCTGTCGACGACTGACTGTTCTTGGGTTGCGATGCTCATGTGGCAACGGTCTCCGTTCCTAGTTCCTCAGAGATTGCGACGTCCAGCGAGTAGTCGATCGGCAACACGATCACGGACGGGACGTCGAGCGTGAGCGCGTGCTGAAGGTGCGTCCCGAAGTCCTCCGGCGCCTCGCAGCGCCAGCCGGGCATCCCGAAGCCCTCGGCGAGCTTCACGAAGTCGGGGTTCGTGAAATCGGTCCCGAAATGGCTGCCGAAGCGCTTGTCCTGCTTCCACACGATCGAGCCGTACTGGGAGTTCTCCCAGATGACGTTCACGAACGGCGTGCCCAGGCGAACCGCGGTCTCGAGCTCCTGCGCGTTCATCAGGAAGCCGCCGTCGCCGTTGACGGTCACGATCGCGCCGCGCCGGATGCACCAGCTTGGCGGCGATCGCGGCCGGCACCGCGAAGCCCATGCCGGCGAGGCCGTTTGCGATCAGCACGGTGTTCGGCTCGTACGCCGGGAACATGCGGCCGATCCAGAGCTTGTGCAGGCCGACGTCCGAGATCAGGATGTCGTCGCGTGCGAGCGCGTTGCGGATCTCCCAGAGCGCGCGCGGCGGCTGCATCGGGAACGAGTCGTCGTCCCTGGCCTGCTCGAAGCGCCCCAGCACGACCTCACGCAGCTTCGCCGAGCCGCCCTGGTGCGGGACGTGTCGGCACTCCTCGCCGAGCCGCGCCAGCACGTGGTAGATGTCGCCGACGAGCTCGACCTCGGGCATGAAGTAGGCGTCCGTCTCGGCCGGCTCCGAGTCGATGCAGATCACGCGCTTGTCGCGCTTCGGGTTCCAGGTCTCCGGCGACTGCTCCACGAGGTCGTAGCCGATCGCGAGCACCAGGTCGGCCTCGTCGAAGCCCGCCATGGCGTAGTCGCCTGCCTGCAGGCCGACCGAGCCGAGCGCCTTGGGGTTGTCGGGCGAAAGGAGGCCCTTGCCCATGAAGGTCTCGGCGACGGGGATGCCGGTCGCGCGTACGAACTCGCGCAGCGCAGGGGCGGCGCGGGCGCGCACGACGCCGTTGCCGGCGAGCGCCACCGGCCGCTCGGCGCCGCGAATCAACTCGGCCGCCTGCAGCAGCTCGCGCGCGGCCGGCTCGGAGTGGACGGGGCGCCGGCGCGGCAGCGGCTCGGCCTCGACCTGCGCGGCCATCACGTCCTCCGGCAGCTCGATGTGGGTCGAGCCCGGCTTTTCGCCCTCGGCCACCTTGAAGGCCTTGCGAACCACCTCGGGGATGATCGCCGCGTCCGACAGGCGGGCGTTCCATTTCGTGATCGGGCGCATCACGCGCAGCAGGTCGATGTACTGGTGCGACTCCTTGTGCATGCGCTCGAGGTCGCCCTGGCCGGTGAGCGCGACGAGCGGCGCGCGGTCGAGGTAGGCGTCCGCCACAGCGGTCACGAGGTTGAGCGCACCGGGGCCGAGCGTGCCGAGGCAGACCCCCGCGTGCCCGGTCAGGCGGCCGTAGACGTCGGCCATATAGGCGCCGCCCTGCTCGTGGCGCACCGGCACGAACTCGATCGACGAGCGCGAGAGCGACTCGTTCAGGTCGAGCGTCTCCTCGCCCGGGATGCCGAAGACGTGCCTCACGCCCTCGGCCTCGAGGCACTCCACGAAGACGTCGCTGGCCTTGCGTTCCGCCACCCCCGGAGCGTACCCGGCGGCTGTAAGTTGATTCCCGTGCCTCCCGTGGCCCGCTACGCGAAGAGCGGCGACCTCTACATCGCATACATCGTCGAGGGCGACGGCCCCATCGATCTGATGTGGATCCCGCCGTGGATCTCGCAGGTCGAGTACCTCTGGTCCGAGCGCTCGCTCGCGCGCGTGATGCGCCGGATCACGAGCTTCGCGCGCCTGATCACGTTCGATCGCCGCGGCTCGGGCCTGTCGGACCCGTTCTTCGGCATGCCCACGCTCGAGGACCAGATGGACGACCTGCTCGCCGTGATGGACGCCGCCGGCTCGGAGCGCGTGGCGCTGTTCGGCACGCTCGAGGGCGGGCCGATGGCGGCGCTCTTCGCGGCCACCTACCCGGAGCGCGTCAGCGCGCTCGTGCTCTACGCGACCTTCGCGCGGGCCACCCAGGCGCCCGGCTACGAGTTCGCCTGGCCGGCCGAGCTGCGGGAGGCCAAGATGGCGGAGCAGGTCGAGCGCTGGGGTGAGGGCCACATCGTCGCCGGGGTCGCCCCCAGCGAGATGCACGATCCGACCTTCATCGAATGGGCGGGGCGGCTGGAGCGGCTCGCGGCCTCACCGGGGACGATCCGCAGGATCTTCGAGCTGATCGGCAGGGTCGACGTGCGCGACGTGCTGCCGTCCATCCGCGTGCCGACGCTCGTGATGCACCGGCGCGACGACTCGTTCATCAACATCGAGCACTCGCGCTACATCGCGAGCCAGATCCCGGACGCGCGCTATGTGGAGCTCGAGGGCGGCGACAACATGTTCTCGCTGGGCGACAGCGACGTCCTGCTCGGCGAGGTCGAGGAGCACCTGACGGGCGTGCGCCACGAGCACGAGCCGGACCGGATGCTCGCGACCGTCCTGTTCACCGACATCTGCGACTCGACGCGGCGCGCCGCGGAGATGGGAGACCGCGGCTGGCGCGACTTGCTCGAGCGCCACGACGCACTCTTCCGGCATGCCCTCGACCGCCACCGCGGGCGTGAGGTCAAGCGCACGGGCGACGGCTTTCTCGCCACCTTCGACGGGCCCGCGCGGGCGATCCGCTGCGCGGCGTCGGTGGCGGAGGCGATGGGCTCGCTCGGGATCAAGGTGCGCGCCGGGCTCCACACCGGCGAGCTCGAGGTGATGGACCGCGACCTCGGCGGCCTCGCGGTGCACATCGCGGCGCGCGTGATGGACCGTGCCTCGCCGAGCGAGGTGCTCGTGTCCGGAACCGTGAAGGACCTCGTGGTCGGATCCGGAATCGAGTTCGATGACAGGGGAGAGCACGAGCTCCGCGGCGTCCCGGGCGCATGGCGCCTGTACGCGGTTTCCTGAGCTCGGGCGCTACCTTGGCCCGTATAGCGCGTTAGAGGACTCGTGCGCCGACTCATCGCCCTGACAGCTCTCGCTGCGTTTTCGCTCGCCGCGCCCGCCGGCGCGGATGCCGCCGTGCGCCACGTCCTGAAGGGGGCGGGCTTCGGCCATGGCATCGGCATGAGCCAGTACGGCGCCTACGGCTACGCGCTCGAGGGGAGCGGCTACAAGGGGATCCTCGACCACTACTACAAGGGCACGCGGCTCGAGTCCGCCCCCGGCCGGCCGGTGCGGGTGCTGCTCCAGCCGAGCGATCCGTACATCCGCTTCCGCGGCGCCACCAGCGCGGGCGGCGAGGCGCTGCGCAAGGCCACGACCTACGTGGCGCGGCGCTCCGGATCCGGCATCGTGCTGAGCACGAGCAGGGGACGGCGAGTCGGCCGCTCCACCGGTCCGTTGAGCGTCAGCGCGGGCGGTAGCGACCCGGTGCGGCTGCTCGGCCCCGCGCTCAACTCGATCAGCGACGGGCTCTATCGCGGCGCGATCGAGATCCGCCCGGACGTGGGCGGCGTCACCGCCATCAACGTGATCGACCTCGACCCGTACGTGAAGGGCGTCGTCGCGGGCGAGATGCCGAGCTCGTGGCCGCTCGAGGCGCTCAAGGTGCAGGCGGTGGCCGCGCGCACCTATGCGCTCGCCACGCGCAAGACGACGGGAACCTTCGACCAGTACCCCGACACGCGCTCGCAGGTCTACAAGGGCGTCGTCGGCGAGAGCGTGCGCTCGAATGCTGCGGTCGACCAGACCAAGGGCCAGATCCTCACCTACGGCGGTCAGCCCGCCGTGACCTACTACTTCTCCACCTCGGGCGGTCACACCGAGAACGTCGAGTACTCGTTTGTCGGCGCGCTCTCCAAGCCGTGGCTCGTCGGCGTGCCCGACCCGTACGACTTCCACTCGCCCTACCACCGCTGGCAGCGCCCCTTCTCGGCGGCCGCGCTCGACTCGGCGCTCGGGGCGCCGGGTCGCTTCAAGGAGCTGAAGGTGCTGCAGCGCGGCGTATCGCCGCGCGTGGTGCGCGCCCGCGTCGTCGGCACGAGCGGGTCGCGCACGGTCACGGGGCCGCAGGTGCGCGCCGCGCTCGGGCTGAATGACACCTGGTTCACGGACGTGCGCGTGCGCAGCTCGGCTGTGCGCCAGCGCTCGGCGCGGCCCTCGAGCTGGGGGCCGCCCCCGGCACGCGCGCTCGCGCTCGCCGGATCCTTCCGGCCCGCCCCGCGCACGGGCCGGCTCGCGCTGCAGCGCAGGAGCCGACTCCGGCTGGCGCACCGTCGCGCGGCTGCGCACCCACCGGCACGGGCGCTATCGCGCGACGCCGGCCGCTCCCGGGCTCTACCGGGTCATGGGCGGCTCGGTCGCGGGCCCGGCCGTGCGCGTGCGGTGACCCCGCGGCTGCTGCTGCCGGCGGCGCTGCTCCTCGCTCTCCTCAGCGCGCTCGCGGGCGACGCCCCGGCTCAGCAGGCCCCGCTCGCGCTCAGCGCGGACACCGGTGACAGGGGCTACATCGACCTGCGCCTGCGCTCCACCCCCGGCGTGCAGGTCACGATCAGCGAGGGCGCCCAGCAGCTGGCCGACGTCACGCCGACCGAAGCATCGACCAACCTGCGCCGCGTCGCCAGCTGGCGCTGCGACCGGCGCGCGCGCACCTTCACGGCCACGAGCGCCGACGGCCAGAGTGCGACCGCGGAGCTGCGCACGCCCTCGTGCGCGCGCCGGCTGGCCCTCGAGGCGCCGCGCGGCGCCCGCAGCGGCCGCTCGGTGCGGCTGCGGCTCGTCGACCGCTGGCGCCTCGGTGGCCTGGCGGCCCGGCTGTGCGTGGAGCCGCCGGGCGGCCCGGCGGATTGCCGGCGCGAGCGCGTCGGCCGCCGCGGTGAGACGACGCGCTTCCGCGCCCTGCGCCCCGGCGGATGGCGGATCGAGGCGAGCACCCGCTACGGGCGCGCGCAGCGCATCGTGCGCGCGCGCAAGCCGGGCGGCGGGCTCAGCCTGCTCGCCACCGGCGACTCGATGATCCAGATCATCGACGGCTATCTGAAGGCTCGGCTCGGCCCGCGGGGTGTGCGCGTGCGCAGCGACGCTCACATCAGCACGGGGATCTCGAAGCCGTCGCTGCTCGACTGGCAGGCACAGGCACGTCGCCAGGCAGCGAGCAGGCCGGACGTGGTCGTGATGTTCCTCGGGGCGAACGACGGCTTCCCGATGGGCGACGCCGCCTGCTGCAACAACGAGGCCTGGATCGCCGAGTACGCGCGCCGCGCCGGACGGATGATGGCGAGCTACGGCCGCGGAGGACGCACGCGCATCTACTGGCTGCTGCTGCCGACGCCGCGCGGCGGCTTCTTCCGCGAGACCTTTCCGGCCGTCAACGCCGGCATCCGGCGCGCGGCGGAGCGGGCGCGCCGGGACGTGCGCGTGATCGACCTGGTCGAGGTATTCACGCCGGGCGGGCGCTACCGGGACTCGATGCCCGTGGGCGGCCGCGAGAGACGCGTGCGCCAGGGCGACGGGGTCCACCTGAACACCACCGGCGCCTCGGTCGCCGCCGGCGTGATCATCCGGACGCTGCGACAGGAACGGATCCTGCGCTGACGGCGGACGGCCCCGGCACGCCACCGCCCGGCGCCGGAGCGGGGGGCGGCTCCGGGTCCGACGGCGCCGGCTCGGCGCTCAGGGCAGCGCGGATCAGGCGCGCCATAGCCCGCGCGCCCGTGGGGGTCAGATGAAGCCCATCGGTGTAGAACCAGTCGCTGTGCCCGGCGCTGCGCCTGACCCAGTCGATCACGCGCACCCGGTTTGGCCAGCGCCTGCCGGCCTGTCGCATCACCGCCTGGTCGGAGCTCTGCACGCCGCCGACCTCGCGCGGCGTGACCAGGCCGAGCACGCGCTCGCGCCCGATGATGCGCAGCGCCTGGCGGACCTGGCCGAGCGTGACGGTCCAGTTCGTGCCCAGACCGACCACGACGAAGCTCGGCAGCGAGCGCCGAGCGCGCAACACGCTGAGCCCCTCGCTCATCTGGCGGCAGCCGCGGACGTCGACCTCGAAGCCGCGTGCCCGGAGCGAGTCGAACGCGCCAAGCATGATCGAGTCGCCGACGGCCAGCGGCGCGGGGCTGAAGGGCGAGTTCGCGGTCGGAAGTCCGCGGACGGTGCCGCCGCAGGCAGCCTGCGCGGCCGGCGCGAGTACGAGCGCGGCGGCCAGCAGCCCTAAGATCGCGCCGGTCCGCAGTGGTTTTCCCCTCCTACGAGTTCGCATTCTTCTTCCCCGTCGTGCTCGCCCTCTCCTGGGCGCTGATGCCGTATCCGCGTGTCTGGAAGCCGTTCATCCTCGCATCCAGCTACGTCTTCTACGCAGCGGCGAGCCCACGCTATGCACTTCTCCTCGCCGGCGTCACGCTTGCAAACCAGGCCGGAGCAGTGCTCATCGCGCGCAGCGAGCAGGAGCACCGTCGGCGCTGGATCATGGCAATCACGGTCGCCGTCGACCTGGGTGTCCTCGGACTGTTCAAGTACTACGGCTTCTTCGCCGGGGAGATCGGCTCGTTCCTGGATTCGATCGGGCTCGGCATGCCCCTGCCGCTGCTCACCCTCGCACTGCCCATCGGGCTGTCGTTCATCACCTTCCAGGCGATCTCGTACACGGTCGACGTCAAGCGCGGACTGCTGGGCCCCGCGTCGACGATCGACTTCGCGCTCTACCTGTCGTTCTTCCCGCATGTGGTGGCCGGGCCGATCGTGCGCGCGCGCGAGTTCATCCCGCAGCTCGCGAGCCCGCGCAACCCGCGTGACGTTGCAGTCGGCGCCGGCGTCGTCCTGATCGCGATCGGGCTGGTCAAGAAGGTGGCGCTCGCCGACTACCTGGCGCGTGAGGTGGTCGACCCGGTGTTCGGCGTGCCCGAGGCCTACGCGGCGCCGGACGTGGCGCTCGCCGCCTACGCCTACGCCGCTCAGATCTACTGCGACTTCTCCGGCTACACGGACATCGCGATCGGGGTCGCGCTGCTGATGGGCTTCGTCTTTCCGCAGAACTTCAACTGCCCCTACCGCGCGCTCAGCTTCCGCGACTTCTGGCGGCGCTGGCACATGACGCTGTCGCGCTTCCTGCGCGACTTCCTCTACATCCCGCTCGGCGGCAATCGCCACGGGAAGTGGCAGACCTACCGCAACCTGATGATCACGATGGTGCTCGGCGGGCTCTGGCACGGCGCCGCCTGGGGCTTCGTGCTCTGGGGGACGCTGCACGGCGTCGCGCTCGTGGTCGAGCACGCGCTGCGCGACCGCGGCGTGCGGCGCCCGCCCGCCTGGCTCGCCTGGCTGATCGTCTTCAACGTGGTCGTCTTCGGCTGGATCCTGTTCCGCGCCGAGAGCCTCGAGCTGGCGGCCACGTTCATCGGCCAGCTCTTCGTGCCGGGGCCGGCCACGCTCTGGAGCGTGGTCAGCGTCGGCGCGGTGCTGGTCGTGGTCGGCTTCCAGCTGCTGCCGCCGGATCCACTCGACCGCCTGCGCGTGCGGCTCGCCGGCCTGCCCGCCCCGGCGCTCGGCCTCGGGCTCGCGATCGTGGTGGCGATCGTCGGCGCTACGGTCCCGAGCCAGGGCGTTCCCCCGTTCATCTACTTCCAGTTCTGACGTGACCGAGCCCTACTACCCCACGAGCCCCGAGCCGCCCGTGCCGCCCACACCGACGGGACGGCGGCTCACGGCGCGCCACGCGATCATCGTCGTCTTCCTCGCGGCGCTGCTGCTCGTGCTGTTCGAGGGCTCCTCGATCCGCTCGGCCGGCGAGGAGATGGACCCGGGCCTCGAGCGCGAGCTCGTGCTCGCCATCGGCGAGCCGGCCGGCTGGCTCGCCGACCGGATTCCCTTCGACGAGTGGACCGACAGCGCGCTCGCCGTGCTCGAGGACGAGGAGGGGGGCGGCGCCGGCGCCTTCGACGCGGCCGGGCCCGCCGCCGGCGGGCGCGGCGTACCGGCCGTGCCGCCGACCTCCTTCGACCCGCAGGAGCTGGGCGAGCAGGCCGCCTCGGCAGGCGAGCTGAACAAGCTGCTCGTGACGGGCGACTCGCTGGCCATGCCGCTCGACGTGGAGCTCGCACGCCGGCTGGCCGACTCCGACCCGGACGTCGAGGTCGAGCGCGACCCGCACGTGGGCACCGGCATCTCAAAGACCGGGCTGCTCGACTGGGGCAGGCTCTCGACCGAGCAGGCGGCGGGCGACCCCAACGCCGTGGTCGTCTTCATCGGCGCCAACGAGGGCTTCGCGCTGCCGCGGCCGGGCGGCGGCGAGGTCGAGTGCTGCGGCGCCGAGTGGGCCGCCGGGTTCGCCTACCGCGTGCGCCGCATGATGAACACCTACCGGCGCGGCGGACGCGCGCGCGTCTACTGGCTGACGCTCCCGGCCCCGCGCGAGCCCGACCGCCAGGAGATCGCCCGCGCCGTCAACGCCGCCATCGAGGTGGGCGCCCAGCCCTACCGCGCGCAGGTGCGCGTGCTCGACATGGAGGAGATCTTCACGCCGGGCGGCGACTACCGCGACGCGATGGAGGTCGACGGCCGCCGCCAGATCGTGCGCGAGCCGGACGGCATCCACCTGAACGGCCGCGGGGCCAGCATCGCCGCGGACGCCGTGCTGGAGGCGATCCGGCAGGACTTCACGGCGGATTAGGGGCCGGCCGCGTGTTCTCCGCCGGCCGGGTCAGGGCTGGGGAAGGGTGGGTGGACGGTGGTCACCGGTGCCGGTCCTACCGAACATTCATCGGTCGCGGGTTGATCCCGCCGAATTTCTCTTAGGGAACGCGCGCTGCCAGCCGGAGTTCTGGCTCCACCGTCCTGACTTTATTGCCTATAGGCCCTACAAGTCAGGACAGTCGGCCGAATCAAGTCGCAGACGCCGAACGATCTTCAATCCCGACCCCTTCCCCAGCCCAAGCGCGCGATCGACCCGGCGCCCACTCGCCGAGTCTCGTCAAGGCGACACGAACGTCTCGAACCCGCCGTAGCGCATCGCATCCATGTCGGCGAGCTCCTGGTCGCCCTCGGTCATCGCGCCCACGCGCGGGTCCTCCATCACCCGGCCCATCACCTCGTCGCGGTGCTCGCGTGAGTCGAACTCGACGACCGCCGCGGTCATCGTCAGGCCCTCCTCCGTGGAGAATCCCTCGCCGACGTCGTCTGCGCGGAACTCGCGATAGCCACGCCCGCCGTACTCCTTGACGATCGCGCCGAAGGTCGTGGCCTGCTCGCGGTACTCATCCAGGCGCTCCTCCCGCACCGGCAGCAGATAGATGTCGACGTAGCCCTGTGCCATTCCGTCTCCTCGGGTCGCTGTGTACGGAGGATGAGACCGGCCGAGGCCCGGAAAGTCATCGAGTGGGCTTGCCGCTCTCGAGGCGCTTCATGTGCTTCACCCCGAGCTCATGCATGTCGCGCAGGAAGGCGGCGATCGTCTCGAGCTCGCGCTCGTCGCGCCTGGCGAGGATGCGGAGGGCCTCCTGCTGGAGCGCGCCGTACTGCTTCGCGACGCGTTGCGCCCCCGGCGCCGTCTCGACGAGCACGCGGCGGCGGTCGTCGGGGTCGGGGCGGCGGCGCGCGACGCCGCTGCGCTCGAGCCGGTCGATCAGTCCCGTGACCGCGGCGGGACTGAGCCCGGTCAGCTCGCCGAGGCGGCCGGCGCTGACCGGTCCGTGCTGCTCAACGGCGCCGAGCACCTCGAGGTCGGCGGGGCTCAGTCGGGCGCTCTTGGCAATCGCGGTGCTCATCACGATCGACTGGCCGGTCATCTCCCGCAGGAGATCCAGCACCTCTCCCGGACTTGACATCGTCTCGCTCATTTCCTACGCTGTACCGAAATATTCGGTACGGCAAATGATTTACCCGACTGAAGGAATTATCTTGACATGCCGGCAAGACGCAAGGCAATCGTCGTGAAGCGGGATGAGCTTCCCGACACCGGCTTCACCCGGGAGTTCGAGGGCGAGCGGCACGGCGGCGTCGAGGTGTCGCTCGTCCTGACCGAGGCCGGGCCGGGCGAGGGCCCGGCGCTCCACACGCATCCCTACGACGAGGTGCACGTCGTGCAGAAGGGCAAGGCGGCGTTTGCCGGCGGTGGCTCGCGGGGCGTGCTGTCGGCCGGCGACATCATCGTCATCCCGGCGGGCGTGCCGCACCGCTTCGAGAACTGCGGGCGCGGCACGCTGCGCGAGCTCGGCATCCACCTGAGCCCTCGCTTCCTGACCCGGTGGCTGACGGCGCCGGGCGCCGAGCGGGCTAGGTGAACTGCGTGTACGTGTGCTTGACCGTCTTGCCGCCCTTGGTGCACGTCACGCGTGAGTCGTAGGACTGGCTCGACTTGTTGAAGCGCGACTCGCTGCAGCTGTAGCCGGAGACACGGCTGCACTTGCCGGACTTGCCCGGACGGCAGCCGTGGAACGAGCGGATCAGGCTGCGGGCGCCGCGGCAGGACGTGCCGCTGGCCTTGATGCTCAGCACGTAGGTCGTGCCGTACGAGCGGCTGTTGCCGACCGAGCAGGTCTTCGACGCCGTGGCGGGCGCGTCGGCGAGGGCGGGGGGTGCGAGCGCGGCGCAGGCGGCCAGTACGGCGAGCGGGGCGCTACGACGGGCGATGCGAGACATGACGAGCGAGATCCTCCAGGCTCCGACGGTGGTGGCCCGCCGTAAGGTAGCGCTCAGGGCGTGAAGCGGAAGGTCACGACGTCGCCGTCCTGCATCACGTAGTCGCGGCCCTCGACGCGCTGCAGGGCGCGCTCGCGTGCCGTGCTGTAGCCCCCGGCCTCGACGAGCGCGTCCCAGGGTGTGACCTCGGCCGCCACGAAGCCCTTCGCCATGTCCGTGTGGACGCGCGCCCGCGGCCTGGCGGGCGCGGATGCCGCGCGGGATGGCCCGGGCGCGCGCCTCCTTGTCCTGACCGGCCGTGAAGAACTGGATCAGGTCGAGGAGCGCGAACGCCTCGCGCACCACGGTCTCGAGACCGGACTCCGCGACGCCGAGCTCGGCGCGCATTGCCTCGGCCTCCTCGTCGTCGAGCTCGGACAGCTCCGAGTCGAGTCGCGCGCTCACCGCGGCCGCGCGCGCGTCGCGCCCCGCCGCGTGCTCGACGAGGGCGGCGCGGCGGCTCGAGCGGCTCGCCCTCGCCCACGTTCGCGACGTAGAGCACCGGCTTCGACGTGAGCGCCGCCAGGCGGACCGCGGCGCCGGGGGCGTCATCGGGCTGAGGCACGGTGCGGACGGCCCGGCCGGCCTGCAGCGCCTCGACCACCTGGCGCAGCCAGCGCTCCTCGGCCACCGCCAGCTTGTCGAGCGACTTGGCCTGCTTCGAGACCCGATCGAGGCGGCGCTCGGCCTGCTCGAGGTCGGCGAACAGCAACTCCGTCTCGATCGTCTCGACGTCCATTAGCGGGTCGACGTGCCCCTCGGGGTGGACGACACTCGGGTCGTCGTGCACGCGCACCACGTGCAGGATCGCGTCCGTCTCCCGGATGTTCGCCAGGAACTTGTTGCCGAGGCCCTCGCCCTGGTGAGCGCCGCGCACGAGCCCGGCGATGTCGTGGAACTCGATCGTCTCGTGCACGACGGGTCGCGCACCGACCGTCTCGGCCACCTTGTCGAGGCGCTCGTCCGGGACGCCCACGATCGCGACGTTCGGCTCGACCGTCGTGAAGGGGTAGTTGGCCGCCTGCGCCCCGGCGCGCGTGAGCGCGTTGAAGAGCGAGGACTTGCCGGCGTTCGGTAGCCCGACGATTCCGACCTTCACGGCGTGAGCAGCCTCCCCAGGGCCTCGCCGAGCAGAGCGCCGGCGACGACGTCCGTCGGGTAGTGCACGCCGAGGTAGGGGCGGGACAGCGCCATTGCCACCGCGAGACCGTAGAGCGGCCCCGCGGGCAGCGCGTGCGACAGCGCCCGGGCGCCCGCGAACGAGGTCGAGGCGTGGGCCGACGGGTAGGAGCGCCCGGAGATCACCGGCGCAAGCGCCGGCAGGTCCTCGAGCGCCGGGCGGGCGCGACGCACGACCCCCTTGACGGCCGTGTTCGTTACGAGCGTCGCAGCGACGATGGCGGTGCCCCGCAGGTAGACGTGGCGCCGTCGTGGGTCGAGCGCCAGCCCGGCAACGGCCAGGCCGTGCCAGACCATGCCGTGCTCGCCGGCGCGCGCGAGCGCGATCACCGCCGCCTCGGCGGACGGCGAGTGGCCGCGCGTGCGCAGCACGCGCAGAACACGCTGGTCGAGCGCGCGCAGGTCCGCGCCGAGATTCCGCATGCGCGCCGGCGGACGGGCCGGCTAGAAGCCGACCTTCTCTACGCGCCGTGACGGCCCGTATCGGCCAGCACGCTGCAGTTCGCGATTTGCAGGGGTTTCGGGTGTGCACGAGCGAGCGCGGTGCCGGTCCGTGACGCCCCGTTGTGGCACGTTCGTTAGCAAAGCGTGAGCATCTTAGGCCACCAGACGCCGCTGCTCGCGCTCGCGCTCCCCGCCCGCCCGCTTGCGTCCTGATCGCGGCGTCGAATCGCGATTCCACGGGAAGCGGCTCAGCTAGCGCGTTGCATGGAAAGCAGAAGCGAGTCGTCGCGGTTGCGGGGCCGCGGACCCCGAGGAGGCCCCACCCTGCTGGGCGGGCCTCCGCGGGTCTGCCTACGCGGGTTCTCTAGTCGTCGTCTCCGTGGTGCCCCTCGTGTCCGTGGTGCCCGTCGTGTCCGTGGCGGTGACCGCGTCGAACGACTTCAACGGAGATCGTGCCGGTAAAGGTCCCGCCTTCGGAGTCGGCAACCACCACGGTGATGGTGTGCTCACCGGGGCGCAGGTTCTTCACCAGCCCGGCCCAGCCGTGCGCGACGAAGGTCGCAGGTCCCGCTGGAACGCCTAGGTAGTTGTCCTCGGGCAACTCGACCGACCGCTGCGGCGAGATCAGTTCAAACCGAGGGTTACGGATGTCAACGGGTTCACCACCGTCCACCGCGATGCTGATAGCCACGAAGAACTCGTCAGCGGCGATGGCGCACTCGCGCTGCGCTGCCTCGTCGGCGCCGAAGAACGGGTCGGGCTCGACGTTGCTGCAGTCGCTACCGACAGGGATGAACAGCGACGTGCCCTGCTTGATGGTGCAACTCGAGTTGCCGTCGGCGTCAGGTTCGGGCGACACCACCTTGCGCACCACAGGGGTGCAGCTTCCGGCGAAGGTGTTGGCGGGGTGCGATAGCAGCTGCACCCACGCTTCGCCCAGAAGCTCGCCGCCGGTCAGGCCGGCGACCTTGTGGGCGGGCGCAACCACCGCACCACGGTCCTTGTGGTCATGGGCGGCGGCGACGGGCGCTGCGCACAGCGCCACAGCTACGACGGCCAGAATGGCCCAACGAAGATGCCTCATCGCATCCTCCTTCGGTCGACAGCCACGCCCTTCGGCGGAACCCCGCAGACCGCCAAGGGTGAAGCTGCGGTGTCGCGCAGCAGCCTGGCCTGGCGTTCGCTCCTTGCTTGGCGACGGCACGGCCGAGCGCCCAAATGTTCAGTATCTCCGGCTTTGAAGGCTTGTCAAGCACAGAGCCTGGCGACGAGTCGACTACTGCTTTGGACGATGAGCGAGCGCGAGGATCAGCAGTGCTGCTTCTCGACGGAAGCAGCACTTCACGGCGGCGCGGGCTACACCTCGCGACTATCGCAATGGACGAAGGGCAGGCGTTTCTCCCGGAGCGCTCGTCCCTCCCGCATGTCGCGCAAGGGGGAATCTTGTGTCCCCGCCACTCGGCGCACAAGCCGGGAGCCCTGAGGTTTCTGATCAGAGGAGCGTTCTTGTGATTGAGCCGCCTCGGGCGACGACGCGCCGCTTCATCCCGCGGTCTCAGACCTAGGCGGTGCCGCAGTGGGGCGCCGGGCGGCTAGCGCTCAAGGCACTGCCCAGCGAAACGAACAGCGCGACGATGGCGATGACGTGAGCGGAGCTGAAGTGCTTCTGGAACATGACCGATCGCGGGCTCTGCGGCTCGCCCGCGCGGCTAGGGCGGGGTCCCCACCACCGGGCCGGACAACGGCCCCTCGAGGCCGGCGCGGCTGATGGCCGTGACGACGTAGGTGCGCTCGCCGTTGGGGCCGAAGTCGCTGCCGCCCGGGAAGTTGCCCTCGAAGTCGAGCATCGCGACCTTGCCCGGGAAGTTGACGTCGGTCGCCTGCTCGGTGACGGCGGCTAGGTGGCGCCAGACCCCGGTGCCGACGCGGCGGTAGACCCGGTAGAAGACGATGTGCTCCGACGGCGGGTTGTGGGCCCAGGCGACGAAGACCTCCCCGCTGCCGCCGCCGGTCTGAGCCTCGACGCCGGTGACCTGCGAAGGTGGCCGGCAGCACAGCAGGCGCCGGAGCCGGTCGAGGTAGGCGGACGGCGAGGGCGGCACGGCCCGACTCTACCCGACCGACCTCAGACGGGCTGGGCCACCGGCTCCAGGACGTCCAGCACCTGCTCGATCCGATCGGCGAACTCGATCCGCATCTCCGTCGCGCAGCTCGTCCGAAAGCTCGCCGAGCCCGTCCCGTTGAGCTTCGGGAGGACCACCGTGCCGATGCCGGCGCGGTGGGCGGCGAGCACCTTCTCCTTCACGCCGCCGATCGGCAGCACCGGGCCCGTGAGGGTGATCTCCCCGGTCATCGCGACGTCCTCGCTCAGCGGGCCATGAGCCGCTCGTCGCGGTCAGTTGGCGCTTGGCGCGAGAAGCGGAGGCCGACTCGCCGCACGCCTCCATCGGCCATCAAGCGGTCATGCTGTCATCGACGGCTCGTGCTACCGCGATGACCAGCAGCCGTCCGATCGGACCGACCGCTGCGCGGTGTGCCCATCCCGCTGAGGTATCTCCAAACGGGATACCGCGACCGCTCTCCGACCGGATGCGGGCGTACCGAAATGCTCCCTGCAGACAGTCGCTCAGGACGAGGAGCAGGCGTCTCGAGTGCGGCTCGGCTTCTCGGGTCGCCCACCTCATCCCAAATGCGGACGACGGGAGCGCACGGCTGCGCGCGCCGGCTGCGCGGCCGAGAAGCGCCCGCCGCAGTTCCGAGGACTGACGGCGTAACGACCTGGCGGCCCGTCCGCCCTTACGTCGGCGATGCTGTGACGCGTGGAGTACGTGTCCAGAGTGCCGCGACCGCCGCTGGACGGGCTGATCGAAGACCTCTACTACCTGGAGGGCGCGCCGCCGTACCCCCGGCTGACGCTGCCACCGATGCCGGCGGCGTTCCTCATCGTGAACCTCGGGGCGCCGTTCCGCATCCGCGCCGGCACCGACATCGAGGCGGCCGAGTACGCCGACGGCTGCGTCGTCACCACGCCAACCTGCGCCTTGGAGTTCGGCTACCCGCCAGGGACCCGGTCAGTCGGCGTGCACTTCAAGCCGTGGGGGATGGCGCCGTTCGTGCCGATGCCTGCCGCCGAGCTGTGCGACCGGCCGGTGACGGTGGAGGAGGTCTGGGGCCGCCCCACCGTTGCTGAGTTGCGAGACCGGCTGGCCACGGCGGCCGGGCCGCACGAGATGCTGACGCTGCTCGAGGACCAGCTGATGCGATTGGTCTGCGAGACCGCCGGCCTGGGGCTGGTCCGCCACACGAGCAGCGTCATCGCGGCGGCCACGGGAGCAGTGGCGATCGGCGACCTGAGCGTGGCGGCCGGCGTCAGCAGCACGCATCTGGCACAGCGGTTCAAGGAGGTCATCGGCGTCACGCCAAAGCGGTTCGCCCGCACCTATCGCTTCACCGCCACCGTGCTCGCGATCGACCCCGCCGGACCGGTCGACTGGCTCGAGCTCGCCGGTCGCGCCGGCTACTACGACCAGGCCCACTTCGGCCACGAGTTCCGGACGTTCACGGGGCTGACGCCGACTCGGTACCTCGACGTCCGGCGGCGGTTCCTGCGCGAACATCCCGGCCATGCGCTGGACGGCTGGCCGCTGCCGGCCGATTGATTCCTTACAAGACTTGCCACTCCCGAGACGCCAGCATGGGCACTTCCCGAGCAGAGGAGAGAGCCCATGGGCAAGGTGGTCCTGTACAGCACGGTGTCGGTGGACGGCTTCATCGCGGACGAACACGACCAGCCCGGCCCGCTGTTCGACTGGTTGTCCAGCGGTGACGTCCCGCTCGACGAGACCGGGCAGTTGACGGTGTCGCAGGCGTCCTACGACTACACCCGGGCCTACTGGGACCAGATCGGAGTGACGATCTTCGGCCGCCACGTCTTCGACCTGACGGACGGCTGGGGCGGCACGCCACCGAGCGGGATCGACCACGCGGTCGTTGTGTCGCACCGGCCGGCGCCCGAGGGCTGGCGCCCCGAGGCGCCGTTCCACTTCGTCGACGGCGTCGAGGCGGCCATGGCCAAGGCACAGGAGCTCGCGGGCGACCGCACGGTCGAGGTCGCCGCCGGCGACGCCGGCGGCCAGGTGCTGGCCGCAGGGCTCGTCGACGAGGTCAGGATGGACGTCGCGCCCGTGGTGTTCGGCTCCGGCAAGCGCTACTTCGGGTCGGTCGACGCTCAGCACCTGCTGGAGGATCCTGACCAGGTGATCCAAGGCAACCGGGTGCTCCACGTGCGCTATCGGGTGCGCCGCTGACCGATCTGCGGACGAGCGAAGAAGTCGCACTGCCGGCAGGCTTCGACTCGCCCCGCCATGCGGGAGCGCTTGCCAACCTCCGCAGGCGCCCATTCGAACCCAGCGGCCGACCTGGGCCTCGGGCGTCAGGGGGTGGGGATCGAGCCGGGAGTAGCGATGCGCCTCCGCACGCTTGGAAGCTATCGCTCCGCGCTTCCGCAACGAGGCAGAAGCGAGAGCGCCGGGCCGACGGACCCCGCTATCGAGTTGGACGAGAAGCGGTAGCGGCGAGAGACTGATACCTGGAGCCTCGGCGTAGATCGGGGCGGCGGTCACGCCCTACCCCGGCGCGGGATACTCGGCGGGCGATGTCGCAGGAAAACCTGGACTTGGTGCGCCAGGGGTACGCTCGATGGCGAGCCGGCGACTATGACGTTTTGCTCGACTTCTTGATCAGCAGTTCCGCTCCCGATATCGAGCTGTATTCGCGGTTCGGTGGTTTCAGCGGTGAGCCCTACAGAGGGCACGATGGCGTGCGCGCCTGGATCGCCGACATTCAGGAGAACTTCGAACGTTTCGACCCGTGGCTCGACGAGGCACGCGCAGTGGGAGACGATCGGGTGGTTGCCAGCGGCGGAATCAGCTTTCGGGCGAGGGAGAGTGGCGTCGATATGGCTGAGCGAATGGGCTGGGTCTACGAGTTCCGCAACGGACTGGTGCGCCGCATGATGTTCTACGGGTCGCGGAGCGATGCCCTCGAAGCCGTGGGGCTGCGGGAATAGGTCTCGGGTAGCGGCTACGGTCGCGCCGTCGGCCCCTTGGCCGGCCCAGCGCGGAGTTTCGCCAGGGCGCAAGCCAATACCGCTCGCGGTGTAGGCCACCCTGAAACGAAAGACTGGCCCCGCAGGAATCCCGTGCGCCTCTGAGTCTGTTGCTTCGGCGCGTTGCTCGCGCTTCGGCTGTCTTTGCTCTCTGGGGGCCGGGGTTGATGGCCGCAGGGCCAGTCCCACAAGCTTACTCCGATTCGGGCGACAAAACGAAGGAGTTTCGCTAGACCCTTAGCAGCCGCTCGCTGCGGCGGGCGGCTTGTCGCCGGACACGCCTCATCACGGTCACGCGGTCCACCCGATTCAGCCATCTAGATGATGCCCTCATCAATTAGCGTCCGGAACCAGCGACGGCGGGTAGAGACGGTGTGGCACAGGTCCAACTCAACCCACGCCAAGTCCCAGCTGGTCGGATGCCAGTCGTCGGCCTCCACCCGGCTCTCCGGGTCGCGTCCCGGGTCGAACAGCCGACCCAGCTCCTCCTCGGAAGGTGCGACAGTGTCGGCCTCCTTCCGCGGGCCGCGATGGCAACACTCCCGGCTACAGAAAACATGGCGGGCCTTGCGGGCCGTGAATTTTCGCTTGCAGCAAAGGCACTCAGCCACTCTCACCGCCCCCCTTATTCCGCTGAGCGAGCGCGCCTTCTTGCTGCCGCGTCACCCGGCGGTATTCGTGGCCGCGCTTCCTGACTGATGACCCTCCCCCAGTCCGCGGGATACTGGGTGGGCGATGCCGCAGGAGAACGTGGAAAGGCTCCGAGCGGTTTGCGAGAGGTGGGGCATCGGCGGTGAGGCAGACCTGTCGCTTTTCGACCCGGACGTGGTCTTCGAAGACAACATCCTGCCCGACCACGCGGGCGAGACGTATCGCGGCCACGAAGGCGTCGTTCGAGCCACGCGAACGTGGCTGGAGCCCTACGGGCAATTCAGAATCGATCTGGAGCAGATAGTCGGGACCGGCGACCGCCTCGTCTCGATTCATCGCTTTCGAGCAACCGGGCGGCAGAGCGGCATCGAAGAGGGCCTGCGCTACGCCTATCTCTGGACCTTCCGGAACACGAAGGTCATCCATTTCGTCTCGTATCGAGACCCAGCCAAAGCCCTCGAAGCCGTAGGGCTGTCGGAGTAGCTGATGCTCACCACCTAGCTCGTTCACCCGCTAGGCCTCGAAGGTCGCGATTTGGATCGGCGCGGCCGTCTTCCGCTCGGGCTTGGGGGGCCTGCATGTCGGCTGCGTCGGACAGGGCGAGCATGAAGTCACGCTGGCGCTCACGTCGGGCATCCCCGTCCACATCGTGGCGGCCCGGCTCGGTGACGACCCGAGGACGGTGCTCGGCACGTATGCGCATCTGTTGCCGCAGTCGGACGGGCTTGCGGCCGAACGCGTGGCGGCGCTGATCGTGTGAGGCTCTCCGGCCGTTAGCGTCTCGTTAGCAAACGGGCCGCGATCCCGCTCCTAGAGCGGCACGTGCTAGAAGCCGACCTTCTGGTCCTCGGTGTCGAGTCGCACGTAGACGATCTCTGCCAGGTCGATCGCGACCTTCGAGTCGGCCGTCTCGAGCTCGTGCCAGCGTGCAGAACTCGAGTCCTCGAGCGCCTTGCGCAGGCCCTCCCAGGCCTCCTGCGCCACGCGGCAGGGCAGCACCTGGCCGCCCTTGAAGCCGATGTCGATACGTCGTGCTGGTTCAGCCATCAGTGGGCCTCCGCGGCCTCGACCAGCTCCGTCAGCACGCCGCCGGTCGACTTCGGGTGCAAGAACGCCACGCGGCTGCCGCGGATGCCCGCGCGCGGCTGCTCGTCGATCAGCCGCAGGCCGGCGGAGCGGACGGACTCGAGCGCCTGCGCGATGTCATCGGTCGCGTAGGCCACGTGGTGCAGGCCGGGGCCGTTCCTCGAGAGGAAGCGGCCCACGGCGGTGTCCGGGCCGAGCGGGCGCAGCAGCTCGACGTGGTTCTCGCCCACGCCCAGCAGGATCGCCTCGACGCCCTGCGAATCGACTGTCTCGCGGTGCTGCAGCTCGAGGCCCAGCCGGTCGCGATAGAGCACGACTGCCTCGTCGAGGTCCTCCACTGCCACTCCGATGTGGTCGATGCGCCCGAACACGGCCGATGAGGCTACAACCCGTGCATGGTGAACATCGAAGATCCGCAATACGACGAGCTGCGTGAGGGCGAGGGCTTCCGCGCCAACCGCGCCCGGCTCAGCCGCCAGGCCGGCGCGGAACGGCTCGGGCTCAGCCTCTGGGAGGTGCCGCCCGGCGAGGCCGCCTACCCGTACCACGCGCACCTCACCGAGGAGGAGCTCGTGATCGTGCTCGAGGGCGCGCCGAGCCTGCGCACTCCCTCGGGCTGGCGCGACCTGGAGCAGGGCGAGGTGGTCTCGTTCCTGCGCGGTGAGCCCGGCGCGCATCAGATCGTCAACCGGACCGACGCGAACGTGCGCTTTCTCGCCTTCTCGACCCACGGCGAGCCCGACGTCGTGCTTCAGCTCGACTCCGGCAAGGTGGGCGCCTTCGAGCGCCTCCCCGCGGGCGGTGGCCTGCGGCTCTGGTTCCGGCGCGAGGACGAGGTCGACTACTACGACGGCGAGTCGCCGCCCGCCTGATCCGGCACCACGAGCCGGAACGCCTCACGCTCGGCGTGGAGCTCGATCACGGGGCCGGCTCGGATCAGCTCGCCGTCCACGTTGAGCGTCGTCTCCTCGTCGAGCTCGAGCCGGATCCGCGCGGCGGGGACGTGGCGGACGCCCGCCTGCGCGGTCAGCCGGTGGGCGCGCAGGCCATACGCGTAGCGGACCAGCCGGAACCGCGAGCCGGCCTCGAGCACGGCGACGTCGAGCAGGCCGTCGCGCGCGTCCGCCACCTCGAGCTGCGAGCCGGCGCCGAACGAGCCGGTGCCCGCCACGGTCACCTGCCAGGCCGTGCCCTCGAAGACCCGCACGCCGTCAGCGGTCACGGAGCAGGCGATCGGGCGCCCGCTGAGCCCGGACCAGAGCGCGCCCACGAAATAGGCGACCGGCCCCAGCACCGGCTTCATGTCGCTCGCCGCCTCGCCCGCCAGTGACGCGAGGCCGGCGCTGGCGGCGTTCAGGAAGGGCCGCTCGCCGATCCAGCCCAGGTCGTACGCGCGGAGGTTGGCCCCGAGCGCCGCAAGGCGCGCCGCGGAGTGGGGGCCGGCCGGGAGCCCCTGGCCGCGCGCGAAGTCGTTCGCGGTGCCTACCGGTATCACGGCCAGCGGCACGCCGGCGCGCGCCGCCGCCGCGGCCGCCGGTCCGAGTGCGCCGTCGCCGCTCGCCACCGCGATCCGGTCGGCTCCCGACGTGGCTGCCGCCTGCGTCTCGTCCGGACTGAACGGCGTGACCTCGACCCCGTACTCGCGCAGCAGGCCGGCGATCACGTCGGGGTTGCTCCCGGCGCCCGACGCCGGGTTCACGATCAGGGCTATCGACGCAGGGGCGTCCGGCACACGGCCGTCTTATACGGACTGCGGCGGTTCGTCGAGTCGCTCGGAGGCGGCCACGCGCGCCGCTCCGGGCTCGGGACGTCGCCCGTTCGGAGAGCGCCGCTCGTCCGTGGGCTCGCCGCGGTAGGCGGACACGAGCCGCGTGATGTCCTCACGCTCGAGCACCTCGTTCTCGAGCAGCGTGAACGCGAACGCCTCGAGCAGCGTGCGGTTCTCTGCGACCAGCTTCATGGCACGCCGGTGCGCGAGGTCGGTCAGGTACTGCTGCTCCTCGTCGATCATGCGGCGCGTGTGGTCGGACATCGAGTAGTCGTCCGACGGCAGCTGCTTCGACTTGAGCTCGGTGCCCATGCCGTACTGGGTGATCATCCCGCGGCTGATGTCATGCACCTTGCGCAGGTCGTCCGAGGCGCCGGTCGTGATCGTGCCGAAGACGATGTGCTCCGTCACGCGCCCGCCGAGCAGCACGACCATGTAGTCGAGCAGCTCGTCCTTCGTCTTCAGGTAGCGGTCCTCCTCGGGGAGATTCAGCGTGTAGCCGAGGGCCCGGCCGCGCGGGATGATCGAGATGCGGTGGACCTTCTCCACCGAGGGCAGCAGCTCCGAGCAGAGCGCGTGGCCGGCCTCGTGGTAGGCCACGACGCGCTTCTCGTGCTCGGTGATCACGCGCCGCGACTGCATGCCCGCGATCACGCGCTCGAGCGCCGACTGGAAGTCCTTCGTGCCGATCGTCGTGCGGTGGTCGCGGCCGGCGAAGATCGCCGCCTCGTTGCAGATGTTGGCGAGGTCGGCGCCCGTGAGGTTGCTCGTCTGGCGGGCGATCAGCCCGAGGTCGATGCCGGGCTCGAGCGGCTTGTTGCGGGTGTGCACGTCGAGGATCGCGCGCCGTCCCTTCAGGTCGGGCGCCGTGACGAGGATCTGGCGGTCGAAGCGGCCGGGGCGCAGCAGCGCGGGGTCGAGCTTCTCGAGCAGGTTGGAGGCGGCGATCACGACGACGTTGTCGGCGGAGCCGAACCCGTCGAGCTCGACGAGCAGCTGGTTGAGGGTCTGGTCCTTCTCACCCGAGATGTCCTTGCCGCGCGTGGCGCCGACGGCGTCGAGCTCGTCGATGAAGACGATCGCCGGCGCCTCCTTGCGCGCGTGGCGGAACAGGCGCCTGATGCGGGCCGCCCCGAGGCCGGCGAACATCTCGACGAACGCCGACGCCGACTGGGCGAAGAACTTCGCCTCGGCCTCGTTCGCGGCCGCCTTGGCGAGCAGCGTCTTGCCGGTTCCGGGCGGGCCGTGCAGCAGGATGCCCTTCGGGACCTTGGCGCCGAGCTTGCGGAAGCGCTTCGGGTCGCGCAGGAACTCGACCACCTCGCGCAGCTCGTCCTTGGCCTCGTCGGCGCCGGCCACGTCCTGCCAGCGAACGGAGCTCGACGAGCTCGGCTTGATCTCCTGCGGCTTCGTGCGCGGCAGGTAGCGCAGCGTCATCACCAGGACGACGGCGATCAGACCCATGAAGATGATCGGCAGCCAGATGACCGCCCAGTCCTCGATCTTGTCCCAGGTCGACTCGCTGGCGGCGGCCGCGCCCGGATCCTCCGCCTGCACGCGGAAGCCCTCGGTGCCGTCGGTGCTCTCGAAGGTGCCGGTGTCGGCGTCCACGCGCCAGCCGTCGGGCAGCCGGCCGGCCGGCTCGCGCAGGATCGACTGAAACTCGTCGACCGCCTCCTCGCAGCTCATCTGCGAGGTGTCGAGGATGGTCAGCCGCTGCGGGCCCGGCTCGATCGGCAGCGCGCCGACCTTCTGCGCCCGGTCGACCGTCACCGGGACCGTGCACGAGGCCGCGCCGCCGTCGGCGCTCGCAGTGGCTGCGGGTAGGGCTGCGAAGACTGCGATGGCCCAGAGCAGCGTGAGACGGAGGGTGGACCGCATCCAGTTGTGTCATCGGCCGCGCGGGCCGAATCCATGAGCGCTAGGCCGCGGCCTGCTCCACGCGCAGGATCTCGTCCAACGCCGCGGCCCCGACCTCGAGCTGCTCGGCGGTCGGCTCGCGGGTGCCGACGGCTCGTTGGATCTCGTGGCCGGGGCGGCGCAGCAGGCGCGTGACGCGCGAGTCCGGGTTGCGCTCACCCCAGGCGAACACCTCGACCGCCACCGCCGCGCTGCCGAGGCCGACGGCCGCCTCGGCCGCCGGGCCGCGCAGGCCGGCGCGCCGGGCCGCCACGTTGCCGAGCGCGGCCGCCGCGAGCATCGGGGTGACGAGGTGCGAGCCGCAGCGATCGTGTTCCTTGCGGGCGTCGGCAGCCGCCTCGTCCTCCTCGTAGGCCGCGATCGACTTGTGCTCGACGCCGTGGTAGGCGGCGAGCTCGCCGCTTCGCAGCGCCAGCAGGGCCGGCGCCAGGCTCATCAGCGCCACGGCGGTCTCGCGACCCACGTTCGCCGCGCGACCGGGCGGATCGCCGGCGGCGCGGCGGCGCGCGGCGGCGCTGCGGATCGCCTGGCCGCCGAGCGCGGCGGCGCCCATGGCGCCGAGCGTGCGCGCGTCCTGCATCGGCAGGCGCGCCTCGGGGAGCGCGCGCTTGACGAGCGGGATCACGGCCATGGCCTCGGCGAGCTTGAGGACGCCGCGCACGCCGGGCACGCCGTCGGCGCGCTTGCCGCCGAGGTCGGGCTTGCTGCCCGATGCGACCTTGATCTCGCCGGAGTCGGTGCGCACGGCCGCCGCCCAGTGCGTCGGGCCGTGCACGAGCAGGCCGTTGCGAAGGGCCATGCCGCCCAGGCGCAGCTTCTCGTCGGGTACCGGTGCGGTCATCGAAGCGTCTCCACCATGAGCTCAGCGTAGAAGGCGGCCGCGAGGCCGAGGTCGGCGACCGGCATGCGCTCGTCCTTCCCGTGCATCAGCGGGTACGCCTCGGTCATGTCCATCGCCCTCTGCGGATAGAAGCCGTACGCGACGCAGTCCGGGAACGCCTTGCGCCACCAGTGCGAGTCCGAGAACCCGCTCATCACGACCGGGGCGGCCGCGGCGCCGGGATCCTCACGCTCGACGAAGCGGCGGATCGAATCCATCAGCGGGGTCTCGACAGGCGAGCGGTTGCCGACGATCGTCTCCCCGAATCCGATCTCGAAGCCGTTCTCGCCGAGCGTCTGCCGCACCGCCTCCAGGACCGCCTCCTCTCCGAGCTCGGGCGGGACGCGGCAGTCCACCTCGAGCCGCGCGTGCGCCGGCACCACGTTGATGGCCTGGGATGCCTCGATCACGGTCGGGGTCAGCGTCACGCACAGCATCGGCTCGAGCAGCACCGCGACGGCCGGGTTGGTCGTCTCGAGCTCCGCGAGCGCGCCGTCAAGGTCGCCCGGGTCGAGCCCGAGCTCGGCCAGCAGCGCCTCCGTCTCCGGCGAGGCGATCAGCCGGGAGCGGCCGTCGGCCAGCGCGCTGAGCACCGGCGCCATCTTCACGAGCGCGTTGTCGCCGATGCGCGGCACCGAGGCGTGCCCGGCGCGCCCGCTGGTCGAGAGCGTGAAGCGGAAGACGCCCTTTTCCGCCACGCAGACGCCGTAGACGCGCCGGTCGCCGTGGCGGATCAGCTCGCCGGCGCCCTCGTTGACCACGAGGTCGGCGCGCACGTGATCCGGTTGCTCCGCGCACAGCCACTGCGCTCCGTGCCTGGCGCCGCGCTCCTCATCGGCCGTGAAGACGAGCTTCAGCTCGCCCGCCTCGGGCCGCCAGCCCTCCGCGACGAGCGCGAGCGCGGCCCCCAGCTCTGCCGCCACCTGGCTCTTCATGTCCTTGGCGCCGCGGCCCCAGACGCAGCCGTCGCGCAGCTCGCCGGACCACGGGTCGAGCTGCCAGTCGCCGGGGTCGGCGGGCACCGTGTCGACGTGGCCGAGCAGGCACAGGGTCGGGCCGTCCGCGGCGGCCGCCAGGCGCGCGACCAGGTTCGGGCGCCCGGCCACCTCTTCGAGCAGCACGCAATCGAAGCCGGCCTCCTCGAGCAGGCCCTTGAGCCACTCCTGGGCGGGTCCCTCGTCGCCCGGCGGGTTGACCGTGTTGAAGCGAATGAGGCGCTGCAGGAGCTCTGTCGTGCGGCCCTCGAGTGCGGCGCGCTCGGGCACAACCGGGAGTCTAAGGAGCGCATAGAGTGGGGCGATGCCGACCGCCGCCGGTCTCGCATACCGGGAGGCCGGGCCGCCCGACGGGCCGGTTGCGCTGCTGCTGCACGGCTACCCCGAGTCGTCCTACATGTGGCGCGACCTGCTGCCGGTGCTCGCCGACGCGGGCTGGCGCGCCGTCGCGCCCGACCTCGCGGGGCTGGGCGACTCGCCCGCCGACCTGCCGGCGACCTGGGAGCGCCACGCCGACTCGGTCGAGCGTCTGCGCGCGGAGCTCGGGATCGAGCGCTGCGTGCCCGTGATGCACGACTGGGGCGGCCTGATCGGGCTGCGCTGGGCCTGCGAGCAGCCGCAGGCGGTCGAGGCGCTCGTGATCAGCGCGTCGGGCTTCTTCCCGGACGGCAGGTGGCACGGCTTCGCGCAGGCGATGCGGACCCCCGGCCAGGGCGAGGAGTTCGTGGCCGGCGCGACCCGCGAGGCGTTCGGGCTGATGCTCGGCCAGCTCTCGGGCGCGATCGGCGATCAGGCGATCGACGAGTACTGGAAGGCGTTCGGCGACGACGACCGCCGCCAGGCTCAGCTCGACTTCTACCGCTCGATGGACTTCGAGAAGATCGCGCCGTACGAGGGCAGGCTGGCGGCGCTCGAGGTGCCCGTACTACTCGTCTTCGGCGCCCAGGACCCGTTCGTCCCGCCGGCCACGGCGCGCCGCTTCGAGCGCGAGCTGCCGGACACCGAGCTGGTGCTGATCGAGGACGCCGGGCACTTCGTCTGGGAGGACGCGCCGGAACGCTGCGCGCAGGCGCTGACCGCCTTCCTCGCTGCCAGACTCTGAGCATGGAGCGGCTCTTCGATCTGGAGGAATCATCCCGGAAGGGTGGGGCCGCCGATGCGGCCGACCTGCCGCTCGCGGCGCGCATGCGGCCCGCCACGCTCGGAGAGTTCGCCGGCCAGGAACACCTGCTCGAACGCGGCTCGGCGCTGCGCACGGCGATCGAGGAGGGTCGCCCGCACTCGATGATCCTGTACGGACCGCCCGGCACGGGCAAGACGACGCTCGCGCGCATGCTCGCCGTCAACGCGCGTGCGGCATTCGAGGAGGAGTCGGCCGTCAAGGCGGGGCGGGCCGAGGTGCGCGAGGTGCTGGCGCGCGCCGAGCACCGGCGGACGACGAGCGGCGAGCGCACCATCTTCTTCCTCGACGAGATCCACCGCTTCAACAAGGCGCAGCAGGACACGCTGCTGCCCGCGGTCGAGGAGGGGCTCGTCGTGCTCGTGGGCGCGACCACGGAGAACCCGTTCTTCGAGGTCAACTCCGCTCTCCTGTCGCGCTGCCGCATCTACGAGCTGCACGCGCTCGAGGACACGCACGTGCTCGAGCTGCTGCGACGCTCGCTCGCCCATGAGCGCGGCATCCAGGACCCGCCGGGTGTGAAGGACGACGCGCTCGAGTTCCTCGCCGCACGCGCCGGCGGTGACGCCCGCATGGCGCTCAGCGCGCTCGAGCTCGCGGCCGAGACGGTCGGCCCGGACGGGACGGTCACGCTCGCGGTGGCGGAGGACGCGCTGCAGCGCCGCGCCGTCCTCTACGACAAGCAGGGCGACAAGCACTACGACCTGATCTCCGCCTGGATCAAGTCGACGCGCGGGTCCGACCCGGACGCTTCGCTCATCTATCTGGCCGGGATGCTCGAGGGCGGCGAGGACCCGCGCTTCATCGCGCGCCGGATGATCGTGCTGGCGAGCGAGGACATCGGCAACGCCGACCCGCGCGCCCTACAGGTGGCGGTGGCCGCCGCCCAGGCGGTCGAGCACGTCGGGCTCCCGGAGGCTGCGCTCAACCTCGCCCAGGCCGCCGTCTATCTCGCGCTTGCCCCGAAGTCGAACGCCTCCTACGAGGCGATCGGGCGCGCCCGCGAGTGGGTGCGCGAGCACGGTGTGCCGATCCCGCCGCCCGCACTTCAGAGTGCGGCGTACGCCGGCGCGAAGAAGCTGGGGCGCGGCGTGGGCTACGACTACCCGCACTCGCATCCCGAGGGCGTCGCGGAGCAGGAGCTGATGCCCGACGAGGCGATCGGCGAGCGCTTCCTCGAGCTGTCGGAGCACGGCGAGGAGGCGGAGTTGGGCGAGCGGCTGGCGCGCATCCGCAAGGCGCGCAGGCGAGACGCGGAATAATCCCCCGCCATGGAAGCCGCGGTCAGCCCCGTCGACGAGCGCCTGCCCGAGCTCGAGTCGTTCAGTCCGCTTGACGGGACGCGCCTCGGGGCGGTGCCGACACTCGCGCCGCACGAGGTCCAGGCCGTCGTCGACGACGTGGCGAGCGTCCAGCCCTTCTGGGCGCAGCTGCCGCTCGCCGACCGCGCCCGCTACATGCGCCGCGCGGCGCAGGCGATCATCGACCAGCTCGAGGAGCTCGCCGAGCTGCTGAGTCGCGAGCAGGGCAAGGCGATCAACGAGTCGTACGTGATGGAGCTGCTCCCCACGATCGACTCCCTGCGCTGGCTGGCGGATGCCGGACCGCGGATCCTCGCGGACGAGCGCGTCTCCCTGCCCGTGTTCATCAAGCAGAAGCGCGCGCGATTCACCTACGAGCCGCTCGGGGTCGTGGGCGTGATCGCTCCCTGGAACTACCCGTGGTCGATCCCCTTCGGCGAGGTCGCGATCGCACTGCTCGCCGGCAACGGGGTCGTCCTCAAGCCCGCCTCGCTGACGCCGCTGATCGGCCAGCGTATTCAGGAGGTGTTCGAGCGGGCCGGCGTCCCGGAGGGGCTCGTGCGCACCGTCCACGGCGGCGGTGCGGTCGGGCAGGCGCTCGTCGAGTCGACCGTCTCGAAGATCTTCTTCACGGGCTCGGTCGAGGTAGGCCGCGGCGTGGGCGAGGAATGCGCCCGGCGCATGAAGGGGTCGGTGCTCGAGCTGGGCGGCAAGGACCCGATGATCGTCTGCGCGGACGCGAACCTGCCGAACGCCATCTCGGGCTGCCTCTGGGGCGGCTTCGCGAACGCCGGCCAGACCTGCTCGGGGATCGAGCGCGTGTACGTGGTCGAGGACGTGGCGGAGCGCTTCATAGAGGGCGTCGTCGAGGGCGCGGGCAAGCTGCGCGTCGGCGATCCGCTCGAGTGGGAGACGGAGATCGGCCCGATGATCTCGCCCGAGCAGCTGCGGCTCGTCAAGGAGCTCGTCGACGACGCGGTCGCAGGCGGCGCCACCCTCCACTGCGGGGGCCCCGACGAGCCCTACTACCGGCCCGCGGTCCTGACCGGCGTGACGCACGACATGCGCATCATGCGCGAGGAGATCTTCGGTCCCGTCGTGCCGATCGTGACCGTGCGCGACGAGGACGAGGCGATCGCGCTCGCCAACGACTCGACCTTCGGGCTCGGCGCCTCGGTGTGGACGATGAACCGGGCCAAGGGGGAGCGGATCGCCGGCCGCATCCTGTCCGGCATGGTCTGGATCAACGACCACATGTTCAGCCACGGCGCCTGCTCCTGCTCCTGGGGCGGCGTCAAGGACTCCGGGCTCGGGCGCTCGCACTCGAAGTTCGGCCTCTACGAGTGCGTGAACATCAAGCTCGTGACCTGGGAGCCCTCGCGCACGCGCGACTTCTGGTGGCACCCTTACGACGAGGCGCTCGGCAAGGCGATGCAGGCCTCGGCGAAGCTCCTGTACGGCCGCGACGCCGACAAGCCCGGGCGCGCTGCGGCGCGGGCTCCTGCCGCTGGCGCGGCTCGGCGGCAAGACGCTTCGTGACGTGCTGAAGCGCTAGGTAAGGGGCCCGTAACCCGCCCCGGGCTCGCAACTAAGGCCCAAGCGGCTCCGGATTGCCGATGTCCGGCGCCACCCCTTAGCCGTACTTTCTCGTCCATGACCGGAGAGCTCTCATACGCAGCTGCGAACGAGTATGCGACCGACCTGCAGCGTGCCGCGAAGGAGCGCCGTCGGAATGGACGGAAGGATCGTTCGCCCCGACGCCGGCCTCTGCTGCCAGGGCTGCTGCGGCGCCCGCG
Source organism: uncultured Thermoleophilaceae bacterium (assembly GCA_963814095.1). Lineage (GTDB taxonomy): Bacteria > Actinomycetota > Thermoleophilia > Solirubrobacterales > Thermoleophilaceae > JACVRW01. Next base: position 244,826 of record CAWFBT010000027.1, on the reverse strand, counting down.
TCATGCGCTCGCGGCGTAACCACGCCGCCTGAGACCAGCGGCGCTCACCGCACGGGCCCTTCCCTCCCCGTGCGGTGGGCCGCGGTCTCGTACGCATCGCTCCGCGCACGGCCGTGCCTAGACTCTTGGTTGATGCCGGCCCAGGCCTACGCAGGCAAGGAATGCGTCTGCCAGCTCCGCAGGGGAATCTGCGATCAGAGCTGCGTCCAGGGGATGCTCGACACCCCCTTCTACATCGCCTGCCTGAAGCTGAGCGGCCGTCGCTCCGTGGTCGTCGGCGGCGGCGACATCGGCCTCGAGAAGGTCGAGGGCCTGCTCGCCTGCGACGGCCAGGTCACACTGATCGCGCCCGACGCGATCGAGCCGCTGCGCGAGCTGGCCGACGAGGGATCGATCCGCTGGGAGCGGCGTACGTACGCCGGACCCGCGGACCTCGAGGGCGTGTTCATGGTGATCGCGGCGACCAACGACACGGACGTCAACATCTCCGTCTACGAGGATGCCGAGCGCAGGGCGATGCTCGTGAACGTCGTCGATGTGCCGCCGCTCTGCAACTTCATCCTGCCGGCGATCGTGCGCAGCGGTCCGCTCGCGATCGCGATCTCGACGGCCGGCGCCTCGCCCGCCCTCGCGAAGCGCATCAAGAGCGAGATCGCCGACGAGTACGGCGAGCCCTACGCGCGGCTCGCGGTGCTCCTGAACGACGTGCGCGGCTGGGCGAAGGGCACGCTGCCGACCTATCAGGACCGCAAGGAGTTCTTCGAGTCGATCGTGAACGGCGATCCCGACCCGGTCGAGCTGCTGCGCCGTGGCGAGGAGGACGCCGTGCGCGACCTGATCGCGGCGGCCCAGAGCACGCACGCGCACGCCTGACGGGGCGGAGGTACGCTGGGCGCGTGGCCGGCGAGGGAGAGCTCACGCACCTCGACGAGTCCGGGCGCGCCCGGATGGTCGACGTGGGCGCCAAGGACGTGACGGACCGGCGCGCGGTGGCGCGCGCGGTCGTGCGCATGTCCGCCGACACCGCTGCGGCGGTCGCGCGCGGCGACGCGCCCAAGGGCGACGTCCTCTCGACCGCGCGCATCGCCGGCATCCAGGCGGCCAAGCAGACCTCGGCGCTGATCCCGCTCTGCCACCCGCTGCCGCTGTCGTTCGCCGACGTGCGCATCGACGTGCGCGACGGCCTCGTCGAGATCGAGGCCGAGGCCCGTACGAGCGCGCAGACGGGCGTCGAGATGGAGGCCATGACGGCGGCGTCGGTGGCGGCGCTGACCGTCTACGACATGGTCAAGGGCCTCGAGCGCGGCGTCGAGATCGCCGAGGTCGTGCTGCTCGAGAAGTCGGGCGGCCGCCACGACTGGAGGCGCGAGGGATGAGCCCCGAGACCATCGCCCTCATCCACAGCGTGTACGACGCCATGAACCGGCGCGACATCGAGACCCTTCGCCGGCTCGCGAAGCGAGAACCCCGACTACGTCTGGAGCAATGGTGTCGACATGCCCGAGCCGGGCGTTCGCGACGGCATCGAGGGCACCGCGTACGTGGAGGAGTTCTTCAGCGCCTTCGACAGCAACCACACCACTGTGCGCGACGTGATCGACCTCGATGAAGACCGTGCGATCTTCGTCGTCCATCACAGCGTGCGAGGCGCCGTGAGCGGGGCGGTGGTCGAGCGCGACGAGGTTCACCTGTGGCGAACGGCGGATGGGCGGTTGACGGGCCTCGACGAGTTCCTGACACTCGAAGAGGCATACGCGGCGGCCGCCCTCGCGTGAAGGCTGCCGTCGTCACGGTCTCCACGTCGATCGCGGCGGGCGAGGGCGAGGACGCCTCCGGTCCCGCGCTCGTCCGGCTCTGTGAGGAGGCCGGGCTCGAGGTCAGCGCCGAGACCGTCACGGACGATCGCGACTCGATCGTCACCGTGCTCACCCGGCTCGCGGACCACGACGGCGCGCGCTTCATCTTCACCACCGGCGGCACCGGCATGACCGTCGATGATGTGACACCGGAGGCGACCCGCGACGTGATCGAGCGCGAGGCGCCGGGCTACGCCGAGTCGATCCGCGCCGACTCGCGCCGGCACACCCCGCTCGGGATCCTCACCCGGGGGGTCTCGGGGATCCGCGGCCGCACGCTGATCGTGAACTTCCCCGGCAACCCGAAGGCGATCGAGCAGTCCTGGCCGGTGGTGGCGCCCACACTCGAGCACGCCGCGGCGACGCTCGAGCGCGGCGTCGTCTAGCCGCGCTCTCGTACGAGCACGTCGACGCCGTCGAGCACCCGCTCGAGCCGCCAGCCGAAGTCCTCGTCCGCGTCGTCGTCCTCCTCGAGCACGCCCGAGGCGAGCGCCCGGTGGAGCGCGGGGAAGCGCTCGGCGTCGGTCACGCGCCTGATCAGCTGGCTCCATGTGCCGGACACGTTCCGCTCACCGGAGGCCGCCGCGGCAGCGCCGATGTCCGACATCAGCGTCACCTCGTTGCGCACGTAGCCGCTCAGCAGCAGGATCACGGACAGCTTCTCGCCCTCGTCGAGCCCGGTCTCGGCAAGCGAGGCCAGCCCGGCCTCCATCCAGGCGACGCCATTGGGCGTCGTCGGCGGGCCGCTGATCGGGATGCGCACGACCCAGGGATGCCTTCCGAGGGCCTCGTAGTAGGACCAGGACCAGCGCGACAGCCCAGCGCGCCAGTCCTCGCCCGGCTGCGACGCCGCCGGCGGCGGCCCGACCGCTGCGTCGACCATCAGCGCGAGCAGCTCGTCCTTCGAGGCCACGTAGCGGTAGAGCGACATCGGGGCAGCCCCCAGCTCGCCGGCGACTCGTCCCATCGACACTGCCGCGAGCCCCTCGGCGGCGGCGAGCCTCACCGCCGCGGCGACGATCCGGTCGAGGCTGAGCCCGGGCTTGGGGCCCTTGGTCGGGCGTTCGCGGACGCCCCAGGCGGTCTCGATGCTCGCCGGCAGGCCCGGCTCCTCGCTCATCGCATCCATTCTCATCGCGGTTGCCGTCTCTGGCTACTGGCTCCTGAACGGCTCGGGGGGGCCACGCCTGGGCGGCGCTCGCCTGGTGCGCCGCGATCCTGGCGTTCTCGATCGCCGCGTCGGGCTTCCTGCTGCGCCGGCGCACGGGCTGAGCGGTAGGGTCGCCCGCGTCAACGACTGCGGGAGGTTCAATGGCTCGGACGCTGTACACCGCGGAGGCGACTGTCACGGGCGGCCGCGCTGAAGGACACGGCCGGACGAGCGACGGCCTTCTCGAGGTCGACCTGCGGCTGCCCCAGGAGATGGGCGGCGAGGGCGGCGGCACCAATCCCGAGCAGCTGTTCGCGGTCGGCTTCGCGTCCTGCTTCGAGAGCGCCCTCGGGGTGATCGGCCGGCGCGAGAAGGCCGAGGTGGGGGACGTCTCGGTCGACAGCAAGGTGAGCCTGCTGCCCACCGAGGACCGCGGGTTCAAGCTCGAGGTGGAGCTGCACGTGAGCCTGCCGCAGGTCGAGGATCCGGAGCTGGCCAAGCGGATCGTGGCCGGCGCCCACAAGGTCTGCCCCTACTCGAACGCAACGCGCGGCAACATCGACGTCGTCCTGACGGCGAACGGCGAGCCCGTGGAAGCGGCGCACGCCGCCCGATGAGCCAATTCGCGATCACCGACGCCGAGCGCCAGGTCGCCGACCTGTTGCCGATCGACGTGGACCCCGAGCTCGCGCTCTCGGTGCGCGACTCCGTGCCGTTCTGGTTCCACACCTTCGCGTTGAACCGAGCGCACGGCATCTACACGCCGGGGGCTGCACGCGATCATGGCTATCGGATACCGACGCTCCCCACCGCGTTCGACGGGCAGAGCGTGCTCGACGTGGGCACGTTCGACGGCTTCTACGCCTTTCTGGCCGAGCGCCGCGGCGCATCGCGCGTGGTTGCGGTCGACAACGAGCAGTACCGCCAGTGGGTGGCGGCGCGCTGGGGGATCGAGCTGAACGGCGGCGAGGGCTTCCGGGCGATCCACGGGCTGCTCGGATCCAAGGTCGACTACCGGCGCCTCGACGCCCTCGAGCTCGGCCTGCTCGATGAGCGTTTTGACGTGATCCTCTGCTTCGGGATCCTGCACCGCGTGAAGGATCCACTGGGGCTTCTGCGCACGCTGCGCGAGCGCAACGCGCCAGGCGGGGCGGTGCTGGTCGAGACCTACGGGGATCCCTCAGGGGATGCCGACGGCGTCGAGCTGCGGCCGCTGGAGCCAGGTCAGGTCTACGAAGGCGACAGCTTCGTGTACTGGGGCTTCACGCCGGCCGGACTCCGCAAGCTCGCGGTCGACGCCGGTTACCAGCGGACGGAGGCGATCTCCGAGGTCGAGGTGGATGGGCACCCCCGGATCATGGCCCGGCTGATCGCATAGGACTCGCCGTTCACGGTGTTTTCACGACTCGGTCGCCTCCGGATAACCATGAACGGCGACGGAGCGGCGACCCTGGGCGCCGATGCAGCTGCCGCTGTACGCCCATCGGCTCGGCCGCGCCTACGGCCCTGACTCCTCCCTCGCGGCACTCTCGCGCGCACTCGAAGGGCCCCTGGCGGGGCTCGAGACGGACTGCTGCCTCACCGCCGACGGTGAGCTCGTGCTGCTCCACGACCCACTCCTGGACACGGGCACCACGTGTAGCGGCTGGGCGCACGAGCGCACGGCCGCCGAGATCCGCGCCGGCCGGCTTCGCAACGCGGATGGCAGCCCCAGCGAGGAGCGGCCGCTGCTCCTCGAAGAGCTGCTCGAGCGGGCGCCCGCGGAGATGACGCTTCAGCTCGAGGTCAAGGCGCACGCCGATCCTGCGCTCGCCGGGCGCACGGCGCTCGCCCTCTGCGAGCGCCTGCGCGACGAACCCAGCCGGGACCGGATCGAGGTGCTCAGCTTCTGGTCGGGCGCCTGCGCGCTCGCGGCTCGCTGCGACTTCGGGGCTCGGCTGGTCCTCTGGGCGGACCATGACCCCGGCGCGCTGGCCGCCTGGGCCGAGGGCGCCGGCGTTCGAGGCGTCTGCGTCGAGCACTTCCTCCTCAGCCCCGCCCTGGTCGAGCCGCTCCAGGCGCGCGGGCTCAGCGTCACAACCGGGACCGTCAACCAGCCCGCGCTGCTCGAACGCCTGGCGGGCCTCGCCCTCGACGGGGTCACGAGCGACCGGCCACATGAGCTCCGCGCCGAGCTCGAGACCGCGCCGGCGGCCCTGGCGGCAGCTGCCTGAGCGGCGAGTCTCAGCTCACGGCGCGAGGCCCTTGTCGCGCAGCTCGGCGAGTGCCCGCTCCGACTTCTCGAGCCCCTCGAGCCCCATCCCGCGCAGCACGCTATCCGTCTTCGAGAACTGCACCGATCCGTACTCGACCACCTGGACGCGGTTGCCCCACGGGTCGCGGAAGTCGAGCCCGCGGCCGCCCAGCAAGTCGGCCCCGATCTCCTCGAGCCGCCGGCGCACCGCATCGCGATCATCGACGACGAGCCCGAAGTGGCGCTCGCTGTCCGGCGGCGTGTCGCCCCGGCTCTCCGCGAGCACCAGGAACTGGTCGCCCATGTCGATGAAGGCCATGCCGCGCACACGGCCGCGCAGCTCGAAGTCGAAGACGCGCCCGTAGAAGCGGAGCGCCTCGTCGAGGTCCGTGACCTCGAGCACGAGGTGGTTGATCCCCACGAGTCGCGGCACGGGGGCAGCATAGGCTTCGCCGCCATGGAACCGGCGATCGAGCTCGACGGTCTCGAGCGCCGTTACGGCGAGCGCCTCGCCCTCTCCGGCGTCACGGTCAGCGTCCCGCCCGGCGCCACGCTCGCGGTGCTGGGCGCCAACGGCGCCGGCAAGACGACTCTGTTGCGCGTGCTCGCCGGGCTGCTGCGCCCGCACGGCGGCAGCGCGCGCGTGCTGGGCGCAGAGCTGCCGCGCGAGCGCTGGAAGGTGCCCGGCAAGGTGGGCTTCCTCGGGCACGAGCCGCTCCTCTACCGGGAGCTGAGTGGGCGCGAGAACCTCGGCTACCACGCCGCCCTCCACCAGACGGGCGCGGAGCGCGTCGAGGAGGTGATCGCGGCGGTGGGAATGGAGAGCCGCGCGGACGAGCCCGTACGGGACCTCTCGCGCGGCATGGTTCAGCGGCTCGCCGTGGCGCGCGCGGTCCTGCACGACCCCGAGCTGCTGCTGCTCGACGAGCCCCGCGCCGGGCTCGACCCTGCCGCGGCCGAGCTGCTCGAACCCCTTATCGGCCGCGCTTCGGGCCGCACGCGCGTGCTCGTGAGCCACGACGTCGAGGGCGCGCTCGCCGAGTCCGACCTCGCGCTCGGGCTGCGCGCCGGCAGGCCGGCGCCGGCCGATCGGGAGCTCTACCGGTGATCGCGGCCGCCCGCGCGATCACGCGCAAGGACCTGCTCATCGAGTGGCGGACCAAGGAGTCGGTCCCGGCGATGACGCTCTTCACCGTCACCGTCTACGTGCTCTTCCACTTCGGCCTGGATCGCGACTCGCTCGACGGCGAGCTCGCGTCGGGGGTGCTGTGGGTGACGATCCTGCTGGCCGCCGTGATCGGGGTGTCGCGCCTGTTCGCCGCGGAGCGAGAGCAGGGCGGCGTCGAGGGCCTGCTGCTGGCGCCCGTCGATCGCACGGCGCTGTTCGTGGCCAAGGCGGCCGTGCTGTTCCTGTTCCTGTGCGCCGTCGAGCTCGTGGCCGTCCCGGCCTTCGCGCTGTTCCTGCTGGGCCCCGGCCTGGGCGCCGCGTTTCCCGAGCTGCTCGCGATCCTGCTGCTCGGCAATCTGGGGATCGCGGCCGTGGGCGCGCTCGTGTCCGCGCTCGCCGCCGAGACCCGCGCGCGCGAGCTGATCGTCCCGATCCTGCTGCTGCCGCTGCTCGTGCCGCTGCTGATCTCCTGCGCGCAGGCGACCGAGCCGCTGTTCCGCCCGGAGGCGGGGCCGGAGGACCTCGGGCGCTGGCTGGGACTGCTCAGTCTTTACGATGTTGTCTTCGTGCTTGTCTCAGTGGCCGTCTTCGACTATTTGCTCGAGGACTGATGTATTCGAGGGGCTTGACGCCGCTCACCTGGGCCACCGCCGTGACCATTACGGCGGCGCTGGCGCTTGTCTTCTTCTACGCGCCACTCGACGCCGACCAGGGCTTCGTCCAGAAGATCTTCTACGTGCACGTGCCGATGGCGATCGTGGCGCTCGGCGGCTTCGTCGCGGGCGGCGTCATGGCGATCAAGCACCTGCGCAGCGGCGACCGCTCTTGGGACATGCGCTCCTACGTCGCGATCCACATCTCGATCATCCTCGGCTTCGGCGTGCTCGCCACGGGGGCGATCTGGGCCAAGGCCTCCTGGGGCCACTGGTGGGTCTGGGACGAGCCGGTGCTGGTCTCGTTCCTCGTCGTCGTGCTCCTCTACTGCGTCTACTACCCGCTGCGCTTCTCGATCGAGGACCCGGATCGGCAGGCGCGCTACTCGTCGGTGTTCGCGATCGCCGCCGGCGCCTTCGTGCCACTCAACTTCATCGCCGTGCGACTGGCCGAGGCGTACACACACCCGCGCGTGCTCTCACAGACGGGCGGCTCCCTTCCGGGCGAGATGCGCCTCACCTTCCTGGTGGCGCTGCTCGGCATGACGCTGCTGTTTGTCACCCTCTGGAAGCTCGAGTTGACTGCCAAGAACGCATCGATGCAACTGAAGAAGCTGAGGAACCGTGCCCGCGTTGCCGCTTGACGAAGCCGGCAAGTACGTGGCCGGCGCGTACGTGGTGTTCGTCGCGCTGATCCTCGTCTACGTTGCGATCATCGGTGCCAAGATCGCCCGCATCGATCGCGAGATCGCCGAGCTGGCGAGCGAGGACGACGAGTGACCGGCGAGCTGCTGGCGCTCGGCGTCAACCACAAGACCGCGTCGCTGCCGCTGCGCGAGCGGCTGGCGCTTCCCGACGGGCGCGCCTCGCGCGTGCTCGCGGAGCTCGTCGAGGAGCCCTCGGTGCACGAGGCCGTTGCGATCTCGACCTGCAACCGCACGGAGCTCTACCTGATGACCGCCGACCCGGTAGAGGCCGAGAACGTGGCGCTCGGGACTCTCTCCCGGCAGGCCGGCCTGCGCCTCACCGAGCTGCTCGGGGCGATCTATTCGCTGCGCGGCGACGACGCCGTCGAGCACCTCTTCTCCGTCACCGCCGGGCTCGACTCGATGATCGTCGGCGAGGCGGAGGTTCAGGGTCAGGTCAAGCGCGCCTACGAGCTGGCGCTAGTCGAGGGCGTGACGGGCCCCGTGTCGAACCGGCTCTTCCGTGACGCGCTCGCGACCGGCAAGCGAGTGCGCAGCGAGACCGGCGTGTCGCGCGCGAACGTGTCGGTGTCCTCGGTCGCCGTTCGCCTGGCCGCCGATTTCCTCGGCACGCTCGATGACCGGCGCGTGCTGGTCGTCGGAGCGGGCGAGAACGCCGAGCTCACGGCGCGAGCGCTCTCCGAGCGGGGCGTCGAGGCGCTCTTCGTCGCCAACCGGCGCTACGAGCGCGCGCTCGCACTGGCGCAGCGCTTCGGCGGCCGCGCAATCTCGTTCGATGACATGCCGACGGAGCTCGAGGCGGCCGACATCGTCGTCAGCTCGACCGGGGCGCCGCATCAGATCATCGGCCGGGCGGAGCTCGAGTTCGTGGCGGCGTCGCGCATGGGCCGCCCGCTCGTGTTGCTCGACCTGGCCGTGCCGCGCGACATCGATCCGGATGTGCGCGACTGCCCCGGAATAGCCCTCTACGACATGGACGACCTCCAGCACGCCGTGGCGCGCAATCTCAGCGAGCGCAAGGGCGAGGCCGAGGAAGCGCGTGCGCTCGTACGCGAGGAGGTGGAGCGCTTCCGTGGCTGGATGTCAGCGCTCGACGTCGTGCCGACGATCTCGGCGCTGCGCCGGCGCGGCGAGGAGATCGTCGAGCAGGTGCTGCGCGAGAACGAGTCGGCCTGGGAGTCGCTCAGCGACGCCGACCGGGACCGGCTCGCGCTGATGGCGCGCGCCGTGGTCAACCGGCTCCTCCACGAGCCGACGCTGCGGCTCAAGGGCTCGGTGGGCGAGGGCGCCTCCTACCGCTACGTGAACGCGCTGCACGAGCTCTTCGGCCTGGAGGCCGCGCTCGCGCCCCGCGATCAGGCGCCCGCCGAGGTCACCCAGCTCGAGGCCGCACGCCGCAGCCGCGGCCGGTGATCCGACTCGGGACGCGCCGCAGCGCGCTCGCGCTCGCACAGGCCCAATGGGTTGCGGAGCGCCTCGAGGACGACGTCGAGCTGGTCCCGATCAGGACCGCGGGAGACGAGCGCCGCGGCCCCGCGCCGCTGACCTCCGACAAGGCGCGCTTCGTCAAGGAGCTGGAGGAGGCGCTGCTCGCCGGGCAGATCGACCTGGCTGTTCATTCCGCGAAGGACGTCCCCGCCGAGCTCCCCTCGGGACTCATCATCCTGGCGGTGCCGGAGCGGGCCGATGCGCGGGATGCGCTCTGCGGTGCGCCCGACCTCGACGCGCTCGCCGAGGGCGCGATCGTGGGCACCGCAAGCCTGCGCCGGCGCGCTGAGCTGCTCGCTCTGAGACCCGACCTCGAGGTGCGCGACCTGCGCGGCAACGTCGATACGCGGCTTCGCCGCCTCGCCGAAGGGCACTTCGACGCGATCGTCCTGGCGCAGGCGGGCCTCGACCGCCTCGGACGCGGCGACGAGGGCAGCCCGCTCGACCCGGCTGGCTTCGTGCCCGCGCCGGGCCAGGGCTGTCTCCTGCTCGAGGCGCGCGATGCCGACGAGACCGCGTTCGCCGCGACCGAGCTCACCGACCACGCGGCCGCCACTGCTCTGTACATCGAGAGGACGATCGTCCGCCGCCTCGGCGCGACCTGCCACACGCCGATCGGCGTGCATGCACGGCAGGAGGACGAGCACTCGGCCAGCGTGACGGCCTTCGTAGGGATGCCGGACGGATCGCATTGGATTCGCGACGAGCTCAGCGGCGAGGACCGCGTGCTGGGCCTGCAGGTCGCAGAGCGGCTGCTCGCCGCCGGCGCCGCCGAGCTGCTTGCTGCGGCCGAGCTCGCCGCAACGCCCCGATGAGTTTTGGCGCCGGGCCCCGTCGTACCACTCAGAGAACGGCATGGAGCCCCTCCCGATGACAGGCGCAGAGGCAATTCGCGACGAGGCGACGTTCGGCCGCCACTTCGAGCGCCACCGGCGCGAGCTGCAGGTGCACTGCTATCGCCTCACCGGCTCGCTGAACGACGCCGAGGACCTGACGCAGGAGACGTTCCTGCGCGCCTGGCGCGCGCGCGACAGCTTCCGCGGCGAGGGCACGCTCCGCGCCTGGCTCTACCGGATCGCGACGAACGCCTGCCTCGACGCGATCAGGACCCGGCCGCGGCCGGCGCTCGAGCGCCCGCCCGAGGCGAGCGGCGACTTCGAGGTCCCCTGGCTGCAGCCATACCCGGACGAGCTGCTCGAGGGGCTGGCGGCGCCCGACGCCGATCCGGAATCCGCGGTCGTCTCCAAGGAGACGATCGAGCTCGCCTTCATCGCGGCGATCCAGCAGCTGACCGCCGGCCAGCGCGCCGTGCTGATCCTGCGCGACGTGCTCGGCTGGCGCGCCAAGGACACGGCCTCACTGCTCGAGACCAGCGTCGCCTCCGTGAACAGCTCCCTGCAGCGCGCCCGCGCGGGCCTCCAGGAGCACCTCCCGCAGCGCCGGCTCGACTGGGACGCGGGCTCGCCCACCACACAGCAGGAGCGCAAGCTGCTCGAGCAATACATCGAGGCGACCGAGAAGGCCGATCCGAAGGCCATGATCGCGACGCTTCACGAGGATCTGCGCTTCGCGATGCCACCGGAGCCGGGCCTGTTCGTGGGCCGCGAGGAGATCGTCGAGTACTGGGGGCTGAGTTTCGATCAGGAGGGCTTCGGGCGCATGACCGGCGTCATCACGCGGGCCAACATGCAGCCCGCGATCGCGTGCTACCGCGCGCTGCCCGGCGAGTCCGAGTTCAAGCCACTGGCGCTCGACGTGATCCGCATCGAGGGCGACTCGATCGCGGAGATCACCACCTTCGCGCCGGAGCTCTTCCCCGCCTTCGGATTGCCCGAGACGCTCTCAGGCAGGGGTCTAACCTGAGGACGATGACCACCGCCGCGACTGCCGGAAGTGCCCAGGAACGAGCGCTGTTGGAGCGAGCCCGCGAAGGGAGCGAGGACGCTTTCCGTGACCTGGTCGAGCCGCACCGGCGCGAGCTCCAGGCTCACTGCTACCGGATGCTCGGGTCCGTGTACGACGCCGAGGACGCCGTGCAGGACGCGCTGCTGCGCGCATGGCGCGCGCTGCCGCGCTTCGAGCCGCGCCACTCGCTGCGCGCCTGGCTCTACAAGATCGCCACGAACGTCAGCCTCGATGCGATCGCGCGGCGCCCCAAGCGCGTGCTGCCGCCCGACTACGTGCCCTCCACCGACGGCGGCCAGACCGCCGGCGCGCCCGCCGTCGAGTCGGTCTGGGTCGAGCCCTACCCAGACGAGCAGCTCGCCGTCGAGGACGGCTATGCGGCGCCCGAGGCTCGCTACGAGCAGCGCGAGGGCGTCGAGCTCGCCTTCGTCGCGGCGCTCCAGCACCTACCCCCGCGACAGCGCGCCGCGCTGATCCTGCGCGAGGTGCTCGGCTTCTCGGCGAAGGAGACCGCCGACTCGCTCGACACGACGCCGCAGTCGGTCAACAGCGCACTGCAGCGGGCCCGCGCGACGGTCGACGAGCGCCTGCCCGAGCAGACTCAGCAGAAGACGCTGCGCGCGCTCGGTGACAAGCAGGTGCGGGTGATCGTCGAGCGCTTCAGCGACGCGCTGCAGCGCGGTGACGTCGCGGCCGTCGTCTCGCTGCTGGCCAAGGACGCGGCCTGGTCGATGCCTCCGATGTCCTCCTGGTATCGCGGCGACGACATCCCCGGCTTCCTCGAGCTCGGGCCGCTGTCGGGTGCGTGGCGCTGGCGCCACCTGCCCTCCCATGCCAACGGCCAGGCGGCTATCGGCGCCTACGTGTGGCATTCGGGCGAGGAGGCCTACCTCGCCTTCGCGCTCAACGTCTTCACCTTCGAGGGCGACCGCATCAAGGAGGTCACCTCCTTCCTCAACCGCGCCGTCAGGGGAAGCGACCCCGAGTACTACGCGCGCTTTCCCGATCAGCCGATCGATCCCAAGAGCAACATTGCTTACTTCGAGCGCTTCGGCCTGCCGGAGCGCCTCGACTGAGAGGAGAACCGATGTTCCGCGAGACCAGGGCCTTCAGCGGCTTCTCGGTGGACGACGTGCCGCGCGCGCAGCAGTTCTACGGCGACACGCTCGGCCTCGAGACCTCGGAGGAGAACGGCATCCTGACGATCCACGTCGCCGGGGGCGGCGAGGTGATCGTCTACCCCAAGGACAACCACGAGCCGGCGACGTTCACGATCCTCAACTTCCCCGTGGACGACATCGAGGCAGCCGTGGACGCGCTCAGCGAGCGCGGCATCAGCTTCGAGCGCTACGACGAGATGGCCTCCGACTTCGACGAGCGCGGCATCTTCCGCGGCGGCGGCCCGCTGATCGCATGGTTCAAGGACCCGGCCGGCAACGTCCTGTCAGTCATCAAGGTCGACTGACGGGCTAGCGTTGCCGCGGTGAGCGGCGGCAACGTCTTCCTGGTCGGCGCCGGGCCCGGTGACCCGGGCCTGATGACGCGCCGCTCGCTCGAGCTGATCGAGCAGGCCGACGCGATCCTGTACGACCGGCTGATCCCCCCACGCGCACTCGAGGGCGCGCGCACGGACGCGCAGCTCCGCTACGTCGGCAAGGAGCCGGGCGCCGCCGCGCTCGCGCAGGAGGAGATCAACGCGCTGCTCGTCGAGCTGGCGCGGCAGGGCAAGCGGGTCGTGCGCCTCAAGGGCGGCGACCCGTTCGTGTTCGGACGCGGCGGCGAGGAGGCGGAGGCGCTCGCCGCCGCCGGCATCCCCTTCGAGGTCGTGCCGGGCGTGACGGCCGGAGTCGCCGCCCCCGCGTACGCCGGTATCCCGGTCACGCACCGCGACGCCGCCTCGGCGGTGGCCTTCGTGACAGGCCACGAGGATCCGGAGAAGCCAGAATCCGCCCTTGACTGGGATGCCCTGGCGCGCTTCCCGGGCACGCTCGTCCTCTACATGGGCGTCAAGAACCTGCCGATGATCGCCGCCCGTCTGATCGCGGCGGGACGGGATCCGCAGGAGCCCGCCGCCGTCGTCGAGCGCGGGACGTATCCGGGCCAGCGCACGCTCGTCGACTCGCTCACCGGCCTGCCCGAGCGGGTTCGTGCCGAGGGAATCCGACCGCCGTCGATCACGGTGATCGGCCCGGTCGCAGCTCTTCACGACACGCTCGGCTGGCTCGAGCGACGGCCACTCAGCGGCGCCGTTGTCGCGGTCACACGCGCCCGCGCCCAGGCGAGCGGGCTGGCTGCCCGTCTCAGCGGCCTCGGCGCCGAGGTGATCGAAGCGCCCGCGATCCGCATCGAGCCGCGCCCGCTCGAGGGCGAGCTGCTCGCCGCGGTGTCGCGCATCCGCGAGTACGCGCTCGTCTGCCTCACCAGCCCAAACGGCGTGCGGCTGCTGTTCGACGCGCTCGCCGAGGTCGGGCAGGACGCCCGGGCGCTCGCCGGCGCCACGGTCGCCGCCATCGGCCCCGGCACGGCCACGGAGCTCGAACGCCACGGCATCCGGGCGGACGTCGTGCCGGAGCGCTTCGTGGCCGAGGGACTCGTCGAGGAGCTGGCGAACGTGCCGGTGGACGGCCGCGCGGTGCTGATCGCGCGTGCGGCCGAGGCGCGCTCAGTGCTGCCCGACGCGCTGCGCGAGCGCAGCGCCGACGTCGACGATGTCGCCCTCTACGACACTCGCGCCGAGCGGATCGACGACGGCAGCCGCGAGCAACTGGCCCGGGCGACGCACGTGACCTTCACCTCGAGCTCGACGGTGCGCTTCTTCCTCGACGCCGGCGGCGAGCTGCCCGCCGGCGCCCGGCTGGTGTCGATCGGGCCAGTGACGAGCGCGACCGCGCGCGAGCTCGGCCTGCGCGTCGACGTGGAGGCGACTCGCCACGACATCGACGGCCTCGTGGATGCGCTCGTCGCCGACGCGAGAGAATCAACGCCGTGATAGTCACGCTGCTCACGGACTACGGTCGCGACGACGACTTCGTCGGCGTGTGTCATGGCGTCATGCGCTCGATCGAGCCGGACCTGCGCATCATCGACATCACGCACGGCATCAACCGCTACGCCGTGCGCGAAGGGGCGCTCGTGCTGCGCAACACGCTCCCATTCATGCCGGTGGGCGTCCACATGGCCGTCGTCGATCCGCAGGTCGGCACGGAACGACGGGGGGTCGCGCTGCGCACCGCGGACGGGCGCACGCTCGTCGGGCCGGACAATGGCCTACTCAGCCTCGCCTGGGAGCGTTGCGGCGGCATCGAGCTGGCCGTGGACGTCACGCGCTCGCCGCACAGGCTCGAGCCGGTCACGGCCACCTTCCATGGGCGCGACATCTTCGCTCCGGTCGCCGCGCACCTGGCGGCGGGCGCCCAACTCGCAGACGCCGGCGATCCTCTCGACCCCGACTCTCTTGCCACGGTCGAGCTGCCGCTGCCGCGCCACGAGGACGGCGCGCTCGTCGCGCACGCGCTCGTGATCGACCGCTTCGGCAACGTCTCGCTGAACGTCGACCACGAGCAGCTGGCCGGGAGCGGCCTCACGCTCGGCGGCACGCTCGAGCTCGAGAGCGGCGGCGAGCCCTACCTGGCCAAGTACGCCCAGACCTTCGCCGACGTCACCGTCGGCGAGCTGCTCGTCTACGAGGACTCCTATCGAACGCTCGCCGTTGCGATCAATCGCGGCGACGCTGCCGCGACGCTCGGCCTGCGGCCGGACGCAGAGGTGCGGCTGCGGCCGCGATGATCGGCACGCCGCGCGTCCATCTGCGGCTGACCGACTCGACCAACGAGCGTGCCAAGGAGCTCGCCCTCGGCGGCGCTCTGCACGGCACGCTGGTGACGGCCGACGAGCAGAGCGCGGGCCGCGGCCGGCAGGGCAGAGCCTGGACCGCGCCGCCACGCTCGGCGCTCCTGATGTCGCTGGTCACGCGCCGGCTCGCTCCGACGTTGCCGCTGGCCGCGGCCGTCGCGATCTGCGACGCCCTGCCCACCCGCTGCGAGATCAAGTGGCCCAATGACATCTGGCTCGAGCGCCGCAAGCTCGCGGGCATCCTCGTCGAGGGGAGGCCGCAGGACGGCTGGGCGGTGCTGGGCATCGGGCTCAACGTCACGACCGAGTCGTTTCCGCCGGAGCTCGCGGAGATCGCCACGTCGCTGAGGATCGCGGGGGTCGCGCTGGACGCTGAGACCGTGCTCGCCGCCCTGCTCGGCTCACTCGACGAGTGGCTCGAGGCGCCGGCCGAGGACGTGCTCGCCGCGTGGAGCGAACGCGACGCGCTGCGCGGCCAGCGGGTGCGCTGGGCGGCCGGCGAGGGAGTGGCCACCGGAATCGACGCGAGCGGGGCGCTCGTGGTCGAGACGGACGACGGCCGCATCGCGCTCGACGCGGGCGAAGTTCACCTGAGCTGATTTCTACCTAGCTAGACTCGAAGTTCTATGCCGATAGAACTTCCCGAGCGCTCGCCTGTCGTGCAGGACTACGCGAAGGCGATCTACGCACTCGAGCTTCGCTCGGGCGAGGCTGTGGGCAACAACGAGCTCGCCGAGCGGCTCGACGTGCCGCCCGGGACGGCGTCGGCGATGGTCAAGCGCCTCGACGAGCTCGGCCTGGCCGAGCACACGCCGTACCGCGGAGTGCGCCTGACGGCCGCCGGCCGGCGGGTCGCGCTGCGGATGCTGCGCCGGCATCGCCTGCTCGAGCTGTTCCTCGTCGAGACGCTTGACCTGCCCTGGGACCGCGTCCACGAGGAGGCCGAGCGGCTCGAGCACTCGCTCTCCGACGAGCTCGAGGAGGCCATCGCCGCACGGCTCGGCAATCCGACGCATGACCCGCACGGCGACCCGATCCCGTCCGCGGAGCTCGTGCTCGAGGAGCCCGAGACTGTCAGCCTCGCGGAGCTCGAGGACGGCAGCGAGGCCCGCTTCGTGCGCGTCTCGGACGCCGATCCGGCGGTCCTCCGGCACCTCGGCGAGCGCGGCGTGAAGCCGGGGCGCAGCCTGCGCCTCGTCGAGCGCGAGCCCTTCGGCGGCGCGCTCGTCGTCCGGATCGGCCGCCGCACCGAGTCGCTGCCGCTCGAGATCGCGCGCAGCATGCGCATGGAGCCGGCACCGTGAGCTCGCCTCCCGAGCTCGAGATCGGGCAAGCGGGCGCCGCCGTACCGCCGCTGCCCGGCGTCGTGGTGCCGCCCGCGCCGGCGGAGCGAGAGCGCTCGCGCGGACGCATCCGCAGCGCGCTGCCGCTGCTCGGCCCCGCGTTCGTGGCGGCGGTCGCCTACGTGGATCCCGGCAACTTCGCCACCAACATCTCGGGCGGCGCCAAGTTCGGCTTCCTGCTCGTGTGGGTGATCGTCGCGGCCAACCTGATGGCGATGCTCGTGCAGTACCTGTCGGCCAAGGTCGGCATCGCGAGCGGCCGCACGCTGCCGGAGCTATGCCGCGACAGCTTCCCCCGCCCCGTCACCTGGGGCCTGTGGCTGCAGGCCGAGGCGATCGCCATCGCGACCGACCTCGCCGAGTTCGTCGGCGCAGCGATCGCGCTCAACCTTCTGTTCGGAGTGCCGCCGTTCGTCGCCGGGCTCATGACCGCCGTCGTGGCCTTCGCGATCCTCGCGCTCCAGACGCGCGGCCACCGCCGCTTCGAGCTCGCCATCGCCGGGCTGCTCGGCATCGTCTTCCTCGGCTTCGCGTACGACCTGGCCTTCGCCGGCGTCGACGTGAGCGGGGTCGCCGGCGGCCTGATCCCCGGCCTCGACGGCACCGACAGCCTGCTGCTCGCCGTGGGCATCCTCGGCGCCACCGTCATGCCGCACGTCGTGTACCTGCACTCGGCCCTGACCCAGAGTCGCATTCGCACGTCGTCGGATGCAGAGCGGCGCCGGCTGCTGCGCTTCCAGCGCCTCGACGTCGTGCTCGCGATGGGCCTGGCGGGCGTGATCAACCTGAGCATGCTGGTGGTCGCCGCCGAGCTCTTCCACGACAACGGGGGGGCGCTCGTCGACACGATCGAGGGCGCGCACTCCGAGCTCGGCGCGCTCATCGGCGGCGGCGCCGCGCTCGCCTTCGCCGTGGCGCTGCTCGCCTCCGGCCTGTCGAGCTCGAGCGTCGGCACCTACGCGGGTCAGGTCGTGATGCAGGGCTTCCTGCGGCGGCGCATCCCGCTGTTCCTGCGCCGCGCGATCACGATGGCGCCCGCGCTCGTCGTGCTGGCGATCGGACTCAACACGACCACGGTGCTCGTGATCTCCCAGGTGATCCTGTCGTTCGGGATCCCGTTCGCGCTCGTCCCGATGATCATGCTCACGCGCCGGCGCGATCTGATGGGACCGCTCGTCAACCGGTCCTGGACGACGGCCGCCGCATCCGCAGTGGCGGCGGTGATCATCTCGCTGAACGGCTTCCTGCTGTACGAGACGTTCTTCGGCTAGGCGGCCGAGCGCTCTTCGCTGTCGCCCGGCTCGCCGGCGTCGTCGTCGCGCTCGTCATCCGAGTCGCTGTCGGAGGACTCGTCGGCCTCCGGCGTCTCCTCGCCCGTCGCCTGCACGACCGCCGCCTCATCCGCGCCCTCGGCGTCTCCGCCGCCGCCCTTGCGCCGGCGCCGGCGGCCGCCGCGCTTGCGCTTGCCCTTGGGGAAGTTGCGCAGCAGCTCGCGCGCCAGCGCGCTCGGCTTGCGGGCCATCCGCATGCGCGCGCCGTCGAGCACCTGCTGCGCCTCGGGGGTGTGCGCGAGCGCGGCCGCGAGCAGCGCCGCGGACAGGCGGCGGTCCTGCTTGCGCGCCGCTTGCACGAGCCGGCGCGCGTTGCGCGCGTGCGCGGCGCCTGCGGAGTTGACGAGCAGGCCGAGCAGGCGCTTCGTCTCCGGCCAGCGCTGCACGGCGTACTCCTCGTGCACCTCGCGCGAGTACTCGGCCAGGTGCCAGAGCCAGCGCGCGGCCTGGTCGCGGCGCCCGATCTGCTTCTCGGTCAGCGCCTGCAGCAGCAGCTTCACGCCCTCGCGGCGCTCGTCGCGCGACCAGCTGCCGACGATCTCGACGGCGTCGTCGAACGCCTCGGGATCGCGCAGGTTGCCGACCTCGGAGAGCGCCCGGAGGCGCAGCTGCGTGTTGCGGTTGCGGCGCAGGCAGGTGATCAGGAAGATCCGGCGCAGCTCGCCGGTCGAGTCGAAGTGCAGCATCGCCTTGGCGCGCCGCCAGTTGTTCGAGGCGACGCGCGCGCCCGCCAGCATCGCCCAGGCCTGCTGCTGTCCCCAGGTCAGGTGCTCGACCGCCATGCGCCAGAGCTCGCGCTCGAAGACCTGCGCGCGCCGCTCCTCGTCGGCCGTGACCGGCACGACGCGGCGCTCGACCCGCAGCCGCCGGCCGCGGCCGCGGCGCACCGGGCCGACGACGATCGCGCCGCCGCGGTAGACGTCGCGGTCCAGCAGCGAGTGCAGCGTCACGACCGGGTCGTCGTTCGGCGTGGCCGGGTGGACGAAGTCCACGACGATGCCCGCCTCCTTGCCCGGCGTGCGGCGCGTCACGCGGCCGACGCGCTGCTGGTAGATCCGCTTCGAGGCCGTGGGCGCCAGGTGCATGCAGACCGTCGCGCGCGGCGAGTTCCAGCCCTCGGCGAGCAGCTGCGCGTTGACGAGCACGTCGATGTCGCCGCTCTCGTAGGCAGCCAGGATGCGGGTGAGCTCGCGCTTGGGCGTCTCACCCGAGACGGCCTTTGCCTTGATGCCGGCCTCGCGGAAGGCGTCCGCCACGTTGTGCGCGTGCCGCACGCCAGCCGAGTAGACCACGCCCGGAAGGTCCTTGAAGCGCGTCTTGTAGAGGTCGGCGACGGCGAGGTTGAAGGGCGTCTGGTCGAGCAGGGCGGCCAGCTCTTCCTGGTCGAAGTCCTGGTCGACCTCGCCGCGCCGCAGCGGCACCTTGGAGATCGAGCGAACGCCCACACCCGGCGGGATGCGCACGCAGCGCAGCGGCGCGATCACGCCGCGCCGGGCCGCCTGAGCGAGGTCGAAGCGCGAGGTCTGGGTCGGGAAGAGGTCGGTGACGTGGCGCGCGATCAAGGCGCCGGTGGCCGTCATGCCTACGAACACGGGACCAACCCACTGGCGGATCGCCGCGCTCGTCTTCTCGCCGAGCGCCGTGTGGGCCTCGTCGCAGATGACGATCGTGTACGCGTCCGACACCTTGCCGGCGTTGCGCACGAACCACTGGTAGGTCTCGACCGTGACCGGGCCGCCGGCGGGCGGCTCGCCCTTCCCGTTCTTCAGGAGCGGCCCCGCGATGCGGTCCTTGTAGCCGCGGTCGCGCAGCTCGCCCAAGAACTGGTCGACGAGGTTGCGGCGGTGGGTGAGGATCAGGATGCCGCCGGTGCGCGAGGCCTCGACGAAGCCGAGCGCGGCGACGGTCTTGCCGGCGCCGGTCGCATGCTCGAACCAGAAGCGCCGCGCCGCCCCCGGATCCTCGAGCTGTGCCTCGCTCGCGGCCTCCTCCTCGGCCTCCTCATCCGGATCCCAGTCGAGCGGCTCCTCGTCCGGAAGCTCGTCGCCCTCGAGCTCGACCTCGCCCGTGTGGAGCTCCTCCGAGGTCGCCGCGTGGCGGCCGTTACGGGACAGCTGCAGCTCGGTCGTGAGCGCGATCAGCGTGCCGGACAGAGCATCGACCTGATGGGCGGACAGCTTCGTGCCGTCCACGAGATGCGGCTCCTCCTCTGACAGGAGCCGCTCGAGGCCGAGCATCAAGGAGTAGTGCCGGCGCCAGTCGACCGACGGCTCCGAGCGGCCGCCGTCGACCTCCGCGAGCGCTGAATCGAGCGCGCTGCGCCGGGCCGTGCCGCGCGCGAGCGCCAGCGCCGCGTCCTCCCCTTCGAGCACGAAGGGCTCGCGCGCAAATTCTTCGGCGCGCTTCAGGTCGTCGCCGGGGACCGGCGAGGCTTCAGCCACGGAGCTTGTTTCAGCCACAGGGGATCAGGCGCTTCTCGGTAAGGGGGACGGGCCGAGCTGAGGCGTCGAGACCCAGCGGGGCCGCCCGTCGTGTCGCCGCTCTCAAAACTTCCCGCGAGCGGCGACATGCCAAGTCCTAGGTGGACGGCGGCAAGGACCATTACAGCACACGAAAGCCCAAATGGGCTCTGCCATCCTTCGCAGGGTGCGCCGCTTCGCGCTTCTTCTCGTGTTCGTAGCGCTGATCGGGTGCGGCTCGGACGACGAGCCGGCGCCGTCACCGGATCCGTCACCGACCCCGCCCACATTCCTGGACGGCGGTCGCGACGCCTTCGAGAAGAGGATCGCCTCCGAGCGCGGCACCCCGGTCGTGGTGAACAAGTGGGCGTCCTGGTGCGGGCCCTGCCGCTTCGAGTTCCCCTTCTTTCAGAGCCAGCAGAAGAAGCGCGACGGCAAGATCGTGTTCCTGGGCGTGAACTCGAACGACAACCAGGGCGACGCCGAGGACTTCCTAGCCGACTACCCGGTCGACTTTCCGCACTTCGAGGACCCGAACCTCGAGATAGCGGCGTCCTTCAACGCGGTCCAAGCGTTTCCCGCCACGGCCTTCTACGACTCCAAGGGCGAGCTCGCCTACGTTCACCAGGGCGGCTACTCGGACGAGGGCAAGCTCGCCGCGGACATAGACCGCTACGCTCGCTGACGGAGCGCCCGTGGAGGTCCGCGAAGTCCTAACCGACGACGAGCTCGCCGCCGCGCTCGAGCTGCGCGAGCGTGTCTTCTGTGAGGAGCAGGGCGTGTCGTTCGAGGCCGACCGGGACGGCCGCGACTTTGAGGCCACGCACATCGTCGCTGTCGACGGCGGGCGCGTGATCGGCACCTGCCGCCTCCTGTTCCGCGCCGGGGTCGCTCGCCTCGGGCGACTGGCGGTCGAGCCCGACCGGCGCGGCGACGGCGTGGCGGCCGCGATCCTGCGCGAGGCCGATCGCCTCGCGCGCGCCGCGGAGGCGGACGCCATCTCGCTGCATGCGCAGACGTACGCGAAGGAGCTCTACCTGCGCGAGGGCTACCAGGTGCGCGGCGCGACCTTCGTCGAGGAGGGCATCGAGCACGTGTCCATGGAGAAGACGCTCTGAGCCCCGAGCTGCGCATCGACCCGCTGTCGGGGCTAAGGGTGATCGTCGCCGGCGAGCGCGGCTCGCGCCCGGGCGCGTTCCTGGACGTGGCGCCGCGGCCGCCGATCGACCGCGAGCGTGACCCATTCGCCGCCGGCCACGAGGATCAGACCCCGCCCGAGGTCTATGCGCTCCGCGAAGACGGGAGCTGGCGCGTGCGCGTCGTACCGAACCTCTACCCCGCGCTGGCACCCGGCGAGCAGAACGGCAGCGGCGACCCGCTCGCGGGCGGCCGCGGCGAGCCCGACCTGTTCGCAACCCGGCCGGCCAACGGAGCGCACGAGGTGATCGTCAACGCACCCGACGCCGTCAGCTCGCTCGCCGAGCTCACGCCCGAGCAGGTGGAGACGGCGATGTCGGTGTGGCGCGAGCGCATGCGCGCGCACTCCGCCGCGGCCTATGTCCACATCATCGTCAACGAGGGGAAGGAGGCGGGCGCGTCGCTGCCGCACACGCACGCCCAGCTCTACGCGCTCCCGTTCGTGCCCGCCCAGGTGGCGCGCGAGCGCGAGCGCTTCACGGCTTACTCCGATCGCACCCAGGGCCGCAATCTGCTCGAGGACGTGCTCCAGGAGGAGGTCCGGCGCGGTGAGCGGATCGTCGCGATCGACGACGAGGCGGTGGCGCTCTGCCCGTTCTCGGCGCGCGTGCCCTTCCACCTCCAGATCGTGCCGCGGCGCCCGGCGCCGCGCTTCTCCGACGACGGGCCGCTCGGCGGTCGCCTCCTGAACGAGACGCTGCGCCGGCTTGGCGCGACGCTCGGCACACTGCCGCCGCTCAACATGTGGGTGCGCACCGCGCCGCGCGACGCCGAGCGCTTCTGCTGGCGCATCGAGATCATGCCCAGGCTCGCGCAACTCGCCGGCCTCGAGATCGGCACCGGCGTGCATCTCAACGTCCTCGCGCCCGAGGCCGCGGCGGAGCAGCTGCGCGCCGCCAGCGTGTAGCGTCCTCGCGCGCCGTGCCGCCGACAACCCGACAGATACCGCTGTTCGCCGCCGAGCCGCCCCAGGAGCCGCTGCCCTACGGGCGCTGGGGGGAGGCGCTCGCGGAGCAGTTCAGGGCCAAGTGCGAGTCCGAGATCGGCGAGATCGCCTGGTTCCCGGACCGCACCTGGGAGGGCCGCACCTACGTCCCCGCCACCGCCCCGGTGGCGGACGGCGGCGAGTGGTTCGGCTTCGTCTCCTACACGCGCGAGCACGAGGGCGCCCAGGCCACCGATTTCATGGCCCAGGCCGACTTCACCGAGGAGACCGCGGATCTCAACCCGGACTGGTCACTCGACCTGTCCGACTACGAGATCGGGCACTGGCGCGGCACCCAGGGGCGCCGCGGCGTGATCACGCTCGTCTGGGGCATCGCCCTCGTGTCGAACGGGGCGGTCGTGACCACGGAGCTCGGGCCGGACAGCACCGACCAGTGCGAGCTCGTCGACAATCGCTTCACGCTCGTCTCCATCGACGCCTTCACGGGCGACTACATCGAGGTGCGGCTGTACGGACCGCGCGGCGCCGAGCTCGCGCGCGAGTCCCTCTACGAGGACGACGAGGAGTAGCTGACTATCTCCGCCTGAAGCGGAGCGAGCCGCCTGCCCACCTCGGCGTATGCGCCCGCACGACGCCGGGCAATTCGGGGTCGAGATATGCCTATCCACGCGCTACTTTCCTTCTGCCCATGGAGGACCTGCGCGCGGAGCGCTGCGTACTGCTCAAGTACGGCGAGATGGCACTGAAGGGCCGCAACCGGCCCTCATTCGTCGCCGTGCTCGAGCGCAATCTGCGCCGCCTGGCCGGCGACCTCGGGCCGATCGAGGTCCGCCGCCGCGGCGGCGTCCTCATCGTGACGGGCGCTGAGCCGCAGGAGACGCTCGTCGAGCGCTGTCTGGCGCTGCCGGGCGTGAGCGTGGTGCAGCCGGGCCTGCGCTGCGAGCGCGATCCGTCCGCCGCGGCCGACGCCGCCGTGTCGCTGCTGCGCGGGCGCCCGGGGCGCACCTTCGCGGTCCGGCCGCGGCGGCGCGACAAGCGCTATCCGCTGCGCTCGATGGAGCTGTCGCGCGTGCTCGGAGACGCCGTGCGGCTGCGGCTCGGGCTCGAGGTCGACCTTTCCGCGCCGGACCTCGAGCTCCACGTCGAGGTCGATCACAAGGAGATGCTCGTTTCCTGCGAGCGCCTGCGCGGCGCGGGCGGGCTGCCGGTCGGCTCGAGCGGGCGCGCCCTCGTCCTGCTGTCGGGCGGGCTCGACTCGCCGGTGGCGGCCTACCGGATGATGAAGCGCGGGCTGCGCTGCGACTTCCTGCACTTCTCGGGCCGGCCCTTCACCGGCCCCGAGTCGATCTACAAGGCCTACGCGCTCGTCGGGCGGCTCAACCGCTTCCAGGGCGGCTCGCGCATGTTCGTCGTCTCCTTCGGCCCCGCTCAGCGCCGGCTCGCTACGGCGGGTGCCGGCCGGCTCCAGGTGCTCTCGCAACGGCGGCTGATGGTCAAGGTGGCCTCCGCGCTCGCTCGCCGCGAGGGCGCCGAGGCGCTCGTGACGGGCGACTCGCTCGGACAGGTCGCCTCGCAGACGCTCCACAACCTCGCCGTGGTCGAGGAGGCGGCGGAGCTGCCGCTGCTGCGACCGCTGATCGACCGCGACAAGGCGGAGATCGTCGAGGTCGCGAAGCAGCTCGGCACCTACGACATCTCGATCCTGCCCGACGAGGACTGCTGTCAGCTCTTCTCGTCACGGCTCGCCGTGACCCGCGGCCACTCCGCCGACCTACGTCAGATCGAGCGCATGGCCGACATCGAGGACATGGTCGACGGCCTCGTCGAGTCGGCCCAGCTCTACCGGCCGCGCCTCGAGGAGGAGCAGCCCGTCCTGACGCCGGCCTGACCGGGCCTCAGCCGCCGACGTAGTCGACGTGCCACCACTCGCCGGGCGCGTGCGCCTTGCCCCAGCCGTACTTCCAGCCGATCTGGTCGATCACGGAGCGCATCCCGAGCGTCGGCACGTCCACGGCCGTGCCCAGCTCGTGTGAGGAGGTACCCGGCGGGTTGGCGGGCTCGCCGAGCCCGTCGAGGAATGCCTGGTAGAGCTGCGCCTGCTGCGCGTAGGTGCGAAACGCCGATGCGGGCCCGCCCGGATAGAGGTCGATGCCGTAGGCGCTGAGCGCCTCCGCGCGCATCGCGTTCCAGCCCTGGGCCGCCGCGGGCGTCAGATACAGGTCGCCGTACGGCGACGAGACCGGGCTCATCCCCAGGGCTGGAGCCGCGGGCGCGGCAGTGACCGAGGCCGTCGCGCCGCTCTCCCCGAGGGCCGGCACGTTGATCGTCGTGCCGGCCATGAGACCCGCGTCGCCCGCCAGCCCGTTATAGGCCGCGAGCGAGTCGACGCTCAGTCCGTTGGCCGCGGAGATCGACCACAGGCTCTCCCCGGGCAGAACCGTGTGCGGCACAGCGGCGGACGCCCAGCCGCCGGCGAGCCAGAGGCCGCCGAGCGAGCAGGCCGCTGAGGTTGCGAGCACTCTTCGGAGCATCTAGACCCGTTCGCCCGCACTCGCGGCGTCCCTTGTGCTGAAAGCTTCCGCCCGCCCCGATCGGGCTATCGTCTGCGCGGAGCCCCGATAGCTCAGCCGGATAGAGCGACTCCCTCCTAAGGAGTAGGCCGCAGGTTCGAATCCTGCTCGGGGCGTTCATGCCTCGCCTTACCGCCGCTGTCGTGCTTGGGCTAACGGCCGCGCTCAGCCTCGCCGCCCCCGCCGCGGCGCAGTCGGGCTGGGATAACTGTGACGCCATGATCCTCGATGGCGGCCGCGTGGAGGTCGTTCCGACCCCCTTCATCGTGGGCGGGGCGCCGGAGCGCGGTGGCTTCCCCCGGCGCACGACCGCCTTCTTCATCCAGGTCCGGCGCGGGACCTGCGCGACCGCGCGCAGCCTCGTTCACGACCTGCTGGCCTCGTCGGACGAGAGCATCGCGCTCGGCGAGCGGGGGTTCGGCGTGCGCTGGGTTCGCGACTTCCCCAGAGTCGCGGGCTCGCCCACCTACAGGGTCTCCACCTTTCGAGGGCGGACGCTCGTGCGCTACGTGCGCTTCGGACGCGCGCCGCGACTCGACCACTCGATCTATCGCGCCGGCCAGTGGGTCGACGTCTACGGCGCCGCGGTCTACGGCGAGTGCACGGCTGCGTTCGTCCTGAAGCTCGCATCGAGTCCGTACCCGGTCGGCCTCACCGCCGGGCACTGCGCGGAGTCGTTCAACATCGGCCAGCCGAACCCGGTTCAAAGGGCCGGCGCGCAGCTCGGGGTGATCCTTGCCGGCAGCGGCGAGAACCCCGACGCCGCCATCTTCTCGCTGCGCTCCGAATGGGCGGTTGCACAGCAGATCGAGCGCGGCAACCGTTCCCCGCTCACGGTCACCGGCAGCGTGCCCACCCGCGACCAGGCTCCCGGAGAGCGCGTCTGCCTCGCTGGGCGGACGAGCGGCGCCGACGCCTGCGGCAGGATCGTGCCCAACTATCCGTTCGCGAACGACACCGCCCGCTGCACCAACATCAGGGCCGGTCCGGGCGACAGCGGCGGGCCGATCTACACCGAGACTTCGGGGCTGCGGACGCGAGCGGTGGGCATCGCAATCGAGGTCGGGAAGTACGCGAACCGGCGCCGGCTCTGCTACGAACCGATCCAGGGCATCCTCGAGCACTTCGGCGCTCAGCTGGCGAGCGGGCCGCTCGTGCGCGGGCCCGGTATCCCGAGCTGAGGTGGAGATCGTGCGCGCGCACGGGGTCGAGATCGCATACGAGCAGCTCGGCGAAGGGCCGCCTCTCGTGCTCGTGCACGGCGCCGCGACGGACTCCCGGATGTGGCAGCCACAGCTCGCCGCGCTGGCGGACGAGTTCACCGTCGTCGCCTGGGACGAGCCGGGCGCGGGTCGCTCAGCGGATGTGCCGGCGGATTTCGTCCTGGCCGACTACGCGAGCTGCCTCGCCGCGCTCGTCGACGCGCTCGGTCTCGGGCCCGCGCATTTCGCCGGTCTGTCCTGGGGCGGCAGCGTCGCGCTCGAGCTCTACCGCCACCATCCCGAGCTTGTCGCGACTCTGATCCTGGTCGACACCTACGCGGGCTGGAAGGGGTCGCTGCCGGCGGAGGAGGTGCGTGCGCGGGTAGAGGGCCTCCGGGAGATGCTCGCCGCGGCGGACCACGCGTTCGATCCCACCCTTCCGGGACTGTTTGCCGGCGATCCGCCGGCCGAGTTCGTGCCGCTGCTGGAAGCGATGGCCGCGGATGTTCGGCCCGACAGCATGAGGACCGCGCTGCACGTGATGGCCGAGGCCGACCAGCGCGACCTGCTGCCGCGCATCGCGGTGCCGACCCTGCTGATCTGGGGAGAGCTGGACGAGCGCTCGCCGCTCAGCGTCGCGCGCCAGTTCGAGGACGCGGTCCCGGACGCCAAGCTCGTGGTGATCCCGCGCGCCGGGCACGTGAGCAACCTCGAGCAGCCCGAGCGCTTCAACGACGCCGTCCGCGAGTTCTGCCGGGCTCACTCCGCGCCGCGCGGCCGGTAGATCGGTATGACCGGCGCGGGCGGCGCGGTTAATCGCCGAGGCCGCCGTTCAGCGGCTTCTCGTAGACGACGAACTCGCACGGGGTGGCGAGCAAGGGCGCCAGCTCGGGCTGCATGTCCTCCACGCTCGTCCGGCGGATGACCTCATATCCCATCCGGCGATACCACTCGTCGAGGAACTCCTTGCTCGGATGACTCCACGTGCGTGGGACGAGCAGCTCGAGCTGCATCGCCTGCAGGCCGCGGGCGTGGCTGTGACGTTCCGCGAACGCCACCAGCTCGCGCCCCACGCCGATGCCCCGGTGTTCCGGATCCGCGGCCAGCAGCCCGAACTCGCCGGTCACCTCGGAGAGCGCCTGTACGCGAACGGAGCCGGCGAGGCGGCCGTCGACCGTCGCCACGACGATCTCCCGGGCCTCGACGAGCGACGCCATGTCCGCGGCCGTCGTGCGGGCCGCGCCGCGGCGCCAGAGCCCGTCCTCGGCGACCGCATAGACGTCGTTCACGAGGGCCGCCAGTCGCTCGACGAGAGCGGCGTCCGCGGCGGCTGAAGGGTCCAGGAGCTCGACTGAGATCACGCCGTTCATGCACCGAGCGTGGCGCGGATCATTCAGCGATTCAATACATAGTTCTCAGCAAAGCAATCGTGTTCTACGATCGCTCGCATGGATGTGCGCCAGCTGCGCTGCGTCGAGGCGGTGGCCAGGCACCGCCACTTCACGCGGGCGGCCGAGGAGCTGCACGTGGCGCAGTCCGCCCTCTCGCATCAGGTGCGCCGGCTCGAGCAGGAGCTCGGCATCGCGCTGTTCGAGCGCACGAGTCGCCGAGTGACCCCGACGGAGGCCGGCCTCGCGCTCGCAGCGCGCGCCCGCCGCGTCCTCGCAGAGATCGACGGCGCGCGTGAGGAGATCGATCAGCTGCGCGGCGCGCTCCGGGGGCGCATCTGGATCGGTGCGCTCCTGCGCGCCGGGGACATCGACGTTCCGGGCCTGCTGGCCGACTTCAGCCAGCGGCACCGCGGTATCGAGGTCGGCCTGCGCGAGGGCCTGGCCGACGACATGCTCGGCTACCTCGCGCAGGACGAGCTCGACGCCGCCTTCTGCCTCCTCGCGGTCGACCTGCCCGACGAGATGGACGCTGAGCGTCTCGGCGACGACGAGGTCGTCGCGGTGTTCAGCCCCGAGCTGGCTCCGCCCGGCCAGCGCGTCGGTGTCGCGGAGCTCGAGCGCCGTACGATCGTCGGGCCGCGGCGCGGCTCGGCGGTCACCAGCGTGGTCGAGCAGCGCTTCGCGCGAGCGCGGACGCCGCTTCGCCTCGCGCTCGAGAGCGGCGACCCGTTCCTGCTGCGCTCGCTGGCGGCACGGGGGTTCGGCGCGGCGATCCTGTCACGCTCGCTCACCGAGCTGGAGGGACCGCCGGTCGAGGTGCGCAGCCTCGATCCACCCGTGACCCTGGACGTGGCCCTGGTCTGGCGCCGCGAGCGCCATCCCTCGCCGGCCGCACGCACCTTCATCGACTTCGTCCGCGAGCGCCTGGGCTAGCGATGGTTGAAGCGGTCCGCGCCGAGCCGCCGGTGCATCACGAGCAGCCCGACGTAGCCCTGCTCGGGGTGCCGGAAGGCCTCCGGGATCGTCGCCAGCGTCTCGAAGCCGAGCGACGTGTAGAGGGCGACCGCCGGGGTGTTGGACTCCGCCACGGCGTTGAACTGGATGGCGCGGAAGCCCCGGCGGCGTGCCCAATCGACCATGTCCTCGGCCAGGGCGCGCCCCACGCCCTTGCCCCGATGCGCTGAATCGACCATGAAGTTCCCGCTCGCGACGTGCGAACCGGGCCCGTCGTGGTTGGGGTACATGTTCGCCGAGCCGAGGACGGCCCCGTCCTCGACCGCGACCGTCGTCCGGTCCGGCGGGTCGAGCAGCCACATCGCCCGCGCGTCCGCCTCGGCCATGCGCTCGTCGTAGGAGAACGTGTCGCCGGCGGCCACGATCTCGTGCAGGAAGGGCCAGATCGCCGGCCAGTCCGCGTCGCTCGCCTCGCGCACGTGCATGGGCTCGTAGCGTCGCAGGTGCCAACCCGGTTTTCGCCCGGGCGCGCCGGGCATCCGGCCGAACACCTCACCCGAACCTTCAGGAGGCTCGCAAGATGATTTTGCGCATCGACCGCTGGGGCACCGAGCTGCCCCCACCGTCCGACCCGGACCCGAACGGCGCCGCCGCCGTTCAGGAGCTGATGGGCGGCCGCTTCGGCGAGATGTCGACGTTCATGAACTACACGTTCCAGTCGTTCAACTTCCGCAACAAGCAGGGCGCGCGTCCGTTCTACGACCTCATCGCGAACATCGCCGCCGAGGAGTTCGGTCACATCGAGCTGGTCGCCGCGACCATCAACACGATGCTCACCGGCGCGTCGCCGACGAGCAACGGCAACGGCTCGATCGAGGGCGCCATGGAGGGCCTCAAGGACGCGCGCAACACTCAGCAGTTCATCGCGGGCGGCCACGCAGCGCTGCCGCAGGACTCGAACGGCAGGCCCTGGACGGGCGACAACGTCTTCGCATCCGGGGACCTGATCGAGGATCTCACGCACAACTTCTTCCTCGAGACGGCGGCCCGCCAGAACAAGCTGCGCGTGTACCAGATGGTCGACCACCCGGCCGCCAAGGCGCTGACCGGCTACCTGCTCGTGCGCGGCGGTGTGCACCAGCTGGCGTACGCGCGGGCGATCGAGAACCTGACCGGCGCGAAGCTCATGAAGATGTTCCCGACGCCTCGGATCGCGACCGAGAAGATCCCCGAGTGCCTGCCGCACATCGAACGCGGCGACCACAAGCGGATCTATCGCTTCTCGCCTGACGACTACCAGGAGATCGCGGCGGTCTTCAACGGCAAGCATCCCGAGACGGGCGACGAAGCTCGAGGTGGTCGACGGGCCGCCGGAGGGCGCGCTGCCGAACGACCTGCCGCCGCAGCCGATGGCGTTCGCGCCCGACTTCCATCCGGAGGAGATCGCCGAGATAGCGGCGAAGCTGCGGACGGACGCCGGCCTGCCGAAGGAGCCGACCGGGGAGGTCAACGAGCCGGCCGCCTGACCGTCAGAGCTCGTGAATGTCCTCGGCGATCACCCGTAGGAGGCTCGCCGCGGATTCGCGCTCGGCGTCGCTGAGGCGGTCGAAGATCGCGCGCTGGCGCTCGCGCACCCAGGTGCGCTTCTCATCGAGCACGCGGGCGCCCGTGACCGTGAGCCAGACGGTCACGAGGCGCCCGTCGTCGCTCTGGTCGCGGCGCCGCTCGGCGAAGCCGCGGCGCTCGAGGCCGCGCAGCGCACGCGTGGCGGTGGGCACCGCAACATCGGCGGCCGCCGCCACCTCGGTGACCGTGGCGGGCCCGTCGCCGAGCGCCTGCAGGACGTTGTACTGCGAGAGCGTCAGCTCGGTGTCGCCGCCCGGCACGCCGCGCCCGGTGGCGCGCAGGATCGCGAAGCACAGGTCGTCGAGCGCCTCGGCGAACTCCGCCTGCGCCTCCTCGTCCGTCGGGATCGTTCCCACCTCGGCCATGCAAACAATTTAGCGTGCTAAGGAGTTGTGGTAGTCTTTGGGCAGCGAATCAAGAGGTGGCCGTGTTCCATCGGATACTCGTGGGAGTGGATGACAGCCCCGCCGCTTGGCTCGCCCTCCAGAGGGCGATCGAGCTGGCGGAGGACGGCCATGGCCGCATCGGGCTCTTGGTGAGCGCCCCGGAGCCGGCGAGCGTCATCTGGGCGGGTCCGATCGCGGTCCCGCAGAGCCGTGCGGGGATGTGCGAGCAGCTCGATAACTGGGCCTGCAAGACCATCGCAGGCGGCCATGCAGGTCATTCCCGACGAGGTGCCCGTGATCAAGCTGGTGACCCACGGCGATCCGGCCGAGGCGCTGATGCGCGAGGCCGAGCGCTGCGACTGGGATCTCGTCGTGGTCGGACAGGCGAGCCGCCGGCACCGCATCCCCTTCCAGCGGCCCGTGGGCGAGCGCCTCCGCGACATCGCCGTCCCGGTACTCGTCGTGCACGCCGAGCCCGATCTGGGCCCAGGCGCCAAGGCTGCTCGCCGCAAGCGCTGGTCGCGCAAGCCGGACCGCGCGCTCGAGGGGCTTCGCCCCCAGCTGCCTGTTGAATAGGACAGGTGATCGCGTTCTCAGGCGCCGCCCTCGACCGTGCGCCGAGCGAGCGGCGCGACCCCGACTGGCTCGCCGCGCGCCGCGCTGACCCGGCGGCCCGCGCGCTGCAGCTCTCCGAGCGCGGCGTGTGGATCGCGGACGGACGGCTGCTGCTCGGCGCCCCTGACGGCTCCGAGGTCTTCCTCGGGCTGGCCGGCACGGTGCCGCTGTTCGCCTCCGACGTGAGCCAGGCCGAGCCCGGCGAGGGGCGCCCCGCCGGCCTCCGCGACGCCGCCGTTGAGCTCCCCGCGGACGAGGCCGCGCTCGCCGCCTACGCGGCGGCGCTGCTCGCCTGGCACCGGCGCCACGGCTACTGCGCCAACTGCGGCGCAGCCACCAACGTCGTGGACGCGGGTCACGAGCGGCGCTGCCCGGTCTGCGAGGCCCATCACTTCCCGCGCACCGACCCGGTGGTGATCGTCCGTGTCTCCGACGATCGCGACCGCCTGCTGCTCGGGCGCTCGCCGCATTGGCCCCCGCGCCGCTACTCGCTGCTCGCCGGCTTCGTCGAGCCCGGCGAGACGCTCGAGGACGCGGTGCGCCGCGAGGTGCTCGAGGAGTCGGCGATCGAGCTGGCCGAGGTCACCTACGTGGCCTCGCAGCCGTGGCCCTTCCCGAGCTCGCTCATGCTGGGCTTCGATGCCCGCGCCGAGCCCGGCGAGCCGCACGCAGCCGACGACGAGCTCGAGGACGTGCGCTGGTTCGAGCGCTCCGAGATCGAGGACGCGGCCGCCGGACGCGGCGAGCTGCTGCTGGCGCCTCCCTACGCGATCGCGCGCAGGCTGATCGACGCCTGGCTGGGCGCCGGCCCCGGCTAGCGGTCGGTGCGCTCCGGATAGACGTCGTCGATCGTCGTGAGCGGGAGGTAGGGCGCGCCCGCGGCCGCCTCGATCGCCTCGCCGCCGCCCGCCAGCCGGTCGAGCACGCTCAGCACGCCGGCGATCTCGAGACCCTCCTCGCGCACGCGCTCGATCGCGCGGACGGTCGAGCCGCCCGTCGTCACGACGTCCTCGACGATCAGGCAGCGCTCGCCGGGCTCGAGCAGCGGGCCCTCGACCCAGCGCTGCAGCCCGTGCTGCTTCTTGTCCTTGCGCACGAAGAACGCCTTCACGTCGGCACCGGCCGCCAGCGCGGCGCAGGCGACAGGATCGGCACCCATCGTCATGCCGCCGACGGCGGTCGCCCCGCTGCGCTGCGCCTCGGCGGCCACGAGCTCACCGAGGGCGCGGAAGCCGGCGGGGAGCAGGATCGCTCGCTTTGCGTCCACGTAGTACTCCGCGGTGGCGCCACTCGTGAGCGTGACCTCGCCTATCACGAGCGCGTGCTCGCGCAGCTCGGCAACCAGGCGCTCGCGGGCGTCAGCCATCCGTGGACATGTGGATTGCAGCAGTCATGCTCGGCGAAGGCGTGCCGATGGTAATGGCGATGGGATCCGCCATCCGCCTACTGGCGATCCTCGCGTCGGGGATCGTGCTGCTCGGATTCGCGTTCTTCGCGGTCGACGAGATGAACCGCGGATCCCAGAATCAGCAGAACGCGCTCGAATCCGAGCTCCGAGCGGAGGCCGACAATCCTGCTGTGATCGCACCGAGCCCGCGCGAAGAGATGCTGCGTGAACGACGCCACGGCGACTTCCGCGAGCTGGTCGACGACGCCAACGACGTCCTGCTGATGCCGTTCGCGCACGTGGTCGATTCCGACAACGTCTGGGTCGAGAACGGCGTGCCCACACTGCTCGGCCTGCTGCTCTACGGACTGCTGCTGGGGCTGCTCGCCAACATGCTCCCGAAGCAGCGCGAGCACCGCGGCGACTGGCGCACCGTCGAGTCGTAGGAGGGTTTCGCCGAACGCCGGCGAAGGATGCGCTAGTCTGCTGCCGCGCAACTTTCCCTGCAAAGGGTGGTTGTGTGAGAAGTCAAGCGCCGAGTCGCGCCGCCCGCCGCCGGGCAGTGCGAACGGGGGAACCAGTTTGGTGGCCAGTTGCCACCGGGGGCGAATCGTGGCCCCAAGAGCCACGTAGCGCATCTTCCAGCGCGAGCCCGACAGCTAACCCCGTAGGCCCGAACGGAAGGGGACAATGTCGGATGAACGCCCACAGGGATCTGGCCCAGCCTGAGCTCTGGCTGCACTCGCTCACGCGCTCGCGCAAGCGCCGCGCACTCCTGCTCAGGGGACGGCGCGAGCACTCACGCAAGAAGCACATATCCGCAGCCCTGGCCACCGCGATGGTGGCCGGCCCGGCAGCGCCACTCGCAGCCGCACAGACGTCGAGCAGCCTGCAGGCGAGCGTCGCCTCCGAGTCGCCGGCCAACCGCGCCATCGAGATTCGAGAGGGAGGCCTGCCGCTGCACCTCGGCAGCTCCGGCGACCTGGTCGCGCACGTCCAGCGCGCTCTCGGCCTGACCGCTGACGGCGTCTTCGGTCCCCAGACCGACTCCGCGGTGCGTGCCTACCAGGCGCGTGCCGGGCTCGCCGTCGACGGCGTCGTGGGCCCGATCACGTGGGCCTCGCTGTTCGAGAAGCAGGCGAGCACCGCGGCGGTGGGCGGCGACAACGTCCCCACGGCCGTCAAGCAGCGCCTCGAGCGCAGGCTCGTCGAGGCCGGGCAGGCGCTCGCGTCGTCGCAGGGCAACTCGTCGACGCAGACGACCCCGCCGAACGACGTCACCGAGCGAGCCCGCGCCGGCTCCCGCTCCCGACCCTGCCGCCGAGAACGGTGACGAGGGGGCCGCCGGCGGTCAGCCCGGCGGCGGCGAGGCCGGTACCACGCCGGAGGCACCAGCCGCGCCGGAGACGACCCCGGCCCCGCCCGAGCCGCGCAGCGTGCCTGGCACGGGGAGCTGCGGCTCGTCCACGATCGCCATGCCCGTCAAGGGCACCCAGAGCTCGCCGTTCGGCCCGCGCTGGGGCCGCAACCACGACGGGGTCGACCTCGCGGCACCGACCGGCACCGCAATCCGTGCGGCGGCCTGCGGCAGCGTCAGCTTCGCCGGGCAGCAGAGCGGCTACGGGAACATCGTCTGCATCACGCACACGAGCCAGTTCTCGACTTGCTACGCCCACATGTCGCGCTTCGCCGTGTCGCAGGGCGCGCAGGTCCAGCAGGGTCAGGTGATCGGCTACGTCGGCTGCACCGGCAGCTGCACCGGTCCGCACCTGCATTTCGAGACCCGTGTCAACGGCCAGGCGCAGAACCCGTCGCAGTACCTGAGCGGCTCGTCGATCCCGGGCAAGAGCACGGCCGTGAGCGCGAAGACGGGCACGGCCAAGGTCACGACCGCCGCCGCCAAGCCCAACACCAAGGCCGCGCGGATGGTGGCCCGCTATCGCGCCGAGGCGAAGTCGAGCGTGCAGGCGACCCAGAAGGCGTTCGCGCACACCGGCGGCGTCGCCGCCGGCACGACCGCGACCGCCGAGCCGGTGGCTCCCGCTCCGGTGCCCGCCGAGGTGGCTCCGGCACCTGCCGCGCCGGTCGAGGCCGCCCCCGTGGCCCCGGCTCCGGTCCCGGCGGCGCCCGCTCCGGTCCCGGCCGAGGTGGCTCCGGTCCCGGCCGCGCCGGTCGAGGCCGCCCCCGTGGCAGCGGCTCCGGTCCCGGCGGCACCCGCTCCGGTCCCGGCCGAGGTGGCTCCGGTCCCGGCCGCGCCGGTCGAGGCGGTGCCAGTGGCTCCGGCTCCGGCGCCCGCTCCGGCCCCGGTCCCCGCGGCTCCGGTCGAGGCCGCTCCGGTCGACGGCACCCGTGGCCCCGGCTCCGGTGGAGGCGGCACCCGTGGCCCCGGCTCCGGTGGAGGCCGCTCCGGCCCCCGCGCCCGCTCCCGTCGAGGCGGCGCCCGCCCCGGCCCCGGCCCCCGTCGAGGCGGCGCCCGCCCCGGTCGAGGCTGCGCCGGCCGCGCCTGCGGAGGCGCCCGCTGAGGCCGCCCCGGTCGATCCCGCCGCAGCCGGCGGCGCAGCCGCCCCGGTCGACGCGGCCGCCGCGGCACCCGTCCAGTAGAGAGCTTCGGAGGTCCCTCCTGCGGAGGGACTCAACCGAGGGGGAACCGTGGAAGCCCCGCCCGCGACCCGGGCGGGGCTTTCGCGAATCTAGGACCTACTTGTAGAGGTAGATCGGGTCGCCGATGTCGATCCAACCGAAGATCGACGCGGCGTTCGGGACCGGCACCCGCAGGCACCCGTGGCTCGCCGGGTAGTTCGGCACCGAGGCGTAGCCGTGAATCGCATACCCGCGGATGAAGTAGGACGAGTGCACCATGCCCTTCGAGTTCGTCCCGGGAGTCTGCAGGTAGAAGCGGTAGGTGCCGAAGACGGTCGGCGTCGCCGGCGTACCCGAAGACGTGTGATAGGTGCGGAAGGGCCTGCCCTTGTCGGCGAGCACGAGCACCTGGCGCGACCAGTCGAACTCCACGTGCTTGCCCGCCTTCGGGTAGCGCAGCTTGTACGCCCCCTCGCCGCGCAGGACCTTCGCGTAGACGGACTTCACCGCATACCCGTCGCGGCCCATTCCGTTCGTCTTGCGGAAGGCGTTGACCGCGTTCGAGGTGAGCCAGTCGAAGTAGCCGCTCACCGGCACCGAGAAGCCGAGCCGGTAGAGGCCGCGCTGGAGCATCAGGACCTTGGTGCCGCGCTCGCCCTCGCCCGCCTGCCAGTCGACGACGGTGACCCTCTTGCTCTTCGTCTTGAACGCCTGCTGCCCGGGGCTGCCCGCATGCTTCACGACGAGCCGGAAGAGGCCCTCCTTCACGAGCTGGACCGGGATCGAGTAGCGCCCGCCCCTGCGCACGGTGGCCTCGACCCGCTTCGTCACCTTGCCCCTGCGCAGGACGTACAGCGTGACCTTCTCACCCGCCACGTAGGGCCGCACCCGGCCCTTCACCGCGATCTGCTGGAAGGGCGCCGCGTAGCGCATTTCCTTGGTCGCGAGCCCGCGCGAGACCGAGATGGAGGCCTTGCCGGCCACCGGCTCCGGAACGGGAGTCACCGGCGGTGTGGGCGCGGGTGTGGTGGGAGGTGCTGGGGTCTGGGCCTGAGCCGCCGCCGGGGCGAGTCCGAGGGCCAGAGCGACGATCGAGAGGGCGCGCGGTCGGTTCATGTGGCGCCCATAATGGCACGAGAAGTCCCGGTATCAGGCGGCGTGGCGCGGAATTGGTACCGGCGGGGAGAGCCGCGGGAGCAGCATGCAGGCCGCGAGCATGAGCGGTCCGAGGACGAGCGAGACGCTCGCGTCCTCCACCGCGACGCCGTAGGCGATCGCGTTGTTGAAGGCGTGCAGACCGATCACGGGCCAGAGCGAGCCCGCCTTCTCGTAAACGAGGCAGAACATGAACCCGAGCACCGCGAGCGGCGGCAGGATCAGCAGGGCGTCGGCGCCCGAGAAGTCGTAGTGGATCACCCCGAACAGCAGGCCGTCGATGAGCGCGGCGACGATCACGGAGTACTTGCTGCGCAGCGCCCGGTAGAAGAAGCCACGGAAGAAGAACTCCTCCGCGAAGGGCGCGATGCAGATGACCATGAAGCCCGCGGCGATCAGCCCGAAGGTCCCCTCGTCGGCACCCAGGTCCTGGGCAACCGTCTGCTCGGCGTCGGGTGACACGAGCGCCGTGTAGACGGCGGCGAGCACATAGAAGGAGACCATGCCGAGCGCGGCCCAGCCGACGGCCGGCCAGAAGGGCGCCCGCCGCAGGCCGAACTGCCACGGCTTCGGCTTGCGCGTGAAGGAGGCGAACAGGACGGCGGTGCCGATGAAGATGAGGCTCTGCATCAGCGTGGCGATGATCGTGAAGGCCGGGTCTTCGTCATCGCTACCCGAACCCGTGGCGGCGGCGATCACGCCGACCGCGATGAGCGTCCCGATCAGCGCCACCAGGAAGCCGGCGCCCGCGTACCAGGCAGGCCAGCGCGGCGCGACGCCCTCGGGAAGCTCTGGCGGCTCTGGCGGCTGTGGTGGCTGGACGACCGACTGCTGCATGGGCACCTCAGAGTAGGGAGGGCAGGTCGGCGAGCGTGGCGATCGTCTCGACGCCCTCCGGCGGCTCACCGTCGCGGC
Source organism: uncultured Thermoleophilaceae bacterium (assembly GCA_963814095.1). Lineage (GTDB taxonomy): Bacteria > Actinomycetota > Thermoleophilia > Solirubrobacterales > Thermoleophilaceae > JACVRW01. The sequence goes on along the minus strand of CAWFBT010000027.1, from coordinate 207,757 downwards.
AGAGGAGCACCGGCCGGATGTGCGCCGCGCGCGCCCCGGCCACGTCCTTGTCGAGCGAGTCGCCCACGTGCAGCACATCGCCTGGCTCGGCGCCCGCGTACCACAGGGCACGAAGGAATATCGCCGGATCGGGCTTGGCGACCCCCGATGCGCCGGAGCTGACCACGCCGTCCAGGAGGTCGAGCAACCCGGCGTCCTCGAGCCACCGGCACAGCGAGCAATCCCAGTTGCTCACGGCGATCAGGGGGTTGCCGCGCTCGTGCAGAGCACGAAGCGTGTCGGGCACCTCGGGGTAGGGCTGGAAGCTGAGCGCCGCGAGCATCGCGCGCCGAGCCCCCGCGTGCTCGAGCTCGGGCAGCGCGAGCGCGTCCAGCAGAACCGAGGCGCAGCGGTCGCGCAGGTCGTCCAGGCCCGCCTCGTCGGAGCCCTCCAGATGGTGCTCCAGGTAGTACGAGATCTCCGCCCCGAACGCGGCCTCCGCGTGCTCGTCGCTCACGTCGTGACCCTGCTCCGCGAGCAGCGCCCGCAGGCGCGGCGCGGGCGGCTCGAGCCAGACCAGCGTGCCCAGCGCGTCGAGGAAGACGATCGTCACGAGACCCAGTGCCAGCTCGCGAACTGGGCGGTGAACAGGCCGAGCCCGATCGCCGACACGGCCACGACGCGGTCGGTGATGCGGCGCTCGTCGCAGACGATCGCGAGCCACATGAAGATCGGGAACAGGACGGCCACGAAGCGCGGCAGCGACATCAGCGGCTGCGGCGTCACGGGGAACGACAGCGGCAACACGAGCGAGGCGCCCACCCACGCACCGTACGCCTTGGGCAGCCGCCGCCACACGCCCGCGAACGCGACCAGCGCGAACACGAGGGTCACGAACAGCATGATGTTGATCGCGGCGATCCGGAACGGGTCGCCGGCCGCCGGCTCGAAGTAGACCGGAGTGCGCGAGCCCGACGCGAGCTGCCGCACGCCGTCGACTGCCGCGGAGAGCCCGTCCCAAGCTGCCGCGAACGGGACGGCGAGCTCCCGCGACCAGGCGTCCTGGACGTCGAGGAAGCGCAGCGCATCCCCTTCGACGAGCCCGAGCCAGGCGGCATAGGCGAGGACGCCGAGCGGACCGAGCAGAAGCCATGCCGCGTCGCGGGGGCGATGCTCGCGCGAGCTCCACCACAGCATCGCCAGCGGGATCAGCAGCAGCAGACCCGCGCTGCGGGTGGCGGACGCCCCCATCGCGCACACGCCCGCCCAGGCCCAGTGCCCGGTCCGGGCGGCGTAGAAGCCGCCCACTGCCAGCGCAAGGAAGAGGCTCTCCGAGTAGGGCGCGCCGAAGAACATCGCCGCCGGGAAGACGGCGAGCAGCAGCAGGGTCGGGGGCGCCAGGCGGCGGCCGAGCTCGAGCGAGACGAGCCTGTACAGCAGCGTCAGCGCCACGACGAAGGCGGCGAGCGCGATCAGATAGGAGGCGACCAGCAGCGCCGCCGGCGAGCCGCCGCCGAGCGCTCCCAAAGAGCGCACGAGGAGCGGGTAGAGCGGGAAGAAGGCCGCCCTTGGCTCGCTGTCGCCATAGCCCGAATCGGCAATCCGCAGGTACCAGGCGGCGTCCCAGCGCGCCAGCGGCGCGAGCAGCGGATCGGCGAACGCATGGGTCAGCTCGGGCTCGTCGAACTTGATTTCGTTCTCGCGCGCGAGGCCGCCGCCCGCAGGACCGAAGGAGAGCGCGGCGAAGATGGCCACGAGGAGCACCGCGGCGCGGGTCGTCCAGGCCACGCGCCATGCGGCGCGGAGCGCCTCAGAGTCGCGGATCGCCGCGATGGCCCGGGTCGCCGCGGGGGTAGCTTCATAAGCCATGCCGGGGGTCCATTTCTACACGGCAGCCTCGTTCGTCGAGGAGAACAGCAACTGGCTCACCGCGATCGTCACGGTCATCCTGGCCATCGTGATCGCGCGTCTAGTCGACCGCGCGCTGGAGCGCCGGGGGCGCCAGGTCACGGAGCGAGTCGCCGGCGGCGAGCTCTCACCGGTGGCGACCACGCGCCTGCAGCTGATCCGGCGCCTCATCTTCGCCCTGATCCTGATTATCGGGCTGGCGCTCGCGGCCTGGCAGTTCGAGTCGGTCCAGCGCGTCGCCACCGCCGTGCTCGCCTCCTCCGCCGTGCTCGGCCTCGTCGTTGGCTTCGCCGCCCGCGCCACGCTCGCGAACGGCATCGCCGGGGTCCTGCTGGCGATCACGCAGCCGATCCGGATCGGCGACCTCGTGACCTTCGAGGACCGCACCGGCCAGGTCGAGGACGTGCGCCTGAGCTACACCTACATCCGGCTGGACGACGGCCACCGCCTGATCGTCCCCAACGAGCAGCTCGCGCAGGGCTCGATCGAGAACCACACGATCCGCGATCCGCGCGTGCAGGTGGAGGTGTCCGTGTGGCTGCCGCCGAGCGCCGACCTCGACCGCGCGCTCGAGCTGATCGCGTCCGAGGAGGACGGGGTCAGCGCCGGCGTCGCCGAGGTCGACAAGGAGGGCGTGCGGCTCAGCGCCACGACCTGGACGACGAGCGCCACCGAGCGCGCGCGGGTCGGCGAGGAGCTGCGGCGGCGCTGGCTGAGGAAGCTCCGCGAGCACGGTCTATCCTCCGAGGCAGCTGCCTCCTGAACGGGAAGCGTGCCCCAGTCCGTTTTCCATGACCTACCGTCAACGAAAGGCAAGGAGGCGAAAGCGCCCAGGCGCCCGGGGGAAGTTCCTCCTTGGCTTCGGCGTTGTCGCCACCGTCGCTCTGATCGCCGTCTGCTCGGCGGCCGGCTACGTGCTCGCGATCGCGTCGAGCGCGCCTGAGCTGGACGAGCTGAAGGCGCAGGACAAGGGCGAGGTCTCGGTGGTCTTCGCGGCCGACGGCTCGCGGCTCGGCTTCGTCCAGTCGGACGTGCTGCGGCGCGTCGTGCCGTTCGGCGACATGCCACAGGAGATGCGCCGGGCGACGGTCGCCATCGAGGACGAGCGCTTCTACAAGCACAAGGGCGTCGACTTCAACGCGATCATCCGCGCCGGCATCAAGAACCTCGAGTCGGGCAAGACCGTCCAGGGCGGCTCGACGATCACGCAGCAGCTCGTGCGCGCCCTCTACATCCGCGATCCGAAGCGCGACTTCGCCCGCAAGATCCGCGAGGCCAAGCTCGCCTCGGAGCTGGAGGAGAAGCGCTCGAAGCGCTGGATCCTCAACGAGTACCTCAACTCGGTGCCCTACGGCACGGTCGGCGGCCGTACGGCGATCGGCGCCCAGGCAGCGGCGGTCACCTTCTTCGACAAGAACGTCGACGACCTCAACCTCGACGAGTCGGCGCTGCTCGCCGGGCTGCCCCAGGCGCCCTCCGAGTACAACCCGTTCCGCAATCCGCACGCCGCGCTCGCCCGCCGCAACGAGGTACTGAAGGCGATGTTCGACAACGACTACATCACCCAGGCCGAGATGCTCGAGGCGATGGACGCACCCCTGAAGCTGAAGCGCGGCACGCGCTACACGCAGCGGCGCGAGCCCTACTTCTTCGACTACGTCCAGGAGGAGCTGATCGAGCGCTACGGCGTCGGCGTCGTCCGGCGCGGCGGGCTCAAGATCCACACCACGATCGAGCCGGGGCTGCAGGAGGCGGCGCGCGAGGCGATCAACGCCTACTACGGCGACCCGGCAGGGCCCGCCTCAGCGATCGTGACTGTGGATCCCGCCAACGGCAAGATCCGCGCGATGGCGTCCAGCGGCACCTACGACGAGCGCCGCTTCAACCTCGCCGCCCAGGGGCATCGCCAGCCCGGCTCGGCCTTCAAGACCTTCGTTCTCACCGCCGCGATCCTGCAGGGCGTCGATCCCGACTCGACCTCCTACGCCTCCAAGCCGCTCAACATCAACGACCCGACCTACGGGCACTGGGAGGTCAAGACCTTCGGGGACAGCTACTCGGGGACGATGAGCCTCACGCGCGCGACGCTTGCGTCGGACAACACCGTCTACGCGCAGCTGATCCTCGACCTCGGGCCAGACAAGGTCTGCCGGGCGGCGAAGCTGCTCGGCATCACCACGAAGCTCGACTGCTACCCGGCCGAGGGCCTCGGCGGCCTCACGCGCGGCGTCACGACGCTCGAGATGGCCGGCGCCTACGCGACGCTCGCGAGCGGCGGTGTGCGCCACCGGCCGACCGGCATCGAGAAGGTCGTCTTCCCCGACGGCAAGAGCGAGTCGCTCGCGAACCCCAAGGGCAAGCGCGTGATGACCGACGGGCAGGCCTACGAGGTCACGAAGATCCTCGAGATGAACGTCCAGTCCGGCACCGGCACGGCGGCCGGCTACGGCTGCCCGGCGGCAGGCAAGACCGGGACGACCGACGAGGCGAAGGACGCGTGGTTCGTGGGCTACACGCCGCACCTGTCGACGGCGGTCTGGGTCGGCTATCCGGACGCCGGCGTCGCGATGCCGGGTGCGCAGGGCGGCACCTACGCCGCGCCGGTCTGGCACGCCTTCATGCTGCCCGCGCACGGCGAAGACTGCGACGACTTCCCGCTGCCCACGCGAGCCGTTCCAGTCCTCGCCGTTCTTCGGCAAGTACTCGAGCACGGGATCGAGCTACGACAGCGGCTCCTACGGCAGCGACTACGACACTGGTACCTACACGGAGTCGCCGGACTCGGGCGATGGCGGCACCGACTACGACCCGAACCTGTACGAGTCCCAGCCCCAGCCGGCACCCGACGTGGAGGTGCCACCCGCGCAGGAAGAGCTCGCGCCGCCCCAGGGAGGCGGCACGGGCGGACCCGACGGTTAGGCCGGCGGCGCTGGCCGAGCTCGAGCTGATCGCCGCGATCGAGGCCGCGCTCGAGGACCGCAGCGGGCGGCTCCTGCGCTGGATGGGCGACGACGCTGCGGTGGTGCGCGCGGCCCCGCTCGCCGTCACCTCGATCGACACGGTCGTCGAGGGCACGCACTTCAGGCTGTCGACGCACTCGGCGGCCGACGTCGGCTGGAAGGCCCTCGCCGGCGCGCTCTCGGACCTCGCGGCCATGGGCGCGCGCAGCGGTGAGGCCTACGTGTCGCTCGTGCTGCCGCGCGGGTTCGACGGAGCGCTGGAGCTCGTCGAGGCGATGGAGGAGCTCGCGGCCGGCTGCAAGACGACGATCGCGGGCGGCGACGTCGTCAGCGGCCCGGCGCTGACCGTCACGGTCGCCGTCACCGGCTGGGCGGATGAGGAGAGCGAGCTCGCCGGCCGCGACGGCGCGCGCCCGGGCGACCTGGTCGCGGTGACGGGCGTCCTGGGCGGATCGGAGGCCGGGCGGCTGCTGCTCGAGCGCGGTGACCGCGAGCCGGCCGAGCTCGTGGAGCGCCACCTGCGCCCGCGGCCGCGTCTGCGCGAGGGACGGGCGCTCGCGGCGGCCGGTGTGAGCGCGATGATCGACCTGAGCGACGGCCTCGCCACCGACGCGCGCCACGTCGCCGAGCGCAGCGGGGTCGAGCTGCGCGTAGAGCTGGAGCGGCTCCCGCTCGCGCGCGGCGTGACGGCCGAGGCAGCCGCAGCAGGGGGCGACGACTACGAGCTGCTCGTGACGGTCCCGCCCGAGCGGCGCGCCGCCGTCGACGACGCCGCCGGGCTCACCTGGATCGGCGCGGTCGCGGAGGGCACGGGGCTGGTGCTGCTTGGCCCGGACGGCCCGGTCGAGCGCCTGAGCGGCTACGAGCACGCCTAGCGGCGCAGCGCTGAGCTCGTCCCGCCGAGCGAGCCCGGGCCCGCGTACGCGCCCGGGCCGAAGACTGACGGGCCCCTCTCGCCCGGCGCCGGCTCCTCCTCGCCCGGGACCCGCCAGGTGATCTCGACGGTGGCGCAGGCGGCCGCCAGCAGCAGGGCGCCGGCAAGGGAGGTCGCGATCCCCACGCTGTGGCCGGTCACGAGCCCGAGCAGGTACCAGGCCGCGTGGAGCGGGTCGAGCGAGAGGGCGAACAGGTAGTAGACCGTCACGAGCAGCGGCGCGAGCAGTCCGCCGGCCACCATCAGGAGGCGCGCGCGCCGGCTGGGCGGCGGCCGCACGAGGACGGCGAGCATCCACAGGTGCGCCGCAGGCACCGCCAGCAGACCGGCGTACGGGTTGAGCACCCAGAGCGCGAACGAGCCGAGGCTGATCGTGAGCGCGACCGCCACGGCGGCACCGGGCTCGTCCGGGCGCTTCAGGCGGGCGTCCGGCCGCGCCGCCAGCCAGCGCGCCAGCAGCAGCGCGAGCGCCATGCCGGCAACCACCCCGCCGAGAACGCCGAGCGCGGGACCGTCGAGCGGCCACTCCGACGGCGCGACGGGGGCAGGTGGCGGTGGCGGCGTCGCACCCGTCGCCGCGAGCAGCTCGGCGAGCGCGAGACCCGCGAGGAAGGGGGCCACCCAGGCGCCCATGAAACGCAGCCAGGGCAGTACGTCCTGGTGGCGCCTGCGCGCCCGCGCGAACGCATCGACGGACGCCACGAGCACCGGCAGCAGCAGCGCGCCCGCGAACAGCGAGATCACCCAGCCGGGCAGCACCTGACTCACGGCCAGCACGTACGACTCCGGGCCGTGCTCCGGGCGCCGGCCCTGGTCGAGCGCCGTGACAGTACGCAGCGTGGCCCGCCCAAGCGCGCCCAGCCGGTCCTCGTCGATCTCCTCGACCGGCCCGTCGCCGGGCGGCGGCAGCTCTCCGCTGCCCGAGATCCGCACCGCTTCGTAGCCCTCGGCGAGCAGCGGGCCCTGCGGCCCGATGCCGATCGGGAAGGCGAGCCGCGCGAGCTGACCGAGAGCGCCGGCGCCGCCCCCGGCGCGGTCGAGCTCCTGGCGGATCGACTCGGACACGGTCCTTTGAAGTCCGATGCTGGCGCGCCGGGCGTCGTTCGACCAGGCCTGGACCGAGGGCTCCTCGGCGTCCGAGCCCAGGCTCGACATCACGAGCACGGCGTCCACGAACCCGGTCGAGCCGAGCTCGGAGACGAGTCGCTCGGTGCCAACCTCACCGAGCGTCGAACCGTCCACCGAGGCCAGCACGAGCGTCTTGCGCGACGGCCGGCCCTGGAAGACGCGCGCGAGCTCGAGCAGCGCGGCGGTGTCGGAGGCGCTGCCGGGGCCGTCCGGCACGGCGCCGGCGTCGCGAGCCGCGACGATCACGATCTGGCGGCGTGATGCACCCGCGCGCCGGGCGATCACGTTCTCGAGCCGCTCCCCCGCGTGCGTGAAGCGCTGGCGCTCGATCTGGTCGGGCTGGAAGCCGCTGCGCGCGAACTCGCGGGCGACGAGCTCGGCGATGGCCGCGTCGCCCGGCGTGCCGGCGCGCCGGTCGGGCTGCTCGGTGGCGATCCGCTCCGCGAGCAGGGCCCCTTCGTTGCCGTCGAAGAGGATGTCCGCAGCCAGTCCCTGCTGCAGTGGCGCCGGCCGGGATTGAAATGAGAACATGGCCAGGACAAGCGCCAGAAGCGCCGGGATAAATGCAGCCCGGTAGACACGCGCCTCGATCACCCTGCGTCCAACCTACAATTCCGAAGGTGACGGCCTTAGCCCCCCGCATCCTGCTCGTCGACGACGAGGACGCGGTTCAGAAGCTGCTGACCTATCCCTTGCGCAAGGAGGGCTACGAGGTTGTTCCGGCGCTCGATGGGCGCGAGGCCCTCGACCGGCTGGCTGAGGACAACTTCGACCTCGTCGTGCTCGACGTGATGATGCCCAAGATGGACGGCTTCGACGTGTGCCGCGAGATCCGCGCGCGCAGCACCGTGCCGATCATCATGCTCACGGCCAAGACCGAGGAGATCGACAAGGTCCTCGGCCTGGAGCTCGGCGCCGACGACTACATCACGAAGCCGTTCTCGGTGCGCGAGTTCCGCAGCCGCGTCAAGGCGGTGCTGCGCCGCGCCGCGCTCACCCACACCGAGGAGCAGTTCGAGGAGCCGATCGAGGCGGGTGAGCTGCGCATCGACTTCGAGAAGCGGCTCGTCGAGGTGCGCGGCGAGGCCGTCCGGCTCACATACGTCGAGTTCGAGATCCTGGCGGCGCTTGCGCGCGCGCCCGGGCGGGTATTCAGCCGGACGATGCTGCTCGAGCGCGTCTGGGGGGACGCCGCCTACCGCGATCCGCGGACGATCGACGTCCATATCCGGCATCTGCGCGAGAAGCTCGAGGCCGAGCCGAAGACGCCGGAGCTGATCCTGACCGTGCGCGGGGTCGGCTATCGCTTCAGGGACGGGTGATCGGCATCAGGTCGATCGGCAACAAGATCGCGCTCCTCTTCTTCCTGATCACGGCGGCCGCCTTCGGTGTCATCTACTTCTGGGTCGTGACGCAGCCGGAGTCGAGCCTGGAGGAGCGTCGCCTGAGCGACCTCGAGGCCGTCGCCGGCGCGTATGAGGGCAACGTCAACCGCATGCGCACCGGCAACCTGCAGACACGGACGCTCGAGTTCCGGGTGCGCGGACTCGCCGAGGCAACCGGCTCGCGCCTGACCGTGATCGACTGGAAGGAGCGTCCGGAGGGCCGTCAGCTCGATAAGCGCGGGCTCGAGTTCCGCGTGCGGGGCGACTCCGGCGAGGGGCCGGCCGTGCCAGGCGCGTTCAGCCTCGCGGGCCGCGCGATCCGGACCGGGAAGACGCAGAGCGGCTTCGGCAACGTCCAGGGCGAGGACGTCGGCATCGTCGCCCAGCCCATCGGACCCGAGAAGAAGACCCCTCTGTGGGTGGCCGTGTACTCGCGCAACTTCGAGGAGGTTGCCGAGACCGTCTCGTTCATCCGCGGGCGCGTCCTGTGGGCCTGTGCCGCGGCGCTGCTGATCGCGCTCATCGGAGGCTGGGTCGTCGCACGCCGCCTGGCGCGGCGCGTGCGCCGCGTCGAGCGCGCGGCCAACGACGTGGCGCAAGGCCATCTCGACCGCGAGCCGCTGCCGGTCGACTCCGAGGACGAGCTCGGCCAGCTCACGCGCACCTTCAACACCATGCAGCAGCAGCTGCGCGAGGTCGACATCGCGCGCAAGGACTTCATCGCCACGGCCTCGCACGAGCTGCGCACGCCGATCTTCTCGCTAGCCGGCTTCGTCGAGCTGCTCCAGGACGAGGACCTCGACGATGAGACGCGCCGCGAGTTCGTGGACACGATGCGCGAGCAGGTCGAGCGCCTGCAGAAGCTCTCCGTCGACCTGCTCGACCTGTCGCGGCTCGACTCCGGATCGGTCGAGCTGCAGACCGAGGAGGTCGACCTGGCTGAGCTCACGCGCTCGGTCGTGGGCGAGTTCCGGCCTGCGCTTCACGACCACCACACGGAGCTCCACATGGAGGTCCCGGAAGAGGGCCCGCTCGCCGACTGCGACCGCGAGCGCGTGGCGCAGATCATGCGCATACTGCTCGACAATGCCCTGCGTCACACACCGGCGGGCACGGACGTAACCGTGAGCGCGCAGCGCGAGAACGGCAGCGCCGAGTTCACCGTGGCGGACGACGGGCCGGGACTGCCGCCGGGCTCGCGCGACAAGGCCTTCGAGCGCTTCTACACGGGTGACGCCGCTCGCGGCGCGGGCCTTGGGCTCGCGATCGCGCGCGAGCTCGCGGAGCGCATGGACGGCAGGCTCGTCCTCGACGACCGGGTGAACAGCACCGCGTTCGTGCTCAGCCTGCCCACGAACGGTTCCGAATCGTGAGAGCGGCAATCGCGGTCGTGGGCGCGGCGCTCGCGCTCGTCGCGGCAGGCTGCGACGCCTCCGGCGACGACGACGGTGGCTCGGGCGCGGCGAGCAACACGCGCGAGGTCACGACTACCCGGGTCGAGGTGGTGGAGGGGATCGGCCGCAAGGGTGGCTTCAACCCGTCGCAGATCTATTCGCAGCTCGCGCCCGGCGTCGTCACGGTGATCTCGCTCTTCAACGGCGGAGCGAGCCTGCTCGAGGACGGCGGCGAGGGCGGCCAGGGCTCGGGTTTCGTGCTTGACGACGAGGGCTACATCGTCACCAACGCCCACGTCGTCACGCAGGAGGACGACAACTCCGCCCGGGCCGAGCGCGTCTTCGTCCAGTTCCCGGACGGCAATCGCGTGCCGGCTGAGATCGTCGGCCACGATCCGAACGCGGACGTGGCGCTGCTGAAGGTCGAGCCGTCGGGGCTCGAGCTGACGCCGCTGCGGCTCGGGCGCTCCGCCGGGCTTCAGGTGGGCGAGCCGGTGGCCGCGATCGGCAGCCCGTTCGGCGAGGAGCAGTCGCTCTCGGTAGGGGTCGTGTCGGCGCTCGACCGCAACATCCAATCGCTCACGCGCTTCGGGATCGGCGATGCGATCCAGACCGACGCCGCTATCAATCCCGGCAACTCGGGCGGGCCGCTGCTCGACGGGCACGGGCGCGTGATCGGCATCAACGCCCAGATCAAGTCTCAGTCCGGCGGCGGCGAGGGCGTGGGCTTCGCGATCCCGGTCGACGCCGTGCGCCGCTCGCTCGCCGAGCTGCGTGAGGCCGGCCGCGTGGAGTACGGCTACCTCGGCGTGCAGACAATGATCCTGTGGCCGCAGCTCGCGAAGCGGCTCGGCATCGACGCCGAGGCGGGTGCGCTCGTGCAGGGCGTCGAGCCCGACAGTCCCGCGGAGGACGAGGGCCTCGACCCGGGGGACGACACGATCAACTTCCAGGGCCAGCCCGACATCCCCTCGGACGGCGATGTGATCGTGGCGGTCGACGGCAGCCCGCTCACGCGCACCCAGGATCTGTCCGACGTGATCGGCGGGCACCAGGAGGGCGACAAGGTGATGCTGACGGTCGTGCGCGACGGCGAGAGCCGCCGCGTGTCGATCACGCTCGGTCGCCGCCCCTTGGGGAGCGGTCCCTGATCCCGCACCTGATGCGGGCCTTGAGGTGGATCCGGGTAGGGTGCCAAGCGTGTCGGAGACCAGCGACGTGACGAGCAGCCGCGACGTCTCCCTGACGATTCCGGCGCGCCCGGACTACCTCGTGCTGGCGCGGCTGGCGCTTTCAGCCGTGTGCCGCCTGACGCCGCTGTCGCCCGAGGAGGTCGCCGATCTCAAGCTCGCGATCACCGAGGCGGCCAACGACTACGTGGACGAGGCGCGCCCGCTCGACGACGAGAGCAGGCTGAGCTTCTCGTTCAAGCTCGCAGACGACCGCCTCCAGATGGATCTCGACGGGCCGTCGGGCCCGGTGGCGGCCACCGAGCAGGAGCTGAGCCGGGCGATCATCGAGGCGACCGTCGACGAGTCGACGTTCTCCTCAGGGCGCACGCGGCTCGTGAAGTACTTGAAGCTTTCTGCCGAGTAGTCTGGCGCGCGTGCTTCAGCCGGTTTCCGTAGGCACCAAGAGCCTTGCCGACTACACCCACCTGGTCGGCCGGCCGCTCGTGCAGGAGATCAGGGACCTCGCCGAGGACCTGAAGGGCCTGCGCGTGCTGCACCTATCCGCGACCGCCTTCGGCGGCGGCGTCTCGGAGATCCTCTACACGCTGATCCCGCTCATGAACGACGCCGGGATCGAGGCTGAGTGGCAGGTCATGCTCGGCCGCGAGGAGTTCTACAACGCCACCAAGCGGCTCCACAACGCCCTGCAGGGCAACCCGGAGTCGCTCACCGAAGAGGAGTGGGAGGTCTACTTCCGCTACAACGAGATGAATGCTGCGGAGATCACCAGCGGCTGGGACGTGATCATCGTCCACGACCCGCAGCCGGCCGGCGTCCAGCGCCTGGTGCCGGACAAGGCGAAGACGTGGGTGTGGCGCTGCCACATCGACCTGTCGACACCCAACCCGAACGAGATCGACCGGCTCACCCCGCTCATCAAGGAGTACGACGCCTCGGTCTGGCACGTGCAGGACTACGTGCCGCATGCGCTCGACGGCAACGCGCCGGGCGTCCACATCTGCCCGCCCGCGATCGACCCGCTCTCGCCGAAGAACATGGCGCTGTCGCCCGAGGACGCGGCGTTCGTGTGCGACCAGTTCGGCATCGACGTCGACCGGCCGCTGATGTGCCAGGTTTCGCGCTTCGATCCCTGGAAAGACCCGATCGGCGTGATCGATGCGTACCGGCTCGTGACGCAGGAGATGCCCGAGGTCCAGCTCGCGCTGATCGGCTCGATGGCGACGGACGACCCCGAGGGCTGGGAGTTCTTCAACTCCACGATGGCGCACGCCGACGGCGACCCGGACATCCACATCCTCAACAACTTCAACAACGTCGGCGCGATCGAGGTCAACGCGTTCCAGTCGCAGGCCGACGTCGTGATCCAGAAGTCGACCCGCGAGGGCTTCGGGCTCACCGTGTCCGAGGCGCTCTGGAAGGGCCGGCCCTTCATCGGCGGCGACGTCGGCGGGATCCCGCTGCAGGTGCAGGACGGCAAGACCGGCTTCCTCGTCTCGTCGCCCGACGAGTGCGCGGACCGCTCCCTGCGGATCCTGCGTGAGCCCGACATGGGCAAGCAGCTGGGACGGCAGGGCAAGGAGCACGTGCGCACGCACTTCCTCACGCCGCGGCTGCTGCGTGACTGGCTGAGGCTCTTCCGGGATCACCGATGACCGGCGAGGTGCCGCTCGTTCTCGTTTCGAACCGCGGCCCGGCCACCTTCCAGGACGGAGAGCCGCGACGCGGCGGCGGTGGCCTCGTGACCGCGCTACAGGGGCTCGTCCACCACCGCGACGCCGTCTGGGTGGCATCGGCGATGACCGACGAGGACGCGGAGGTCTCGGAGGAGCACGGCGGCGCCTCATTCGAGGTCGAGCTCGACGGCAACACCTATCGCGTGAAGCTCGTCATGAGCGATCCGGAGGCCTACGACCGCTTCTACAACGTCGTCGCGAACCCGATGCTGTGGTTCATCCAGCACTACCTCTGGGATCTATCGAACGCGCCCGACATCCGCCGCGATGAGGTCGTGGCGTACGAGCAGGGCTACTGCACCGTCAACGAGGACCTCGCGCGCGCGGTGCTCGAGGAGGTCGAGGGCCACGACGACGCGGTCGTGATGCTGCACGACTACCACCTGTACGTCGCGCCCAAGTTCATCCGCCGGGAGCGGCCCGACCTGTTCCTGCACCACTTCGTCCACATCCCATGGACCCAGCCGGACGCCTGGCGCGTCCTGCCGGCGGACATGCGCGAGGACATATACGAGGGCATCCTCTCCAACGACATCATCGCCTTCCACACCCGCTCCTATCAGCGCAATTTCCTGCTCTGCTGCCGCGAGCTCTTCGACATGGACGTGGACGAGGAGGCCGGGGTCGTGCACTTCGACGACCGCGACGTGTGGGTGCGCGCCTATCCGCTGCCGATCTCGGCGGAGAACTTCCACCAGACCGCGCAGCGGCCTGCCGTCCACCAGTACGAGCGCGAGATCCTGCGACGCCGGCGCGAGCACCTGATCCTGCGCGTCGACCGCGCCGACCTGTCCAAGAACATCCTGCGTGGCTTCACGGCCTTCGACCTCTTCCTCGAGCAGCACCCGGAGTTCAAGGAGCAGGTCACGTTCATCGCGCACCTGATCCCCTCGCGCCAGGACGTGCCCGAGTACGCCGAGTACCTCGAGCGGATCGAGGCACTCGTAGCCGTCGTCAACCACCGTCACGGCACGACCGATTGGATGCCGATCGAGCTGCGCCTGCGCGAGAACCTCGAGGAAGCGATCTCGGCGTACAAGCACTACGACCTGCTGATGGTCAACGCGATGTTCGACGGCATGAACCTGATCGCCAAGGAGGGGCCGCTCGTCAACGAGCGCAACGGCGTGTCGCTCCTGAGTGAGAACACGGGGGCGCACGAGGAGCTCGCCGAGTTCGCCCTCTCGGTCAATCCCTTCGACGTGCAGGAACAGGCCGACGCGATCCACCGTGCCCTCACGATGTCCGCCGAGGAGCGCTCCTGGCGGGCCCAGGGGCTGAAGCGCATCGTCACGGCGCGCAACCCCGGCGATTGGGTGGACGACCAGCTCGCCGACATCGACGCAAAGCGCCGCGGACGCGCGCCGGTGGGCTGAGCGGGGCGGCTATGCCGTCCCGGTCAATGACCTGTCATATGACGCGCAAACTTCACATCACTGCTCTCGTCGCTGTCGTCGCCGCCGCCCTTGCCGCAGCGGGCTCCGTGCAGGCGTCCCCGCCCGGCGTCGCCGGCGGCCCGGTCGCTGTCGGAGCCCACGCCTCCTCCACCGGCGAGCGAGCGTGGACCCCTGCGCGCATGCGCCGCGCCGAGGCGAATGCCGCCCAATCACGGCGCCAGAAGCGCAAGCGCCGCCGCAGGCCGCACTGGACCAGCCTCAACCCCGGCGCGAAGCCCGTCACGACGGACCTGCCCGGCACGCGCACGATTGGCCGGCTCTTCTCGAAGCGGCCTGACGGCAGCGACTGGGTGTGCTCGGCGACGCTCGTCGACAGCACCAACCGCAGCGTCGTCTGGACCGCCGGCCACTGCGTCCACAGCGGGCGCGGCGGCGCGCCCCACACGAACTTCGCATTCGTCCCCGGCTACCGCCCGGCCGCGGTCGGCGGTCCCACGCCGTTCGGGATCTGGCCGGGCATGTACTGGGGGGCGTCGCAGAGCTGGACGATCGAGGGCGACGCGAGCCACTTCAGGCGCGACTTCGGCGGCGTCGTGCTGGCGAAGGACGGCTTGGGCCGGACGCTCACGGACGTGCTGGGCGCGGCCCAGCACATCGCCTTTTCGCGCAAGGGGCCGACCAAGGCCTCCGTCTTCGGCTATCCGGCGCTGGCGCCCTTCGATGGCGAGTCGCTCTTCCAGTGCGGGCCGAATCGCCTCGGGCGCACGAACCGCGTCGGCGGCGCCGGGCCCAATCCGGTCGGCATCTCCTGCAGCCAGACGGCCGGCACGAGCGGCGGCCCCTGGCTCTTCGAGCGCGACCGCGCCACCAACATCGGCACGGTCGTCAGCGTGACGAGCGTGAAGGCGTCCAGCCTGCCGCGCCTCTACGGACCGGTGCTGAACTCGGTCGCGCGCCGCGTGCACACGGTGCTGAGCGGCATCCCGAACTGAGCGGCAGCGGAGCATTGCTCGACAACCCCTGACAGTCACGGCGCGGGACTCGGCGTGAACTCGCCGGGGGACGGCGGCTGGGGCGGGGGGATTCTCGGCTGGCGCGGTGGAGCGGGTGGCGCGCCGGCGGGTGGCGGCTGCGGCGATGGCGGCGGCGTTGCGATGGCGGGAGGAGCCTCCGGCTCCCTCACCTGCTGCCGTTCTCCCCCGCGACGATCACGGCGCTTGGGGTGCCGCGGCTTCGGGCGTTCAGGCGCCGGCCGGGCCGGCCGGTGCTCGGGGTGCCGCGGCTTCGGGCGTTCAGGGGCCGGCCGGACCGGCCGGTGCTCGGGGTGCCGCGGCTGCTGCGGCCGCTCAACCGCAGGCCGCTCGCCGACGGGCCGCTCAACCGCAGGCCGCTCGCCGCCGGGCCGCCCAACCGCAGGGGGCCTGACAACGGGCCGCTCGGGCCCGGGCGCCGCCGAACTGCTCGCTCCCGGCGTCGGCCGCCGGGCTCGCGCGAGCCTCCCCGGATGACACCCACGGCAAGCAGGCCGGCGGCGAGCAGGGCCATCAGCCGTCCCACGTTTCCCCAGCGCACCCGGCGCAGCAGCGCCACGGCGCCGCCCGCTCGCCGCCGGTCCATGCCCAGGTGAAGCCCGCGCGGGGCCGGCTTCGCCCCCGGACTTGCGAATCGCCACTGCTATCGTGGCCCGCTCCAATGGCCGGTTTCTACGACCTCATGCTGCTCATCGATCCGAACGCCCCGGAGGAGCGGCGCACCGCCGCGATCAACGAGGCGGAGTCGTTGATCGGCTCCGGGGGCACACTCGCGGGCAGCTATGACTGGGGCCAGCGCCGCATGGCGTACGAGATCGACCACCGCCCCGAGGCCGACTACCGGCTGTACCAATTCGAGGGCGACAATCAGCTGCTCGAGCGGCTGAACCAGCGCCTGCGAATCCTGGACGGCGTACTGCGCTTCCGCATCATCAAGGCGAAGCCCGGCCAGCCCGTCCCGCCGGCGCCCGAGCATCAGGCCGTGCGGCGCCGCGACGACCGCGAGCCGCAGGACACGAAGGTCGCCGCCCGGGCCGCCGCGGACGCCCCGCCGGTGGACGACGCAGCGCCCGCCGCTGCCGACGAGCAGCCCGCCGAAGTCGCTCCGAGCGACGCCTGAGCACACCTCTGTAACGCCTCCGCGAAAGAAGCCGCAACGGGCGGCTAATTCCTGTCAGATCGCGTCCATGCGCTCCGACTCCATTTGTACCCTCGTCGGACAGCCCAATCAGCCGTCCTTGTTTCGAAGCAGGACAGGAGGAAGTGAGCCTCATGGCCGGAGTCAACATCAACAGAGTCGTGCTAACCGGGAACCTCACGCGGGACCCGGAGCTGCGCACGACATCGGGTGGTACGTCGGTGTGCAGCCTGCGCCTCGCCGTCAACACCCGCCGCAAGGACGGCTCCACCGGCGAGTGGACCGAAAAGCCCAACTACTTCGACGTCACCGTGTGGGGCGTCCAGGGCGAGAACTGCGCCCAATACCTCTCGAAGGGGCGGCCGGTCGCGGTCGACGGGCGGCTCGAGTGGCGCGAGTGGCAGGACAATCAGGGCAACAAGCGCCAGTCGGTAGATATCATTGCCGACTCTGTCCAGTTCCTCGGGTCCCGTGAGGGCGGCGAGAACGGCGGTCGGTTTACGCCGCAGAGCGATGTTCCGGCAGATACCGCGGACTTCGCTCAGGCGCCTGCGAGCGCCGGGGGCTCGGACGACGACATTCCGTTCTGACCCCGAAGTAGCGAGTACGCAGGAGCAAACTGGTGGCCAAGCAGCGTGGAGGAACAAGCACCGCGACACGCGACCGTCGTCGCGGCCGTGGCAAGAGCGCGCCCGGTGGGCCGCGCCGCAAGTCCTGCCCGTTCTGCAAGGAGAAGGTCGACGTCGTCGACTACAAGGACCTCGCAGCGCTGCGCCGCGCAATCAGCGACAAGGGCAAGATCCGCTCGTCGCGCGTGACCGGCGCCTGCCGGCGCCACCAGTCCCAGCTCGCCACCGCGGTCAAGCGGGCGCGTGAGCTGGGGTTGCTCCCGTACGTCGCCGATCGCTGATGGCTGCAAACCGTCGCACTCCGGCGTCCTCGGCATCGGACAGGCAGAGCCTTGTCCGATGCCTGCGTCCTTGGATTGCTCGGTTTTCGCAATCAGCGACGGTGAAGTAAGGACGGAAGCACCATGGCTCAGGCAATCCTTCTCAGAGACGCGGACAACCTCGGCGAGCGCGGTGACGTCATCGACGTCTCGCCGGGTTACCTCCGCAACTACCTCGTCCCCCGCAAGATCGCACAGCCGGCCACGCCGGCCGCGATCGCCGAGTCTCAACGGCGCCGTGACGCCGCCGAGCGCGCGGTGGCCGAGGCGGCCGCGAAGGCCGAGGAGACGGCCGCGCTCCTGCGCAAGACCGTGCTCACGATCTCTCACCAGGCAGGTGACGATGGCCGGCTGTTCGGCTCCGTCACCTCCCAGGAGATCGTGGACGCGATCCGCCAGGCCCGCAGCGTCCGCCTGGACAAGCGCCGCGTGGCGCTCGAGGAGCCCATCAAGACAACGGGCACTCACATGGTCACCGTCGAGGTCGCGGACGGCGTGACGACCGAGATCAAGACGATCGTCACTCCTCAGGCGTAGCCAGTGAGACTGGCTACCGCCGGTCGGGCCCGTGGCGGTCTCGGTCCCGCCTGAGGCCGCCTCCAACGGCGTTCCTCCTCACAACGAGGAGGCGGAGGCCTCCGTCCTCGGGGCGATCCTGCTCACCGAGCAGGCGCTCGACGGCGTGCTGCTCGAGGTCGGGCTGCGCGCGGTGGACTTCTACCGGCCGCGCCATCAGCTGATCTTCGCGGCGATGATCCGCCTCAAGGAGAAGGCGGAGCCGGAGGCCGTGGACGCGCTGACGGTCTCGGAGGAGCTGCGCCGCGGCGGCGACCTCGAGAAGGCGGGCGGCGAGTCGTATGTCAACTCGTTGCCGACTGTCGTGCCCGCGCTCGGCGCCGTGCTCGACTACGCGCGGATCGTCAAGGAGAACGCGCTCCTGCGCAGCATCCTCACGACGACGCGCCAGATCCAGGACGACGTGGTCGCCCACCGCGGCGACGCCCGCGAGCTGATCGAGCGGGCTGAGTCGATCCTCTTCAAGATCGGGCACGACGGCGGGATGTCCGAGATGAAGACGATCGAGGCCGTCCTGCATGACGAGATCGACAAGCTCGAGGAGCTGTCCCGCAGCGACGTCGGCCTCACGGGCACCCCGAGCGGCTTCCAGGACATCGACGACCTGACCGGCGGCTTTCAGCCCGGCAACCTGATCGTGCTGGCGGCACGGCCGTCGATGGGAAAGTCGACCCTGGCCACCAACATCGCCGAGAACGCCGCGATCGAGCACGGGCGCTCGGTCGCCCTGTTCTCGCTCGAGATGTCCGAGACGGAGCTCGCCCACCGCTTCATCGCGTCGCAGGCCAAGGTCTCGAGCGACGAGCTGCGCAAGGGCCGCGTCAAGGCGGACCGCTGGCCGAAGGTGCTGCGGGCCGTCGAGAAGCTCGCTCGGGCGCCCATCTACATCGACGATTCGAGCGACATCAGCGTCCTCGAGATGCGCGCCAAGGCGCGCCGCCTGCACGCCCGCAGCGAGACCGGGCTCGGGCTCCTGATCGTCGACTACCTGCAGCTGATCCGGCCCGACGGACGCGCCGACAGCCGCGTCGAGCAGGTCGGCCAGATCAGCCGAGGGCTCAAGATCCTCGCGCGCGAGCTCGACATCCCGGTGATCGCCGTTTCGCAGCTCTCGCGCGCCGTCGAGTCGCGCAACCCGCCGATACCGATGCTGTCGGACCTGCGCGAGTCGGGCCAGGTCGAGCAGGACTCGGACGTCGTGATGTTCGTCTTCCGCGACGAGTACTACAACCGCGAGTCCGAGCGGCTCGGCGAGGCGGACGTGATCTTCGCCAAGCACCGCAACGGGCCGATCGGCGAGGTCACGCTGACCTTCCAGCCGCGCTATCCGCGCTTCAGCAGCATGTACCGCGAGCGCGGCATCGAGGCGCCGGCGATGCCGGCCGGTGAAGACTGATGCTGCAGCCGGTCGACACGAGCCCGCGCGTATGCCCCTTCGGGGAGTGCGACGGATCGACCTGGATCCTGGACGAGGAGACGAACGCAGCGCGTCCGTGCCGCTGCCGCGAGCAGCAGCAGCGCCGTGCCGCGAGCGGCGGCATCGGCAGCGGGATCGGCCGGCGCTTCCGCGAGGTGTCATTCGAGCGCGAGCCGATCGTCTCCCTCGACCCGGTGGTGCTGCGGCGCGTGCGCACCTTCGTGCGCTCGATCGGCGATCACCTCGAGGCCGGGCAGGGCCTCTGGTTCGACGGGCCCGTGGGCACCGGCAAGACCTCGCTCGCCGTGCTGGTGGCGAAGGCGGCGCGTGACGCCGGCCGCTCGTTCGCCATGTATCCGGTGCCGCTGCTGCTCGCAGAGATCAAGCGCACCTTCGACCGCGACTCGGGCGACAACTACCTGGCCTTCTTCCGCCGCCTCTGCTCCGTCGACCTGCTCGTACTCGACGACCTCGGCGCCGAGAAGCAGACCGAGTGGGTCTTGGAGCAGCTCTACTCGATCGTGAACGAGCGCTGGCAGGACCGCAGCACGATCGTCGTCACCACCAACCTGCCCGACCCAGATCCGCAGTCCGCAAGCCATCTGCTGGCCCGCGGCGCTCGCGACCTGCGCGACGCGGTCAGCGGTGGCCGCATCGACGGCCGCGACCTGGACGAGCTGCGGATGCTGATCGAGCGGCTCGAGCGGGTGGTGGGCGAGGTGTCGGCCCGCGAGGTCGCCGCCGAGCTCGACCCGATTGCGCGTCTGCGCAAGCAGATCGGCTCGCGGACCGTCTCGCGGCTGATGGAGATCTGCGACGACCCGATTCCGATCCAGGGCCCAGACCTGCGCATGGCGGCGCAGGGCGCCTGATCACCGGCTTCCCCGCTCCCATCTAGACTCGTCCGCGCATGCCCGGCCTGGTGATAGTCGGCGCCCAGTGGGGCGACGAGGGGAAGGGAAAGGTGGTCGATCTGATCGCCGAGCAGGCCGACCTCGTGATCCGCTTCCAGGGCGGGAACAACGCCGGCCACACCATCGTCCGTGACGGCGAGACCTTCAAGTTCCACCTGATCCCGTCGGGGATCCTCTACCCCGGCAAGCTGTGCGCGATCGGCAACGGCGTCGTCGTCGACCCGAAGGTGCTCACCGCCGAGATCGACGATCTGCGCAGGCAGCGGATCGACATCAGCGGGCTGCGCATCTCCGCGAACGCCCACCTGATCATGCCGTACCACAAGCTGCTCGATCAGGAAGGCGAGGCGAAGCTCGGCAAGCTCCAGATCGGCACGACCCGGCGCGGCATCGGGCCCTGCTATGCGGACAAGGCCTCGCGGCTCGGCATCCGCGTCCAGGACCTGCTCGACGAGAAGATCCTGCGCAAGAAGATCTATGCCGCGATGGAGCCCAAGCGGCTGATGTTGCGGCCCTACGCCAAGGAGCCCGAGCTCGACCTGCACACGATGACCGAGGAATACCGGCTGCTCGGCCACCGCCTCGAGCCTCACATCGCCGACACGGCGCCGCTCGCCTGGCGCGTGAGCGACGAGGGCGGACTCGTCGTCTTCGAGGGCGCCCAGGGCACGCTGCTCGACATCGATCACGGCACCTACCCGTTCGTGACCTCATCCAACGTGGTGGCCGGCTCGGCCTGCGCCGGCGCCGGCGTCGGGCCGAGCGCGATCGACGAGGTGTGGGGTATCGCCAAGGCCTACACCACGCGCGTCGGCGCCGGCCCCTTCCCGACCGAGCTCGACGACGCGCTCGGCGAGGCGATCCGCGAGGCGGGCCACGAGTTCGGGACCACCACCGGCCGCGCCCGCCGCACCGGCTGGCTCGACCTCGTCGCCCTCCGCTATGCCACGCGGATCAACGGCCTGACCGGGCTGATCGTGACGAAGCTGGACGTGCTCACGGGCATCGACCAACTCAACGTCGCGGTCCGCTACCGGGGTGCCGGGGGCGCCACCTTCGACGAGTTCCCCTACCACCAGTCGATCCTCCACAAGGCGGAGGGCGAGTACATCCCGCTGCACGGCTGGGACGAGGACATCACCGGCGTGCGCTCGCTCGAGGACCTGCCCCAGAACGCGCGCGCCTATCTCGACTACATCTCGGACTTCCTCGGCATCCCGGTGGTCATGGTGGGCGTCGGGCCGGGCCGCGACGAGATGATCTGGACCGGCGCAGCCGAGCGGCTGCGACCCGCCGCCGCCTGAATCAGGTCCGCACCACGTGTGACTTCACGATCATGTCGTGGAGGCAGCGGTTCTGGTCGTCCCAGAGCGGCCACAGGTAGTTGACGATCGTCGGGATCGAGAAGAAGAAGCTGCCGATGAAGCCGAAGAGGAAGTACTTGACGACGACCTCGCGCAGGAAGGCGTAGCCGAAGGTGACCTCCTCGCCAGTGTCGTGCACCACGCGGATTTCGAGCGCCTGCTTGCCCCAGGTCTGGCCGTTGTGGGCGCCCGGTCGCTTCATCAGCACGGGCGCGTAGAAGATCACCGCCACGACATAGGCGAGCGTGGTGACGATCCCGGTGACGACCGCTCCCACATCGCTGCCGGCCGCGACGACGACCACCAGGATCACGATCAGGATCACGGGCACCGTGAGGATCAGGCTGTCGATGATCTGCGCGCCCACGCGGCGCCACCAGCCGGACAGCTCTGCGCCCGCGAAGGCGTGCGGCGCCTGACCGATCGGCTGCTCCCAGCCGCCCGGTGGCACGGGGCCCCCGTAGGCGGGGGCCTCCGGGGCGGGCGGGGCCTTCGGCAGCCCACCCGGGCCCTCTGGAGCGGGCGGGGCCTTCGGCAGCCCACCCGGGCCCTCTGGTCCTGGGGACGGGGCCTGTGGGCCGGGCGGGGGTGCCTCTGGGGCGGGCGGCGGCGCGCCCGGCGGGGGTGCCTGCGGGCCTGGGGATGGTGACTGTGGGCCTGGCGGGGGCGCCTGCGGACCGGGCGGCGGCGCGGGCGACTGCGGGCCCGGATCGGGGCCGGGCGACTCCGGGTCGCGAGGGCGGTCAGGCGTGGGGGGTCCGCTTTCCATGCGGGAATGAAATCACTGGTTGCGGCGGCTTGGCTCCAGCACGAGCTGCTCGCCGCGGCGCAGGAAACGCACGCTCAGAGCGAGCGCGCCGAGCATCGCCATCACCGCGAGCGTGATCTGGACGCTCAGCAGACCCTCCTCGCTCCAGTACACGTCCTCGAGCTCGAGCAGCAGCGCCGACTCGTCCAGCGTCAGGCCCAAGCCGATGCCGAACGGCACGGCGAGGATCGGCTCGAGGCGCTCGTCGCGCGACACGATGCCGACCGCACCCGCCGCGAACGCGAGCACGATCCCGGGCACGAAGTGATGGATGTGGCGGCGGCCGACGCGCACGTTCCTGAACGGCCCCACGCGCGGGCGCGCACGCAGCAGGTAGGTGATCGTGCGGATCGTGAGGAACGTCGCTGCGAACGCCGCGAGCAGGTTGAACGTCGAGTTCTCGCGCGTGGAGCCCCCGCGGTAGCCGACCCTCGCCACCTCGGCCGTCTCCGCCACCGCCTCCTCGGCGGCCAGCAGCAGGTCGTCGGCCTCCTGCGGGAGCGGGGCGCGTCCGCGCCTCCACACACGTCCGATCTCGACGACGACGACTGCCGCGAACGTGACCGTGGCGAAGGTGCCGAGCGCGAGCGTTCCGCGCCCGGGCGCGAGCGGCCGGCGTCGGCGCAGCCTCATGCGGGCAGATGCTCCTCCGCCGGCACTTCGCGGACCGGCCGCGCGGGAACGCCGACCACGACCGCTCCCGGCGCGACGTCGCGCGTCACAACCGCGCCCGCCCCCACGAACGCCTCCGCGCCCACCTCGATCCCCGGCAGCAGCACCGCCCGCGCCCCGACGCGACAGCCGCGCCTGAGCGTCGCCCCGCGCAGCTCGACCCCCTCCGGCCTGCGGCCCGCGGTTGGATCGTTCGTGAGCATCACCCCCGGTGCGATGAACACGTCGTCCTCCACGACCGACCAGGCGGTCACGTAGGCGCCGGTCTGCATGCGCACGCGGGCGCCGACTCGCACGTCGTTCTCAACCGAGGCGGCCCGGCCGACGACGGTCTCGCTGCCGATCGTGGTGCGCTCGCGGACGTGCGCCTGATCGGCCACGACCGCGCGCTCGCCGATCTCCGCGCCCACCAGGACGACGGCACCGGCGCCCACGGTCGCCCCGGCTCCGAGCACGGCTGGCGCCAGGCCCGCCCCACTGGCAGAGCTCGTGTGCGGCCCGAGCGCGGTCGGCTTGCCTATCACGCAGGCGTCCTGGAGCACGACGCCCTCTCCGATGACGGTGCCGGCGTGCACGATCACGTGGCCGCCCAGCTCGACGCTGTCGGGCAGGACCACGCCCTCACCGAGCAGCAGCCCAGGGGCGCGCTCGGAGGGCGACAGCCGGACGCTCACAAGCGGACCAGGTTCGCCGCCTCGATGCCGCGCGTGACGCCGCGGAAGTCGACGACGAGCGGCGACTCGCGCACGATCCGCTCGAGGTCGAGGCCGGGGTGCGCGGTCACGATCACCGAGCAGTCGGGATCCTCGGGCCACTCCGAGAGGAGCCCGTGGTCGGAGAGCTCGGGCACGAAGTCGTCGTGGTAGCTGAGCTCCGCGCCGCGCTCGCGCAGGATCCGCATGATGCGCAGCGCCGGCGACTCGCGCAGATCGCCCACACCCGGCTTGTATGAGACGCCGAAGATCGCGATACGCGACCCCCGGACGGCCTTCGAGTGGTCGTTCAAGGCCCGCGAGATGCGCTCGACGCAGAAGTACGGCATCGCCTGGTTGACCTCGCCGGCGAGCTCGACGAACTCGGTCTGCATGTCGAACTCGCGCGCCCGCCAGGACAGGTAGAACGGGTCGACCGGCAGGCAGTGCCCGCCCATGCCGGGGCCGGGCTTGAAGGACATGAACCCGTAGGGCTTGGTCGCGGCCGCGTCGACGACCTCCCAGACGTCGATGCCCATGCGGTCGCAGAGCACGGCGAGCTCGTTTACGAGTGCGATGTTGACCGAGCGAAAGATGTTCTCGAGCAGCTTGGTCAGCTCCGCGGACTCCGGGGTCGAGACCTCGATGATCTCGTCGCAGACGAGCCGGTACATCTCGACGGCGCGCTCGCGGCATTCGGGTGTCAGGCCGCCGACCACCTTGGGGGTGTTGCGGAGCTGGTAGTCGGTGCGGCCGGGGTCGATCCGCTCGGGGGAATACGCAGCGTGGAAGTCACGGCCGGCAGCGAGGCCCGACTCCTCGAGGAGCGGCACGAAGCGCTCGCGCAGCGTGCCCGGGTAGGTGGTCGACTCGAGAACGACCAGCTGACCCGCTTGCAGGACCTCGGCGAGCGCGCCCCCACACGCCATCAGCGGCTGCAGGTCGGGCTCGCGGTTGCGCGTGAGCGGCGTGGGAACGGCGACGATCACCGCGTCGGCCTTCGCGAGGTCGGCATAGCGCGTGGTCGCGCGCAGGCGCTCAGCGACGCCCGCGAGGACCTCGTCCGACACGTCTTCGATGTGCGAGCGGCCCGCGCCGAGCGCCTCGACGATGCGCGTATCCGTGTCCACTCCGACCACGTCGTGTCCCGCCTCGGAGAAGGCCACGGCCAGCGGGAGGCCAACGTAGCCGAGCCCGACAACCCCGATCCTCATAGGCGCGCAGTGTAGGCGGCCAGGACCTCGGCAACCCGGGCTGCGGCGTGGCCGCCGCCGTAGAGCTCGGGACGCTCGGCGGGTGGCCGCCGCTCCAGCGCGGCGAGCGCGGCGTCCGGGTCGAGGTCGACGAGCGTGTTCCAGCCCGCCTCGACCGTCTCGACCCACTCGGTGCGGTCGCGGAGGGTCACGCACGGCACGCCGAGCAGATAGGCCTCCTTCTGCACCCCGCCGGAGTCGGTGAGCACGGCGCGGGCGTGCCGGGCGAGCTCGAGGAAGTCGAGGTAGCCGAGCGGCGGCACCAGCGTGACCCCCGCCAGGCGATCCGTGAGGCCGGCGGCGTCGAGCCGCGCGCGCGTGCGCGGGTGGACGGGGAACACGACCGGCTGCGGCAGTCGCTCCAGCACGCTCACCAGCGCCTCCAGACGCTCGCGGTCGTCGACGTTGCCGGCCCGGTGCGCGGTGACCACCAGATATCCGCCCGGCTCGAGGGCGAGCTCCTCGATGATGCGCGAGCGCTCCGCCGCCACCTCTCGGAATGCGAGCGACACGTCCGCCATCACGTCGCCGACGAGGTGCGCCTCGCCTGCAGCGCCCTCGCGCCCCAGGTTCGCGATGGCGGTGGGGGTCGAGCAGAGCAGCAGGTCGCTCGCGTGGTCGGTGAGCACCCGGTTCAGCTCCTCGGGCATGGTCCGGTCGAACGAGCGCATGCCCGCCTCGACGTGGCCGACCGGGATGCCCGCCTGCGCGGCTGCGAGCGCGCCTGCGAGCGTCGAGTTGGTGTCGCCGTAGACGAGCGCGAGCTGCGGCGCCATCTCCGTGAGCACGGGCTCGAGCGCGGCCAGGATGCGCGCCGTCTGGGCGGTGTTCGAGCCGGTCCCCGCGTTCAGCTCACGCGCCGGGCGCGGGACGTCGAGCTCCTCGAAGAAGACCTGCGAGAGCTCGTCGTCGTAGTGCTGGCCCGTGTGCACGATCAGCTCGTCGAACGTCTCGCGCAGGCGACGCGAAACGGCGGCCGCCTTCACGAACTGCGGGCGATTACCGATGATCGTGACGATTCGCACGTGGAATGGTTCGGCGATCGGTCCTATGATGTCCTGCGTGTTGGCCGGAAAGGTCGTGGGGGGCGCGGCAGGGGTGCTGAGCCTGGCGGCGGACGTCGTCAAGCACGTCGCCTGGTACCTGTCGCACCGGATCGAGGCGCGCCCGCGCGAGCGCTCCTAGGCGCGCGCTAGACCCCGGCTGCGAGGTCGTCCTCAACGCGCGCCCGGAACGCCTCCTGTGCCTCGCGCGTGCGCGGGCCCTCCGCCAGCTCGATCTCCTCGACGGCCGCGATCGACTGCACCTCGCGCGTCGTAGAGGCGAGGAAGGCCTCGCTGGCCGAGCGGAGGTCGTCCATGGTGCAGGGACGCTCCTCCACGGTGACGAGATCGAGCACACGCGCCCGCGTGATCGAGGCCAGGATGTGCTCCGACAGCGGCGGCGTGAGGAGCGTGCCCGAGGAGTCCGCCCAGAAGAGCGACGACGTCGGCGCCTCCAGCACGCGCCCGTGCGGAGTCACGAGCAGCGCCTCGTCGAACCCGCGCTCGCGGGCGAGCCGCCCGCAAAGCATGTTGGCCCCGTAGGAGAGCGACTTGACGCCGTCCAGCACGCGCGTCGGGGCGTACTCCACCACTCCCAGGCGGATGCGCTCGGGCGTCGGGGGCAGCGGCTCCGTCAACAGCAGCCGGTGCCCGCCACGCGTCAGCACGAGGCGCAGGCAGCCATCGAACTCGCCGCCGCCGCGCTCGTCGAGCAGCTCGGGGATCTCCACCTCGAGATCTGAGCGGAACACCTCAGGAAGGCGCAGGTTCGCCGCCGAGCGCTCGAGCCGGTCGAGGTGGTCGCTGAGCGCGTACGGCCGCCCGTCGTAGATGCGGATCACCTCGAAGGCGCCGTCGCCGCGCAGCAGGCCCTCGTCGGTGGCCGGGATCGTCGCCTCGTCGGCGGGCGTGATGCGACCGTCGACGCAGGCCAGCTCGGCGGTCGTCGTAGAAGGCTGGGACATGGCGCTGATGATCGCAGAGGCGCGATAGCCATAGTGGGGTGCAGATGGCGCTGCTCGTGATCTTCGCCGTGTTGGCAGGAGCCGGCACGGCGCTCACGCCGTGCATCCTGCCGGTGTTGCCCGCGCTCCTGTCAGCCAGCGCCGCGGGCGGGCGCCGGCGGCCGCTCGGCGTGATCCTCGGGCTCGTCGTGACGCACACGCTCACGATCGTCGCGCTCGCGTCGGTGATCGACGGGGTCGGCCTCGCGGACGACTTCACCCGCACGCTGGCCATCATCGTCCTCGCGCTGTTCGGCATCGCGCTGCTGTGGCCGCCCCTCGGCGCGCTGGTCGAGCGGGCGTTCGCGCCGCTGCAGCGGCTCGGCCCGCGCGACAGGGGCAGCGGCTTCTGGTCGGGTCTGATCGTCGGCGGGGCGCTCGGGTTCCTCTACGCCCCCTGCGCCGGTCCGATCCTCGCCGCTGTGATCTCGTTGTCGGCGACCCAGGGCGCCTCGGGGGAGCTCGTGGTGGTCGCGCTCGCGTACGGCGCGGGCTCGGCCGTAGTCCTGCTGCTCATCGCCTTCGGCGGCCGCGCGCTCGTAACCCGGATTCGGCGAGCTGGCCACGGACCGGCGGTCCAGCGTGCGCTCGGCGTGCTGCTCCTCGGCACCGCCGTGGCAATGGCGGCCGAGCTCGACGTGCGCTTCCAGACCGTGCTCGCCAACGAGCTGCCGACCGTCTTCTCCAATCCGACCAGCGCGCTCGAGCGCAGCGACGCCGTCTCGGGCCGCCTTGCGGACCTGCGTGGCCCGTCGCGCTTCGACGAGGCCGCGGGCGGTGAGCTGCCGGTGCTCGGCCGCGCCCCCGACTTCGCCGGCGACGACTCCTGGCTCAACACGCGCGGCGACCGTCCGCTGTCGCTGCGCGAGCTGCGCGGGCGCGTCGTGCTGGTCGACTTCTGGACCTACACCTGCATCAACTGCCTGCGGACGTTCCCCGCATTGCGGGCCTGGCACGAGCGCTATGCGCGCGACGGCCTCGTGATCGTCGGCGTGCACACACCCGAGTTCGCGTTCGAGCGTCAGCGCGACAACGTCGAGCGCGCGGTGCACGACAACGACCTGCGCTATCCGGTCGCTCAGGACAACGAATACGCCACCTGGAACGCGTGGGGCAACCAGTACTGGCCCGCGAAGTACCTGATCGATGCGCGTGGTCGTGTGCGCTACGCGCACTTCGGTGAGGGCGCCTACGACGAAACCGAGCGGGCGATCCGGACGCTGCTCGCCGAGGGGGGTGAGCGACGCCTGCCGACCGCGTCGCATGTGCGGCCCGCCACCGCCGCGCGGGGGGTGCAGACGCCCGAGACGTACCTCGGCACCCTGCGCGCTCAGGGCTTCGCGGGCAAGCCGCCGGAGAAGGGTAGGCGCCGCTACCCGGAGCCCGGGGAGCTCGAGCGCAGCGAGTTCGCGCTATCAGGCACCTGGGACGTCGACGGCGAGAGCGCCACGGCGGTGAGTGACGCCGAGATCCACGCTCGCCCGGTGGCCCGCGAGGTCTATCTCGTGATGTCCTCTCGCGACGGCGTTCCGCGGCGGGTGCACGTGCTGGTCGATGGCAAGCCGGTTTCGCCCACGGCCGACGGGCCGGACGTGAGCGCGGGTGCCGTCACGGTCGACCGGCAGCGTCTCTACCGGCTCGTGTCACTGCCGCAGCTGGGCGAGCACGAGCTCGAGCTGCGTGTGCCCGCCGGCGTGAGCGCCTACGCCTTCACCTTTGGCTGAGCGCGCCGTTGCGCCACTCCCGACCAGCTTCCGGCCTATGCACCACCCCCCGCGTCGGCCGCGATCCCGGCAGCCGGTCGGACTCGGAGCGCGTGCTCATGGATGGCAGGGTGCGCTGCGGTGGCACCGTTCACGCGGCTCACACGTGTCTCCTGCTTGCGCTCACGGTCGCCAGCCGGCGAAGCCAGGACTCTGTGTTTCTCGAACCCCACGAGCGTGCACCCGTCTCCGTTCCTTACCTCGAAGCGGTCGACGAGCGCCGCGATGATCTGCATGCCGCGGCCAGATGTCGCCTCAAGTGGGGCCGGCTCGAGTGCGCTGTCGAAGCTCCCGAGGTCGCAGACTTCCACTCGCAGACCACGCGGGCACGGCTCGGTTGCTAACAGAACGCAGTCGTTCGGCCAGGGCTTGCCGTGCTGAACCGCGTTGATGAACGCCTCGGTCGAGGCGAGCACTAGATCCCACACAAGGTCGCCCTCGAGACCGGCCTCGGCGGCCGCCTCGCGCACGATGGAACGCGCGGCCCGGGCACTGGCGGGCGTGGCCGGCAGCCATGTCTCCCGCTTCATCCCGCACCTCCCGACCGCTCCGGCAGGAGTTGCGGCTTGGGTGGCAACGGCCGGAGCGCCGCACGCGCCGTGTCGGTGAGCCTGGCGCTCGGCGCGAGGCAGCGCCTCCGCGCAGCGACTGCTCTCCCGGTCATCGGGTCCCTCCTCCCTTACTACTGGAGGCAGGTCGCCGAGATCTGGCGCGTCTGCCGGACGAGCCGTTGCCGTTCCGCTCGCCGCCGTTACCCGACGCGGTTGCGCCGGGTGGCCGGCGGTAGCCGGTCGCCGCCTGCACCCCTGAGGGTCGCCACTTCTCCCCCCCACGAAGCGTTGGCACATTCTCCGCGTTCAGCCGATCGGCTATCGCCTGGAGGGTCATCCCGCTCGCGCGCATTGCTTGTATGCGCGCCTTCAACGCCAGGACCTCATCTCTCGCCGGACGGCTGCTGCCACTCGCCCTCTCAGTCGGTCGTTGCTCGGGCGTGGGGCCAGGGTGGCCGGGTCGCGCCGACGCACGCCGTTGCCCGTTGGGGGCAGAGAGCGACACCAGCTTGTCGGCCGCCTCACCGCCGCTCTTCGTGTCCGTATCCAGCCGGTTGTCGACCGCCACGACCCGACACTTCCGCCGTCGAAGCCACCCGACGATGTAGCCGATCTCCGGGGCCGAGCGGCTCAACCGCCCCAGTTCCGCGACGACCAGACACGAGGCCTCGCCCGCCGCGAGTCGCCGGAGGGCGTACTGCATTCCAGGACGCTCCGGCCCTCTGTCGCTGACGTGCTCGAGGTCCCGAATGACGTCCTTCAGAACCAGGCCACGCTGATGGCAGGCGGTATTGATCGCGGCGATCTGGTCTCGGAGCTCCTGCCGATCCACCACTTCGCGCTCACGGACGCTCACGTAGCCGATCGCAGCGGGCCCGTGCCGCCGCCGGCGCGGCCCTGTGCTCGACGGCGCCGCTGACGTAGCGCTCGGCTTCGCCGCCTTCCCGTCGCCGTTCGGCATGGCCCCGGGCCTCACTGTGCCGCCCAACACGCCGCTTGCCTGCGGCGTGCGAGGCCTTCCCTTGAGCCGGCCCACAAGCAGGGCGCCGATCGCCGCCAGGGCGAGCGCCAGCACCGCCAACGGCACGGGAGACGTCGACTCTCCCCCGTCCGTCCCCTTGCTGCGATCGTCGGGAGCCTTCGCGGTTGGGACCCTGCTCTGGTCCGATCCTCCCGCCGGCCTGCTGCCGTCAGCCCTGTGGCGCCGGTCACCCGCGCCCGAAGACTCGGCCCGGATCGCCGGGCGCCGGCCTGGCTGACGGGGCTCCTTGCCGCTATTCGTGTCGCTTGCAGGACGGGCCGGTTGGTTGCTGTCGGCGCGCGCGAGGGCCGTCATCGTCGCGGGCGACAACACGCCGCTGACAGGTTGTCCGGCCGTGCGCTGGAAGCGCTCCATGGCAGCCTGCGTTTGGGGGCCATATCGGCCGTCAACCGGTCCCGGCCGCTGGCCGAGAGCACGGAGCCGGCGCTGGATGACACGCACCTGCGGCGACCCTCCGGGTTGTCGGTAGCCGGCGCCCGGAGCGAGCGTCGGCACCATGGCGTTCAGCACGCGACGCGTCCGCGGCCCGACGATTCCGTCGACCGCGAGCCCTCTGTCGCGCTGGAGGCGCTCGACCGCCGCCTCCGTCTGCGGGCCGTAGAGGCCGTCAACAGGTCCCGGCCGCTGGCCGCTGGCCTGCAGACTGCGCTGCAGCGCCCGCACGCGCGGCTCGCCCTGCGGCTGTCCATAGCCAGCTCCAGGGGCGAGCACTGAGCTCGCGTGGTCTGCTCCTCCCCCGGTGGAGCCGCTGGGATCGGCGGCGATGCTCACGGCCGGCGCGCAGAGCACGGCAAGGCAAGCCATGACGCTCGCTGCCGATGCCCGCATGACACCTCTCCAATGTCTACTTTTCATCGTCCTACTCCTGAATCGAACGGTGCACCCGGGCGCCCACGGCACCCGAGTCGGACGGGCTGGCCTGAGAGGCCTTAGCCGGGCCGTTCGTTCAGGGAGACGATCGTCACGGAACGCCAGCAAGCCGGAACCAGTTGCAACCGGCCCCACAGCCCGTCGGCGAACGACGCACGGGCAATCACGAGCGCATAAAGGGCGGCGGATCCGCCGCCGGAGGAGCCGGCTCCCGCTGCTCCGGACGGCGCACCCCCGGTCAGGGCAGGCGGCTCAGGCGACGGAGCCGGTGACGGATCATCGGAATCCGGGGCGGAATCGGACCGCGAGGGCGACCCGGCAACACCCGGAGCCTGGCCTGCCTCCGCCAACATAGCCATCGCGACTCTCACCCCGGCCAGATCGTCCATGAGCTTGAGCGCCTCGCGGAACACCGCCTCAGCTGGAGTCTCGGCCCGGGCTGGGGAATCGGCAACCGGGCCGTTAGGCCCGTCGGCGGGCGTGGGCGGCTCCGGTTGGGGCTCGAGAGCCGGGGCGGATGTCGGCTCGAGGGTCTGGCCTAATGCGGGCTCAGGCGTCGCCGCGGGCGTCGGGGCCGGTGCGGGCTCGGGAGTCGCCGCGGGTGCGGGCTCGGGGGTCGCGGGCGCGGGCTCGGGCGTGAGCTCCGGCGTCGGCGCCGGTGCGGGCTCTGGGGTCGGCGCGGGCGCGGGCTCCGGGGTCGGCTCCGGAACCGGCGCAGGCGTCGGCTCCGGGGTCGGCGCGGGGGTCGGCGCAGGCGTCGGCGCCGGGGTCGGCGCGGGGGTCGGCGCAGGCGTCGGCTCGGGGGTCGGCTGCGGGGTCGGCTCGGCCCGGGGTCGGCGCAGGCGTCGGCTCCGGGGTCGGCGCAGGCGTCGGCTCGGGGGTCGGCTGGGCGTGGGCTCCGGCGTCGCTGGGCGGGGGTTCCGGGGTCGGCGCGGGCTCGGGCTCCGGGGTTGGAGGCGGCGTGGGCTCCGGGGTCGGCGCGGGCTCGGGTGTCGGCTCCGGGGTCGGAGCAGGTGTCGGCTCCGGTGTCGGAGGCGGCGTGGGCTCTGGGGTCGGCGCGGGCTCCGGGGTCGGAGGCGGCGTGGGCTCCGGGGTCGGCGCGGGCGGTCCGGCGTCGGCGGCGGCGTGGGCTCGGGGGTCGGAGCGCGGCGTCGGGCTCCGGCGTCGGAGGCGGCGCTCGGGCGTCCGGCGTCCGGCGTCGGGCGCAGGTGTCGGCTCCGGCGTCGGCGCAGGTGTCGGCTCGGGGGTCGGCGCGGGTCGGGCTCCGGCGTCGGCGCGGGCTCAGGTGTCGGCTCCGGCGTCGGCGCAGGTGTCGGCTCGGGGGTCGGCGCGGGCTCCGGCGTCGGCGCGGGCTCCGGTGTCGGCGCAGGTGTCGGCTCGGGGGTCGGCGCGGGCGTCGGGCTCCGGCGTCGGCGCAGGTGTCGGCTCGGGCGTCGGCGCAGGTGTCGGCTCGGGGGTCGGCTCGGGCTCGGCGTCGGCTCAGGTGTCGGCGCAGGTGTCGGCTCGGAGGTCGGCGCGGGCTCCGGCGTCGGCTGGGGCGTGGGCTCCGGCGTCGTCGCAGGTGTCGGCGCGGGCTCGGGCTCCGGCGTTGGCGCAGGTGTCGGCTCCGGCGTCGGCGCAGGGGTCGGCGCGGGCGTGGGCTCCGGGGTCGGCGCGGGCGTCGGCTCGGGGGTCGGCGCGGGCGCGGGCTCAGGGGTCGGAGGCGGCGTGGGCTCGGGGGTCGGCTCCGGCGTCGGCGCAGGCGTGGGCTCGGGTGTCGGCGCGGGCGTGGGCTCCGGGGTCGGCGCGGGCGCGGGCTCGGGTGTCGGCTCCGGCGTCGGCGCAGGGGTCGGCGCGAGCTCCGGCGCGGGCGCGGGCTCAGGTGTAGGGGTGGGGGCCTCGGGAGTGGGCCGGCTCCTCGGGAGCGGGAAGCTCCGGGCCTGAAACCGGTGCCGAGCCCTCCAAGGGGGTTGCCGCGTCAAGCCCGGAGTCCGTCCCGCCAGCGCCTACCTGCGCGGACGCCGGCGGAACCAGCAGCGCAAAGGCAACGACAGTGGCAATCAGCGCAACTAGAGACATTCGGCTGCCGCGGCCGACCGCGGCGCCGCTCGTACTGCCTTCGCTCACACGCGTCCTCTCCGCACTGTTCTAGGCACTTGCCGGCGACGGCTCCTACCCAAGCTATGTTCGAAGCATCAGGCCCGCGTCAGGCGCGTATCGTGGATTTTCCGTAAATTGCGGGAATTGCGATCTGCCTGACGTACGTATACGCAGTTCTTGTGCTAGGGCAGTCGCGGACGACCGCGCGGCACATGACAAACGGGTCCGGTGGCATGACGGTCGTCGCGTGGCCGGACCGCTCTAGCGCCACTTCACCCGCGCCATCGCAACGGGCTGTCAATCGAGCCTGGCGGCAGCGACATTGCGGGCCTCAGATTCGCGTGCGACGGACCTCGTCGCTGGCGTTCCGCGCCTGGGCCGTCGCCGAGTTGCCGGGTCCGCGACGTGTGAGCCGGGCGCGACGGCCGTGCCTCCGCCGACCAGTCCCGCCGAGAAGCGGACTGCCCTAGCCCGCTACCTGGCGTCCAGGTCGCTACTCGGCCTTCGGCTCCAGCACGAACACTTCGACTGCCGTGTCGGGATCGATGTGGTTGGTGCTCATAAAGGCGATCACTTTGCGGTCGAGGGCGTCCTCGACCACCTTCACGAGGTCGTCGCGCATGAGCCGCTGAAACTCGTGCCGATTGTTTAGGACGTGCTCCGCCCTGCCGCTCTCGGCGAGGCGGCGCTCGCCCGGTGTAAGCGTGTCGCCCAGCAAGATCGTCACGCTGTTGTGGTCGATCACACTGCGTGCCTTCGTCGGCCCCCGCCCTGTGTAGTCGCGCAGTACCCGCACTGCCCCCGTGTTGATCTGGTCGTTCATCAGGACCTCGCTAGCCGCTTCTCTGGTGCAGAGCCACTAGAAGGAGGAGAAGCGTCGGAGATCCCGCAGGCGCCATAAGCAGCGTAGAGCCTTTCGGAGCCGCGGACTCATGCGCGTACTTGATGCTCGCCTGGGTTTGGTGCTCCTCGCGCCCCAGTCGAGCGTCAGGGCGCCGGAAGCGCGCTACTGCTTTGGACGAAATGCAGAAGCGACCCGCCGCCATGGCTACCGCTTGTCGTCCAAAGCAGCAGTCGTATCACGCGGTGCGTGGGTCGCGCCGGACGGTCTCGTAAGCGCCGGGCAGACAACACACACCGGGCATAGATGGGGGTCAGCGGTCGCTGCGGCCATGTTCGTCTCGTCGTGGCGCTCGCCGGTGGCCGGGGCGAGATCGTTGAGCCGTTGGACCTGGTCCGCGCTCAGCTCGATGGCATCGGGCTGCCGTGTTCTCCTCGACGCGGGAGACGCGCTTAGTGCCGGGGATGGGCGCGGCGCGCGGTGATGGGCCGTGAAGGAATCGAACCTTCAACCTTGAGATTAAGAGTCTCCTGCTCTGCCAATTGAGCTAACGGCCCGGCGGACAGGCAATCTTAGAAGACGACCTGCCAAACGTCGCCGGGGGGTCCGGGGGGCGTGAGCCCCCTGGCTGCTGCCGCAGCCTGCCAGACGTCGCCGGGGGGTCCGGGGGGCGTGAGCCCCCTGGCTGTCATCCCTCCGTGGCGCCGGAAGCGACGGCGTCGAGCGCCTCCTCGCGCGACGAATGGATCGGGAACACGCGGTCGAGCCCGGTGATCTCGAAGATCTTCGTGATGTTGTCGTCCGTGCAGACGAGCGCCAGCGAGCCGCCGGCGGGACGCAGGCGCTTGACGCCGCCCACGAGTACGCCGAGCGTCGTCGAGTCGATGAAGGTGGCCTTCGAGAGGTCGACCACGATCTGCTTCTTGCCCGACTCGATCAGCTCGACCATGCGCTCTTTGAATTCGGGCGCCGTATAGAGGTCGACCTCGCCGCCAAGCTCGATTATGTGTGTGGCGTCGTCGACGGCCTCGTCTTCGATGTGGAAGTTCACGTCTCTCCCTAATAGTCCTCTGGTCGCGAGGAGCCAGTCTTGCGTTGCGTTTCGTAAGCCTACGTCAGCCGCCCTGCGGCTGCGCCTGCTGCTGTTGCCGGAGCGCGTCGGCCTGCTGCTTCACCTGCTTGCGCTGATTCTTCGGCGCCAGGTCCACAGCCTTCTGCGCGGCCAGGTCTGCTGTGCGTTCGTCCTTTGCGAGCGCAGCGTACGCAACGAGCTGCAGGTATGCGTTCGGATCGTTCTGAGCTTCGGCGATGATCGACGCCGCGCGCGTGGCCTCCTTGGGCTGGTTGAGGGCACCGACGTCGTATACGCGCAGCGCGTACAGAGCGGTTGACGCGTTCGGCTCCTCGCTCTCGGCCTCGAGGTAGCGCTGCCAGTAGCTCGCGGCCTTCTGGAGATCGTCGCGCGCGTCGTCGGGGAAGGTGGTCGCGCCCGACTGCTGCTGGCTCGTGGCGAGCTGGTAGTTGTCGCGCACGAGCGACTGGAGCACTGCCACGTTGGCCGGGTTCGCCTGGAGGCGCTGCTCCTGCCTGTCGATGCGATCCTCCAGGGCGGCATTCGTGTCACCGCCGCCACCGTCGCCCTCGAACGCGTTGAAGAGGCCGCCGGAGACGTCGCCGCCAATTCCGAACAGGACGAGTCCGCCGCCCAGCAACAGGGCGAGCATCAGGTAGACGGCCTGCACCAATCGGCGCCGCCGTCCTCTCAGATCGAACAGCATGCGGCGCGAAGGCTAGTGGTTCACGAGCCCTCGGCGGAGGCGATCTGCTCCGCCGCTTCGGGCGAGGGTCTGCCGAGTACCGAGGCGAGCCAGATGGAGAGCTCGTAGAGCAGGATCAGGGGGATCATCTCGAGGATCAGCGTGAGCGGATCCAAGGTGGGCAACAGCGCGGCGAGCACTGCGATCGCGACGATCGCGTATCTGCGCCCAGCGCGCAGCTTCTCGGGCGTGGTCAGCCCGATCCGGCAGGCCGCGATCACACCGACCGGGATCTGGAACCCGATCCCCATCGCCAACATCAGAAGCGTGATGAACGAGTAGTAGTCGCGTGCCCTGACCTGGGTGTTGAACTCGTCCGCGTTGAAGTTCAAAAGGAAGTCGAGCGCCGGCCCCAGCACCACGAAGTAACAGAACACCACCCCGGCGATGAACAGCACCGGCACCAGCATCAAAAGCGGCGTCGCAACCCGGCGTTCGGTCGGGCTGAACGCCGGCAGAACGAACGCGTAGAGCTGGTAGAGGATCACCGGCAATGCCAGCAGAAGCGCCGCATAAGCCGAGTTGGTGAGCGTGGTGTAGAACGCCTCCGCCGGCCCCAGCGTGATCGGCTCGATCCCGTCGGGCAACGGGTCATTGACGATCCTCAGCACCAGGTGGTTCTGCCACGCCGTCAACGCCCACGCCGCCCCGAACGCCACCGCACACAGAATCAGCCGCGTCCGCAGCTCATCCAGATGCTCGACGACCGACAGCCGGTCGTCGTGGGAAATCGGTCTTATGCGCCGCACGCCCTACGCGGCTCCCTCGGCTAGGGCTTGTGCTCGCGCGTCGTCGAGCTGGTGGCGGTCGTGGCCGGCGGCTCCGGCTTGTCCCCAACCGTCTTGACGGAGTCGAGCTGCTCGTGCTCCTTGTCCTTGCCGGTGACGGAGTCCTTGAACTCGCGCATCCCTCGTCCCAGGGACCGGCCCAGATCGGGCAGGCGCTTGGGACCGAAGATCACGAGGACGATGATGAGGACGATGATGATCTCGAGAGGCCCCGGAGTCGGCATATGCTTCGCATGGTAGCGGCGCGGGGGCGGCCGCCCGTCGGAATTGCGAGGATGCGCACGTGAGCGGCGCGGTCCTGTCAGATGCAACGATTCGCCGCCTCGTCGAGGAAGGCCGCATCCGGATCGACCCCTGGGACCCCCAGATGGTCCAGCCCGCCAGCGTCGACCTGAAGCTCGGGCCCTCCTTCCGCGTCTTCCACAACCACCGCCTGCCCGCCATCGACCTCGCTGAGCCGCCCCAGGGCGTGACCGAGCACGTGCGGATCGAGGATGACCAGTCGTTCGTGATTCACCCCGGTGAGTTCGTGCTCGGGACGACCGTGGAATCGGTCGCGATGCCGGACGACCTGGTGGCGCGCATCGAGGGCAAGAGCTCGCTCGGCCGGCTCGGGCTGATCGTGCACGCCACGGCGGGCTTCGTGGACCCAGGCTTCAGCGGCAACCTCACGCTCGAGATCACCAACTTGACGCGCGTCCCGATCGTGCTCTGGCCCGGTAAGCCGATCGCTCAGCTCTCCTTCATGACGCTCGACCAACCGGCCGAGCGGCCCTACGGGCACCCCGACCTGGGCAGCCACTACCACGGCCAGGTCGACGCCACCGAGTCTCGCTACGAGGGCGGGCCTCGGCGCACCTCCTGAGCATTGCGTGCTCCATGTCACGTCCAATTCGCCCGGCCCGGCGTAAGTAAGGACGTACACAGCAGTTGGAGGAACTGCCACGCCAAATATTTCCTTCAAGTTCGGCGATGGAGTGCCGATATCGGGGAGCAGAGGATGCGAGAGATGGAAAGCCACGGAGAACAGACCCACTACACGAAGCGCGTTGTTCTCCCCAGCGGGAAGACCATCGAGGTCGTGTACTTCAAGGACACGGATGAGCCGCGCGCGGAGCAGCCCGAGGCCCAGACGCCCGAGCACGTTCAGGTCGAGGTTCATCAGGACCTGCACGTCTGCATCGATTGCGCTTCCGAGCTCGTGTATCCGGTCCAGTGGGATGAGGCCGGCCCTGAGAACTGGAACGTCCTGCTCCACTGCCCGAACTGCGACGTCTACCGCGAGGGTGTCTTCAGCCAGACGAACGTCGAGGAGTTCGACGAGGAGCTCGACCGCGGCGGCGACGCCCTCGCCCGCGACTACAAGCGGCTGATGCGCGCCAACATGGCCGAGGAGATCGAGCGCTTCGTCGGAGCGCTCGAGTCCGACGCCATCCTGCCGGAAGACTTCTAGGAAACCTCTAGAAGGTCAGGCGTAGCGCTCGACGACCCCGTCGGCGACGAGGTCGAGCGCCCGGCGCCGCTCCGCGCTCAGATCGAGCGCCGTCAGCTCCGTCTTCGCAGCGGCCACGTGGGTGAGCGCCATGGCACGCACCTCGTCGAGCACTCCGGTCGCAGCAATCCGCTCGCAGATCGCCTCGGCCGTGGCCGCGTCGCGGAGCTCGGCGCGCAGGTCGAGCGCTGCGAGCTCCGGATCGCTGCGGCGGCCCAGGATCAGGGGCAGCGTCACCGTGCCGTCGAGCAGGTCCGTGCCGCGCGGCTTGCCGGTCCGCTCGGCCGGCCCCGACACGTCGAGGACGTCGTCGAGCATCTGGAAGGCGATACCGACCCGCGCGCCGAAGCAGCCGAGCGCGGCGGCCAGATCGGGGCGACCCCCGACCAGGGCGCCGAGCCGGCAGGACGAGTCGAACAGACTGCCCGTCTTGAGCCGGCAGCGCTCGAGGTAGCGCTCCTGGGTGACGCCGCTGTCCCAGGCGTCCGCACGCTGCATCAGCTCACCGCGCGCGAGCGCCGACGACGCCGCGGACAGCGCGCGCACCGCGTCCTCCGCGCCGGGCCGGACGAGCTCCGCGAACGCACGCGAGAAGAGCAGGTCTCCGGTGGCGGTTGCCGCCAGACGGCCGGCCGAGGCGAACACGGTGGGCCTGCCGCGGCGCAGCTCGGCGCGGTCGAGCACGTCGTCGTGCACGAGCGTCGCCATGTGGAGCAGCTCGACTGCCGTGGCGGCGGACACGAGCTCGTCCGCGTCGCCCGCCCCGCACATGAACACGAGGATCGGGCGCAGGCGCTTGCCGCCGGCCGACAGCGTGCCGTCCGCGTGTGCGGCGAGCTCGGCGCCGTGGCCAGAGCCCACCTCGGCGAGCCGCGCCTCCGTCCGCTCGAGCAGCCTCGTCAGCTCGGGGCCGCCCGCTGCCAGCACCGCTCCCAGCTGGGCCTGCGCGGTGTTCACGGCGCGCGTGTACCCGAGTGGATGGCGATGATCCCTCCCGCGGTCAGGATCCAGCGGACGTCGGTGAGGCCGGCGGCGGCCATGCTCGACCCGAGCGCCTCCGGGCCGGGGAAGCGCCGCACGCTGCTCGGGAGGTACGTGTACGCGTCGGATTCCCCGGCCAGCCGGCCGAGCAGCGGTACCACCCGGTCGAACCAGGCTCGGAAGAACCACGACAGGAGCGGGCGCTGCGGCGTCGTGATCTCGAGCACGACGACCCGCCCGCCGGGCTTCGTCACGCGCGCCATCTCGCGCAGGCCGCGGTCGAGGTCGCTGAAGTTGCGCGCGCCGAAGCCCACCGTGACCGCGTCGAAGGAGGCGTCGTCGTAGCGGAGATCGAGCGCGTCGCCCTCCTCGAACTCGATCCCGGGAGCCTTCACGCGAGCCAGCTCGAGCATCGCCGGCGAGAAGTCCATCCCCGTCACGGACGCGCCGCGCGACTGGAGCTCGAGCGCGAGGTCACCCGTGCCCGTCGCGACGTCGAGCGCGCGCGAGCCCGGGCCGACGCCCGCCCGGTCCACGCTGCGGCGACGCCAGGCGTGGTGCATGCCGGCCGTCATCAGCGTGTTGAGAGGGTCGTAGATGCGGGCGATGCGATCGAACATCGCGCGCACCTGCGTCTCGGGCAGGGTCCCGGACGCGGGGCTGCCCCCGCTCATGTGCTTATTCCTCGCCCTTGAGGGACGCTACGTACTGGACCAGCTTGTCGAACTGCTCCGGGTTCTCCTGCGCGAGCGACTCGTAGGACGGCATCGGCGGGGTGGGGTTCACAAGCGTGCGGGCGATCGCGTCGGGGCCGAGACGGGCTCCGACCTCGGTCAGGTTGGGACCGAGCGTGTTGCCGTTCTCGCCGATCTTGTGGCAGCCGAGGCAACCCGAGGAGGCGGTGATCGCCCTGCCCTCCTCGTACTGCGGCGAAGTCGCGAGCTCGATGTCCGTCGGTGAGCCCGCGATCGCGCCGAGCACCGTGAGGTAGGCCATCGCCGCGATCGTGGCGATGCCGGCCGTCATCGCGATCGGCCGGCGCAGCGGGTTGCGCTCGGGATTGCGGTCGTAGAACGGCAGAAGCAGCAGCAGTACGAGGCAGAGCGTCGGGATGCCAATCGTCGCGAGGAAGACGAGCGACGGCGGCTTGACCACGCGGAGCAGCTCGAAGAGGAAGAAGAAGTACCACTCGGGCCGCGGCGTGTAGGTGGTGGTGGTCGGGTCCGCCTTCGGGCCGAGTTCGGCGCCGAGGATGATCGACATCGCGATGATCACGGCGAGCACGACGCACGCCATCAGCGAGTCCTTCGTGACCGCGTACGGGAAGAACGGCTTGCCCTGGGTCTTCAGGATGGAGTACTCGCGCAGGTACTCCTCGCGTTCGCGTGCGTTCACCGGCCCTCAGATCTCCTCGGTCAGGAGGTCCTTCTTCTCGGCCTTGAGCCACGGCGGCGCCGTCGTGCCGAGCTTGGCGACGAGATAGAGATGCGCGCCGATCAGCGCGATGATGAGTCCCGGCACGGCGAGCATGTGGAGCGCGTAGAAACGCGTGATCGTCGTAGGCCCGAATTCGGCCCCGGCTCTCAAGAAGTCAGCGAGGTACGGGCCGACCAGCGGGCCGGAAGCGTTGATGTTGACCGCGACGACCGTCGCCCAGAAGGAGCGCTGGTCGAACGGCAGCAGGTAGCCCGTGAGGCCCATCATCAGCGTCAGCACGAGCAACACGACGCCGATCACCCAGTTCAGCTCGCGCGGGTACTTGTAGGCGCCGAAGAAGAACGTCCTCCCCATGTGGAGGAAGATCAGGATGATCATCACCGACGAGCCCCACTTGTGCATACCGCGCACGAACTCGCCGAGGAAGACCTCGTTGGTGATGCGCGCGGCCGACTCGTAGGCGCGCGTGGGGTCCGGCTCGTAGTACATCGCGAGGAAGACCCCGGTCACGGCCTGCGACAGAAAGGCGAACAGCGTGGCCGAGCCGAGCGTGTAGAACCAGTTGGTCCCCTTCGGGACCTTGCGGAACAGGAAGCCGCGCAGGAACGGGCTGAGCCCGGTCCGCTCCTCGACCCAGCCGATCGCCGAGGCGGTCCCCTCGACCGCGTGGTCCTTGACCGTGGGCTTGGGCGGCGCGACGGTCGAGCCGTTCTCACCGTTCCGGCCGTTGCCGTTGTCCCCCGGCCGGCGGGGCTTTGGCCGCAGGGCGCGTGGACGTGGAGGGCTCATGTGGTGGGCCTCGACGGGTAGAGGTACTGCCAGAGCCCGTCGAGGTGGTTCGACGGGTCGCGCGGTGCGAAGCGCTCGAGATCCGAGTTGAGCGAGAAGCGGTCGCCAATCTGGACGCGGCCGGCCTCGACCCGTGAGTAGAAGCGGTCGAGCGGCCGCACCGGCGGGCCGCCCTCGACCTGACCCTGGAAGCCGTACACGCCGCCGTGGCAGGGGCAGACGAACTTCTTGGACGCCTGGATGTAACGCACGGGACAGCCGAGGTGCGCGCAGCGCGTCGAGATCGCGACGTAGGGCTGCGGGTCCTGGCCCTCGATCACCTTGTCGCGCCGCGGGTTGAAGGTGCGCACGTAGATGGTCGTCTTGCCGGCATCGCCGATAT
This sequence comes from uncultured Thermoleophilaceae bacterium, assembly GCA_963814095.1. Lineage (GTDB taxonomy): Bacteria > Actinomycetota > Thermoleophilia > Solirubrobacterales > Thermoleophilaceae > JACVRW01. The sequence continues at coordinate 166,053 of CAWFBT010000027.1, read as the reverse complement.
CTGGCGTGATGCTGATGACCCGCGGGACGTAGGTGTCCTCGTTGAAGTCGTCCTCCGGGCCGACGTCCTGCCAGCGCGTCGGCGACGTGTCCTCGAATATCGGTCCGAGAGCGAATCCAAGGCCCGGCAGCGCGAAGGCCATCGTGGCGATCCCGCCCGCCGCGAGCGCGGTACCGGTCATGAGCGTGCGGCGCGTCATCGTCTCGCCCTCGAACGCACCGGCCACGCCACGTTCTGTCGTGTAGCGGGACTGTCTTTCTGGCTTTGGAGAGGGCGCGTCAGCCACGGAATCTGTGCGGATTGTTCCGCTTGTCGCAGGGTAGTGCCAACATGGTTACGGAGCGCACTACCTGCGCAGTTGAAAGCAGGGCCGGGAGCCTATCGCGCAAGCCGCTCGGCACTCCTCAGCCAGAGCGCCTCGGCGGCCTCCGGACGTCCCTCCGCCTGCACCTGCGCAGACCCTGAGATCAGGTCCGAGAGTTCGGCGACCGCCTCGAGGTCGCCCGCCTCGGCCAGGCGCGACAGCCCCAGCGCGTAGAGCGCGTCGCCTGCCAGCAGCCGCAGGTCGTCATCCATCCCGGCGTAGGCACGCGGGTCGCCGTAGTGCATCAGGTAGCCCTCGTGGACCGCCTCGAGCACGAAACGCCGCTCGGGCGTCGCATCGAGGTCCTCGAAGTGGCCGGGACCAGGATCCGCGAGGGCGTGGCCGGCGAGCGCCGGTGCGGCCTCGACGACCTCGGCGAGCAGGCTCATGACAGCGCCTCCCCCAGTGCCTTGCCGACCGCCTCGAGCGTGCGCTCGATGTGGCCCTCCGTGTGGGCTAGAGACGGGAACCAGCCCTCGAACTGCGACGGTGGCAGATAGATGCCCCGATCGAGCATCGCCCGGCAGAAGGTCGCGTAGGCCTCCGTGTCGCAGCCACGGGCGTCGTCGTAGTCGCGCACGGGCCGGTCGCTGAAGAAGAGGGTCAGCAGCCCCGTGGTCCACTGGACGCGCAGCGGCAGCCCGGCGGCCGCGGCCTCGATGCCCTCGGCGAGTGCGCGGGTCGTGTCGTCGATGCGGGCATAGGCGTCCTCGTCGAGGAGGGCGAGCGTGGCCAGCCCCGCCGCGGTGGCGAGCGGGTTTCCGGAGAGCGTGCCGGCCTGGTAGACCTCGCCGGCCGGTGCGACCAGCTCCATCAGCGCCCGCGGCCCGGCGTACGCCGCGGCGGGCAGGCCGCCGCCGACGATCTTGCCGAGGATCGTCAGGTCGGGGATGACCCCTTCGCGCTCCTGGGCGCCCCCGCGCGCCACGCGGAAGCCCGAGATCACCTCGTCGAAGACGAGCAGGGCACCGGCACGCGTGGTGGCCTCGCGGAGAAACTCGAGGAAGCCCGGCTCCGGCGGGACCACGCCCATGTTGCCGGGATAGGGCTCGCACAGGAGCGCAGCGACCTCGTTCTCGGCGAGCGCGCGCTCAACCGCCTCGCGGTCGTTCCAGGGCACAACGAGTGTGTCGGCGGCCTGGGCGGCGGTCACGCCAGGGCTCGCCGGAATGCCCTGGGTCGCGAGCCCCGAGCCGGCGTCCGCGAGCAGCCCGTCGACGTGACCGTGGTAGGCGCCTGCGAACTTCACGATCCGGTCGCGGCCCGTCGCGGCGCGCGCGAGACGCACGGCGCTCATCGACGCCTCGGTGCCCGACGAGGTCATGCGCACCATCTCCGCGGACGGGATGCGCGCGCAGATCTCCTCCGCGAGCTCCACCTCTGCCTCGGTCGGAGCGCCGAAGCTCGTGCCGGCGGCGGCGGCGGCCTGGACCGCCGAGACCACCTCGGGCTGCGCATGCCCCGCGATCAGCGGCCCCCACGACATCACCCAGTCGACGTAGCGGTTGCCCTCGACGTCGATCAGCTCGGCGCCCTCGCCGCGCGCCACGAAGATCGGGTCGCGGCCGATCGAGCGCATCGCGCGGACCGGAGAGTTGACGCCGCCGGGCAGCACTTCAAGCGCCCGGCCGTAGAGCTCGGCCGACGATCCCGAACCCTGCGCACCCGGCCGAGCCGGCTGCTTCGGGCCTAGGAGTGCTCGGCTTCCCACCGCTTGTGCTCGTCGGTGAAGTAGCGCAACCGGATCTTCTTGAACTCGGTCGACGAGTAGAGCGTCCGCCTGTCCTCGATCCCGGTGTCGGCGGCGATCGAGTCGAGGATCGCGTCGCACTCCCCCTTCGAGCGGCCATGGGCCATCGTGAAGACGGAGTAGGGCCAGTCCGCGTAGGTGGGGCGCTGGTAGCAATGCGAGATGCCGCGGAAGGTGGACATGCGCGGGCCGAGCTCGAGGATGCGCTCCTCGGGCACGTTCCAGACGCCCATGCCGTTCGCAGAGAAGCCGGCGCGGCGGTGGAACAGGATCGCCGCCACGCGTCGCAGTGCGCGGCGCTCCTGCATCGACGCGAGCCGCGCGAGCAGCTCGTCCTGGGTGATGCCGAGCTCTGCGGCGGCGCGCGCGTAGGGCTCGGGCGTGACCTCCATCGGCCCCTGAGCGGCGCGGATCGTCGCGACGTCGTCCTCGGAGAGCGGGATCGCCTCGGGCTCGCGGTGCGGGATCGCCTCCGCGGAGGCCGCGAGGGCGTCGGTGCCCTTCTCCATCTCGAGGTCCATGCGGATCTTGAAGAGGCGTAGCGTCGGGAGCTGGCGCACCGATTGCGCGCCCGTCAGCCGCTCGAGGAGCCCGAGCGTGCCCTCGAGACCGAGCGACGAGTCCGGCTCGGTGGCGATCGTGAACCAGAGGTTGAAGTCGTGGTCGCGCAGGTAGTTGTGCGACACGCCGGGGTGCGAGTTGATGATCTTGGCGGCCCGCCACGGGTTCTCGGTGTCGACCTTGGCGGCCACGAGCATCGAGCTGTAGCCGAGCACGCGCGTGTCGAAGATCGGCGTGATCTCGCGGATGATCCGCTCGTCGAGCAGGCGCGCCGCGCGGCGCAGCACCTCGTCCTCGCTCACCTCGGCGAGCCCGGCGACGTGCGCGAACGGGCGCGGCTCGAGCGGGAAGCTGCCCTGCAGCAGGTTGAGGAGCTTCTTGTCGAGCTCGTCGAGCGGGACGGCGGAGCCGTCCTTGCGACTGCGGACCTTGGCTACTGGCTGAGCCACCTGGCGGCGTCCTTCGCGTGGTAGGTGATCACGATGTCCGCGCCGGCGCGCCGGATCGCGGTGAGAGTCTCGAGGACGATTGCCTGCTCGTCGACGTGGCCGGCCGCGGCGGCCGCCTTGACCATGGCGTACTCGCCGCTGACGTTGTAGGCGGCCACCGGCACGTTCGTGGCGTCCTTGACGCGACGGATGACGTCGAGATAGGGCAGCGCCGGCTTGACCATCACGACGTCCGCACCCTCGCCGACGTCGAGCAGCGCTTCGCGCACCGCCTCGTCCGAGTTGGCCGGATCCATCTGGTAGCTGCGCCGGTCCCCGAAAGCGGGCGCCGAGTCGGCCGCCTCGCGGAACGGCCCGTAGAAGGCGGATGCGAACTTGGCCGAGTACGCGACGATCGGCAGGTCCTTGTGGCCCTCCGCGTCGAGCTGGGAGCGAAGCGCGCCGACGCGGCCGTCCATCATGTCGCTCGGCGCCACCGCGTCGGCCCCTGCGCGGGCATGCGAGATCGCCGTCTTGGCGAGCAGCTCGAGCGTCAGGTCGTTGTCGATGATGCCGTCCTCCATCACCACGCCGCAGTGGCCGTGCGACGTGTAGCCGCACAGGCAGACGTCGGTGATCACGACGAGCTCGGGGTGCGCGTCCTTGATCGCCCGGACGGCGAGCTGGACGACGCCCTCGTCGTCGTAGGCACCCGAGCCCTGCTCGTCCTTGTCGGCCGGGAGGCCGAAGAGGAGCACGGCCGGAATGCCGAGCGAGGCGACCTCGCCCGCCTCCTCGACCGCATGTGAGATCGACATGCGCTCGACGCCGGGCATCGCCTCAATAGGGGTGCGCCCCTCACCGAGCTGAATGAACATCGGGTAGACGAGGTCGGAGGGCGACAGGCGCGTCTCGCGCACGAGCTCCCTGAGAACGCCGGTCTTGCGCAGTCGGCGCAGCCGTGTGGCGGGGAAGGCCATCGGGCTACGAGTCTAGATGGGGATCGCTCCGGCGCCGCCCGAGCTCGCTGCCTATGCGAAGCGGCGCAGGCCCACTCGAGCGAGCGCGCCGAAGACGAGCGCCAGCGCCGCCAAGTGCAGGAGCGGCCCGCCGAGGTCGCCCGCGTCGTTGAGGGCTGCGTCGAGCGCGTCGAGCGCGGGCTTGAACGGAAAGGCGGCGGACACCGCCCGGATCACGTCGTACAACGCGGGCGCCACGGCGCCCGAGGGGACGAGCGCAAGGAAGGTGAGCGGCAGGCAGAGCATGAAGGCGAGCAGCGAGGCGGCCCGCACCTCGCGCGTGAGCGCCCCGATGGCGAGGCCGAGCGCCGCGAAGGCGAGCGCCGCGAGCACCAGCGCCGCGAGCCAGAGCGGGAAGCGCCCCCAGTCGAGGTCGACGAACAGGCTGAGCCCGGCCAGCATCAACAGCGAGACCGCGACCGAGCAGACCGTCGCGAGGCCCGCCTTCTCGACCAGCAGCGCGGTGCGGGACACGAGCCCGCGTACGAGCCGCGCGAAGGCGTTCTCCTCGCGCTCGAGCGCGAGCGTGCCGGCCGCCAGCAGCAGCGTGATGAACATGAGCGAGACGGCCACGGCGAGCGCGATCGCGAACGAGTTGAGCGACGTCGTGCCGCCGTCGAGCGCCGTGGCCTTGACCCGGATCGGCTCGCCGACGACGTTCAGGACATCGTCCGAGAAGGCGAGGTTCTCGCGCGCGAGGCTCGCGAACGCGATCACGCGGTCCAGCTCCGCGCGCTCTGGCGAGTCCTCGGGAAGGTCCGCCCTGGCCGACTGTCAGGATCTCCTCAGAGCGCTGCAGGCCGAGAACGTCGAAGTCCTGGCCCAGGAAGGTGTAGTCGCCACCCTCGGAGATGAGGTCGAGCAGCTGCAGGGCCTCCTTGGCAACGCGCTTCGTCAGCGCCGAGTTGGCGTCCTGGACCTGCGACTTGATCGTGTTCTCGACGTACTGCCGCTTCGCCGGGTCCTCGGCGTTGTAGTAGACCTCGACGGTCCCGGGTTCGAGCGCCGACTGGATGTTGCTCGCCAGGTCGTCGGGGATCACGAGCGCTCCGAGGACCTCGCCGTCCTCGACCTTCTGAATCGCCTCCGCGCGGCTGTCGACACGCACCGGGTCGATGGCGTCGAACAGGCGCTGACCCTCGCGGGCGAGGTCGATCTGCTCGCCGCCGAGCTCCACCTGCGTCGGCCGGCCCTCCAGGCCGTTGTAGAAGGCCACCTCGGGCTTGTCGGGCCCGCGCGACAGAGCGAAGCCGATCAGCACGGCGATCACGATCGGGTAGATCACGAGCAGGCTCACGAGCAACGGCGAGCGCCGCAGGATGCGCAGGTCTTTGACGAGCAGCCAGCGCACCTAGAGCACCTAGTGGCCTCGCTGGTGGAGGAACTGCACGAATGCCTGCTCGAAGTCGAGCCCGGTCGTGCCCGTCGCCCGTTCCAGCTCGCGCGGGGAGCCGTCGAAGACGCGCTCGCCGTCGGCCAGGACGATCAGCTGGCTCGCGTAGCGGTCGGCCTCCTGGATGTGGTGGGTGGCGAATACGACCGTGGTGCCGTCCTCGGCGAGCCGCAGGATGAACTCCCAGAGGCGCTCGCGCTGGCGCGGATCGAGCGCCGAGCTCGGCTCGTCGAGCAGCAGCACGTCCGGCTCTCCGAGCAGACCGATCGCGATGTTCACGCGCTGGCGGTTGCCGCCCGACAGCGTCGACACCTGGTCGCCCGCCCGCTCCTCCAGGTCCGTCAGCGCGAGCATCCTCTGAACGACCGCGCTCGGCTCGGCGACCCGCTCGAGGCGAGCGAAGAGCATCAGGTTCTCGGCGACGGTCAGCTTGCCGTAGAGCGCCGGCTGCTGGGGCACCCAGCCGATCCGCGAGGCGGTTTCGACGCTGCCCTCGTCGGGTGGCTGGATGCCCGCGAGGATGGAGAGCAGGGTCGTCTTGCCGGCGCCGTTGGGGCCGATCACGGCCACGAGCTCGCCGCGGCCGGCGCTCAGCGAGACGCTGCGCAGCGCCACGCGATCGCCGTAGCGCTTGACGAGCTCGCGCGCGGCGATCGTGGTGGCGGCGTCCGCCGCGATGCCCGAGGCCCTCTCCACCGCGCGCAGATTGGCAGAATCGCCAGCCGTGAAGCTGCTGTTCGTCGGCGACGTGGTGGGCGGCATCGGCCGGCGGACGCTGGCGGCGCTGCTCCCCGGGCTGCGCGACGAGCTGCGGCCCGACTTCGTCGTCGTGAACGGCGAGAACGCGGCAGGCGGCGTCGGCATCACCGAGAAGACGGCCCGCGAGCTGCTCGAGCTGGGCGCGGACGCGATCACGCTCGGCAACCACGCATACCGCCATCGCGAGGTCTACGGGTTCCTCGACCGCGAGGAGCGCATCGTGCGCCCTTCCAACTACCCGAAGGGCAGTCCCGGCAGAGGCCACACCATCGTCGAGCAGGGCGCTGAGCGGCTCGGCGTGATCAACCTCTCGGGGCAGGTGTTCCTCACGGCGGTGCGCTCGCCCTTTGCCGAGGCCGACGCACTGCTGGCCGAGCTGCGCGACCGTGCCTCCCACGTCCTCGTCGACATGCACGCCGAGGCGACGAGCGAGAAGGTGGCCATGGGCTGGCACCTCGACGGCCGCGCCACCGCCTGCCTCGGCACTCACACACACGTGCCGACGGCCGACGGGCGCGTGCTGCCGGGCGGCACCGCATACGTGACCGACGTCGGCATGACCGGCCCGCGCGGCGGCGTGATCGGGGTCAAGCGCGAGCAGGCGCTCGAGCGCTTCCTGACCCTGACGAACGTGCGCTTCGAGACCTCGGACGAGGACCCCTGGCTGAACGCGGTGTTAGTCGAGGCGGACGGCGAGGGCCGTGCGACGGGCATCGACCAGTTGCTCGTGCCGCTGAACGCGTAGGGCGCGCAGCGAGAGCCCGAGCACCGCCAGCAGGACGAGGTCGCGCAGCGCGACGAGTGCCAGCGCGAGCGGCTCGCGCGCGACCACATCGAAGTAATGGGCAGGGAACTCGACCTGCGTGAGGACGAGCGCCGCGAGCACCGCCAGCGCCAGCGCGTGCATGCGCCAGGCGAAGGCGAGCGCGCCGAGCGGCAGCACCCAGATCACGAACTGTGGCGACAGCACCTTGCCGAGCACGGCGAACGCGGTGACCGCGCCCAGAGCCGCGAGCACGAGCCGGCGTCGCTCGTCGCCCGCCGCGTCGCCGCGCGCGGCCAGGGCGGCGATCCATGTCACGACCACGACCAGTACGAGGGCCCCGAGCCAGGCGACCGCTCCGTCGAGCGGGTGAAGCAAGCCGTCGGAGCGATGGCTCGACACGCTCACGGCCTCACCCAGGCCCGCCCCGTCGAGCGCGAGCAGCAACATCGCGGCGACGCTCTCGAGCTGCACCGGGCGCTCGAGGTGGTAGCGGAGGGCATCGACGGCGCCGTCCGGGGAGACCGCGAGCGCCGCGACGGCCCCGGCGAGCAGCACCGCGATGCAGGCGGCCGCGCCCTCGAGCGCCTCACGCCGCCGGCCGCGGCCGAGGAGCCACGCCAGCACCACGGGCACGACGACGAGCGGGAAGCCCTTCACAAGCACGCCCACGCCCAGCACGGCCAGCCCCGAGCGCGGCTTGTCCAAGCACACGAGCCACAGCGCAGCGAGCGTGAGCACCACCGGCACCAGGTCGAAGTGCGTCCGCAGCAGCGCGCCGCACGCGACGGGCGCCAGCGCGGCGGCGAACAGTGCCCGCCGCTGGTCGCCCCCGGTCCGGGCGGCGAGCGCGCCGCAGAGCAGGACGAGCGCCCCCGCCGCCAGGAGCATCCAGGCGGCGAAGCTGAGCCGGAACGCCTCCGCGCCGGTACCGGTCACGCCCGGCAGCGCGATCACCGGAGCGGCCAACGGGGGGTACTCGAAGAAGACATCCCGGTAGGGCAGGCCGCCCGCGAGCACGGGCTCGGCGAACACGCGGTAGACGAACAGGTCGTTGACGCGCTCGTCCGACCAGGGCGCGACCGACAGGGTCAGCGCCCAACCGAGGACGAGCAGACCGAGTGCCGCGAGCGCGTCCCGCCTCACGCGGGGACGAGCTCCCGTTCCGGCTCCGGTGCGCGCTCGCGCGCGCCCGGCAGCGCCCGGTGCTCCGCGAACAGGGCCACGAGCACGAACGGCATGAACCACACGATGTACAGATAGAACCAGTGCGTGGCGGTCAGCTGGAGGGCGATCAGCACGGCCGCGCCGAGCGCGGCGACCGCGCGCGCGTCGACCCGCCGCGGCACGAACGCGACCAGCAGCGCCAGAGCGGCCGTCCCGATCTTGACTGCGAGCTGCAGCCAGTCGAGCGACTCCACCTGCCCCCAGATGCTGAACGGCGAGGGCCGCGACGCCTGGTAGCCGACCGTCCTGTCGTACAACTCGCGCAGGCCGCCGTCGGGCACGAACGGCAGGATCACCGCCGCGAGCGTGAGCAGCAGCGCCGCGCCGAACCAGAGCGGCGCCCTGCGTGCGAACAGCGGCGCCAGCGCGAGCGGCACGAACTTCGCCGCGGCGCCGAGCCCGACCGCGACACCGCCCCAGGCGCCCGCCGGCGCCCGCCGCGCCATCGTGGACGCGAGCAGCGCGCCGACGCACGCGAGCGCCACGAGCGAGTCGTTCGAGTTCGACTCGAGCACGAACGTCGAGTACGGATAGGCCGCCCAGCCGTAGGCGAGCGCCACGCCCAGCGCGTTGCCCTCACGACCTGGTCTCAGCCGCCGCCCCAGCAGCAGCAGCCCGCCGATCACGAGCAGGTCGATCGCGATCGACGCCCCGTGGGCCGCGGGCAGGTCGTCCCAGCTCCCGCTCCAGCGCAGCGCCTGCTCGAACGGCACGTAGAAGAGGTAGTTGACCGGCCCGTAGGTGTCTCCGCGTTCGACGTCGTCCGAGAAGCCCTCGCCGTAGAGCTGGTCGCCGTCGACGATCCGGTCGGCTCCGACGACGCCCGCGTAGCCCACGTCGATCACGTTCGCGTCCGCCACGTTCAGCCCGATCCGGAACGTCACGAGAAAGGCGAGGCCGAGCGCGACGGCGAGCAGCGGCAGGTGCGGCACGAGCGGGCCGCTGCGCGGGCGCGGGCGGAAGCCGGAGTACAAGACACGCGCGAGCAGGTACAGGAGCACCGGATACGCGAGCGGCACCGAGATGTCCGATCTCGCCGCGGTTGAAGAAGACGTGCGAGACGCCGAACGCGAGCAGCACCAGCAGGTCGAGGTGCAGCAGCCGGAAGGGCCTGCGGACGTCTACGAATGGTGCGATGAACAGCAGGCAGAGCGGGATCCACACGTACGGCGCGTTCAGCTTGCGGGCGAACGCGCCCTCGTAGCCGCGAGCCATCGTCCAGGCGACCTGGTCGCCCGCCCACTGCTCGAGAATCGCCCCGCTGCCGTCGTCGACGAGCACCTGCACGACCTCGTCTCCGTCGCGGAAGTAGCTCACCTGCCAGCGCGTGCTGCCCTTCGTGTAGGCGGTGACGGTCAGCGGGCCGTTCTCGCGCTCCTCGCGCACCTTCTCGGCCCGGGCGGCGATGCGCTCGACCTCGCGCGCGCTGCGCTCGAAGAAGCGCGGCGGCTCGGTCTCCGAGGGCGGCCGCACCGGCTCGACGTCGGCGCGTGCAGGCTGCGCGAGGGCGAGCGCCCCGCACAGCACGACGAGGAACGCGGTCAGTCCCGCGACAGCTCGATGCGGAAGCTCCACATCTTGTTCCCGATGAAGTTGAGCGGCGTGGCCACCACGATCGAGATCGCCTGCGCCGCGATGTCGGGAACGCCCGCAACGCTCACGAGCAGCTCGAGCACGAGCGCGGCGAACAAGAAGGCGGCGACGCTGACCGTGAAGAAGCGGGCGGCCTGGAAGCCGGCGTGGCCGCCGCGGGCCCTGAACGTCCAATACCGGTTCCACCAGAAGTTGTTGGTCACCGCCACCACGAAGGCCGCCGTCGCGGCGACCAGGTGATGCAGGTCGAAAACCTCCACGCAGAGCGCGAAGACGGTCAGGTTGACCACATAACCGGACGCGCCGACGGCGCAGAACTTGATCAGCTGCAACCAGTTGTGCGGCTTGCTGAGGCCGGCGCGCACCCGCAGATGGATCGCGTGCGGGCGCTCGGCGACCACGGGCGCGGGCTCCTCAGTCACCCCGCCGAGGGTACACCGAAGTGCCGAAGTACCAGCGGGGTCACGTCGGTGAGCGACCACTGCTCGCGCTCCGGCACGTCGAGGCCGCACATCAGGAGGACGCCCTCGGAATCGTCGCGGTGGAGCGAGCCGTGGCTGCCGCCGCCGACGTGATCGGCGCCACCCCAGTCGACGAACTCGAAGCCGAGCTCGGCCGAGATCAGCACGTCGCCGGCGTGCGGGCACGTGAGCGCGGACCAGAGCCGGCCGAGCGCGTCCGGGTAGACGGCACTCGTGACGGCGCCATCGGAGGTCTCCAGTGCGAGCACGCCCTCCTCCCCCTCGAGGCTCCAGCTGCCGCCGCGCAGGTCGCCCAGGTCGTCGCCGGGCCGGAAGCGCAGCTCACCCGCTGCGGACCGAACCGCGGCCGCGCCGTTCTCCCGCCACGCGAGCAGCTCCACCCCCTCCAGCCCGGCGAGCGTGTCGACCACGCGCGGCACGAGCTCGTCGCAGCGCGACTCGTCGAGCACGTAGACGGACCCGGAGCGCGCCGACGGGCAGACCGCCAGCTCGGCCTCGACCGGCGCCGGGTCCGAAGGGACCAGCACGCGGAACTCATCGAGCGCCAGCGCCAGGTTGACGCCCTCCTCGACGGTCGTCTGCGAGTGGTCCGACATCACGATCACCGCGTGGTCCTCGAGGAATGCCTCGGCGCCGCCCGCCACCTGCATGATCCGCTCGAGCGCGCGATCCGCCTCGGCGATCGAGGTCACCTGGCCGTCCGGGCCGAGCTTGTGCGAGTGCGTGTCGTTGTCGGGCAGCGAGAAGAGCAGGAAGTCGAACAGGTCGTGCTCCACGAGGTAGGCGCCCACGCAGCCGGTGTGGCGGTCGCGCTGGCCAGGCATACCGAGCGCCGAGGTGCAGCCGGTGTCGCGCGAGTCGAACAGGTCCGCATAGAACAGCTCACGCGCGCCGTAGACCGGGTGGCGGAACTGGGCGGCCTCGGCGATGCGCCGGTAGACGCTCGCCCCGGAGGGCTCGTGGCGCGTGCGGCCGCGATAGATCAGGTAGGTGGTGCAGGCGGTCCGGAAGCCGGCATCGTCGAGGTGTTCGAAGACCGTCTTGCGCGCACGCGTGAGGTGCGCCAGGTTCATGTTGTAGACGGTGTCGTAGAGCGATCGGACGACCCCGAAGGCGCGTGTCGCCGGGAACGAGGAGCCGTACTCGACATAGCGCTCCTCACCGCGGTGGTACCAGTTCATCGAGGGGATGTGATGCTCGCCCGGGCCGTATCCGGTCGCGATCGCAGCCGAAGCCACCGGTGTGACGGATGGGAAGGTCGAGAGACAGTCGCGCACGTAGGTCCCGCCCGCGCGCAGTGCCTCGAGCGCGGGCGCGCGCCCCTCGTCGATCGCGAGGTCGAGCATCTCCGGCTTGAGCGAGTCGATTACCGCGAGTACGAGCTTCTTCGGCCGGGCCGCCACTAGATGGCTAACGGAGGATCCGAAGGCCGGCGTACTTCTCGTCGTCGCGCCGGCGACCGCCCAGGAGCAGGACGACGAAGCCGATCAGGGCGAGGAACGAGAGCGGCGGCACGAAGATCGCAATCGCGGCCAGAACAAGCGCCGCGATGTCTGCGTAGACGGTCAGAAGCGCAGCCGCCCCGCCCTCGAGCCTGCGCCGCACCCGCTCGATGAGGCCTCCGACCGCAAGCCAGCCGAGCGCCGCGCACAGTGGCCCGAGCACGAGGCCGATCCAGCCCTCCTCACCTCCGTCCGCGAGTGCGCCCGCGAACAGCAGCGCGCCGAGCACGATGCCGACGATGCCGGCGAACAGCTCCACGGGACTTCGCCCCTCGGGCGCCCGCGGGCCGGCGTCCCTGCGCTCGATCAGGTAGGCGGCCACGCCCAGGCCGAGCACCACCGCGAGGAAGACGGGCGACTCGAGAAAGCTCCAATCGGTGCCGTCGAAGTCGATTCCCGTGTCCGAGCGCGCGAGAGCGCCGGCCAGCAGCGGCGGCAGGTAGGGCCGCACGCCGGTGGCGCCCGCCAATCCGGCGCCGGTGCCGATGTCCATGAACAGGCTCATAGGAGGTCAGGCGAGGTCGGTAGCCTGCGGCCGGTGAGATTAGCTCCCGCGGGCCGCGCATGAGTGGATCGGTGCGCGCCCGGCCGAGCCGGGCGCTTCCGCAATGAGGGGATCGGTGCGCGCCCGGCCGAGCCGGGCGCTTCCGCAATGAGCGGTTCTCGCGACCTCGAGCGCTACGCGGGCCTGTTTGCCTCGCGCACCAAGGTCATGAAGTCGTCCGCGATGCGCGACCTGATGGCGGTGACCGCGCGCCCCGAGGTGATCTCGCTGGCCGGCGGGCTGCCGGACACGAGCAGCTTCCCGCCGGAGACGTTCGCCGCCGTCACCCAGCGGATCGCTGCGGAGTCGTGCGCCAAGGCGCTCCAGTACGGACCGACGGAGGGCCTCGAGGAGACCAAGGAATGCATCGCTCAGGTGATGGCGGCTGAGGAGATGCACGTCGATCCGGAGGACATGATCGTCACGACCGGCGGCCAGCAGGTGATCGACCTGGTCGCCAAGACGCTCATCGACCCCGGCGACGTCGTGATCGCCGAGGGGCCGACCTATCCCGGCGCGGTGCCGGTCTTCTGCGCCTACGAGGCGGATCTCGTGCAGATCGAGATGGACGGTGCGGGCATGCGCATGGACCTCCTCGAGCAGGCGCTCGAGCGGCTCGACCGCGAGGGCCGCACGCCGAAGTTCATCTACACGGTCCCGACCTTCCAGAACCCGGCCGGGGTGACGATGTCACTCGCACGGCGCCGGCGCCTGATCGAGATCGCACACGAGCGCGAGCTGCTCGTGCTCGAGGACAACCCGTACGGGCTGCTGCGCTACGAGGGCGATCCGCTGCCTCCGCTGTACCGGCTCGACGGCGGGGTCTACGTGATGTACCTCGGGACCTTCTCGAAGATCCTGTCGCCGGGGATCCGGCTCGGCTGGGTCGTGGCGCCGCCGCCCGTCCTCGACAAGATCAACCTCGGCAAGCAGGGCACCGACCTGTGCACGTCGACGCTCTCGCAGCTGATGGTCAAGGCCTACTTCGAGCGCGGCCGCTGGCAGGACTACGTCGAGTCGCTCACCGACAGCTACCGCACCCGGCGCGACACGATGCTCGATGCCCTGGTTGAGCACTTCCCGCCCCAGGCAGAGTGGACGCGTCCCTCCGGCGGGCTCTTCATCTGGGCGACGCTCCCCGACTTCATCGACACCACCGACCTGCTGGCGCGGGCGCTGCGCGAGAACGTGGCTTTCGTGCCCGGCGAGGCCGCCTTCCTCGACGGCCGAGGGCGCTCCTCGATGCGCCTCAACTTCTCCGGCTCCGACGAGGACGGCATCCGCGAGGGCATCCGCCGGATCGGCGAAGTCGTGACCGAGCAGGTCCAGCTCTACGGCACGCTCACCGGCGAGCTGCGGGTCGAGCCCGCTGCCGGCGGAGAGGTCGTGCCGATGCCGACGCCCGCGGAGCGCGAGCGCCGGGCGCGGGGCGGCACATGAATATGAACGCTGCGCCCCCGGCCGAGCCGGGCGCTGGCGCCCGACGAGTTGCAGTCTTGAAGGGCGGCCGCTCGCTCGAGCGCCAGGTGTCGCTGCGCTCAGGGGCGCGCGTCGAGGACGCCCTCGGGCGGCTGGGCCACGAGGTCGTCGCGATCGACGTCGGGGCCGACCTGATCGCGCGCCTGCGCGCAGCGGAGCCGGAGCTCGCCTTCGTCGCCATGCACGGCCGCGACGGCGAGGACGGCACCGTTCAGGAGCTGCTCGAGATCCTCGGCATCCCGTACACGGGCTCGGGCGTGCTCGGCTGCTCGCGTGCGAGCGACAAGGTGCTCGCCAAGCATCTGATGCTCGAGGCGGGCATCCCGACACCCGACTTCTTCGCATTCAACGAGACCGCGTTCCGCGAGCTCGGCGCGGCCGACGCGCTGGCCGCCATCGAGGAGCGTCTCGAGTTCCCGATCGTGGTCAAGCCCTCCACCCAGGGGTCGGCGCTCGGCATCCGCTTCGCGCGCAGCGCGGCGGACGTGCCCGGGGCGATCGTGGCCGCCTTCTCGTACGACTCGCGCGTGCTGCTCGAACGTCACGTGGCGGGTCGCGACCTCGCCGTCTCGATCCTCGACGGCGAGCCGCTGCCGGTGGTCGAGGCGGTGCCGCGCGACGACGAGTTCTACGACTTCGAGGCCCGCTACGAGATCGGCCGCACCGACTTCGTCTGCCCCGCTGACCTGCCCGCCGGGCTCACAGAGGCGACCCAGGACCTGGCGCTGCGCACCTACACGCTGCTGGGCTGCTCGGGATTCGCACGGGTCGATCTGATGCTGGACGCGGCCGGCGAGCTCACGGTCCTGGAGACCAACCCGATCCCGGGGCTGACGGAGACGAGCCTGCTGCCGCAGGCCGCGGAGGCGGCGGGCATCTCCTTCGATGCCCTGATCGAGCGGATCCTGGAGCTGGCGCTCACGCGCCAACCGGCTTAGCTAGCGCTCCGGCTCCGGCTCGGGATCGTCCTCGCCGCCGGCGAAGTCCTCCGGGGTCACGTTGTCGAGGAAGTCCTTGAACTTCTCGACGACCTCCTCCGTGTCCTCCACCTCGTGCTCGAACTCGATCGCCGACTCGGTGATCACGTCCTCGGCGGCGAAGATCGGCGCGCCCGTGCGGACCGCCAGCGCGAGCGCGTCGGACGGGCGCGAGTCGATCGGGATCTCGCGGCCGTTCAGCTGCAGCGTGACCTCCGCGTAGAAGGTGTTCTCGCGCAGCTCCGTGACGGCGACCCGCGTGCAGGAGACCTCGAGCTCGGACAGCATCTCGCTGATCAGGTCGTGGGTCATCGGCCGGGGCGTGTTGGCGCCCTGGAGCTTCATGAGGATGGCGGCAGCCTCGGGATGCCCGATCCAAATCGGCAGGAACTTGTTCCCGTCGCGGGTCTTCAAAAGCACGATCGGCTGCTTGCCGACCATGTCGAAGCTGACGCCGTAGATGACCATCTCCTGCATGGCTTCACGACAGTCTAGTCCGGGCTGGAAGCCATGCCACGAACGGCAAGGGGGCCCCACTCGGGACCCCCTCGGCACTCGCCTGTTGCGTTCGAGTATGAACGAGCGGCACAGGCGGCGATGGGCGATCCTGGACTCGAACCAGGGACCTCGTCCTTATCAGAGACGCGCTCTAACCGACTGAGCTAATCGCCCGGGACCGGTGATGATAGCGCCGGAATCCGGGGCTCAGGCGGCGCGCCGGAGGCCTCTGGAGAGGAGCTGCTCGGCCAGCTGGATCGCCTCGGCCGGGGTGTCGAAGTCGAGCTCGACGCGGCAGCCCTCGCCCCTCGCCTTGACGCGGACCTCGCGGCCCAAGGCGGCTGACAGCGCGTCCTCCGCCGCGGCCAGCGCCTCCTCGAGGTCCGGATGGATCACGGTGCGCGGGCGGCGCGGCTCCTCCGCTCCCGTCTCGGCCTCGCGGGCGCGGCGCTCGGTCTCTCGCACCGACCAGGCGGCGTCGCGGGCGTCGAACGCGAGCCGCCTGCGGGTCGCGTGGTCCTTGCAGAGAAGCAGCGCGCGGCCGTGACCCTCGCTCAGCTGGCCGCTCTCGATCAGCTCGAGTGCCTCCTCCGGCAGCTCGAGCAGGCGGATCAGGTTCGAGATCGCGACGCGGCTGCGCCCGACCCGGCGGCCGACCTCCTCCTTCGTGAGCCCGAGGTCGTCGACGAGCATCGCGCAGGCGCGCGCCTCCTCGACGGCGTTGAGGTCGACGCGCGCCATGTTCTCCGCGAGCGCCAGGTCGAGCCGCTCCCAGTCGTCCGCCTCGCGGACCATGGCCGGGACGCTTTCGAGCTCCGCGATGCGCGCGGCCCGCAGCCGGCGCTCGCCCGCCACCAGCTCGTACTGGCCGCCGGGCAGCGCCCGCACGACGATCGGCTGCAGCACACCGCGGGCGCGGATCGAGTCGGCGAGCTCGGCCAGCGCGTCCTCGTCGAAGCTGGTCCGCGGCTGGCGCGGGTTCGGCTTGACGAGCTCGACGGGGATCTCGCGCAGGCCCTCCTCGCCCTTCTGCGCACGCGGCAGGATCGCCGAGAGGCCCCGCCCCATGCCGCGCCGGTCGGCCTCAGCCACGGGCAGCCACCTCCTTCGCAAGCTTCAGGTAGGCGGCGCTGCCGGCGCTCTGGGGGGCGTGGCGCAGCACCGGGACGCCGAAGCTGGGCGCCTCACCGAGCCGGACGTTGCGCGGCACGACCGTGTCGAACACGAGCTCCGGGAAGTGCTCGCGCACCTCGCGCTCGACGTCACGGGCGAGCCGCGTGCGCCCGTCGTGCATCGTCAGGATCATCCCGGCCACGGTGAGGCGCGGGTTGAGCTCACGCTGGATCAGCGAGAGGGTGTCGAGCAGCTGCGCGAGCCCTTCGAGGGCGAAGTACTCCGTCTGCACCGGCACGATCACCTTGTCCGCCGCGACGAGCGCGTTGACCGTCAGCGGCCCGAGCGAGGGCGGGCAGTCGAGCAGCGTGAACAGGTAGCGCTCGCGGACGTCGCCGAGGCGCTCCCGCAGGATGGTCTCCGAGCCCGCGATGCGGGGCAGCTCCACGTTCGCGCCCGCCAGCTCCGGCGTCGAGGGGACGACGTCGAGGCGCTCCACGCCGCTGGCCACGGCCGCGTCGGGCAGGTCGAGCTCGCCGGAGAGGCAGTCGTAGACGTTCGGCTCGCTGTCCTTCGGGAGCCCAAGTGCAACCGTTGCGTTGCACTGTGGGTCGAGGTCAGCGAGCAGCGTCGGGTAGCCGGCATCCGCGATGCTGGCTCCCAGGTTGACTGCGGTCGTGGTCTTACCCACGCCGCCCTTCTGGTTTGCGACTGCGAGAACGCTGCCCATCGAGGGTGAAAGTACGTAGTGGCCCGGTCGGAACACCCCTTCGACGATTCACGCGCGAACCCTTCCTCGCGGCGGTTCGGGTCCGGTGGTCTATACACAGGGATATGAAGGGCGCCGTCGCCGTCATCCTGCTCGCCGTCGTGGCGAGCGCCGGCTGCGGCGGCGCCAAGGACGTCATCGGCCGCTACGGGCCCCAGGCGGCGAGCCTGGACGTCGTGGTTCGGCCCGAGGGGCCGGGCGGGCCTGAGATCACAGACGAGATCCGCTGCGCCGGCTTCGGCCCGGGTGCGCCCGGGAGCCCGGAATGCAGCGAGCTCGAGGGGCTCACGGCGGGCGCGCTGGCTCCCACCAGGGCGGGTCAGGCCTGCGCCGCCATCTTCGGCGGGCCTGCCACGGCGACGGTGCGCGGGGCCGTGCTGGGGCGCCGCGTGGACGCGCGCTTCACGCTCCAGAACTCATGCGAGATCGAGCGCTGGCGGCGCAACAGCGTGATCCTGGGCCGGCCGCCGCGCGGCGGCTGACGCCGCGCCGTCAGCCGAGCGGCCGCTTGCGCGCCATCCCGGGCCGGCGCGGGAACCCCTCCGGAGTCGGCCCCAGCTTCTCGAAGACGTGCAGGTGGCGGTTCTCCGCCCCCTCGAAGGGAACGACCCGCTCCACCTCCCTCGGCGCCATGCGCAGACGCTCGGCGGCAGCGGCGCCGCCCGCCTCCTCGGCGGCGTCGCGCGCGCCCTTCCAGGCCACGAGCACTCCCCCGGCGCGCAGCAGCGGCGCCGCGTACTCGACCAGCACGGCAAGCGACGCGACCGCCCTCGCCGTGACGACGTCGTACGCCTCGCGCCCGCCTCCGAGCGCCACCGGCAGCTTCGCCCACTCCTCGGCACGGGCCGTCATGGCGCGCGCGTTGGCGAGTTCGGCGGCCTGGGCGAGCCGCGACGCCACGGCGGTCTTGCGGCCCGCCGACTCGACCAGGTCCACCTGCACCTCCGGGAGCGCCACCGCCAGCGCCAGCCCAGGGAAGCCGGCACCCGAGCCGATGTCCGCGATCCGGCGCGCCCGGCTCACCTCCCGGACCGACAACCCGGTGAGGGAATCGGCCAGGTGGGCGGCGACGGGGTCGGCAACGGTCGTGTGCGGGTCCGGCTCAGCCGCGAGCGCCTCGAGCAGGCGCTCGAACTGCCCCGCGGCCGCCTCCGGAAGGCCGAACCGCCGGCACAGCTCCTCGAGCGTTTCCCGTGAAACGCCCAATCGCCGCGCTCGGCCTCAGTCGCTAAAGCCGCGCGTGGGCGAGACGACGAGGCGGCGATCCGGCTCGTCGCCCTCGCTATGGGTCTCGACGTCGCTGCGCTCGCTCAGGTACGTGTGGACGATCTTGCGCTCGGTGGCGCGCATCGGCTCGAGCTCGACCGCGCGGTCGTACTGAACGGCCTCGGCCGCGGCGCGATCGGCCATGCGGTGCAGCGCGCCCTCGCGCCGCTCGCGGTAGCCGGCGGCGTCGACGGTCACCTGCTTGCGCTCCTCGGCGCCGAGGAAGGCGGCGCGGAAGACGAGGTGCTGGAGCGCGTCGATCGTGGCTCCGTGCTTGCCGATCAGAAGCCCGAGGTCATCTCCGTTGACGGTCGCCCGGATCTCCTCGGAGCTCTCGTCGATGTCGACGGTCGCGCGCAACCCGAGCGCGTGTACCACCCGCGCGACGATGGCGCGCACGCGCTCGGCGGGCTCCTGCGGGATCTCGTCGGCCAGCTGCCGCCAGGTCTCGACGTCGACCTCGGCGCGCACCCGCGCGGGCCGGCCGTCGGAGGGCTCCTCTACGACGTCGAAGCTGACGCACTCCGCGTTCAGCCCAGGGAAGCGAGGCTCGAGCGCCTTCATGGCGGCCCACTTGGCCTCGCCGAGGCTGTCGCCCTCGGCCTCGGCCACCAGCTCCTCAGGGCGCGGCTCTTCGCTCACGGACATGACGGGGATCCTCTCAGCGCCTGCGACCGGAGCGCTTCTTCTTCTTGCGTGGCGAAGACGGCGGCGCCTTCGTGCGCGCGCCGCCCGAGCTGCCGGCCGCCGAGGCCTCGGCCTTTGCGGCCGGCTTGGCGGTGTCCTTGCCGTCCTTCGCGTCCTTCGCGTCCTTCGCGTCCTTGCCGTTGCCGCCGTCCGAGGCGGCCATGACCGTGCTCGGCGGCTTGCCGCGCGCAGGTGTCGATACCGCCTTGTCGCTTTCGGCCTCGGCGTCGAGCACCGGCTTCGGATAGAGCTTCTTGACGAGCAGCTGCTGACCGACCGTCCACACGTTGGTGGTGATCCAGTACAGGATCAGGCCCGCCTCGAAGTTGATGATGAAGATGACGAAGACGAACGGCAGCGCAAACATGATGCGGCGCTGCATGGGATCCGCGCTGAACGCGGTGACGGCGCTGGCGGCGAGCTGGGTCCCGACGTAGAGGACGATCAGCGAGCCCAGCAGCACGGGGTCCCCGCTGACCTTCTCGGCGAGGTCGTCGATCGGGTAGAAGCCCGGGTTGCTCGCGATGTCCGCCTGGAACGCGTCCGAGCGCAGCAGGTAGAAGAGCGAGATGAAGAAGGGGATCTGCAGCAGCAGCGGCAGGCAGGACCCGAGCGGGTTGACCTTCTCGCGCTGGTAGAAGGCCATGATCTCCTGCTGCTGGCGCTGCTTGTCGTCCTTGAAGCGCGCCTGGATCTTCTTGATCTCGGGCTGCAGCGTCTGGAGGCGCTGCATCGACTTCACGCCCTTGAACGTGAGCGGCAGGATCACGATCCGGACCGTGAAGGTCAGCAGGATGATCGACCAGCCCCAGGAGTTGGGTCCGTCGCCGATGACCCCGTGCCAGAACTCGAGCACCCACTGGCAGGCGTCGATGAGGGGCTGAAGGACGTTGGCGATGAACATGGCTTAGGGCTGAGGGCGTGGACGGAACAGCTTCTGATCCTCCACGAAGTCGACGCCGCCGTGACTCCAGGGGTTACAACGGAGCAACCGCCAGGCGGCGAGCACGACGCCCCGGAACACACCGTAGCTGCGCACGGCCTGCACGGCGTACTCGGAGCAGGAGGGATAGTACTTGCAGCGCGCGGGAAGGCCCGGGGAGATCGCGCGCTGGTAGAGGCGCACCGGCGCGGTGATCAGCGAGCGAAGCGCCTGCGTCACGGTCGCGGCTCCTCGCCCGCCAGGCCCGCCTCGCTGAGCACGCTGCGCAGCGCATCCTCGATCGCCGACTCGCCGCCGCCCGCCGCGAGCTCGCCGGCGGGCGGGCGCGCAACGATCACGAAGTCGTGCCCCGGGCGAAGCGAGGCGGAGTTGGCCCAGAAGGCCTCGCGCAGCAGCCGCTTGATGCGGTTGCGCTCCACCGCGCCGCCGAGCTTGCGCCCGACCGAGACGCCGAGCCGGGCGTCGCGGCCGTCCTCCGCGCGCGGGAAGGCATAGACGACGAGGTAGCGGCTCGCGTGCGAGCGACCCTCGCGGTACACGCGCTCGAACTCACCGCTGCGAGACAGCCTGCGGCGCTTCCGGCGCGCACGATCGGCCATGGCGTCTAGGGGGTCAGCCGCTTGCGGCCCTTGTCCCGGCGGCGCTTCAGCAGCTTGCGGCCGGCGCGCGTGGACATGCGCGCACGGAACCCGTGGGTACGGGCGCGCTTGCGCTTCTTCGGCTGATAGGTGCGCTTCATCGGGAGGAGCCAGGGTACAAGATGGAGCCGCGGAAGCCTGTCGATTTCCTGTCGATCGTCGCCGGCCGAAGCGGACGCGACGCTTTTCTCGCGTTTTGCGGGAGGCCGCCGGATACCCCTTCCGAGGGTCCTGAGGGCCGTTGTACACTCGGCCGGCCGAGGGCAGCGGCGGCCGTCTCTCCGCCCGTTTTCCTCCTCTTGAACGACTTCGACCTGGCCCCAGAGGAGGGGCGCGACTGCCCTTGCCCGAACCGGCCGCCGAGATCTGGGACGACATCCGCGAGGAACTCCGCTCGGAGACGGCGGACTTCAAGTTCCACATCTGGATCGAGCCGCTCGAGCTCGCGGCGGTGCACGGCCGGACCCTGTACATACGGGCGCCCGAGCACATCCGGACGTCCGTCGCGGAGCGCTACCTACCCCTGCTCCGGCGGGCGGCGCAGCGCCGCTTCGACGAGCGCGCGACCGTGGAGGTCGTCGGCGCGGAGTGGCGCGCGCCGTCATCCGACGGCGCCGGCCCTGCCGCAGCGCCGCCGAAGCCCGCCGCCGTTTCGAACCTCAACCCGAAGTACACCTTCGAGCAGTTCGTGATCGGCCAGGAGAACCACTTCGCCCACGCGGCGGCGCTCGCCGTGGCCGAGCTGCCCGGCCACTCGTACAACCCGATCTTCATGCACGGCTCGCCCGGGATCGGCAAGACGCATCTCCTGCACGCCGTGGGCAACTTCGTCGAGCGCTTCGGCTCGGGCCTCACGGTCCGCTACGCCACGATCGAGGAGTTCACGAGCGAGTTCGTCGACGCCGTGCGCGAGCGCCGCACGGGCCGCTTCAAGAAGAGCTTCCGGGAGGCTGACGTCCTGCTGATCGACGACGTCCAGTTCCTCGCCGGGCGCGAGAAGACGCGCGAGGAGTTCTTCCACACCTTCAACTCGCTGCTCGACTCGGGCCGCCAGCTCGCGATGACCTCGGACCGCAGCCCGGAGGACATCCCGGGCATCGAGGAGCGCTTGATCGAGCGCTTCCGCGCCGGTCTCGTCGTCGAGCTCGAGCCGCCGGCCGCAGCCGCCCGCGAGGCCATCCTCGCGAAGCGCGCCCGCCTCGACGGCGTCGCCGTCGACGAGGCCACGCTGGCCGAGATCAGCGCTCGTGTCACGACCAGCGTGCGGGCACTGGAGGGTGCCCTGATCCGCGTGGTGGCCTACGCCTCGCTGAAGGGAGAGCAGCCGACGCCCGGCTTGGCGCGGCATGTGCTCAAGCGCCTCGGGGCCGATACCGGCACCGATACCTGTGGGATAGCCGAGATCATCGACGCCGCCGCCGGCGAGTTCGGGGTGGAACGACAAGCGCTGCTGGCTCGCGACCGTCGGCCGCCTGTCGCGACCGCTCGCCAAGTCGCCATGTACCTCGCGCGCGAGCTCACCGGCCACAGCCTTCCCGAGATCGGCCGTGGCATGGGTGGCCGCAGCCACACCACCGTCCTGCACGCGGTCAACCGCATCAGCGCCGCCATCAGCAATGACCCCGATGTGGAGAGGGCGGTCGACAACCTCCGCCGGCAGCTCGGCCGGCGCGCCTGACGACCGGTCGTGATGGAAGAATCAACAGCTTCCCCACAGGCACCATCCCGCTTCCCGTCTGAGCTCCCGCGGGATGTCAAGGTTCTCTACAGCCCCAACTACTTCAAGAGATAAGGCAGTCATCAGTTGAAGCTCACCGTTTCCCGTGAAACGTTCCTGGCGAGGCTCGGCATCGCCGTGCGCGGCGCGTCCACGCGCAGTGCCATCCAGACCCTGTCCGGCGTCCTGCTCCGTGTCGAGGACAGCGGGGCGGAGCTCCAGGCCACCGACATGGAGCTCGGCGTACGCGTCTCGCTCGAGACGCGCGAGGCCGTCGCGGGGCAGGCGGTCATCCCCGCTCGCCTTCTCCTGGACGTCGTCCGCTCGCTTCCGAAGGACGAGCTCACGCTCGAGTACCGCAGTTCCCATCAGGACGTGGAGGTGGTGAGCGGGCCGGCTCGCTTCCATCTCCGCACGCTCCCCACCGAGGATTTCCCCAAGCTTCCCGAGGCCCCGGCCGAGGGCGGCCTCAACGTCCCCGCTGCGGCCTTCGTCGACACGATCGCCCGTGTCGCCCGCGCCGCGTCGCGGGACGAGACCCGTCCGCACCTCACCGGGGTGCTCGTGACCGCCAGCGGCACCGAGCTGCGAATGGTGGCGACCGACTCGTACCGCCTCAGCGTCAAGGAGACCACGCTCGAGGCCGCCCTGAGTGGCGACCTCGAGGCGAACGTGCCCGCTCGCACCCTTCAGGAGCTTGGCCGCATCGCCACCGCCGGCGAGACGGAGACGATCGGCGTCGCGGCGCTCGAGAACCAGGTCATCTTCACGGTCGGCGACGTCGTGCTGTCCTCGCGGCTCGTCGAGGGGCGCTTCCCCAACTACCAGCAGCTGTTGCCGGAGTCCTACGAGCACGAGCTCAAGGTGGGCCGCGACGAGTTGCTCGAGGTGGTCCGCCGCATCGGCCTGCTCGCTCAGAAGAACGCGCCGCTGCGCCTGCGCTTCTCGGAGGGCGCGCTCGATGTCTCGGCGCAGACTCCCGACGTCGGCGAGGCAAGCGAGTCGCTGCCGATCCCGTTCAGCGGCGAGGAGCTCGAGATCGGCTTCAACCCCGAGTTCTTCCGCGACGGCATCGACAGCGCCGAGTCCGAGGAGCTCGTCCTGAAGCTGATCAGCCCGCTGCGGCCCGGGTTGATCGAGTCGGGTGGAGACGACGCCGGCTTCCGCTACCTGGTGATGCCGATTCGCCTCAACGTGTAGGAGCGTCGTGGTCGCGAGGCGCATCGAGCTGCGCGACTTCCGCAACTACGAGCTCGCTGAGCTCAACATCCCGCCCGGCCTGACCGTGGTCGCCGGGCCCAACGGCGCCGGCAAGACGAACCTGCTGGAGGCGCTCTACTTCGGCTGCACCGCGCGCTCGCCGCGGACCTCGAACGAGCGCGAGCTGGTGCGTCGCGGCGCGTCCGTCACGCGGGTGGTGCTGGAGACCGCGGGTGAGGACGAGGAGCACCGCATCGAGGTTGGCTTCGAGCCGGGCGAACCGAAGCGCGTGCGGGTCGACGGGAGCGCTGTCGACAGCCTGTCCGCAAGCGAGGCACGCCCGCTTGTGAGCGTCTTCCTGCCGGAGCGGCTCGAGTTGGTCAAGGGCGCGCCGGCCGGCCGCCGCGCGCATCTCGACCAGGTGGTGGCGGCGCTCTGGCCCGCCCGCGCCGAGACGCGCGCGGCGTACTCACGCGCGCTGGCGCAGCGCAACGCCCTGATCGCGCGCATCCGCGGCGGGGCGGCGGGCCCGTCCGCGCTCGACGCCTGGGACGGCGAGCTTGCCCGCCAGGGCATCCGGCTCATGGAGGATCGCGCTGAGGCGGTCGCCGGGCTGCGCGAGCCGTTCGCCGAGCTCGCCGCGCGGCTCGGCCTGCCCGGCTCGGCCGAGCTCCGCTACCGCCCGCGCTCGCCGGCCGGCGACGCCGAGGGGCTGGCGGCCGAGCTGGCGGAGCGGCGCACGGCGGACCTGGAGCGCGGCTTCACGGCCCATGGGCCCCACCGGGACGAGCTGCAGCTGCTCCTCGAGGGCTCTGCGCTCCGCGCCTACGGCTCGCAGGGCCAGCAGCGCGCGGCCCTGCTCGCGCTGCTGTTCGCCGAGCGCGGCCTGCTGGCCGAACGCCGCGGCCGGGCTCCGCTGATGCTGCTCGACGACGTGATGTCGGAGCTCGACGCCGCCCGCCGCGACCTGCTCGCGGACCTGCTGCGCTCGGGCGGGCAGGCCGTGATCACGGCGACCGAGCCCGAGCACGTGCCGGGCAGCGCGCGGGCGGACGGCGGGCTCGTGCGCGTCGAGGGCGGCTCGGTCCGGCCCGTCACGCGGGCGGTGGCGGCGTGAGGCGGCGCGCCCCGCGACCGCTTTCGCTGGCGCTCGCCGGAGTCGTGGCGCGCACCGAGCCGGCCACCATGCTGGGCCGTGCGCAGGGCGTCTGGAGGGAGGTCGCAGGCTCTGGCCTCGCGCCGTTCGCGGAGCCCGTGTCGGAGCGCGACGGCGTGCTCACGGTCGCCTGCGAGTCGGCGGCGTGGGCGCATGAGCTGGAGCTGCTCGGCCCCGACCTGCTGACCCGGATGAACGAGGCGTTGGGCGGCTCGGAGGGGGGAGCGCTCGCCAGGCTGAGGTTCGTCGTGGGTTCGGGCCCGAACTGAGCGCGTAGGGCCCGCCGTAACGCGTCTCGGCGAGGCGCGGGCTCGTTGCATCTTTTTGCGCGATTTGCGGGCATTTTGTAACACGCGACCCCGTCCGAGACGGGGGGTAGCCTGCTAGTATCAGAGGCGGTCTTATGTACCGCCCCGGCCCGTGTTGACAGCGGCACGGTGTCGGGGCTTTTCACGGTGTTTTCAGCGGTCCGAGCGGCCGCGAGATGAAGGGAACGGTTTGGCGAAGCAGCCCGAGGACGGAAGAGAGCAGAACGAGGGCGACGGCGCCACCCCCGGGCAGGACGGGGGCGCTTCCGCGAAGGGCAAGGGCCGGGGGAACGGCTCCTACAAGGCTCAGGACATCACGGTCCTCGAGGGCCTCGAGGCGGTCCGCAAGCGACCCGGCATGTACATCGGGTCCACGGGCATGCGCGGCCTGCATCACCTGATCTACGAGGTGATGGACAACTCGGTGGACGAGGCGCTCGCCGGCGAGGCCGACGAGGTCGAGATCGTCATCCACCCCGACAACAGCGTCACCGTGACCGACAACGGCCGCGGCATCCCCGTCGACGTGATGGAGAAGGAGCAGCGCCCGGCCGCCGAGGTCGTGCTGACCGTCCTGCACGCGGGTGGCAAGTTCGGCGAGGGCGGCGGCTACAAGGTGTCGGGCGGCCTGCACGGGGTCGGCGTCTCCGTCGTCAACGCGCTCTCCGAGTGGCTCCACCTGACCGTTTGGCGCGACGGCTACGAGCACACCCAGTCGTATGAGCGGGGCAAGCCGATGGGCGACCTCGAGCGCGGCGCCAAGACCGACCGGTGCGGCACCAGCATCAGCTTCCTGCCGGACATGGAGATCTTCGAGGCGATCGACTACGACCGTGCGACGCTCGAGCAGCGCTTCCGCGAGATGGCCTTCCTCACGAGGGGTCTCAAGATCGGCTTCCGCGACGAGCGCGGCGAGCGCTTCGAGACCACCTTCCAGTACGACGGTGGCATCGTCGACTTCGTCAAGTACCTGCACGGCCAGGGCACCCGCGAGCCGCTCCACCAGAAGATCGTCTACCTCGAGGAGTCGAGCGACATCGGCGAGGTCGAGGTGGCCCTCCAATGGAACGACTCCTACCAGGAGAGCCTGCTCTCGTTCGCGAACAACATCAACACGCACGAGGGCGGCACCCACCTCTCCGGCTTCCGCTCGGCGCTCACGCGGACGATCAACGCCTACGCGCGCCAGAAGGGCGAGCTCAAGGAAAAGGACGCCAACCTTCAGGGCGAGGACATCCGCGAGGGGCTCACCGCGATCATCTCCGTGAAGATCGCCGACCCGCAGTTCGAGGGCCAGACCAAGACGAAGCTCGGCAACCCGCCCGTCGAGGGCTTCGTCCAGGCGGCGGTCAACAAGGGTCTCGCCGAGTTCCTCGAGGAGAGCCCGACCGACGGCAACCAGATCATCAAGAAGGCCGTCGCGGCGCAGCGCGCCCGCGAGGCCGCCCGCAAGGCGCGCGACCTCACGCGACGCAAGTCGGCGCTCGAGAACTCGACGCTGCCCGGCAAGCTCGCCGACTGCTCGGTGCGCGACCCCGCGCTGGCCGAGATCTTCATCGTCGAGGGCGACTCCGCCGGCGGCTCCGCCAAGCAGGGTCGCGACCGCAACACGCAGGCGATCCTGCCGCTGCGCGGCAAGATCATCAACGTCGAGAAGAACCGGATCGACAAGGTCCTCTCGAACAAGGAGATCCAGGCGCTGATCACCGCGATCGGCACCGGCATCCGCGAGGAGTTCGACCTCGACAGGGCGCGCTACCACAAGGTCATCGTCATGACCGACGCCGACGTGGACGGCGCCCACATCCGCACGCTGGTGCTCACCTTCCTCTACCGCGAGATGGCCGACCTGATCGACGCCGGCTACGTCTACATCGCGAAGCCGCCGCTCTACAAGGTCAAGTCGGGCAAGCAGGACATCTACATCGAGAAGGAGTCCGAGCTCGAGGAGGTCCTGCTGCGCGACAAGCTCGAGACCCTCGAGGTCACCGACCGTGAGGGCGAGCGCTTCAGCCTTACCCATTCGCGCTGGCAGAAGTACGGCCGCCTGCTCAAGCAGTACGAGGGCTGGGCCGCCGCGCTGCGCGCCGAGTGGGGCCACGACCCGATCCAGTTCCTGGAGGAGTCGGCCGTGCTCGACGAGGGCGCCGCCGACGCCGCGGCCGTGGTCGAGTTGCTGAAGGGCGACGACCCGGAGGGCGAGCCCTATGAGACGACCCTGGTCTCGGAAGACGAGAACCTGATCGTCGTACACGTGATCGAGCGCAAGACCGGCACGGCCAAGACCTACCGGATCGCGACCGGGCTCTTCTCGACGCCCGAGTACCGCGGCTTCGTGAAGATCCACACGGAGCTCAAGGCGCTGGCGGGCACACCGCCCTTCCACGTCGTGCTCGGCAAGAAGGAGGGCGACGCGCTCTCGTTCGAGGACCTGCGCACGCGGGTGCTGGAGATCTGCCGCGACGGCGTGCCCCTGCAGCGCTTCAAGGGCCTCGGCGAGATGAACGCCGGCCAGCTCTTCGATACCACCATGGACCCGGAGAGCCGCACGCTGCAGCTCGTCACGATCGACGACGCCAGCGGGGCCGACCAGGTCTTCTCGATGCTCATGGGCGACGCGGTCGAGCCGCGGCGCGAGTTCATCGAGACCCACGCGCGCGAAGTGACCAACCTCGATGTCTGAGGCTGCAAACCGGCGCACTCCGGCGTCCTCGGTCGCGGACAGGCAGAGCCTTGTCCGCTCCCTGCGTCCTTGGATTGCTTGGTTTTCGCTCAGAATCGCGTTGGTCCGCAGCGCCCGTTTCATTGATTGGAGTATAGATGTCGATTGAGCAGCTGACCGGCGGAAACATCGAGCCTCGCGGGCTCGAGGAGGAGATGCGCTCCTCCTACCTCGACTACGCCATGAGCGTGATCGTGGGCCGCGCGCTGCCGGACGTGCGCGACGGACTCAAGCCCGTGCACCGGCGCGTGCTGTTCACGATGAACGAGAACGGCCTGCAGCCGACGCGGCCGTTCCGTAAGGCCGCGACCACCGTCGGCGACGTGATGGGCCGCTACCACCCGCACGGGGACTCGGCTATCTACGACACGCTCGTGCGGCTCGCCCAGGACTTCGCGATGCGCTACCCGCTGATCGAGCCGCAGGGCAACTTCGGCTCGATCGACAACGACCCGCCGGCCGCCTACCGCTACACCGAGGCGCGCCTGTCACGGCTCGCGACCGAGCTGCTGCGCGACATCGACGCCGACACCGTCGACTTCGCGCCGAACTACGACGAGTCGCGCCAGGAGCCGCTCGTCCTGCCGGCGCGCTTCCCGAACCTGCTCGTCAACGGTGCCACGGGCATCGCTGTCGGGATGGCGACCAACATCCCGCCGCACAACCTGCGCGAGGCGATCGACGCCGTGATCGCCCATATCGACGACCCGTCGATCGACGTCAAGGGCCTGATGAAGCACCTCAAGGGCCCGGACTTCCCGACCGGCGGCATGATCGTCGGCCACGGCGGCATCCGCGACGCCTACGAGACCGGTCGCGGCCGTCTCGTCGTGCGCGGGCGCGCGCACATCGAGCCGCTGCGCCAGGGCAAGGAGGCGATCATCGTCACCGAGATGCCCTACCAGGTCTACAAGGGCGACGGCCGAGGTGACGGCAGCGGCCTGATGCAGAAGATCGTCGAGCAGGTCCAGAACGGCCGGCTCAAGGAGATCTCCGACCTTCGCGACGAGTCCGACAAGTCAGGCATCCGGCTCGTGATCGAGCTCAAGCGCGACGCGATTCCGAAGGTCGTCCTCAACAAGCTCTACAAGCACACGTCGCTCCAGAACACGTTCGGCGTGAACATGGTCGCGCTCGTCGACGGCGTGCCGCGCACGCTCGGCCTGCTGCCGATCGTCCGCAACTACGTCGACCACCAGCGCGACGTGATCGTGCGCCGCACGCAGTACGAGCTCGGGGAGCGCGAGGCGCGCCTGCACATCCTCGAGGGGCTGCTCATCGCGATCGCGAACATCGACGAGGTCATCGAGCTGATCCGCGGCTCGCGCGACCCGGACGAGGCGCGCACCGGACTGATCGAGCGCTACGAGCTGTCGCGCATCCAGGCCCAGGCGATCCTCGACCTGCGCCTGCAGCGACTCACCGCGCTCCAGACCGACGAGATCAAGACCGAGCACGCCGACGTCCTCGAGCGCATCAAGGAGCTGCGCGACATCCTCGGCGACGAGTCGCGCGTGATGGGCCTGATCAAGGAGGAGCTGCTCGAGATCAGGGAACGCTACGGCGACGAGCGGCGCACCGAGATCATCCACTCCGAGGACGAGATCGACATCGAGGACCTGATCGCCGACCAGCAGATGGTCATCTCGATCACGCACTCGGGCTACATCAAGACGCTCCCCCTCGCGACCTACCGCCAGCAGCACCGCGGTGGCGTGGGCGTGATGGGCATGGACCTCAAGGACGAGGACTACATCGAGCACCTCTTCGTCTGCTCGACGCACGACTACCTGCTGTTCTTCACGAACCGCGGCAAGGTCTACCGCCAGAAGGTCTACGAGCTGCCCGAGGCGCAGCGCACCGCCAAGGGGCGCGCGCTCGTCAACCTGCTCCCGCTGCGCGAGGGCGAGCGGGTCCAGGCAGTCCAGGCCACGCGCGACTTCAACGAGGGCAAGTACCTCGTCTTCGCAACGCGCCAGGGCCAGATCAAGAAGACCGAGTTCAAGGCCTACAACACGCCGATCAAGGCCGACGGCATCCTTGCCATCAAGATCCGCGACGACGACGAGCTGGTCGCGGTGCGCCGCACGAGCGGCGACGACGACATCATCATGGTCTCGCGCTCCGGCCAGGCGGCACGCTTCAACGAGGACGACGTCCGGCCGATGGGACGCGACACCGGCGGCGTCAAGGGCATGAACGTCGCGCGAGGGGACAACCGCGTGCTAGCCATGGACGTCGTGCGGCCGGACACGGAGTTGCTGGTCGTGACCGAGAACGGCTACGGCAAGCGCACGGCGATCGAGGAGTACCCCGTCAAGGGTCGTGGAACCATGGGCGTGAAGACCATCGGGCTCACCGAGAAGAAGGGCGGCGTCGCCGGCGCGCTCATCGTGAAGGAGCACTACGACCTCGTCTTCATCTCCCAGAACGGGATGGTCCAGCGCACCGGCGTGCGCGGCATCTCGAAGCAAGGCCGGCCGGCTCAGGGGGTGCGCGTGATGAACCTGCGCGAGGACGATGGGGTGAGCGCGGTGGCCCTCGTGATGGAGACCTCCGAGGACACCGCCGCGCCGGTCGCGACGGACGAAGTGCCGGACGAGCTGCCCGACGACGAGTAGCGACCCAATCGACCTCCGCGTCTGCTTCAATCTCTGTCACCAGAGAAAGGGGGTGGTCCGAGCTTGACTGACAGAATTTTTGGGACCCTGGAGGTGTCCGGCCGCTAGACCGGTTGCTGGGCCCGTAGTCGCGGAAGCCGCCGGCTCGGCCGGCGGCGCGCCGAGGCAGTCTTAGCGGAGTCCAACCGTGATGCCGTCGGTGGTTCTGGCCGGGAGTGGTTCCTCTGGCCGTGACGGACCTGCCGATCAAGTCCAGCCAATAGTCAGGCGAGGGGCGCTCCCACGGGGGCGCCCCTCGTGCTTTCCGGGCCGAGCGGCGATACTCCTACGGCCGTGTCCGCCCAGAACGTGGAAGTCGTCCGCAGGAGCCTCGAGGCGCTCGCACGCGGGGATCTCGAGGGCTTCTTCGCGGAGCACTCACCCGAGATCGAGTGGACGACCGGGGCCGACGAGCCGGACCCGCAGACCTACCGCGGGGCCGAGGGCATGCGCCGCTTCATCGCCGACACGGGGGAGGCATGGGTCAACCGGTTCGTCGGTGTCGTGACCTTCGAGGACTTCATCGATCTCGGCGACTGGGTGGTCGTCCCGTGGACGGCCACGCTCGAGGGCAGGGCGAGCGGCATTGGCGTCGAGGTTCGTGAGACGTACCTGGTCCGCCTGGAGGAGGGGAAGATCAGGCGTGTCGACGAGTACCGCACAACGGACGAGGCGCTCGAGGCCTGCCCGCGCCGCCCGGCTCCCGCGAACCGCCCCGGGTCGCCGAGCTAGGGCGCGGTCTCGGTGTCGGTGCCGCCTTCGGCCGCCGGCGCCTGCTCCAGCTCGTCGACGCGGCCCTCGAGGTCGTCGAGGCGGTTGCCGAGCCGCTCGACGTCCTGCGCTGCCCTCGAAGCGTCGTCCTCGGCCGCGGCCAGCCGGTCCTCGAGGCTCGAGATGTCGTCGGAGCTCGGCAGGCCCTCGATCCGCTGCTCGAGGTCATCGATCCGGTTGTTCAGCTGGCGCTGCACCCGGCCGAGCTCGCCCGCGGCCTCCTCGCGACCCGCCTCGTCCTCCTGGTTGGCCTGAATCAGGGCGAATACGGCGAGCGCCGTGGCAGCCACCGCCCAGACGCCGGCCACGATCAGCCAGCGCCGCAGCGACTTGACCTGGCCGACGGTGGCGGGCAGCTGGTCGTCCGTGAGCAGGCGCTCCCTGCGGCCCGCTGGAGGCTGTGCGCCCGGGCGGTCCGGCTGGTCCATCAGGCGGCCACGAGGTACTGCTCCCACGCCGCCGGGATCGTCGGTGCGGCGACGTGGATGAAGATGGCCGGGTTCGGCGCGCGCGGAGTCTTGACCGGAACCATGTTCGCCTGCCTCGGAAGGCGGTCGCCCTTGCGCCGGTTGCACGGCGCGCAGCAGGCGACGATGTTCTCCCAGGTGGAGGGCCCGCCCTTCGAGCGCGGGATCACGTGGTCGACCGTCAGGTTGCCGCGCTCGTGCCCGCAGTACTGACAGGTCCAGCGGTCGCGGGCGAACACGGCACGGCGGGTGATCTTGCGGCGATGGGCGTCGCGCGGGATACGGACGTAGGTGAGCAGCCTGATCACGACCGGCCGGTCGAGCGTGAACGACTCGGCGTGAAGCACCCAGTCGCCCTTCTCGAGCACCTCGGCGCGGTTCTTGAGGATCAGGACGGCGGCGCGCCGGACCGTGCAGACGTTGATCGGCTCGAACGACGCGTTGAGGACGAGCACCCGGCCGGACGAGGAATGGCGCTGCGCAGGCCGGCCGGCCCCGTGCAGCGCGGCGGCAGGGCCTGGTTCGCCGTCACCCACCTCGAGCGTCACGTCCACCCGTACTGCCATAACTGCGCTGAGTGTACCCAGCAGGCCCGGCGACGAGGTTGAGGCCTGGTGACGCGGGGTCCGGGCCGCGAGGGCCCGGGCGGTCATCCGGGTGACGCGCCGTACGAGCCGAGCACCCGGACCTCCTCGACGTGGGCGCCGAGCGCCGCGAGCGCATCGCTCACCGGCGGGAGCGACGCCGCGCCCTCGAGGTCGGCGACGAACATGTAGTGGCCGAGCCGGATACGGCGCGGTCGCGACTCGATCCGTGTCAGGTTGACGTCCCGGCTCGCCAGTTCGCCGAGTACGTCGACGAGCCAGCCCGGAGCCTCGTCGCCGGCGCCCCAGAAGACGATCGTCGTCTTGGCCGGCCCGTCGGGCTCGCGGACAGCGGCAGCGGGGGCGAGCCAGACGAAGCGGGTGGCGTTGTCCGGGTGGTCCTCGACATCCGCCGCGATCAGCTCGCAGCCGTACAGGTCTGCCGCGAGCCGCGTCCCGAGCGCCGCGGCCGAGCCGTCGGCGCCGCGCAGCGACGCGACCGCCTCGGCGGTCGAGGGTGCGCTCACGTGCTCCGCGTGCGGCAGCCGCTCGCGCAGGAAGCGAGCGCACTGGGCGATGGCCTGTGGGTGCGAGACGACCCTGCGCACGCTCGCCAGGTCGAGCGGCCCCGCGGCGATCAGGCAGTGATGGATGGG
This sequence comes from uncultured Thermoleophilaceae bacterium, assembly GCA_963814095.1. GTDB lineage: Bacteria > Actinomycetota > Thermoleophilia > Solirubrobacterales > Thermoleophilaceae > JACVRW01. Next base: position 133,057 of record CAWFBT010000027.1, on the reverse strand, counting down.
ATGCACGAGCTCGGCGCCGATGCGAACGTCGGCAGCCTCGAGCACGAGCGTGTCGAGCGTCACTGCCACGCCGCCCTCGAGCGCGTTCTCGATCGGGACGACGGCGCGGTCGGCGGCGCCCTGTTGGACGGCCATGACGGCGTCGTAGATCGTCGGGCAGGGAACCTCCTCGGCGCCGTCCGGGGCGGACGCGCGCAGGGCCTCCTCGCTGTGGGTCCCGGCGGGACCGAGGTAGGCGACCCTCACGACGAGGCGTCGCGGGCAGGCTCGGCGAGCGCGGCCGCCACCGCCTCCTGCTCCTCCGGCGAGAGCTCGTGCTCCGAGTTGCCCTCGTGCAGCCGCTTCACGTAGAAGCGCGCCTGGTCGCGGTGCAGGATCGACGAGATCACCACCCCGGTGTGACGCGAGTCGAGCAGCGCGACGGTGCTCGACTGCTGACCCGAGAGCTCGTTCATCGCGTCATAGCGGACGAGCGAGGTGTGCGCGACGCAGCCATCCATCCGGTACTCGGCTCCGCTGACGCGCGACTCGAGCCGCGCTGCGCTCTCCTCGACCCAGTCGCGCAGCTGCACGAAGGCCTCCTGGAGCGTCGCGGAGTGCTGCACGATGTCCTGCTCATCGCTTCCGAGCACGGTGCGCTGGGCCGCTCGCACGCGTCGCAGCTTGACGGCCAGGACGATGCAGAAGATGAGGGTCAGCAGCGCCACGGCCGCCGCCCCGAGCGCGACAAGGCCCTGCGTGGAGGTCAGGTCATCCACGGCGGCTGAGGGTATCGGTGCGGATCAGCTCGTGAAGATGACCGTGAAGTCGCCGGAGTTGTTGTCCGTCTTCTCCTCACCGGCCACCGGCTCGACCTCCACCGTGACCGGAACGTTCTCGCCCGTCGGTGGCCTCTCGGCCAGCGGGATCGTCACGGTCTGCTGCTCGCCGACGGCGATCTCCGGGATCGCCTCCTCGAGCTCGGTGGCGTCGTTGCCCTCGCCGACGGTCACCTTGACGTTCACGTCGGTCTCGTTGTTCTCGCCCTGGTTCACGACCTGGACCTCGAACGAGAGGTCGTCGCTGAGCGGCACCGTGGCCGACGCACCCGGCACGAGTGCGACGCCGCCGAGCGTGACCGTCCCGAGGCCGTTCCCGTGCAGGCCGGGCGCGGCGGACTCGTCGGTCGCGCCGCCGCCCTCACCGCGCAGGCCGGCGATCTGATCGGCCACGAAGCCCGGGTCGACCCACTGGACGTCAGGCACGAACTCGAGCCTCGACTGCCTCGGCAGCGTGACCTCACCCTCGAGGTCCTCGTCGCGCAGGGTCTGCTGGAGGCTCGGCCGGTAGCGGTACTTGAGCAGCACGTCGCTCGCGAGGAAGACCTGCATCATCTCGGCGATGTCGCCCGTGCTCTCGCGCTCCTCCTCGTCGGCGAGCGCGCCCGGCAGGGCGTTGGCCACGGCCGCGAGCGCGTCGCGGCGCAGCTCGAGGGAGTCGAGCAGGTTGGCCTGCGCGACCGAGACCTCATCGGGCGCGTCGAGGTCCTCGGCGCGGTCGACAAGCGTCGCCGATTCGCTGCGCAGCCCGTTCACGACGTTGGCGGCGTCGACGGCCTCGTCCTGGCTGCCCGAGCCGCCCAGCAGCGCGAAGAGCTGGTTGCCCTCGAGCTTCGACTGGTTGATCAGCTCGGAGGAGTTGCCCACGTAGTCCTTGATGGCCCGCTCGTTGCGCGCATTGAGGCAGCCGCGGAAGGCCAGCACGAGCAGGATCAGCACCAGCAATCCGGCACCAATAGCTAAGGTCCTGCGGACCATTAGCGTCTGGCGGTCCGTGCCGCGGCCGCCGCCCGGTGGCCGGCGCCGTGCACGTCCAGCTACAGGCTCGTCCGGTTCGTCGAGGAAGGAAAGCAGTATCGCTCCTATTACTTCGAGGCGCACCTGGCGCTTCGATGGGAGTATGAACGGGGGGCAGGACGCGCTCTCTGGGGACCGAACACAGAACCTGGAATGAAACGTTCCGACACAGGCCTGACCGAAGAGCCCGGCACCCTGCCACTGGGTGGGTCTGACCCTACCGAAAGGCTGCCGAGCGGTCCCGGGCCACGCACCGTCTTGGACCGCTACCGGCTCGAGCAGCGGCTCGGCGCGGGCGGGTTCGGGGTCGTATGGCATGCCTGGGACGAGCGCCTCGAGCGCGAGGTGGCCGTCAAGGTGATCCCGCACGAGCGCGGCGGCGGGGAGCGGGTCGAGCGCGAGGCGCTCGCCTCGGCGCGCCTGAATCATCCGGCGATCGTCGGCATCTACGAGCTGGCCTCGGACGACGACGACGTCTACCTGGTCTCGGAGCTCGTTCGGGGGCGAACCCTTGCTGAGCTGCTGCGCGCAGGCGCGATCTCGGACCGAGACGTCTCACGCATCGGCGCCGACCTCTGCGACGCCCTGGCACACGCTCACGCGCGCGGCGTCATCCACCGCGACCTCAAGCCCCAGAACATCATGGTGGTGGCGGAGCCCGCGGCGGGTGTCGGCTTCGCGAAGCTGACCGACTTCGGCGTCGCGCATCTCGTCAGCGGCGACATGATCACGCGCACCGGCGACGTGGTCGGCACGCTCGCCTACATGGCGCCCGAGCAGGCCGAGGGCGCGCGCATCACGCCGGCCTGCGACGTGTACTCGCTGGCGCTCACCCTCTATGAGGCGTGGACCGGCCGCAACCCCGTACGCGCCGGCGGGCCTGCCGCCACCGCGCGCCGGCTCGGCCGCCCATTGCCGTCGCTCGGCTCCCAGCGCCGCGACCTGCCGCGCGAGCTCTGCGACGTCATCGACGACGCGCTCGACGTCGATCCGGCCCGCCGGCCCTCGCCGACCGAGCTGCGCGCCGAGCTGCGCGCGGTCCAGAGCGAGCTGACCGACGAGGGCGGCCTCGTCGAGCCCGAGACGCTGCGCCGGGTCGGCCTGCCCACGACACGCCGCACGCGCAGGCTGTTCAGCCGCCGTGACGACGGGCCGGGACCGGCACGGGGCTTCTTCCGCGAGGACTCGGACGCTCCCACCGGCGCGCTGGGCCGCGCCGAGCCGGGCGCCCAGCCGGCACGCTGGGTGCGGCCCGCCGAGCGCGCCGGCGCGGGCCTGCTCGCGGGCGGCATCGTCCTCGGCGTGCTCGGCTCGCTCGGGCCCGACCCGTCCTTCTCACCGCTGGCCGCCGCGGGCGCCGCCGCGCTTGCCACCGCGCTGCTGCCACGGATCGGCTGGATTCTGACCGTCTTCTCGCTCTGCGCCTGGCTCGTCTCGCCCGAGGCCGACCGCCAGGGCACGGCGCTCGTGCTCGCCGCGGCCGCGGCGCCGATCCCGTTCCTGCTTCCGCGCGCCGGCCTGCTGTGGTCGGTGCCGGTGTTCGCGCCGTTGCTCGGCACCGTCGCGCTCGGGCCCGCATTCGTCGGCATCGCTGCGCTCGCGCCGACCCCCTGGCGACGCGCCGGGCTCGCGATCGCCGGCCTCTGGTGGCTCGTCCTCGGCGAGGCGATCACCGGCAAGGCGCTCCTGTTCGGCGCTCCGGACGGCACGCTGCCGCGGGCCGCGTGGGAGGGCTCCATCTCCGCTGCCGCGTCGGACGTCCTCCAGCCGCTCATCACCAGCACCGCGCTAGCGCCGCTCGTCGTGTGGGCGGCGTTCGCGGTCGCGCTGCCGCTCGTCGTCCGCGGGCGCTGGCTCGCTCTGGACCTCGTCGGCGCCGGCGTCTGGGTGGTCGGGCTGATCGTCGCGCAGGTGGCGCTCGGTGACGCGCTGGCCCCCGACGTCGCGCTCGACCAGGCGCGCGGAGCCGTGACGGGCGCTCTGCTGGCGGCGGTCGTCGCACTGTCCGTGTCCCAGGTCGTGGCCCCTGCAGAGGGCTGGCGGGCGCCGCGAATAACGACGGCGTGATGCGCTCGCGGCGCGCTCGGCCGAGCCCGGCGCTTGCGCAAAAGCGGACTACTCTGCGAGCCGTATGAGCGTCCTGCGCAATCTGGAGGCGAAGCTGGGTGGACTCGTCGAGGGCGCGTTCGGCCGTGCCTTCAAGACGAGCGTCCAGCCGGTCGAGCTCGCCCACAAGCTCGCCAAGGAGATGGAGGACAACCAGATGGTCTCCGTCTCGCGCGTGTACGTGCCGAACCATTACCGCATCTTCCTGTCGTCCCAGGACCGCGAGCAGTTCTCGAGCTACGAGCCGGCTCTGCGCAAGGAGCTGTCGGACTACCTGCTCGAGCACGCCCGCCAGGAGTCGCTCGCCCTCACGAGCCGGCCGCAGATCGAGTTCCACACGGATGACCGGCTCGAGCTCGGCGAGTTCGGCATCCAGGCGCAGCTGCTTGCCCCGCCCGAGGAGGAGAAGGCCGACGAGGCCGCGCCGGTACCCGCCCCCTCCGCCGGAGACTTCGGCCACACGATGGTCTACTCGCCCGACCGCGCGGCGCGTCCGCTCGAGGCGCCGCTCGGGCGCCGCCAGGCGCTGCTCGTGTCCGAGGGGCGGCGCAACGTGCTCAGCGGCGACCGCGTGGTGATCGGCCGCAGCCGCGACTGTGACGTCGTCGTCTCCGATCCGAACGTGTCGCGCCGGCACGCCGAGCTGCGCCGCGACGAGAACGCCTGGCACGCGGTCGACCTCGGCTCCACCAACGGCGTCAAGGTCAACGGGCGCCGCATCGATCAGGTGGCCCTGCGCGACGGCGACCGCATCACGATCGGCGTCACCGACCTGACGTTCGAGCTCGAGTAGGGAACCGCAACGGTGGACGAGCCGCTCGCCGTCGCTCTCAAGTTCGGCTTCCTTCTGGTGCTCTACCTGTTCCTGCTCTGGGTGGTGCGCAGCGCCATGCGCGACCTGTCGCGCTCCGAGCGCAGCTCCCCGGCGGAGGCGGCCGAGCCGCCCAGCCGCCGGCGCCAGGAGTCCGCCATCCCCGACCTGCGCGCTGGGGTCTCGCCCCAGCTCACCGTCGTGGCCGCGATGGGCCACCAGCCGGGCACAACCTTCGACATCGGCGAGGGCGCCACGATGGGCCGCTCGGACGGCGCCGCAATCCGCGTCGACGACGCGTTCGCATCGTCCGCCCACGCGCGCATCTTTCCGCGAGGGGAGTACATGTACCTCGAGGACATGGGCTCGACCAACGGGACCTATCTCAATGGGCGTCAGGTCAAGGCCACGGAACGGCTCAAGATGGCGGACGTGATCCGAATCGGCGACAGCGAGTACCGCTACGAGGAGTAGGCGCGTGGCTCTCGGCATCGTCGAGCAGGTAGGCCGCACGGACGTCGGCCGGCAGCGCAGCGCGAACGAGGACTCGCTCGTGCTCCAGCCGCCCTTCTTCGCGGTGGCCGACGGCATGGGCGGCGCCCGCGCCGGCGAGGTGGCGTCCGCGATCGCCGCCGAGGCATTCGAGGGAGCGAGCGCGGCGGGCGAGGCCGCCGAGGCCCAGCTGGCGCGCATCCTGCGTGAGGCCAACCGGCGCATCTACGACCTCGCCGTGACCGACGAGTCGCGCCGCGGCATGGGCACCACCCTGACCGCCGCCAAGGTGCACGGCGACGAGGTGAGCCTCGGCCACGTCGGCGACAGTCGCGCCTACCGCATGCGCGACGGCGAGCTCGAGCAGATCACGCGCGACCACTCGCTGGTGGCCGAGCTCGAGCGCAGCGGCCAGATCACGCCCGAGGCCGCGGAGCACCACCCCCAGCGCTCGATCATCACGCGCGCGCTCGGGCCGGAGCCGGACGTCGAGGTCGACACCTACACGCTGAGCGGCCGCCCCGGTGACCTCTTCCTGCTCTGCTCGGATGGCCTCACCTCGATGATCTCCGACGACGAGGTCGCGGCGGTGCTGCGCACCTCCGAGACGCTCGACGATGCGGCCGACGCGCTCATCAGGGCCGCCAACCAGAGCGGCGGCAAGGACAACATCACGGCCGTGCTGTTCCGGCTGGGCGAGCTCGAGCAGGATGCGGTCTCGGAGCCCACCACCGTGGCCGGCCCGCTGCCCGCGGAGGACGCGACGATCGCCGGCCAGCTGAGCGCCGACGAGATCCAGGCCGCGGCCGCGCCGCCCTCCACGAGCGACCGGATCGAGCCGGTCCCGCCGGATCCTGCAGCGCGCGCGGAGCCGGCGCGCCGCAAGCGCCGGCGCGGCGGCGGCCTCGTGGTGAAGGGCCTGCTCGGGTTGGTCCTGATCGCCGCCGCGCTCGCGGGCCTGTACGCGCTCAGCCGCCAGGTCTATTTCGTGGGCACCAACGACGGCGGGCTCGTGACCGTCTATCGGGGCGTGCCCTACGAGCTGCCCTTCGGCGTCGACCTCTACACAGAGGAGTACGCCAGCGGGATGCCGGCCAGGGCGATCCCGGCGGCGCGGCGCGAGCGCGTGCTCGACCACGAGTGGCGCAGCCGCGAGGACGCCGTCGATCTCGTGCGCGCGCTCGAGCGCGGCCAGCTCGAGGGCTCCGGGACGGCGTCGAACTGATGTCTGCACGGACGCGAGAGCTGTTCGGGCTGCTGCCGGTGTCGCTGCTCGTGGTGGCCGGCTTCGCCGCTGTGCTCGCCACGCGCACTCAGGACGTGCAGGACGCCACGCTCACCTACGGCGCGGTCTTCCTCGGGTTGTGCGTCGTCGCGCACCTGTTCATCCGCGCTCGCCTGCCCGACGCCGACCCGTACCTCTTCCCGCTCGCCGCCCTGCTGGCGGCGGTCGGGCTCGTGCTGATCTACCGCATCGACCCGGAGCTGGCGCGCGAGCAGGCGCAGTGGTTCGTGGTCGGGCTCATCTTCTTCTGCGGCACGATCCTGCTGATCCGCGACCACCACGTGCTGGAGCGCTACCGCTACCTGATCGCTGCCGGCAGCATCGCCCTGCTCGTGCTGCCGCGTCTGCCGGGCATCGGCGGACAGATCAACGGTGCCTTCCTCGCGATCGAGCTCGGGCCGATCAAGTTCCAGCCGGCCGAGTTCGCGAAGCTCGGGATCATCATCTTCCTCGCGAGCTACCTGCGCGAGACCGGCGACATTCTCGTGCGCCCGCGGCTGCGGCCGCTGCCGTTCCAGCGGCAGGTGCTCCTCTACGCCGTGCCGGCGGTCCTCACGCTGCTCGCGATCCTCGTGCTCGACCTCGGCCCGGCGGGCTCCGTGCTGCTCGTCGTGTTCGTGGCCTCACTCGTGGCCGTGCTGCGCGAGCGCCCCTCGCCGAAGCACTTCGGCCCGCTGCTGCTCGTCTGGGGCCTCGCGATGCTGATGCTGATCTTCATCCGCGACCTCGGCAGCTCGCTGATGTTCTTCGGCGGCTTCCTCGCATTGCTCTACGTGGCGACCTCGCGCCTGTCGCTCGTCGGCGTGGGGGTCACGATGTTCTTCGGCGGCGCCTTCTTCTTCGCGGAACGGGTCTCGCACGTGCGCGACCGCTTCGACATCTGGCTCGACACCTTCTCGACCGAGCGCGTGACCTGCCCGAGCACCGGCGAGGTCACCGAGTTCGTCAACTGCCAGGGCTATCAGGTGGCTCAATCGCTGTTCGCGCAGGCGGACGGAGGCTTATTCGGCGAAGGCTTCGGGCGCTCACTGCTCGAGGCGCCGGGCGGCAACGTGCTGATCCCCGCGCCGCACACGGATCTCATCTACTCCGTACTCGTGAACGAGGCCGGCCTGTTCGGTGCCGCCGGGCTCGTGGGCGCGTACCTGCTGTTCGTCTTCCGCGGCTTCAAGATCTCGATGCTGGCTCCGGACGGCTTCTCGAAGCTCCTCGCGGTCGGCCTGACGAGCGTGCTGGCGCTCCAGGTGTTCGTGATCGTCGGCGGCGTCACGCGCGTGATCCCGCTGACCGGCGTGACGCTGCCGCTCGTCTCCTACGGCGGCAGCTCGCTGCTCGCCAACCTGGTCCTGCTCGCGCTGCTCCTGATCGTGTCCGACAGCGCGCGGCGTGAGCGAATACGAAGAGGCGGGCTCGTATGAACCGCCAGATCGCTCAGCTGTTCGGCCTGTTCGTGGTCCTCTTCGCCGTGCTGGTGGCCTTCACCTCGTACTGGAGCGTGCTCGACGCAGAGGGCCTCGAGGACAACCCGAACAACAGGCGTGCGCTGATCCGCGAGCAGAAGATCCCGCGTGGCCTGATCCTCGCCAGCGATGGGCGCACCAAGCTGGCCCGGAGTGTGCCGAGCGGCCGCGGCGAGGACCGCATCTTCACGCGCACCTATCCCACCGGGGGGCTGTTCTCGCACCCGATCGGCTACTCGTACATCCGCAACGGCCGGATCAGCCTCGAGCGCTCGCGCAACGACGCGCTGGCCGGCGAGGAGGACGAGTTCGAGTCGATCTTCACGGGCCTCGAGGGGCGCGAGCGCGAGGGCCTCGACGTGGTCACGAACCTCAGCGTGGCGGGGACGCAGGCGGCGCAGGCCGCACTCGGCGGCCGCAAGGGCGCGGTCGTCGCGATCGAGCCGAAGACCGGCAAGGTCCGCGTGATGGTGTCGATCCCCGAGTACGACGCCAACCTGATCCCCACGGACTTCGGCCGGCTCAACACGGACCCGAACAAGCCGCTGCTCAACCGCACGACGCAGGAGCTCTACCCGCCCGGCTCGACCTTCAAGGTCGTCACCGCCACGGCGGCGCTCGACAGCGGCGAGATCACGCCGGAGTCGATCATCGACGGCTCCTCGCCGAGGGAGATCTCCGGCGTCCCGCTCGCCAACGCCGGTGGCACGAGCTTCGGGCCGATCTCGTTCACGGACGCGCTGACCAACTCCGTCAACACCGTCTTCGCGCAGGTCGGCGAGCGGGTCGGCAGCCGCACGCTCGTCGAGTACATGAAGCGCTACGGCTTCTATGCGGACCCGCAGCTCGACTACCCCGACGAGCAGATGATCCCGAGCGGCGTCATCAACGGCGACGGCGACTACGTCGAGAACGGCTTCGACGTCGGGCGCGTGGCGATCGGCCAGGGCGGTCTCGAGGGCGAGATAAGGGCCGCGCCGGTTCAGATGGCCCAGGTCGCGGCTGCCGTCGCCAACGGCGGGCGCCTTATGCGACCGCAGCTCACCGACCGGATCGTGCGCAAGGACGGACGCGTGGCGGAGCGGATCGAGCCCGACCTGCAGTCGACCGTCATGAAGCCGGAGACCGCCGAGCAGCTCACCGCCATGATGAGCCGTGTGGTCGAGGAAGGCACCGGCACGGCGGCTGCGCTCGCCGGCATCACCGTCGCCGGCAAGACGGGCACCGCCGAGGTGGGCGCGAACCGTGAGTTCACGCAGCCCTGGTTCATCGCCTTCGCGCCCGTCGAGGACCCGCAGATGGCGATCGCGGTGACGGTCGAGCGCACGACCGGCCAGGGTGGCACGGTCGCGGCTCCGATCGCGAAGACGGTGCTCGAGGCGCTGCTGGGAGGAGGCGGATGACCGAGGTTGCCAGCGGCGCGCTCGTCGACGGCCGCTACCGGATCCTGCGGCGCATCGGCTCGGGTGGGATGGCGGACGTGTACGCCGCCGAGGACTCGCATCTCGGCCGCGAGGTCGCGCTCAAGGTGCTGCACCGCCGCTTCGCCCAGGACCAGGAGTTCGTCGAGCGCTTCCGGCGCGAGGCGAAGGCCGCCGCCGGCCTGTCGCATCCGAACGTGGTGGGTGTCTTCGACCGCGGCGAGCACGAGGGCACCTACTACATCGCGATGGAGTACCTCACAGGGCGCACGCTCAAGGAGATCGTCGCGACCGAGGCGCCGCTGGCCCAGCAGCGCGTGGTCGACCTCGGCGTGCAGATCCTGCGAGCGGCCGGCTTCGCGCACCGCCACGGCGTGATCCATCGCGACTTCAAGCCGCACAACGTGATCGTCGACGAGCGGGGCCACGCCAAGGTCACGGACTTCGGCATCGCGCGCGCCGGCGCCTCGGAGATGACGGAGACCGGCTCGATCATGGGGACCGCGCACTACCTCTCGCCTGAGCAGGCCCAGGGGCACGCGGTCACGGCCGCCTCCGACCTCTACTCGATCGGCGTGATGCTCTACGAGCTGCTCGCCGGCAAGCTGCCGTTCGAGGGCGAGAGCGCCGTCGCCATCGCGCTCAAGCACCTGTCGGAGCAGCCCGCGCCGATCTCGACCCTGCGGCCCGACGTGCACCCGGCGCTCGAGGCTGTCGTGATGGCGGCGCTCGCGAAGGATCCGGCGCAGCGCTGGCAGACGGCGGACGACTTCGCGGAGGGGCTCGAGGCGGCGCGCGCCCAGATCGACGCCGCCGCGAACGGCGGCCAGTCGACGAGCGCCTTCGCGCCGATCCCGCTGCCCGCGGCGGTCGACCCGGACGCCGACGGCGACCCGCCCCCGCTCGCGCCCGTCACGGCGCCCGAGCAGGAGCGCAAGCGGCGCTGGCCCTGGTTCACGATCGGCCTGCTCGCGTTGGCCCTCGTCGGCTTCCTGATCTGGCTGATCGCGACCGGCGAGCTGGCCACGGAGAAGACCGACGTTCCTCGCGTGACCCAGCTCCAGCTCGTGGAGGCGCGCGCGAAGCTGGAGCGGGCCGGCTTCGAGGTCGAGCAGACGCGCGTGCGCAGCGCGCAGCCCTTCGACCAGGTGCTCGACCAGGATCCGAATCCCGGCGAGGAGGCGGAGGCCGGCTCGACCGTCACGCTCGAGGTGTCGGACGGACCGGGCGACGTGCTGGTGCCGGCGGTCGCCGGACTGCCTCAGGCGCAGGCGATCAAGGAGCTGGAGGACGCCGGCCTCAAGGTCACGCGCGACATCGAGTTCTCGGACGAGGTGAAGGAGGGGCTGGCGATCAGGACGGTCCCGCGCGAGGGTGAGGAGGTCACCGTCGGCACCCGCGTGCGGCTGCTCGTGAGCCAGGGGCCGGAGCGCACCTCCGTGCCGGACGTGGTGGGCCTGTCGCGGTCGTCCGCCGATTCGCGATTGCGCGGCGAGGGCCTCGGAGTGGGCGTGCGGGAGCAGGAGTCCGAGGAGCCCGAGGGCACCGTGATCGCTCAGGACCCGGCCGGCGGCAGCTCTGTGGAGCAGGGGACCACCGTGACGATCACCGTTTCCACGGGCATCCCGCAGGCGAGCGTCCCGAACGTCGTCGGGCTCGGCGGCGCCGACGCCGCGACCCAGATCGGCAACGCCGGGCTCGTCCCGGTGCAGCGCGAGCAGACCGTGACCAATCCCGATGAGGACGGCGTCGTGATCGACCAGCGGCCGGGCGCCGGGACGACGCTCGACCAGGGTGACGAGGTCGTGATCATCATCGGCGTGCTCGAGCAGACCGACACGCTCGAGGACACGGAGCCCCAGGAACCGTGAGCGCGGCGCGATGAGGGTCGCCGTCCTCTCCGGCGGCCGCTCCAGCGAGCACGAGGTCTCGCTGGCGTCGGGAGCCGCGGTGCGCGAGGGCCTGGCGGCGGGCGGCCACGAGGTCCTCGACGTGCGCCTCACCGGTCAGGGCCGCTGGCTGTACGAGGACGAGCCGCTGCCGCTCGAGCCAGGAGGCGGCCTGCTCGCTGCCGAGGTCGTGTTCCCCGTCCTCCACGGCCCCTTCGGCGAGGACGGCACTGTGCAGGGGCTGCTCGAGCTACTCGGCGTGGCCTACGTCGGCGCCGGTGTCACGGCCTCGGCGGTCGCGATGGACAAGGCGCTCTTCAAGGACCTGATGACGGCTCACGGGATCCCGCAGGTCGACTACGTGGCCGTGCGGGAGGGCATGGCCGTGACGCTGCCGCCACCGGCGTTCGTCAAGCCGGCGCGGCTCGGCTCGTCGGTCGGAATCGGCAAGGCCTGGTCCGAGGCGGAGCTGGACGAGGCGCTTGCGAACGCCTTCGAGCACGACCCGGTCGCGCTCGTCGAGCGCTTCTCAGACGGCATCGAGGTCGAGTGCTCGGTGCTGGGCCACCGTGACCCGATCGCGTCGCAGCCGGGCGAGATCTCGCTGGTCAGCGCCGACTGGTACGACTACGAGGCCAAGTACGAGCCGGGCGGGATGGAGCTCGTGATCCCGGCTCGCCTGCCGGATGCGCAGCTCGAGGACGTGCGCCGGCTCGCCGTCGAGGTCTTCAAGCTGATCGACTGCTCGGGGATGGCGCGGGTCGACTTCTTCGTCGAGGGCGACACCGTGCTCGTCAACGAGCTCAACACGATCCCGGGCTTCACCGCAACGAGCGTCTACGCGAAGCTCTTCGAGGCGAGCGGCGTGCCGTATGTCGAGCTGCTGGACCGGCTGCTGGCGCTCGCGCTCGAGCGCCACGAGGAAGAGCGGCGCTACCGCTTCTAGCCCTTCTCCTGCGAGAGCCGCAGCTCCTCGATCTTCGCCTTGCCCTCGTCCTGTGGGAGCTCCGAGATCCAGACGAGGTAGTTCTGGAACTCCTGGCCGCGGCCCAGGTCGAGCTGGAAGACCTGGCGCTCGCGCACCTTCTCCGTGCTGCTGACCTTGTCCCAGCCCCTGAGCGACCCCGGGACGGTGTTAGAGGCGTAGACCGCGGCCCTGAAGCCCGGTGTGGACGTCAGGAGCGAGAGCCGCCGCGCCGGGATCGGCCTGCCGGCGTCGACGTAGAGGCCGACGCCGCCCTTGCCGGCGCCTTCGAAGCCGGCCTCGTACGTCTCCGTGTCCCAGGCGGTGTTCCCCTGCCCGTCGAGCACGAGGTTCGCCGCCTCGGGCGATTCCTCGCCGTCGTCGCCCTGTGGGTCGTAGTCGCTCGCCGCGTCGCCCGGGAGCTGTACGCGCTCGAGGCCGGGCGGCTCCGCGACCACGGGTCCGGCGCCCGGCCCCTTCTCCGTACGCGAGGCGAGGAACCAGACCCCCGCGCCCACGAGCGCGAGCAGCAGCAGCGTCAGGAAGATCACGCGCCTGGGATGGCGCAGCCGCACCGGCGCGAAGTCGGCGGTGTCGTCCGAGAGCGTGCGCAGCACCGTCGTGGCCTCGCCGGTCGCCTCGCCCGTGCGCGCAGCCTCGATCGCGAGCACCTCCTCGAGGTCGTGCACCATCTCGCCGACGGTCTGGTACCGGTTCTCAATCTCCTTGGCCGTCGCCCGCTCGACCACCGCCGCGAGCGCCGCCGAGATCTCGGGCCTCAGGCGCTGGACGTCGGGCAGCGGCTCGCGCACGTGCTTCATCGCGACGGCCACCTGCGACTCGGCCCGGAAGGGCGGCTCGCCGGTGAGCATCTCGTAGAGGACGACCCCCAGCGAGTAGATGTCGGATTGCGGGGTCACTTCGTGGCCCAGCGCCTGCTCGGGCGACACGTAGTCGGTCGTCCCGAGTACCCGGCCGGTCGCGGTCAGGCCGTGCGCCTCGAGCGAGCGGGCGATGCCGAAGTCGGTGACCTTGGCGCGCCCGTCGGCGTCGATGAGCACGTTCTGCGGCTTCACGTCGCGGTGCACCAGCCGGTGCATGTGTGCGCACTCGAGCGCGCGTCCGATCTCGATCGCGTAGGCCACCGCCTCCGACACCGGCAGCCGTCCCTGGCGCTTGATGCGGTCCTTGAGAGTCTCGCCCTCGACGTACTCGAAGACGATGAAGGGCGCGCCGTCGTCCTCGCCTGCGTCGATCACCGTCACGACGTGTGGGTGGTTCAGCTGCGCAACAGAGCGGGCCTCGCGGCGGAAGCGCTCGAGCTGGTCAGGGTCGCTCGAGATGTCGCGGTGCATCAGCTTGATCGCCACCCAGCGCTCGAGCATGGGATCGAAGGCCTGGTACACGGTCGACATCCCGCCCGAGCCGATCTTCTGATCGATCCGGTAGCGGTCGCTTATGAGCGTCCCGATCACCGTCATCTATTTTCCGCTGTCGCTTGCCTGCACGTCTTCGCTATTTCACGGACCCTGCCTGCGCGGCTTCCTGGGCCATCGAGCCGGGGCTGCGGCGCCTTCAGACGGAGTTCGGCGCCGAGGTCCAGATCACCTACGTCATGGGGGGACTTGCACGTCAGTATGAGGGTGACCGGTCGCGGACCGTTCGCGAGTGGCTCGATGCGGCCGCGGACTCGGGAATGCCGGTCGATCCCAGGGCGTGGAACACACCCGGGGCGATCGGCTCGACCTTCCCCGCCTGCATGGCCTTCAAGGCCGCCGCGGAGCAGGGCACGGAGACGGCGGAGCGCTACCTGCGAGCCCTGCGCGAGGGGATCATGTGCCGGCGCCGCAAGCTGGACGGGACGGAGGCGCTCGTGGAAGAGGCGCGCGGGGCGGGCGTCGATGTGGACCGCTTCCGGATCGACCTGGGCTCGAACGCAATCGTCGAGGCCTTCGGGGAGGACCTCCAGGACACGCGCGAGCGCGGGATCGAATCACTGCCGGTCCTGCTGTTCAGCGGCACCGACGGCGTCGAGCAGCGCTGCGACGTGGGCGACGGCTACGACGCCTGGCGGCGCGCGGCGATCACATGCGGTGCGCAGCCGGCCGAGGGACCGGCGCCCACGGTGGAGGATGCGCTGAGGCGCTTTGGCTCGCTCGCCGCGGTGGAGGTGGCGGCGGTCTGCGATCTGCCCGGCCCGCGTGCCCAGGCGGAGCTGTGGCGACTCGCTGCCGAGTGGCGGGTGCGGCCTGAGCGGTTTCTCACGGGCGAGCTGTGGGCGTTGGCGTAAGAGCCGGCGAAGAACAGGCGGCCGGCTGCTGAAGCCTCTACGCCTCCGGCGCTACCGCGAACCCACCGGGACGCCGCCCGATCAGCCCCTCACGGGTCAGCTCTACGACGCCGGCGGCCTCCGTCGCGTGGCCGATGACCGCCGTGCCGGGGTGGTGGCGAGCGAGCAGCCCGACGGCGGTCTCAGCGTCGGCGGCGGGCGTGACCACGCAGAAGCCGCAGCCCATGTTGAAGACCTCGTGAAGCTCGGCCGGGCTCACCTCGCCGCGCTCGGCGATCAGCTGGAACACGTGCGGGACCGGCAGCGGATCGTCGATCCGGTAGCCCACCGGCGCCTCGAGCCGCAGCAGGTTGAGGAAGCCCTCGCCGGTGATGTGGGCGAGCCCGCGCACGTCGGCGGGCGACTCGAGCAGCTCGCGGATGGCGCGCACGTAGATGACGGTCGGCTCGAGCAGCAGGTCGCCTGCGGTCTGCTCGCCGAAGCGCTCGTCGAGATCGCTCAGCACTCGCCGGGCGAGGCTGAGCCCGTTCGAGTGGACTCCGCTCGAGGGGATGCCGATCAGAGCGTCGCCCGGCTCGATCGCCGCCCCGGTGATCACGTGGTCGAGGTCCACGAGACCGACGCAGAAGCCGACCAGGTCGAAGCCGCGCGGCGAGGGATGTCCGCGTACGACGTCCGGCAGCACCGCGAGCTCTCCCCCGGGGATCTCGACCCCCGCCTGCTCCGCACCCTCGCGCAACCCGACGCCGATCTGCTCGAGGACCTCCGGATCCGCCTCTTCGACCGCGATGTAATCGAGCAGGGCGATCGGGTCGGCGCCGACGCAGATCACATCGTTTGCGTTCATGCCGAACAGGTCGATGCCGATCGTGTCGTAGCGGCCGAGCTGCTCGCAGACGATCACCTTCGAGCCGACGCTGTCGCACGACAGCGCGATGCCGCGGCGCTCGTCGATCTTCAGCACGTTCGCGTAGTGGCCCGAGGCGAGCGCGGCGCGCGAGGGCCGGCCCGTGCGGATGCCGGCCAGCACCTCGACCAGCGCGGATACGGCGCTACCCGAGAGCGCCTGGTCGACACCGGCCCGCGCATATGCCCCTTCGGCCATCGAGGCCATTCAAGCGGACGCCGCGGAGGTCAGGTCTGCCGCCGCAGCGCGAGCGCAACCACGTCGTCGGCGAGTCCGTCGCCCCAGGCGGCAACGTCCTCGTGCATGGCCGCGACGAGCTCCGCCGGGAGCTGCGTGGCAGCCAGCCGCTCCACGCTCGCCGTCAACCGCTTCTGACCGTAGACCTCGCCGTCGCGTCGCGCCTCGACCATCCCATCGGTGTACGCGAACACGAGGTCGCCGGCCGCGAGCGCGAGCTCGCTCTCCGCGTACTGGTGCACCTCGTCGACCCCGAGTGGGAGGCCGTGCAGGTCGAGCGGCTCGGCGCGCCCAGCGCGCACGCGGAGCGGCGGCAGGTGGCCGGCGTTGCTGTAGACGAGCGAGTCCTGCGAGAGCACGCCGAGGAACGCCGTGACGAACGTGTCGCGGGGCAGCCGGCCGAGCAGCATGCGGTTCGTCTGCTCGAGCACGGCCGCGGGCGACAGCGAGTCCCAGCTGCGCGCTTCGACGAAGAAGCGCACCATCGAGCTGAGTGCCGCCGTCTCCACACCCTTGCCGGCGACGTCGCCGACCAGCACGGCCATCTGTCTGCCGTCGCCGACCGGCCAGGCCCCGTACACGTCGCCGCCGGTGGGCTCGTTCGCGGCGGGTGAGTAGAGCAGCCCCGTCTCGTAGCCCGGCAGCTCGGGCAGAGGACCGGGCACGAAGCCGAGCGTGAGAGCGCGTGCGATGCGGCGCTCGCGCTCGAAGTCGATCGCGTTGGCGATCGCCGCGGCCGCGGCGCGGGCCAGCTTGGACAGCAGCTCGAGCGAGTGCTCGCCGAGGAAGTCCGGGTCGGGATGGGTGACGGTCAGCACGCCGTAGAGACGTGGCCCGAGCTCGATGGGCGCGTGCAGCAGCGACCCGATGCCGGCCTCGGCGAGCGGCGCGGCGTTCGTATCGCCGGCCTCTCCCGTGCGCTGCAGGAGCGGCCGGCGGGTCCGCGCCACCTCGCGGAAGCTGCCGGAGCCGATCGAGGCGAGCCGGTCGGCGAGCCCGTCCGAGAAGTCCACCCGCGCTTCGGTGCGCAGCTCGCCGGTCCGCGAGTTGACGCGCGTGAGCAGGGCGCGGGTCGCGCCGGTGACCGCGGCCGCCTGCTGCGCAACGCGCTCGTAGACCTCGTCCGGTTCGAGCGAGGCGGAGAGCGTCTCGGCGGCGCGGTTCAGGCGGGCCTCCTCGCGGGCGCGCCCGGCCTCGGCCTCGAGCAGATCGGCGCGGTCGAGCGCAAGCGCGGCCAGGCTCGCCAGCACCTCGATCGTGCGCAGGTGCGCGGAGCTGAGCCGCTCGCCGGGCTCATCCGAGACGATCACGAGCACGCCGAGCGTGCGGTCGAGGTCGCTGCGGATCGGGCAGGCGATCATCGAGCAGGAGCGATACGCGTTCCAGGCCCTGCGGCCACGGGTCGCGCCGAGTGCGGCCCCGAGGCCCTTGAGCAGCAGCGGGGCCGCCTGCCAGGCGTCGACGCGCGGCAGCAGCAGCGGGCGGCCGCGCTCGAGGGCGGCCTCCACCGGCCCGGGCCCCTCGCCGGCGCAGAGCGCGTCACGCAGCTCGTCGGAGCCGAACCAGCCGGTCACGTCGGTGACGTCGCGGGTGTCCTCGGCGAGCGTCGCGAAGCAGACCGCCGAGGCCGGCAGGAGCGAGCGCACGTCGTCGATCAGACGGCACAGCGTCCGGTCGCGCCAGGGCGCCGTCTGGGAAGTCGTCTCGGAGCTGATCACCTGCCCGCCTGTGGCGCCACCTTAAGCGCGACCCCCGCTTGGCGCCAGCGCTGCGACCTTGCGCGAGGGGCCGGGCTTGGCCCGGACCGGAGCGTTGCCCGCCTTGCGCGAGGGGCCGGGCTCGGCCCTGACCGGAGCGTTGCCCGCCTTGCGCGAGGGGCCGGGCTCGGCCCGGACCGGAGCGTTGTCCGCCTTGCGCGAGGGGCCGGGCTCGGCCCGGACCGGAGCGTTGTCCGCCTTGCGCGAGGGGCCGGGCTCGGCCCGGACCGGAGCGTTGCCTTACTCAGGCGCGCTCGGGCTCGGCGGCGGGCTGCTCGCCGCTCGGGCCGCGGCGCCGCCGCACGAGCAGCCAGATCACGCCGAGAACGATCGCGGCCGCCACGGCGTAGTCGACGTAGTGCAGGTAGTCCTTCCAGGATTCCCAGTTGTCGCCGGCGTGCTTGCCGATGAAGGTGAGCATGAATACCCACGGGAGGCAGCCGAGGAACGACAGCACCGTGAAGCGCCAGAACGGCATGCGGGCCACGCCCGCGGGCAGCGAGATGAAGGTGCGGATGATCGGCAGCATGCGCGTGAAGAAGACGGTGGCGTCGCCGTGGCGCTCGAACCAGCGGTCGGCCCACTCGAGGTGCGACTTCTTGATGTGGAGCTTCTTGCCGTGCTTCTCGAGGATGTCGACGCGCCCGGCGTAGCCGACGCCGTAGGCGATCCATGATCCGACGAGGTTCGCGAACGAGCCGACGAGCGTGGCCGCCAACAGGCTGTACTCCCCGCGCGACACGTTGAAGCCGGCGAACAGCATGGTGGCCTCGCTGGGCACCGGGATGCAGGCCGACTCGAGGAGCATCAGAAGGAACACTCCCGGCAGACCCATCGCGTCCACGACGTCCACGGCCACCTCGACTATGGGATCTGTTAGCGAGGCGAGCACTACCTGCATGACGGCGAAGTAGGGTAGCGGCCGCCCGGATGCGCATCTGGATCGACCTCACGAACAGCCCCCACGTCCTCGTGATGCGCCCGCTGATCGAGATCATGCGCGCGGACGGGCATCACGTGGACGTAACGGCGCGCGACTTTGCGCAGACGCTCGAGCTCTGCGAGCGCTTCGGCATCGAGCACACGGCCGTCGGGCGCCACCGCGGCGGGCGGCTCGCGTCCAAGGGCGCAGGGCTCGTCTCTCGTAGCGCGGCGCTGCTGCGCTGGGCGCGCGGGCGCCGCTTCGACGTGGCGATCGGGCACGGCTCGAACGACATCAGCGTGGCCGCCTGGCTGCTGCGCGTCCCGAGCGCGACGGCCTTCGACTACGAGTTCGCGACCGCGCAGCACCAGGTCAACTGCCGCCTCTGCCGGATCGTGATGGTGCCCGACGCGATCCCGCCCGAGCGCCTGCGCCGCTACGGCGCGACGGAGGCCAAGCTGCGGCGCTACGAGGGCCTCAAGGAGGAGTACTACCTGGCCGACTTCGAGCCCGACGAGGCCGTGCTCGGCGAGCTCGGGCTGACGCGCGAGCGGCCGCTCGTAGTGGTGCGGACGCCGCCCGAGGTGTCGCTCTACCACCGCTTCGAGAACCCGCTCTTCAAGCGCGTCCTGGAGCGGCTGGCGGGCGAGGACGCCCAGACGGTGGTGCTGCCGCGAACGGCGACGCAACGCGAGGAAATCGCCCGGCTGGGCGCCTTCACGATCCCCGCCCACGCCATCGACGCGCAGAGCCTGGTGGCCTACGCGGACCTGGTGATCTCGGCCGGCGGTACCATGAACCGCGAGGCCGTCGCGCTCGGAACCCCTGTTTTCACGACCTTCGAGGGGCGTCTGGGAGCCGTCGACGAGGCGCTTCTCCGCGAGGGGCGCCTGCATAAGCTCGACGATCCCAGTGAGATACGAGTGGAGCGACGGTCGTCGCACGCGGGATTGCGCATCAGGCGTGACCCGCGGGAACTCGTCAGACTGCTCCTCCAAGCATCGAAGCCATGAGATCGCTCGCCTCCTCAGTGAACGTCCGCCGCGTCGGTCAGGTCGGCGTCGACGCCGCGCTCCTCGCGCTCGCCTACTACCTCGCGTACAGCCTGCGCTTCGACGGCGCGATCCCGGACCGCTACGACCGCCTGCTCGAGGAGACGATCGTCCTGATCGTCGTCATGAAGCTGGTCATCTTCGCGCTGTTCGGGCTCTACTCGAAGCTCTGGCGCTTCGTCGACCAGCGCGACTTCGAGACGATCCTGAAGGCCGTGGTGGTGTCGACGGTTGGCGTGATCGTCGTCCTCTTCCTCTTCTCGATCGGCCGTCACGACCCGCCGCGCACGGTGCTGGCGCTCGACTTCCTGCTCGCGCTCGTGTTCACATCGGGAGCGCGCTTCGCCGTCCGGGCGCTGGTCGAGCGGCCGACGCGCGGCCCGCTTCTCGAGCGTGCGGCCAACGAGGTCCTGATCGTCGGCGCCGGCAACGGCGGCCAGCAGGTGGCCTTCGAGCTGCGCCGCAACCCGGGCCTGCGCTCGGCGCCCGTCGGCTTCGTCGACGACGACCCGCGCAAGCAGGGCATGCGCGTGGCGGGGCACAAGGTGCTCGGCACCACCGACGAGCTGCCGCGCGTGCTCGACGGCGTGCGCCCCAACGAGGTGATCATCGCGATCCCCTCGGCACCCGGCACCATGCGCCAGAAGGTGGTCACGGCGTGCCGCGAGCGCGGCATCCCGGTCCGCACGCTGCCCACCACGTTCGAGCTGCTCTCGGGCGGGGGCACCCTCATGCGCCAGGTGCGCGAGGTGCGCGTCGAGGACGTGCTCGGCCGCGAGCCGGTGCGCGTCGAGATCGACACGGTCGGCGCCTACCTGCGCGGCCGCACCGTGCTCGTGACCGGCGCGGGTGGGTCGATCGGCGCCGAGCTGTCGCGCCAGATCGCGCGCGTCGGGCCGAAGCTGCTCGTGCTCGTCGAGCACTCGGAGAACGCGCTCTTCGAGATCCGCCGCGAGCTCGAGGAGGAGCGTCACTTCCGGCGCGCGGCGGCCGTGCTCGCCGACTGCAAGGACGCCACGCGCATGCGCGAGATCTTCGATGAGCACCGAGCCCTCGGTCGTCTTCCACGCGGCGGCGTACAAGCACGTGCCGCTGATGGAGGAGAACCCGGTCGAGGCGGTTCGCAACAACGCGGTGGCGACGCGCATCGTCGCGGCGGCGGCCGGTGAGGCGGGCGCCGAGCGCTTCGTGCTGGTCTCGACGGACAAGGCGGTCAGCCCCGCCACCGTGATGGGGGCATCCAAGGCGCTCGCCGAATGGGCCATCGAGGCAGCGCAGAACCGCTGGAAGGGCACGCGCTACTCGTCGGTGCGCTTCGGCAACGTGCTCGGCTCGTCCGGATCGGTGGTCCCAATCTTCCGGCGCCAGATCGCGCAGGGCGGGCCCGTGACCGTCACCGACTCGAAGATGACCCGCTACTTCATGACGATTCCCGAGGCCGTCCAGCTGATCATCCGCTCGGGCGAGCTCTCGACCGGCGGCGAGGTCTTCGTGCTCGAGATGGGCGAGCCCGTGAAGATCATCGACCTGGCGCGCAACATGATCAGGATCGCGGGCCTCGAGCCCGAGGTCGACGTTGGCATCGAGATCATCGGCCGCCGGCCCGGTGAGAAGCTGCACGAGGAGCTCTTCAACCCTGGAGAGCGGCCGCAGCCGACGCCGGCGGAGAAGATCGTGTCCGCCGTCCGCTCGCCGCTCGCTCCGGCGTGGGTCGAAGGCGCCTTTACACGCATCGAGGAACTCGTCTACGCGGGCGACGCAGCGGCGCTTGCGGGCGCAGTCGCGGAGCTGTCGGCGGAGCGCGCGCTCGTCGTTTCGAGCAGTTAGGCGCCGCAGCGCCCGATGACCGTTCTACAGTTCGATCCTTGCCGGAGATAGTTCAGGACATCGGCGCCTACGCGGGGCTCGCCTCCATCGTAGGGCTCGCGGTGCTCTCCGTGCTCTACTTCTCGCAGGCGCGGGACGTCAAGCGGTTGCGCGAGTGGGCCGGGCGCGCGCCCGAGCGGGCGGAGGGAAACGGCGGTCGTCCAGCCGACACCCGGCAAGGCGACGTCCCAGCCGCAGGCGCAGCAGCCGCCGCAGGCGCAGCCACAGCAGCAGCCACAGCCGTCGAAGGCGCCCGCCGTGCCGGCGGCGGCCGGTGCCGCCGCGGCAGCGACCCAGCAGAAGCAGAGCGCCGCGCCCAAGCTGCCCGCCGCCACGCCGGCTCCCGCCGCGGCCGGAGCGACCGCAACCGCAAAGCCGACGGCCGCGACCGCGCAGAGCGGCGCCGCTCCGACCGCCCTCAAGGAGGGCGCGTCGCCGCCGCCCCAGCCGCAGACCGCGCCGGCCTCAGGGCAGCCGTCCGGCGCCCAGGCCGCTCCGGCGGTGCCGCCAGCTGCCAAGGGCGCCTCAGGGCAGCCGGCCGGCGCTCAGGCCGCTCCGGCGGGTGCCGCGGCTGCCAAGCCTGGCGCCCCGCCGGTGCCAGGCGCGCCGCGGCCCGCCACGAGTGCCGCGTCCGGCGGCAAGGGTGGCTCGCCGCCAGCGCCCGCACAGGCAAGGCCGCAGCCGGCCGGCCGGCCCGCCCCACAGCAGACGGAGATCATCCCGCCCAAGCGCGAGTCGTGGCACCAGCGCATCTTCGGCAGCACGCGCAACCTGATCCTGGCCATCTGCGGAGTCGTGCTGCTCGGTGCGGGCGTCGCGCTGGCGCTCACGCAGCTCTCGAGCGATGACGGCGGCACACCGGCCGGGAACCAGGCTGCCGAGGAGCCGCAGGGCGGCCCTGGCAACGGCGGCGGGAATGGCGGGGACGAGGGCGAGGGTGAGGATCGCCAGCAGCAGGACAACCGCCCTGCGATCGACCCCTCCACGGTCACGGTGGCCGTGCTCAACGGTACGACCGTGCCGGGGCTGGCCGCGCGCGTCAGCGACGAGGTCCAGTCGGCCGGCTTCGAGGTCGGCACTGTGGCGAACAGCTCCGATCAGCAGCGCGCCGAGTCGGTGATCCTGTTCGCGCCCGGTCACGAGCGTGAGGCGGCGGCGGTCTCCAGACGGCTCGACATCTCCCAGCGCGAGCGGATCGACGCGGCGACGCAGGGCCTGGCCGGTGACGCGACCGTCGTGGTCGTGACCGGGGCCGACCGCTCCTAGGCAGACGATCAGCGCACGGCTTGCCGTGCCAGTGCCGCCAGGTGCGACACGCCGAGCCGCTCGCTCTCGGCCGCGGCCGACTCGAGCAGCTCGCGGCCGCGCTCGCCGTCGTGGGCCAGCAGCAGCTGGCCCGCCAGCAGCCGCGCCCGGTTCGCCTCGAGCGGCCGGTCGAGCTCGGCCCAGGCCGCCTCGGCCTCGCCGAGCAGCCGCGCACCCTCGACGGGGTCCGCGTCCGCAGCGCCTTGGGCCTCGAGCGCCGCGGCGGCCCCGAGCGGGTAATGGAGGCGCTCGGCCATCTGCGTCGTGAGCGCCGCGGCCTCGCGCGCGGCCGTCGGCCGGTGTGCCAGCGCCAGCACGACTGCGCGTGAGCCCATCGCCTGGATCGACTGTGCCAGCAGCCCCGCCCGCTCGCAGACCTCGATCGCCTGGTCGAGGGCGTTGACGGCGCTGTCGAGCTCGCCCTGGTCGCGCAGGGCGGTCGCCAGGCCGATGAGCGCCTGGAAGGCGAGCTCGGACCAGCCGACCTGTTCGGCGAGCTCGAGCGCGCGGTGGAAGAGGACGGTGGCGTCGTCGATTCGGCCCTCGCGCCAGCGCAGGATGCCCCGCAGCGCGTAGGGAAGGCAGAGCTTGCCCACCAGTCCCTCGCGCTCGGCCAGCTCGGCGCTCGCCTCGGTCGAGCTCTCGACGCGCTCCCAGTCGGCGCCGTAGACCGCCAGCTGGGCGAGCCAGGCGTGCAGCTCGACCTGGGCGGGCAGCATGCCCACCTCCTCGGCGAGCGCGAGCGCCTCCTCGTATGCGGCCCGGGCGCCGCTCACGTTCGCCTCCGAGATCTCGAGCTGCCTGCCGAGCGCCGACAGGGCGATGATCGTCTCGGCGTGGTCCGAGCCGCGGGCGAGCTCGACGGCCCGCTCCAGGTTCTGGCGGGCCTTGTCGGTGTCGCCGATGCGCCCGAACACGCGCCCGAAGATCCCGTGAGCGCGGCTGGCGGCGCGCGTCTCGCCGAGCTTCTCGGCCAGTCGCAGCGCCTTCTCGGAGGCGTAGATGGCGAGCATGTTGTCGCCCGTGTGGAGGTAGAGCCAGGCGGCCTCCTCGTAGAGGCGCACCAGCTCGATCCGTGGCGGCCCGTCCTTGAGCAGGTTGATGCCCTTCTGGTAGTGCTCGATCGCGGGCTTGCGCTCACCCTTGTGCGACAGGCCGGCACCGATCTTGCGGTGCAGGTCGGCAACTCGCTCGAGGTCCTCCTGGCCGCGGTGCCAGGTCAGGCAGTCGCCCCAGACCGCGATCGCCTCGTCGACGCGACCGAGTCGCAGCGACACGTCGCCGAGCTTCTCTCCGACTCGCACGGAGACGGCCTCCATCCCGTCGTCGACGCCGAGGTCACGGTCCTGGCGCGCGACGTCGCGCGCGTGACGGTAGTGCTCGGCGGCCTCGCGGTTGGAGTACAGGCGCGCTGCGGCGTCGCCCGCCTCCTCGAGGAAGCGCACCGCGTGCCGGCGCATCTCGAGCAGCTCGGGCCCCTGAACGCCGCCCTCGCGCCCGAGCGCGGCGGCGCGGCCGTAGTGGTCGGCGAGCAGCGAGAGCACCTCTGCGGTGCGGTCGCCGGCGCGCGCCTCGAGGAACGCTCCCACCTCGAAGTGCCTGCGCGAGCGGACCGCCTTGGGCAGCATGCCGTAGGCGACGTCGCGGATCAGCACGTGCTTGAAGCCGAGCTCGCGCTCCCCCTCGAGGCGGCCCTCGCCGGCCGGCACGAGGATGTCCTTCTGCTGCAGCGAGCTGAGCGCGCGGCCGAGGTCCTCGCCCTCCCCCTGGGCGAGCGCAACCAGCGAGCCCTCCCAGAAGGTCCTGCCGACGACCGACGCCTGCTGCACGAGGCGACGCTCGAAGGGCCGCAGCGAGTCGAGCCGCGCGGCGAGCACTCCCTGCACCGTGTCGGGCAGCGCCGAGCCCTCACCGCCCTCCTCGGCGATGCGGCGAGCCATCTCCTCGGCGAACAGCGGGTTGCCGCCCGAGCGCTCGGCCACGGCGATGGACCTCTCGAAGCCGGGGGGCAGCAGCGCCTCGACGAGCTCGCGCGCCTGGGCCGGCCTGAGCGGCTCGAGGATGAGCTGCGTCGCGGAGCGGCGCCCGCCGCCCCAGCCCGGCTGGCGGTCGAGCAGCTCGTCGCGGGCGAGGCACACGAGCAGTAGCGGCGCGCGGACCCACTGGCCGAGGTGCTCGATCGCCTCGAGCATTCCGTCGTCGGCCCAGTGGATGTCCTCGAAGGCGATCACCAGCGGGCGCCGGCGCGCGATCGCCTCGATGCCCGAGCGGAGCGCCGAGAAGAACAGCTCACGGGCGCGCTCTGGGTTCTCCTCGCGCGGCACGAGCTCGAGCGGCACCTCGATACCGAGCAGCCGGCCGATCATCGCCGCCTGGCGGTCGGAGGCCTCGCCCTCGTCGCCGCGCAATTCGCCCACGTAGCGGGACAGCTTGCGCCAGGCATCCTCGGCCGAGTCGGAGTCGACGATCGATGCCTCGGCGCGGAGCACCTCGCCGAGCGCCCAGAAGACGACGCCGCTGCCGTAGGGGAGGCAGCGCCCGGTGCGCAACGCGGGCTCGGAGGGGTGCTCGCCGAGGCGACGCTCGAACTCGCGCAGGAGCCGCGACTTGCCGACCCCGGCCTCGCCGATCAGCGTCACGAGCTGCGGCGCGCCCTCCTCGAGGACTCGCTCGTAGAGCGTCTCGAGCGTCCGGAGCTCGCCGTCGCGGCCCACGAGCGGGGACTCACGCGCCGGGGCGGCGCGGCCCACGGCCTGCTCTGCGATCAGGCAGACGGCCTCCCAGGCGGGCACCGGGCGCGCCTTGCCCTTCAGCTCGAGCGGCTCGAGGCGCTCGTACTCGACCGCGGTCGCGGAGGCGCGCATCGTGCGCTCGCCGACGGTGACGCTGCCGGGGCGGGCGGCGCTCTGCAGCCGCGAGGCGACATTGACGGTGTCACCCACGACCGTGTAGGCCTCACCGACGGCGCCGGCGAGCACCTCGCCGGTGTTGATGCCAACGCGCAGATCGAAGTTGATCGCGCCGGGGAGCCCGGCGTTCACCTCCTCCATGGCGTCCTGCATGCCGAGCCCTGCGCGAACCGCGCGCTCGGCGTCGTCCTCATGAGCCACGGGAGCGCCGAAGAGCGCCATCACGTTGTCGCCTATGTACTTGTCGACCGTGCCGCCGTAGCGCTCGACCTCCCGGCCGAGCCGCAGCAGCGCGCGGTCGACGAGCGACTTGACCGCCTCGGGGTCCATGCGCTCCGCGAAGGCGGTGTAGCCGGAAAGGTCGGCGAACAGCACCGTCACCTGCCGGCGCTCCTCGGGCGGGGACTCGGCGGCCGGCCTCGCCACGGGTGTCTCCTCGAGCGCCGCGCCGCAGTTCATGCAGAAGTGCGCCTCGCTGGGCACCTGCGTGTTGCAGGATGGGCAGCGCCGGTCGAGCTGCGCCCCACAGCCCATGCAGAACCGCGCTCCGGCGGGATTATTTGTTCCGCAGGCGGCGCAGCTCACCGTTCGAGGTTACCGGCAGGTTCTCTAGAGCTCGCGCTCGTAGTAGTAGTTGAGCGGTCCATCGGGCTTGCCCTCGCGGTTGCTGAAGCCGAGGCTCTCGTAGAGCGCCCGGGCCGCGACGTCGTCCTCGGAGGTGCCGAGGTCCATGTAGGTGGCGCCCTCGGCACGGGCGGCGTCCATCGCCGCGTGCATGAGGGCGCGCCCGAGCCCGTGGCCACGGTGTGCGGGCACGACGTACAGCTCGGCGAGATAGCACTCGAGCTCGGTCGTCCAGATCGCTGGCCGGAAGCGCATCACCGCGATGCCGTCGGGGCCGGAGCCGCCGAGCAGGACCACGGTGTCGCGCGCGAGCAGCTCGCGGAAGCGCTCCGCGAGGGCCTCCGGGCTCGGGGTCGGCTCGCCGAACTCGGTGTTGAAGTCGTGCAGGAGCAGGCCGATGGCGGCGACGTCGCCGGCTCCGGCACGCCGGACGGTGAGCTCGGGCGGGGCACTCATGCGGCCCACCGTAGCGGCAGCCCGTGGCGCGTCAGCGGCGCGCGGCGGCCACGGCCCCGGCCACCGTCGAGGTGCGCTCGGCGTGCGTGCCGGCAGCGGCTGCGCTCGCCTGCGGCCCCGCGACTACGAGCCGGTAGCCGCCCGCACTGAGGTAGCGCACGTCCATGCGCGCCTCGGCAGCGTTGCGGGGGATCCGCAGCTCGGCCGTGGAGTCGCGCAGGCGCGCGTCCACGAGCTCGCGCCCGTCACGGGCGAGCGCCGCATCCACCACGAGTGCCGTACGCGCCTGCTCGTCCGAGCCGCTGCCCGCGCCGAGCAGGCCGCCCGCGGCCACCGCTCCGGCTCCGATGAGGGCGAATATCTGTGAACCGATTCCCGTCATACGTATGAGCATGGTACGTATGACTAGGCTTCATGTCAAGGGCCGCCTTCAACGTCGTGCTTCCATTCCGCTCCATCGAGGACTCACCGCGACAGCGAGTGACAAGCGTCGACGTGGCCGAGAGGGCGGGCGTCTCGCAGTCGACCGTGTCCCTCGTCTTCTCCGGGAAGGGCCAGGGTCGCGTCTCCGAGGCGACCCAGGAGCACGTCCGGCGCTGCGCACGTGAGCTCGGCTACAGGCCGAACGTGGCGGCCCAGGCGCTGCGGCTCGGCAGCTCGCGGGCGGTCGCGCTGCTCGTCCCGGACATCACCAACCCGTTCTTCAGCCGCGTGCTGCGCGGAGCGCAGCGGGCAGCGCGCAGCGCGGGCTACACCGTGGCGCTCGTCGACACGGCCAACGACAGGCGCTGGGAGGAGCAGACCTTCGAGGCGCTGCGGGCCGGCCCCGTCGACGGCTACCTGCTGTTCGAGGTCGACGCGCCGGGTGGCCTGGGGCCCGATGAGCACGTCGTGCTCATGGAAAGCGAGGCCCCCGGGCGGCCGTCGGTTCGCTTCGACGCGGAGGGCGGCGCCGCGGCCGCCTTCACGCACCTCGTCGAGCTCGGGCACAAGCGCATCGGCCACCTCGCCGCCGCCTTCGACGCGCCGACCTTCCACCGGCGCGAGAGCGCGCGCCGGCGCGTCCTCGGCGAGGCCGGGCTCGATCCGGACACCCAGCCGCGCGCGCTCACGCCGATCTCGATCGAGGACGCCCGCCAGGCCGCCGGGCCGCTGCTCGACGAGCGCCCGACCGCCGTCTACTGCGACGACGACCTGATCGCCGCCGGCCTCTACCTCGCTGCGCGCGAGCGCGGGCTGCGCCTCCCGCACGAGCTGTCGGTCGTCGGCTTCGACGACATGGACTTCGCGCGTGCGCTCGAGCCCGCCCTGACCACGGTTCGGCTCGACGCGGAGCTGCTCGGCGCGACCGCCTTCGAGCTGCTCGAGCGACGCATGGCGGAACGCCGCACGCGCAAGCGGATCGTGCTCCCGGCGGAGCTGCTCGTGCGCGAGTCGACGACGCCCCCCGCTTGACCGCCGCCAGATCTCTGACTACGGTCAGGTAATCGATACGGCCATGGTCACGCAGGTCCGCCGCTTCAACCGGCTTGTGACTCAGCGGGTCGGCGCGCTCGACGACCACTTCCTCGGCCGTCGCCGGCCGCTCGGCGAGGCGCGCCTGCTCTGGGAGATCGGCGCCGACGGGCGCGACGTGCGCTGGCTGCGCGAGCAGCTCGGACTCGACTCGGGCTACCTGAGCCGCATGCTCCGCAAGCTCGAGAGCGAGGGGCTCGTTGCGGTTGGGCCCGGGGAGCGCGACCGGCGCGTCCGGACAGCGCGCCTCACCGCGGCCGGGCGCCGCGAGCGAGCTCTGCTCGACCGCCGCAGCGGCGAGCTCGCCGAGTCGCTGCTCGAGCCACTCGAGGGGCGCCAGCGCGAACGGCTCGTGACGGCGATGGGCGAGGTCGAGCGGCTGCTCACGGCCGCGATGGTCACGATCGAGCCACTCGATCCCGAGCATCCGCACGCGCGCCACTGCCTGCGCGAGTTCGCCGCCGAGCTCGACCGGCGCTTTCCGCAGGGCTTCGATCCTGCGCTCAGCGGCTCCGCCGTCGCACCGGAGCTGAGGCCGCCGGCCGGGCTGCTGCTCGTAGCGTCGCTGCAGTCGGAGCCCGTCGGCTGCGGCGCGCTCAAGTTCCACCACGACGCGCCCACCGAGCTCAAGCGCATGTGGGTCGCCGAGGCGGCGCGCGGCCTCGGGCTGGGCCGGCGCCTGCTGGACGAGCTCGAGTCGCACGCGGCGCGCGGCCCGAGCCGGGTCGTGCGGCTCGAGACGAACGAGACGCTCGCCGAGGCGATCGCGCTCTACCGCTCGGCGGGCTACGCAGAGGTCGAGCCCTTCAACGACGAGCCCTACGCGCAGCACTGGTTCGAGAAGCGGCTGCCCGAGGCTCAGGGCACGAGCCCGGCGGCGCGGTAGGCGTCGGCGGTCTCCGCGAGCAGGCGCTCGTCGACGAGCGTCAGCAGGCGGCCGTCCACCTCGATCACGGCGCCGGGATGCGGCGGGTACCAGAACGCGCGCAGCTTGCGCTCGACGTCGTCGCCGGGCCGCACGCGGCGCAGTTCCTCGAACTCCGCGCGCGTGACGTAGCGGCCGTCGCCCTGCGCCTTCCGCGGCAGCTCTTCGCCGCGCAGGGCGCGCGCCATCACTCGCTGGAACAGCGCGAGCAGGCGCTCCTGGCTCTCGAGGTCGAGCGAGAAGGCGGTGGCGTTCGCGTGGTCGAGCGGGAAGCGCTCGACGCTCACGAGATCCCCGGTGTCGAAGTGCTCGTCGACGAAGTGACAGGACACGCCCCACTCGTCGAAGCGCTCGAGGATCGCGACGTTGTAGCCGCCGAGGCCCCTCAGGTCCGGTAACGGCGCGGGGTGGAAGTTGAGGCAGCCGATCCGCCCGAGCGAGATCAGCGGCTCTCGGATCAGCCTCCAGTAGAGGAACGAGATCACGACGTCGACGCCGGTGGGCGGATCGGCGTAGAGCTCCTCCTCGGTCACGAGCGGCAGCCCGTGCCTGTCCGCCACGAGGTCGACGCGCTGCTCCTCCCGGGTCCAGCGGTCGGGCTCCGAGGCGAGCACCGCGGCGACGTCGCAGCCCGCGTCGACGAGCCAGTCGAGCGCCCGCGCCGCGGAGCGCTTGCTCTTCGCCATGAACACGGCCCTCATGCGCCGGCCCCGCGATAGACCTCGATGGTCAGCTCGGCGACACGATCCCACGAGTAGGGACCCGCCGCGGCGGCCGCGGCGCGCCGCTCGAGCTCGCGGCGCTGCGCGCTGTCCTCGACGAGCTCAGCGAGGGCTGCCCCGAGCGCCTCGGGGTCGCCAGGCGGGACGAGCCGCCCCGCGCCCTCGTCCTCGACGAGCTCGTGGAAGCCGCCGACGTCGCTCATGACCATCGCCTTGCCGAACGCGAGGCCCGCGAACAGCACGCCGGACATGTCGACGTTGCGGTGCGGCAGGGCGAGCACGTCGGCTCGCCGGAAGAAGGAGGGCAGCTCGGCGTCGCTCACGTAGCGGTCGACGAAGCGCACGCGACCGGGGGGCGCAAGCCGTCGCAGCCGCTCCATCGAGACGCCGAGGGGACGCCCGACCACCCAGAGCTCCGCCTCGGGCACGTGCCGCATCGCCTCGATCAGCACGTCCACGCCCTTGTACTCGCGCACGATGCCGAAGTAGAGCACCACGGGGCGCGCCACCGCCGCGAGCTCGGGCGGCAGCGCCAGCTCGTCCGGGCGCCGGGTCAGGTGCTCGAACGCCCCGTGCGGGATCACGTGCACGCGCTGCGCCGCCGCCGAGCAGCTCCGCGCCGGCGCGCGTGTGGACGATCACCGCGTCGAACGCGTCCAGCAGGCGCCGCGCCGAGCGCTCGCGGCGGAGCACGTTGTGCAGCGTCAGCACCTGCGGGCGCCCGCGGGGGAGCAGGCGCGTGCTGAGCGACTCGAGCCAGAGCCACTGCCAGTGGCTCACGTCGGCGGCGCGCGCGTGGCGTCGGTAGCGCAGCATGCCGGGCACGTGCTCGGCTGCCTTCAGCGCCCGCCGCAGGCCCGGGCGGCGCGCTCCCCAGCGCGTGCCGGCCGTGTAGAACAGGTTGCGCGCCTCGTAGCCGTCCGGCGCGGGCGCCGGGCCGTGCACGAAGCGCGAGGTCACGAGCTCCACCTGCGCCCCGTGTCGCGCAAGCGCAGCGGCAAGCGCGTGGTCGTACGGCAGGACGTCCGCCGAGGGATCGACGAGCTGGACTCGCATCGGCGGACGACTTTTTCACGGGAGCGCTACGACTAGGCTCCCGCCTCCATGTCCCGGCCACTGGTTCGGGCGGTGTTCGCCGTGCTGGTGGTGGCGACCATCGCCGCCTTCTTCGCGACGCAGCTGCTGAAGAGCGAGTTTCCGCTCGTCATCCGCTTCGCTACCAAGCCGGCCCACTTCTCGCCCAACGCCGACGGCTACCGCGACGAGACGCGGGTCGGATTCGACCTGTCCGAGCCCGCTGAGGTGACGTTCTCGGTCGTGGACGCCGAGGGCAACGAGGTGCGCCGGATCGTGGACGAGAAGACGCTCGCCGGCGACGCCAAGCACCGCTTCACCTGGGACGGCCGGGACGGCGACGGCAACCGCGTGCCGGACGGCACCTACCGCATGCGCGTCGTCCGTCGCGACGAGAGCCGCGTGATCGACTCGTTCAAGGAGATCGACGTCGACACGAGGCCGCCGAGCATCCGGCTCGTGAGCGCAGAGCCCTCGGTGATCGCACCCGCCGCGCCCGGGCAGGAGCCGCGCGTGAGGGTCCGCTACGCCGGTCCCGCCAACGCCGCCCCCGAGTACCGGGTCTTCAGGACGGACGACGGGCCGCGGCCCTACGTCGTCCGCCGCTTCCGCGGCATGCCGCCCGAGGGTCAGGTCAAGACCCGCGAGGGGATCTGGAACGGCGAGGTCAGCGCCGGCCCCGACGCCACCACCCCGGCGCCCGACGGCGACTACGCCTTCACCGTGACCGTGCGCGACAGGGCGGGGAACCCGGCCGTGGCGCCGGCCGAGATCCCGAGCCCGCGCACGGCGGCGCCGCGCACGGGCGTGTCGGTGCGCAGCTTCACGCTGCGCGGCCCGCTGTCGGTGGTGAAGGCGGGTTCGGTCGTGAACCTCGAGATCGGCCCCTTCGACCGCTCCTTCGACTTCGTGCTGTCGCGCTATGGGTCGCCGGAGGCGCTCCGCCGCGGCGGCCGCGTCGGCGGGCGCTTCCGCGTGGGGGTGCCAAAGGACGCGCTCACCGGGCTTCACCTCATCCGCGTCCGCTCCGGCCGCCAGCGCGCGGTCTGGCCGCTTGCGGTGATCGGGCGGCCGCAGACGAAGGCGGCCGCTGAGCGCGCGCCCGACCCGGTCAGCGGCGTGGGCGCCGGTGGGCTGCCGCTGCTCGTCCTGCCGGCGCTGAGCTGGCAGGGGCTGAACCCGGAGGACGACGACGGCGACGGGTTCGCGGACACGCTCGAGAACGCGCGCGCCGTGCGCCTCGATCGCCCGTTTGCGGGCGGCGGCTTCCCGCCGCGCTTCAACGCGGAGGTGGCGCCGCTGCTGCGCTGGCTCGAGCGCGAGCGGCTCGGCTACAACCTCACGACCGACATCTCGCTCGCCCGCGGCGAGCCGCCCCTGCTCGAGGATGCGCCGGGCGTGGCCTTCGCCGGCAGTGAGCTGTGGCTGCCCGGCGACCTGCTGCGGCGCCTCCGCGAGTACGTGGCCGAGGGCGGTCACATCGCCTCGTTCGGCGTCGATTCGTTCCGCCGCACGGTCGAGCTCGACGGCCAGCTGGCGCGCGACCCGTCGCGACGCCGGCGCATCGACGCCTTCGGCGAGCGCACCGCGCTGATCGAGACGAGCCTCGCGCCGCTGAGCGTGTTCGAGGACGAGCTGGGGCTGTTCTCCGGCCTGTCCGACCTGATCGGCGAGTTCACCGAGTTCGAGGTCTCGCGCGGGCTCGCGAAGCAGACCGAGGCGCTCACCACGGCCGGGCGCGACCCAGGCGAGCCCGCCTTCATGGCGTTCCGGCTGGGGGACGGCTGGATGCTGCGCACGGGCACCGCCCAGTGGGCCGGTCAGCTCGAGGAGGCCGCGCTCAGCGTCGAGATCCCGCAAGTGACGAAGCGCATTTGGCGGCGCCTCGGAAGTTAACGGTTGCCGCGGGACCGTCTGCCATCCTGACCCGTCGATGTTCCGCCGACACCGTCGTCTGCTGATCGGCGTAGCGCTGCTCGTGATCGTGCTCGCGGTCGCGATCGGCGTCTACGCCTACAACGAGAACCAGCCGCTCGAGAAGCGGGGCTCCGCCACGGAGGAGTTCGTGGTCACCGACGAGCCCGAGCCGCCGCCTCCGCCGCCCGACAAGGAGATCGCGCGCGCCTGGCCGACCTACGGCTACGACATCGGGCGCCAGCACATCTCCCCCTACGACCACCGGCCGCCGTTCCGGCGCCTCTGGAAGATCGACGCGCACGACACGCTCGAGTTCCCGCCCTCGATCGGCTATGGGCGCGTGTACCTCGCCCAGCAGAAGGGCCTGTTCTTCGCGCTGGACGCGAAGACGGGCAAGGTCGACTGGAAGAAGGACACGAACCGCTGCGCCGCCTCGTCGCCGACGATCGGAAAGGGCGTCGTCTACCAGGCCTACATGCACCCCGTCGAGTGCCTGCAGGACCAGGCCGGTGCGAACGGCTATGTGGTCGCCTGGGACGCCGATACGGGCCGTGAGCTGTGGCGCCACGACACGGCGCCGGTGGAGTCGTCGCCGCTGCTCCGCAACGACACGCTCTACGTCGGCACCTGGAACAACGACGTGATCGCCCTGAACGCGAAGACGGGGCGCCAGAAGTGGCGCTTCCAGGCTGACCAGCAGGTCAACACCTCGGCGGCCTACTGGAAGGGCCGCATCTTCATCGCCTCCGACGGCGGCACGCTCTACGCGCTCAACGCCGGCAACGGCAAGCAGATCTGGAGCGCGCAGTCGAACTCGAGCTTCGGCTCACGCGAGTTCTGGTACGCCACGCCGACGATCGCCTATGGGCGCGTCTACATCGGCAACACCGACGGCACGATGTACGTGTACGGCGCGAAGACGCGGCAACCTGCTCTGGGCGCGCCCGCTCGGCTCGTACATCTACGGTGCCGCAGCCGTCTACAGGCGCAAGGTCTTCGTAGGCACCTACGACGGGAAGCTCTACGCGCTCGACGCGGCCACGGGCGACACGCGCTGGGAGATCGATGCGCAGGGCGCGGTCCACGCCGCGCCGACCGTGATGGACGAGCTCGTGTACTACGCCGTCTGCTCGACCTGCGGCTCGGAGGCGCAGCGCGCAGTGGCGCAGGGCCGCGACTCGACCTACGCGGTGCGTGCGAGCGACGGCAAGCCGCGTCTGGCGCTTCCGCGACGGGAAGTACGCGAACCCGGTGGTGGCCGACGAGAAGCGGGTGTACATCACCGGGCAGTCGCACCAGTACGCGTTTGCGACGCGCGGCTCGGAGGGCGCGCGCGAGGACGCCCAGGCAGACCGTGCCGCCCGCCAGAAGGAGCGCGACAAGGGCCAGAAAGCCAGGGCAAGCGCCGCGAGCGCGAGGAGAACGGCCAGTCCTGAACGCATAGGCTCCGTCGTCATGGCGCCTGACGTCCTCATCCACGGTGACACCCACCGCTCGGCCGCGCTCCGGCACGAGCTGCCGCTCGGGATCCTCGACCCGATCTCGTACTTCGAGGTCGACGGCCGGCGGGTGGTCGTGGTCTCGGAGCTCGAGGCCGGTCGCATCGCCGTGGCGGCGCCCGACGTCGAGATCGTCGATCCATACGGGCTCGGCCTCGACGAGCTGGTCGCCAGCGGCATGCGCTGGCACGACATCGACGTCGAGCTGTGCTCGCGGGCTGCCGCCCGGCTCGAAGCCCGCCGCCTGGTCGTGCCGGCCGCTCTGCCGATGGCGGTGGCGGACCGCCTGCGCGCCGACGGCATCGAGCTGGTGGCCGACGAGCTCGAGTTCATCCACCGGCGACGCTCGAAGACGCCGGCGGAGATCGAGGGCGTGCGCCGCGCCCAGGCTGCCGCCGACGCCGGCATGGCCGCCGCCGCGGAGCTGCTGCGCGGCGCGGCGCACGAGGGGCGGGGAGCTCGTCCTCGACGGCGAGACGCTCACCTCCGAGGCGGTGCGCTCGACGATCCGCGAGGTCTGCGCCGAGCTCGGCGCACCCGCACCGGAGGACATCATCGTCGCCGCCGGGGCCGCGGGCGCCTCCGGTCACGAGCAGGGCAGCGGCCCGCTCCCCGCGGGCGTGCCGATCATCATCGACCTCTGGCCGCGCGACGAGCAGACGGGCTGCTGGGCGGACATGACGCGCACGTTCGTCTGCGGCGGCGAGCCGGCCGAGGACGTGGTCGCGTGGCACGGGCTCTGCCGCACGGCGCTCGAGCGGGTCGTCGAGATGGCCGGGCCCGGCGTCGCCGGGCGCGAGCTGTTCGATGCCGCCTGCGACGTCTTCGAGGAGGCGGGCGAGCCGACCCAGCGCACGAAGCCCGAGGGCGAGTCGCTGCGCGACGGCTTCTTCCACTCGCTCGGGCACGGCGTCGGGCTCGAGGTGCACGAGGAGCCCGCGCTCGGCCGCACGGGCGTCGACCCGCTCGTGCCGGGCGACGTCGTGGCGGTCGAGCCCGGCTGCTATCGCAACGGCTACGGCGGCGTGCGGCTCGAGGATCTGCTGCTGATCACGGACGACGGCGCCGAGCGCCTGACCGACTTCCGCTACGAGCTGGCGCCGTAGCTCAGCCGAGGCGCTCGAAGAAGCTCGCGACCCGCTCGGTCACGGTGCGCAGGACGTCGATCGAGGCGAGCGGGTCGCCCTCGCGCTGCAGCGAGTGGTCGAGGTCGTCGAGCTCCAGCACCTCGAGTGCCTCGTTCTCCGGCAGCTCGCCGTTCCCCCAGCTCGGGTCGGCGGGACTGCCGACGATCAGCGTCGGCCGGTCGGTGGCGCCGAGGGCGGCGAGCACCTCCGCGCGGATCAGGAGCGGAGTGAGCCAGACCGCGGGGAGCGCCCGCTGCGTGGCGAGCGGAGCGGCCGCGCTGCCGAGCGACTTGCCGACGAACGCGACCTGCGTCGCCGACGTCGCGTTGAGGGCGCTCTCCGCGCGGTCCAGGATCCACTCGAACGGCTCCGCTTCCGCGGGTGCGCGCTCGGACAGCTCGAGCACCGACCAGCCCGCCGCCTCGGCCGCCTCGCGCGCGAACCAGAGCAGCGGCGCCTGGCTGAAGTAGCGCACGCCCGGCAGCAGCACGACGCAGCGCTCGGGATCGCCCTCGTGGAGGATCGCCTCACCCGGGTCGAGATCGATCGGGCGCACGCGCGGAACCTACCGCCATCAGCGCCGCGACGACCGCGCCCGTCATCGGCCAGACGAGGTAGTAGTTGTTGAAGGTGCGGCCGATGAACATCAGCCAGAGCAGCGACATCGAGAAGGCCGCCGCGCCGACCCACAGCTCCTCCGCCCTGCGCTGGGCGTAGAGCAGCCAGACCGTGAGCGGCACCCACGTGAGCAGCGCCACCAGCGCGAACGGATACGAGCCGTCGCGGTCGTCGAGGATGCCGAGCCGGATCAGGATCGCCGACAGCCCGTAGCCGACGATCTTGTAGGTGCCGGCGCCGTACTTGATCGTGTCGTCGTAGAACGCGCCCGGGTCGGCGATCAGGAACGGCAGCACGCCGGCGGCGATCACGCCGACGAACACGAGCGCCGGCGCGCTTCAGCTCGGCGCGCGTGGCCTGCTGGCGGAGCAGCATGAGGACGACGAAGGGCAGCGCCACGAGCGCGAACTGCTTCAGCAGGATCGCGGCGGCGAGCGCGGCCGCCGCCCAGCCGTAGCGCCGGCGCGTGACGAGCGCGAAGGCGAGCACGAGCAGCAGCAGGCTGGGCGCGTCGTTCTGGCCGAACCAGGCCGAGCGCACCGCGATCGGGTTGCAGACGAGCAGCGCGCCGAGCGCGAGCTTGCACACCGACGGGCGCTCGGAACAGCAAGCACCGCCGGCAGCATCGCGAGCGTGGCGAGCAGGACGAGCAGCCGGTAGTCGTCGAACGGGTCCGGCAGCAGCCGCCAGACCGCGGCGCTGATCGCGGCGCCCGGGAAGTAGGCGAAGTGCTCGAGCGCCACCTCGCGCTCGCGGACGCGCTCTGAGACGCTGCCGTCGCGCGTGTAGAAGCGCTCCAGGCCGGACTCGCGGTAGTCGTGGCCGTAGGGGTTGTCGAGGTCGAGCAGCAGCTCGCCGCCGAGCTCGATCTGGTAGGTCGAGTCGTTCGTGAAGAACCAGGGCGCCGTCGAGTCGCGCAGCCCGATCTGGAGCAGCGTCGAAGGCGCCATCAGGAGGACGCCGACGCTCAGCACGAGCGCGATTCCGGCCCAGCGCGGCCACGGGCGCGGCCGGGCGATCAGCAGCACCGCTGCCGCGCCGCACAGGAGCGCCGCGGCGAAAGCGGCGGCGCGTGCGATGCCCACGTCCCACTCCTCGCCCGCGGCGCGCACGAGCGGCGCGAGCGGGCCCTGCGGGTCGACCGTCTCCGGCCGGAAGTGCCAGGGGTCCGAGCCGAGCTCCGGCAGCGTTATGGCGATCAGCGCGAAGAGAACCCCGGTGAGGGCCCAGGCGGCGCGGGTGCTCACGTCGGGCTCGCCCGCATTCGCTCGCGCGCCCGCTCCGCCGCCGACGGCCGCGGGTCGTAGAGCCCGTGCCAGGCCAGGTAGCCGGCGCCGACGGCCAGCACGAACCACGTGATCGGGTCTTCGAGGAAGCCGCTGTAGAAGAGCGCGTGCACGAACAGCGCGAGGAACGAGGCGAGCAGCGCGAGCCCGAGCGCCCTGTCGAGCCTCAGCACGGCGGCGATCAGGATCGCGCCGCCGGCGAGCAGCCAGAGGTAGAGCGCGAGCCCGATCACGCCGAGCTCGGCGAACACGGTGAGCGGCGTCGTGTGCGACACGAAGTTCGGGGTCGGCCGGTCGCTGTTCGCGAGGTCGCGGCTCGCGCGCGCCTGGCCGCCGATCCCGACGCCCGTGAAGGGCCTGTCCTCGACCACCCGCAGCGTGTCCTCGACGCGCTCGGTGCGGTCGCTCGTGATCTTGTTGAGCGACTCGCCGTCGATCAGCTGCACGGTCGCGTAGCCGGCCCCGGCGAGCACGGCGAGCAGGGCGAGCACTCCGACGGTGAGGCGGACGCGGCGGTCGCCGGTGATGACGGCGAGCGCGAGGGTCACGACGAGCAGCGCGGCGAAGCTCGACTGCGAGTACGAGAAGAAGAGCCCGGCCCACATGACGACGAGCAGGCCGATCAGCGGCCACGGCTTCCAGCGCTGCGCCGCGAGCAGCGACAGCGCCACCCCGATGCCGAGCACGAGGTGGCGGCCGTAGAGGCTCGGGTCGCCGAACAGCGACGTGACCCGGAAGAAGTCCGTGTTCGCGTTCGACACCGCCAGGTTGGGCGCGTAGAAGAAGAGCTCGTGGGTGGCGGCCTGCCATAGGCCGACGAGCGCGAACAGCGTCGCGAGCGCGAGCGCGGCCGCCGCCAGCGCACGCGGCACGCTCTCGGGGAAGTCGGCGCGCGCGACGGTCGCCAGCAGCAGCGCGAACGGCAGCGTGAAGAAGACGAGCAGGTTGGCCCCCGCCTCGAGGTCGTCCGCCCACACGAGCGAAAGGCAGGCGAACGCGAAGAAGGCGGCCGCCGGCGCGGCGATCACCGTGGGGAGCGCGCGGATCTCTCGCCCCTGAAGCGCGCGCCAGCCGAGCGCGATGCCGGCGGCCGCCAGCACGAAGTAGAGCGGCAGCAGCCGGCCCAGGCGGCCGTCGTCGGCGATCGAGACCAGGAAGGTGCCGCCGCTGTCGAACGAGAGCGGCGGCCTGAAGGGAGCCGCCACCAGCACGGCGACCGGGACGATCACGGGCCGCCGCGCCAGTATCGCCGCCGCGACGCCCAGGATGACGATCCCGAGCGCCGCCGCGGCCACGCCGGTGGCTCCGCTGAGCGCGGTCGAGCGAGCCGGTTCCGAGCGAGTACGCGAGCGCGCCTTCGGCCAGCGCGAGCACGACCAGCCCGGCGAGCAGCACGAGGCGCCCGCGGGCCAGGAGCACGAGCACCGACCCGACGGCGCCGCCGACGGCGGCAAGCTGGGCGAGGTCGGGGTGTTCCATCCGGTCGGGAAGCGTAAAGGCGCGGGTGGCTGCCGCTCAGCCCGCGTTGTGGAGCGCGGCCGCCTCGCGGATCCCCTCGCCGCGTGCCGGCCTCAGCTCCTGGCGCGCGTGCAGCAGGTAGCGCTGAGGGTCATGGCCCGGGAGGACCGCCGCCGCGCCGGCGCGAACGAGGTAGGCCCAGGTCCAGCAGAGCCTCCACACGATGCGCGTCAGCCACATGCCGTGCTTGCGGAAGTAGAGGTCGCGGTTGCGGTGGAACTCGACGATGCGGCGCCGCATCGCAGCGCTGTCGGTCGAGAGCTGGTCGTGGTGGATCGCCCGCGCCCCCGGCACGAAGAGGATGCGCCAGCCCGCGTCGTGCAGGCGCTTGCAGAAGTCGGTCTCGTCCGAGTAGACGAAGAAGTCCGGATCGAGCCAGCCCACCTGGCGCGCCGCCTCGCGCCGCACGAGCATTGCGCTCGACTGCACCCAGCCGACCTCGCGGACCACATCGCCACGGCTCTCCACCGCAACGCGCGAGTGCATGAAGACGGCCGCCGCGAGCGCCCACCTGATGTCCGGCAGCCGCCATGCGCAGTCGGTCTCCTCGCCCTCGCTCGTGAGCAGGCGCGCTCCCGCCGCGGCGGCCTCGGGGTCGCGCGTCGAGGGCGGCGATCAGCTCCGCGACGGCGCCCGGCTGCAGCTCCGAGTCCTCGTTCAGGAGCAGGCAGAGGCGCCCGCGCGCCCGCTCGAGCAGGAGCGAGTCGTTCTCGCTCTTGCCGGTCCTCCGCTCGAGCTCGATCAGCGTCACCTCCGGATGGCGCTCGCGGACCACGTTCGCGGAGCCGTCCGTGGACGCGTTGTCGAGCACGAGCAGCTCGTGCGACACGCCCTCCGGATGCGTGGCGGCGATCGCGGCGAGGCAGGCGAGCAGGTCCTCGCGCCCGTTCGTGTTGACGACGCAGTAGGAGAGCTCGAGCTCGCTCACCGCCGCGCGGCCTCCTCGAGCAGCTCGAGCACGCGGCCGGCGAGCCGGTCGCGGTCGAACTCACGCTCGGCGAGAGCCCGCGCGTTGCGGCCCATCGCCCTGGCCTCGTCCGGGTGATCGCGCAGCCACTCGAGCTTGGCGGCGAGGTCGGGCGCGTCGCCCGCCCGCACGTAGAGCCCGGCGTCGTTCTCCTCCACGAGCGTGCGCATCCAGCCGTCCATGTTCACGATCGCGGGCCGGCCCGCGGCAAAGCTGTCGAACAGCTTGTTCGGCGAGTTGGTGGCGAGCACCGGGACGTCCTTGAAGAGCGTCAGGCACGCGTCCGAGCGGGCCGCGAGCGCGGCGACCTCCTCCTTGGACCCGGCGGTGCCCGGGAAGGCGACGTTCTCCGGTGCGCTTCGCTGGAGCGCGCCACGGCGCTTGCCCTCGCCCATCAGCACGAACTCGACGTCGGGCAGCAGGCGCGCCGCCTCGACCGCCGCCGACAGGTCGTTGGCCTCGCCCATGGTCCCGAAGTAGGCGACGGTGAAGCGGTCGCCGGGCCGGCGCGGCGTTGGGTCGAAGAGATCGAGATCGGACGCGTTCGGGACGAGCGCGACGCGTTCCTCGGGCACGCCGCCGGCCACCACGCCCGCTCGGATGCCCGGCGACAGGGCGATCACGCGCGCGCTGCGCCGGTAGACGAAGCGCTCGAGGATGCGCGCGAGGCGGCGGGCGAGCGGGTTGCGCAGCGCGCCCATCTGGATCGGCGCCTCGGGCCAGAGGTCGCGTACCTCGAACACGAGCGGCGCCCTCCAGCGGAAGGCGGCGGCCAGCGCCGGGAGCGCGATCGTGAGCGGCGGCGAGGTCGCGTAGACGACGTCGGGCCGCGGCCCCCGCAGCGCCGCGCGCGTGGCCGCCAGCGCGAAGCGCGCGAAGGCCCACATCCGGCGCGGATAGGAGACGGCGGTGGCGCCGACGTAGTCGGAGTAGCCGGCCGGGACGCCGACGACCTCGATGCCGTCCACCGTCCGCTCGCCACCCTCGGCGGTTACCATCCTCACGCTGTGCCCGCGCGCCACGAATCGGCGCGCGAACTCGTAGGAGCGCGTGCCGCCCACGCCTGCGCGCGTGACGAAGAACTGATGCAGGTAGAGAATCCGCATCCCGGTGCGCCCGAAACCTAGTACGCCATGAACCGCCCGCTGGACCTCGTGCTCGCGGGCGTGCTGCTCG
The DNA here is from genome assembly GCA_963814095.1 of uncultured Thermoleophilaceae bacterium. Classification (GTDB taxonomy): domain Bacteria; phylum Actinomycetota; class Thermoleophilia; order Solirubrobacterales; family Thermoleophilaceae; genus JACVRW01. Next base: position 92,125 of record CAWFBT010000027.1, on the reverse strand, counting down.
TCGTGACCGCTCCGCTCCTGGCCCTGGCGGCGCTCGCGATCAAGATCGAGAGCCGCGGGCCGGTCTTCTACAGCCAGCGCCGGGTCGGCAAGCACGGGCGCCCCTTCGCGCTCTTGAAGCTCCGCACGATGGTGCCCGGCGCCGAGTCCATGGGCGCCGGGATCTACGTGCTCGAGGGCGACCCGCGCATCACGCGCGTGGGCCGGCTGCTGCGCCGCTTCTCGCTCGACGAGCTGCCGAACCTGGTCAACGTCGTGCGCGGTGATCTCGCGATCGTCGGCCCGCGGCCGACGGTGCAGGAGCAGGTCGACCGCTACACCGAGCGCCAGCGGCGCCGGCTCGAGGTCAAGCCGGGTATCACCGGCTGGGCCCAGATCAACGGCCGCACCTCGCTGCCATGGCCGGAGCGGATCGAGCTCGACGTCTGGTACGTCGAGCATCGCTCGCTGCGGCTCGACCTGCGCATCCTCGCGCGCACAGCGCGGATGCTCGCCAGCGGCCGCGGCCTCTACAGCGAGGAGCTCAAGCAGGGTTGGTGACGCGCAGCGGGTAGCGCTCGGTGGCGCCGCGATCGGTGTCGAGGTCCGACGGCGCGACGAGGTAGTAGCGGTAGCGCCCGCTGCGTGACGGCGTGAACGAAGTCTCGAAGAGCCCGCGGCGCGCGCGCACGTTGCGCGCGTAGACCTTGCGCCAGCGCGTACCGCGCTGCTGCTGTACGACGAGCCGCAGCACCGGCTTGCGCGGGCCGACGCTGCCCCCGATCACGACCGGCTCGCCGCGCACGCCCCGGCGCGGCCGCTCGGTTACGAGGATCACCGGGTGCAGGTGGAGGAGGAGCCGCGTCGAGGTCGCCCGCCGCAGCGGCGCGCGGCCGGGATAGCGCACGCGCACGTACATGCGCCGGGACGGCTTGAGCTCGCTGAAGAAGGCCCCGTCCGGGCCGGTGGTGACGCGCCGAGCCGTCCGCCAGGAGCCGTCGCTCGCGACCTGGAGCTCGAGCTGCTCGCCGGCGAGCGGCAGCCCGCTCGGGTCGAGCAGGGCGCCGGACACGGGCGCGGGCTCGCCGAAGTCGATGCTGTCGTCGGTGAGCCCGGCGCTGAGCCGGGTGGCGAAGGACTGGAAGGGCGCCACGCTGCCCGTCTCGACGAGCGTGCGCAGCTCGGGTAGCTGCGCGTACAGCGCGGCGCCGGGACAGGCGGTCCGGCCGGTGTCGCGGTGGCCGATCACGCGCTCGAGCGTCACGCGGGCGCCCGCGCCGTACTTGCTCGCCGAGCCGCCGGCGCTCGTGACCGTCACGCGGCCGGCGAGCGGCTGGCCGTGCACGGCGAGCTTCCAGCGGATGTAGCTGGCCATCGCGGAGAGCGCCTCCGGGGTCTGCGGGAGGCTCGTGTGGTCGCCGATGTTCGAGATCCCCGCGGTGACCGAGTTGAACCCCTGCGCCTGCGCGCCGATCACGGCCTGGTCGAGGCCGCCGGCGCGGCCCTCGAAAAGCGTGCCGTACTTGTCCACGAGCGCGTTGTAGCCGATGTCGTTCCAGCCGTTCGAGTTGCGGTGGTAGCGGCAGACGGCGAGCACGATTGCCGGGCGACTCGGCCGGCGTGTAGTCGTTCAGCGAGACCGTGTGGTGGACGTGCACGGCGCGCACCTCGCCGTAGTCCGGCGCGGCCCGCGGTGGGCAACCGCTCGCACCCCACTGCGCGCGCGTCACGTATGGGGGAGGCGTGGCCTGCGCCGCCCGCGCACGCAGGCGCGCTGGACGCACGCCCACATCGACGAAGTGCAGGCGCAGTCCCGGCAGACGCCGGCTCAGCTTGTACTGGACGGCTCCAGCCCGGCCGACCCAGATCGGCTCCGAGCCGGCCGTCTGGCGCTCGCCCTGGCCGGGGTCGGGGTTGTGCTCGGGCTCGGCGTGGAGGTGCGCCCAGCGGCTCCAGCGGCCGCCGCGGCGCACGCGCAGCTCGATGCCGGGGCGCGAGCGCCCGCGCCAGCGCATCCCGACCATGTTGAAGCGCCGCGGGGTGGCAAGCCTGCTCGACACGACAGCCCCGGTGGCGGAGCTCACGGCCTGATCGCCGCGCCTCGGGGGCGAGCTCGAAGTCGACAGGGGCCGTCCGCGCGGCGAGCGCTGGGGAGGCGGATACCAGGCCGCAGACGAGCGCGGCTGCGGGAGCGAGCAGCTTCACCTTTCCCGAAACACGTTGTCAGGGGGCTGGTTGCGGGCCCGCAAGATCTCTTGCAGGCAGCCCCGTTGCAAGCGGCGCCCGCTTAGGGCACGGGCTCGGGGCCGCGCGAGCGGTGCTCGTCGCGGAAGGCGCGCAGGGCGTCGTACATCTCCGGCGTCACCTCGTTGCAGAGCAGCAGCTGGCCGCGTCCGTTGGGCGTCGGGTCGCCGTTCCAGGCCGTGGCAGCGACCGCGTACGGCATGTTGCGGCGCGGCACGAGGAACATCTGGTACGTGTCCTCGTCGAAGAGCGCCTTTAGATTCGCGCGGTCCTGCTCGGGCAGGCCCGGCTTGAACCAGATGATCACGCGGCCGTGCTCCAGGCCGTGCACGAGCTCCTCGTCCGTGGGCGCCTCGCTGTAAGCGCCGTCCTCGGCCGGGATCTGGTAGTGGCGTCCGCTGCTCGGCGGGTTGGTGTCGTACTTCACGCGCTCGTCCAGCGACGTGGTGTGGTCCTGGGTGCCGCTGCCCTCGACCGTCCGCAGCCGGCAGCCCGCGGCCTGCGCCGCCGGCCGCACCTCGAACTCGGTCTGCTCGGGCACGCTGCCGCCATTCGGCAGCACATCGGTCGACGCGCTGGCGGTGCCGCCGCCGCCGTCGTCACCACCGCCCAGTGCGAAGAGGGCGATCACCGCCACGACGGCGATCACGAGCAGGCCGGCGGCGCCGTAGCCGACCAGCTGCTTGCGCTGCTTCGCCTCGCGGGCCTGCCGCTCGCGCTCCTCGCGCTCGCGGCGCAGCGCCTCCTTCTGCTCCCTGCGGTGTGACACGGCGGCGAAGCGTAGTGAAGCCGGGCCTAAGTGGACGGTCGCCGCTCGGAGCTGCGGCGGCTCTTCGAGCCGGCGGAACGGCTGCGCCCGCCGCCGCGGGCCCGCGAGCGGTAGCACTCGTCGACGAAGCCCGTGATCTCGGCCGTGAGCCGCTCGGGCGTGAGCCGCAGCTCGAGGATCGAGGAGGCCTCGACGAGCCGGGCGTTCGGCAGCTCCCGCACGAGCATGTCGGAGTCGGAGAACGGATGGATCGGGTCGCGGTAGTGGCCGATCACGAGCGTTTGCTGCTCCAGCTTGCGCCGCTCCTCCGTCGGCGGAGCGACGCGGCCGAAGAAGAGGCCCTGGAGCACCGAGGCCGACGGCTTCGGGTCCTGGCTCACCCAGTCGAGCAGCATGTCCGCGAGCAGGTTGCTGCCGCGCGGCACGACGCGCGCGGCGCGGCCGGCCAGCCGTGCCAGCGGGGCGCCGAAGGTCAGCCCGGCGAGCAGCGGCGTGAAGCCGATCGCGCAACCGAGCAGTGCGTTGTCCAGCACAGGCATCTCGATCACGAGTCCCTCTGACGCGCTCCGGAGCGGCCGCGGCCGCCTCGAGCGCCGCGTTGGCGCCAAGCGAGGCTCCACCGAGCACGGCCTTGTCGATCTCGGTGTGGTCGAGGAGGGCGATCACCTGGCGGCCGAAGGTCGTCATCGAGTAGTTCGTCATCTCGGGCGGGCGGTCCGAGTCGCCATGACCCAGCAGGTCGAGGCAGAGCACGCGGTTGCCGCGCTCCGCCAGCGCCTCGGCGAGCGGGCCGTGCATGCGCCGTGAGAAGAGCAGCCCGGGCAGCAGGACGACGGCCCGGTTGCCTGTTCCATACTCGTCGTAGACGAGCCGGTGGCCCTCGAATTCGAACGTTCTCGTCACGGCCGGCATCCGGGCGCTGAGAATAGTCAGGCCGTGATCGCCGCCCGCTTGCTAGGGGGCTTAGCATCCTTCACGGGAGAGAGAGCAACCGCGGGAGGTATGGAGTGAGCACGTCCGTGCACGTCGAGGTCACGGTGAACGGGGAGTCGCGCGAGGCCGACATCGAGCCGAGAACGCTGCTCGTCCAATGGCTGCGTGACGACCTCGGCCTGACGGGCACGCACGTGGGCTGCGACACCTCGAACTGCGGTGCCTGCACCGTCCATCTGAACGGCGAGGCGATCAAGAGCTGCACCGTGCTCGCGGTTCAGGCCGACGGTCAGGACGTCACGACGATCGAGGGGCTCGGTTCGGCGGAGGCGCTGCATCCGCTTCAGGAGGGCTTCTGGGAGAAGCACGGCCTCCAGTGCGGCTTCTGCACGCCGGGCATGATCATGGCCGCCGCCGACCTGCTCGAGCGCAATCCCAATCCCAGCGACGACGAGATTCGGCACGGGCTCGAGGGCAACCTGTGTCGCTGCACCGGCTATCACAACATCGTCGAAGCCGTGAAAGCGGCCGCCGGCGCGTCGCAGGAGGTGCGCTCGTGAACGTCGGTACGTCCATGAAGCGCAAGGAGGACCCCCGGATGATCACCGGCCGGGGGCGCTACACGGAGGACATCCAGCTTCCGGGGATGCTGCACGCAGTGATCGTGCGCTCGACCGAGGCGCATGCGGGCATCGAGTCGATCGACACCTCCGCCGCCAAGGAGCGTCCTGGGGTCGTCGCCGTCTTCACCGGCGAGGAGCTCGCGGCTGACTTCGCCAGCGGGCTCGCGTCGGTGTGGAATCCTCCCGGCGTCGAGGTCAGGAAACCGGACCACTGGCCGCTCAAGCGCGGCGAGGTCAAGCATGTCGGCGACCCTGTGGCCGTGGTCGTTGCGGCGAGTCGTGGGGCCGCGGTCGATGCCTCGGAGGAAGTAATCGTCGACTACGACCCTAAGCCGGCGGTCGTCGATCCGGAGGCCGCGCTCGAGAGCGGCGCGCCGCTCGTGTGGGAAAGCCTCGGCACCAACAAGACCCATGAGTGGGGAGTGTCCGGCGGGGACATCGACGCGGCGCTCGCGGAGGCCGACGTCACGATCACGAAGCGATTCGTGAATCACCGGACGTCGGGCGCTCCGATCGAGCCACGCTGCTCGATCGCTGAGCCGCGCGGGGAGGGCATGACGCTCTACACGACCACCCAGATCCCCCACATCGCGCGCTTCATCCTCGGCGGCATGCTCGGAATCCCCGAGGACAAGCTGCGCGTGGTGGCGCCGGACGTGGGCGGCGGCTTCGGGGCGAAGCTCCAGGTGTACGGCGAGGAGGCACTCGTGCTTGCGCTCGCCAAGCGGCTCGGCCGCCCGGTCAAATGGACGGAGACGCGCTCCGAGCACATGACGACGAGTCACCACGGCCGCGACCAGATCAACACGATCACGCTCGGCGCAAAGAGCGACGGCACGATCACCGGCTGCAAGGCCGACATCATCGCCGACCTCGGCGCCTACATGATGCTGCTCACGCCGTTCATCCCAACGCTCGGTTTCCCCGTGATGGGTGGCTGCTACAAGTGGCCCGCCATCGACATCAAGATCACCGGCGTCTTCACGAACAAGATGTGCACCGACGCCATCCGCGGCGCAGGACGACCGGAGGCGACCTACTGGATCGAGTTGGCGATGGACAGGCTCGCCGACGAGCTCGGCATGGACCGGCTCGAGCTGCGGCGCAAGAACTTCATCGCCAAGGACGAGTTCCCGTTCACCACGGCGCTCGGGATCACCTACGACTCGGGCGACTACCACGGCACGCTCGACAAGCTGCTGGAGAAGTTCGACCTCGACGAGTTCCGCCGCGAGCAGGAGGAGCTGCGCGGCAAGGGCGTCTACCGAGGCGTCGGCTTCTCGACCTGGGTCGAGGTCTGCGGCCTGGCGCCCTCGCGCGCTGTCGGGCCGCAGGGCGTCGGCCTGCACGCGGCGTTCTACGAGTCGGCGAACGTGCGCGTGACGCCGACCGGCTCGGCGATCGTCTATTCGGGCACCTCGCCTCACGGCCAGGGCATCGACACGACCTTCGCCCAGATCGCGGGCGACATCCTCGGCATCGACCCGCAGAACGTGACCGTGCTGCACGGTGACACCGACCAGGGCGCGTGGGGGTGGAACACCTACGGCTCACGCTCGCTGGCGGTGGGCGGCGAGGCGCTCGCGCGCGCCGCTCGCAAGGTGCAGGACAAGGCCAAGCGCATCTGCGCTGCCCTGCTCGAGGCGTCGCCCGACGACATCGAGTTGACGGACGGCAAGTACCAGGTCAAGGGCTCGCCGGACAAGTCGATGACGATGGCCGAGATCTCCGGCGCGGCGCACATCCCGCCGAACGAGCTGCCGACGGACATCGAGCCGGGCCTCGAGGAGAGCTCCTTCTACGACCCCGAGAACTTCGTCTTCCCCTTCGGCGCGCATGCGTGCGTCGTCGAGGTGGATGCGGAGACCGGCAAGGTCACGGTCGTGCGCTACGCCGCGGTCGACGACTGCGGTCCGGCGATCAACCCGATGCTGATCGATGGCCAGGTGCACGGCGGCATCGCGCACGCGATCGGCCAGGCGCTCTACGAGCAGATCGTCTACGACGAGGACGGTCAGCTGGTCACGGGCACCTTCGTCGACTACGCGCTGCCGACGGCCGCGGAGATCCCGTCATTCGAGACCGACCGCACCGAGACACCGTCGCCGGTCAACTCGCTCGGCGTCAAGGGCATCGGCGAGGCGGGCACGATCGCGGCGACGCCGGCGGTGGCGGCCGCGGTGCTCGACGCCATCGAGCCGCTCGGCGTGACCGAGCTCGACATGCCGATGACGCCGATGAGGGTCTGGCAGGCGATCGAGGCGGCGAGGGGCCGTAGCGATGGCCCGCGCGCCACCGAGCAGGGCAGGCCGCTCGGAGAACACGGACAGGGGGCGTCGGGCAGCGGGCCCGCCAGTCCGGACGAAGGGGGTGGCGCATGATCCCCGCACCGTTCGACTACGAGGCCCCAGAGAGCCTCGAGGAAGCGATCCGGATGCTCCACGAAAACGGCGAGGACGCGAAGCTGCTCGCCGGCGGCCACTCGCTGCTGCCGCTGATGAAGCTGCGGCTCGCCGCGCCGACCGTGCTGATCGACCTGAAGAACATCCCCGGGCTGCACGGGATCGAGCGCGACAACGGCTCCTGGCGGATCGGGCCGATGACAAGGCACGCCGACCTCCAGGACACACCGGAGCTGGGGCTCCCCTCGCGCGCCGCGTCCGTGATCGCCGACCAGCAGGTGCGCAACCGCGGCACGATCGGCGGCTCGCTCGCACACGGCGATCCGGCCGCGGATCTGCCCGCCGTGCTGGTCGTCTGCGACGGTGAGGTGGCCGTCCGCGGTCCGGGCGGCGCCCGCGAGATCGCCGCGGCCGACCTTTTCGAGGACTACCTCACGACCACGCTCGCCCAGGACGAGGTGATCACGAGCATCCGCCTGCCTGCACTCGACGGCTACGGCATCGGCTATGAGAAGTTCACCCGCCGTGCCGAGGACTGGACGATGGTGGGTGTGGCAGCGGTCGTGAAGAAGGCGGACGACGGCTCCTGCGCGGACGTTCGGATCGGGCTGACACACATGGGCACGACGCCGGTGCGAGCGATCACTGCGGAGGACGCGCTCCGCGGTGGCGCCCTCGACGCCGGCTCGATCGCCGCGGCCGCGCAGCACGCAGCGGAGGGCACCGAGCCGCCCGGCGACCTGAACGCGACACCCGAGTACAAGCGCCATCTCGCGCGCGTGCTGACGCGGCGGGCGCTGGAGGAGGCAGCAGGGCTCTGAGTCTCGACAGCCCCGTAGCCGTCCAGGAGGCCCTGGCGGGCGAGAGCTATCTCGCCGACCGGGGCCTCTCCGTCGCCGTCTTTCTGGCGGTCGCGCTCGAGCAGCCGCTGCTGCTGGAGGGCGAGGCGGGCGTGGGCAAGACGGAGGTCGGCAAGGCGCTCGCCGCCGCCACCGGCGCCAGGCTGATCCGGCTCCAGTGCCACGAGGGCATCGATGTCCATCACGCGCTCTACGACTGGGACTACGCGCGCCAGCTGCTGCATCTGCGCGCGGGCGATGACGAGGAGCCTCTCTACTCGGAGCGCTTCCTGCTGCGCCGCCCGCTGCTCGACGCGCTCCAGGCGAGCGAGCCGGTCGTGCTCCTGATCGACGAGATCGACCGCGCCGACGACGAGTTCGAGGCCTTCCTGCTCGAGTTCCTGTCGGACTTCCAGGTCTCGATTCCGGAGCTGGGGACGGTGCGGGCAGAGCGCCGGCCGCTCGTGGTCGTGACGTCGAACCGCACGCGTGAGCTCCACGACGCGCTCAAGCGCCGCTGCCTCTACCACTGGATCGACTACCCGTCGCCCGCGCGCGAGACGGAGATAGTCCACGCGCGGCTGCCGGGCGTCTCGGACGAGGTGGCCGGGCGCGTGTGCGCCGCGGTCGCGCGCCTGCGCGGCGAGGACCTCTACAAGCTGCCCGGCGTCGGCGAGACGATCGCCTGGGCGCAGGCGCTGCTCGCGCTCGACTCTGACGATCTCGAGGAGACGCTCGGCGTGGCGCTCAAGGTGCGCGAGGACATCGACCAGGTCCGGAACGGCGGGCTGCTGCGCGACATGGCGGGCGACAAGCCGTGAAGCGCGACCGCCCCGGTGCCCGCCTGACCGGGCGGCTGACGCTGCTCGTGGCGTCCATGCGCGCCGGCGGCGCGCGCGTCGGGATCGGCGAGCTGCTGGCGGCGCACCGAGCGCTCGGCGCAATCGACCCGTCGGACCGCAGCACCGCCTATTTCGCCCTGCGCGCCTCGCTGTGCTCGCGCCGGGACGACCTCGAAGCGTTCGACGCCGCCTTCGCCGAGTGGTTCTCGGCGCCGCTGCCCGAGACCCCGGAGTTCCCCCGGAGCTCGACGAGGTCGCCTCGCTCGTGCTTCCGCGGGTGGCGATGCCGGCGCCCGAGGTGCGGCGCCGGCGACGCCCGAGGAGATCGAGGTCGTGCCCGCCGCGTGGTCCGACGTCGAGTTGCGGGCGGACAAGGACTTCGCCGAGTACAGCGAGGCCGAGCGCCGCGGCGCGCGCGCGATCATGCGGCGCCTCGCGGGCACGGGCCCCATCCGGCCGAGTCGCCGCACCCGGCCGGCCCGGCGCCGAGGCGCTCCGCCGCACGCCGCGCGGCCGGACCTGCGCCGCACGATCCGCGCGTCGCTGCGGAGCGGCGGCGATCCGTTCGAGCGCCACTGGCGCGAGCCCGGCGAGCGCCCGCGCCCGCTCGTGCTCGTCTGCGACGTCTCGGGCTCGATGGAGCCCTACGCGCGCATGCTGCTCCAGTACATGCAGGCCTGCGTGGCCGCCCGCCGGCGCGTCGAGGCGTTCGTGTTCGGCACCCGTCTCACGCGCGTCACCGCCGAGCTCTCGCGGCCGCGATCCCGACCGCGCGCTCGACCGTGCCGCCGGCGCCGCCGACGACTGGTCGGGCGGCACGCGCATCGGCGACGCGCTCGCCACGCTCAACCGCGAGCACGGCCGGCGGCTCGGGCGCGGCGCGATCGTGGTCGTGCTCTCGGACGGCTGGGACCGCGGCGACCCGGAGCAGCTGGCCGCCGAGATGGCCCGGCTCGGGCGCTGCGCGCACTCGCTGGTCTGGCTCAATCCGCTGAAGGCGCACCCCGCGTACGAGCCGCTCACGCTCGGCATGCAGGCGGCGCTTCCGCACGTCGATCACTTCCTCGCGGGCAACTCGCTTGCATCGCTGGAGGAGCTGGCAGAGTTGATGGAAAGTGGACTGAAGTGAAAGGAATATGGCTTGAGATGAGTGGTTCTGGGAAAGGAGCGCGAGGAGGGAAGGCCCTGTGAAGGATGTGCTGGAAGACGTACGTGGTTGGCGCGATCGCGGCGACCGCGTCGCAATAGCGACCGTGGTCGCGGTAAAGCGCTCCGCGCCCCGTCCGCCGGGAGCGAAGATGGCCGTGAACGAGCACGGCGAGGTGTCGGGCGCCGTTTCCGGCGGATGCGTCGAGGGCGCCGTCGTCGAGGTCGGCGGCCGACGTGCTCGCCGGCGACGGCCCGAAGCTGCTGCATTTCGGCATCGCGGACAGCGATGCGTGGGACGTCGGGCTGCCGTGCGGCGGCGAGATCGACGTGTTCGTGGAGGAATACGACTCGAGCCGTGAGCGCCTGGGAGGAATTCGCCCGCATCGCGGGCGAGGACGGCCGCGCCGCGCTCGTCAGCGTGATCGCCGGCGGCGACCTCGGCGCCAAGCTGCTGGTGAGCGCCGACGGCGCGACGGAAGGCGGGCTCGGCAGCCCCGAGCTCGATCGCGTGGCCGTCGAGGCCGCCGAGGAGCTGATGTGGGCGGAGCGCTCCGAGCTACGTGAGGCGGGCGACGTAACCCTGTTCGTGGACGTGACCGCGCCGGCGCCGCGGCTCGTCGTCTTCGGGGCCGTCGACTACGCGGCGGCGCTCTGCCGTCTCGCAAGGGCCGCCGGATGGCGGCCCTTCGTATGCGACCCGCGTTCGCAGTTCGCCACGCCCGAGCGCTTTCCCGAGGCCGAGGAGGTAATCGCCGCGTGGCCCGACGAGGCGTTCGCGCGGCTCGGCGGCATCGACCGCGCCACCTACATCGCGGTTCTCACCCACGATCCCAAGCTCGACGACGCGGCGCTCGAGCTCGCGCTTGCACTCGGAGGCGCCGTACGTCGGCGCGATGGGCAGCCGCCGCGCGCAGGCGCAGCGCCGAGAGCGGCTGCTCGCCGCGGGGCTCGACGAGGAGCTGCTCGACCGGGTGGCCGCTCCGATCGGGCTCGACCTGGGCGCCGTGACGCCGGAGGAGACGGCGCTCTCGATCATGGCCGAGGTCGTGGCGGTACGCAACGGGCGTGCCGGCGGCCGCCTCTCGGACGCCGGCGGGCGCATCCACGAGGTCGGCGCGTGATCGGTGGCCTCGTACTCGCCGCTGGTGCCGGTACCCGCTTCGGCGGCTCGAAGCAGCTCGCCGAGCTCGACGGCCGGCCGCTGCTCGAGCATTCGGTTCGAGCGATGACCACGTCGCCGGTGGGCCGGGTCGTGGTGGTGCTGGGCGCGGCTGCCGAGGAGGTGGAGGCGACCGTCGACCTGCACGGCGCGGAGTCACGAATCTGCTCGCGCTGGGAGGAGGGCCAGTCGGCCTCGCTCGCGTCCGGGCTCGAGGCGCTGGCGGACTGTGAGGCGGTGGTGGTCACCCTCGGCGACCAGCCGCGCCTCTCGCCCGACGCGATCCGCCGCGTGATCGCCGCCCGCGGCGGCGCGGCGCAGGCCGTGCGAGCCACCTATGGCGGCGACCCCGGCCATCCCGTGCTGCTCGAGCACGCGCTGTTCGAGCGGCTGCGTGACGTGACCGGCGACCACGGTGCCCGCAATCTGCTGCTGAGCGCCCGGGTCGAGGAAGTGCCCTGCGACGACCTCGGCGGCGGCGAGGACGTGGATACGCCCGCCGAGCTCGACGCGCTTCGGGCCGGCGGTCCCGTCGCCTGATCCGCCTCGACCCGCGCCACAGCGGGTACACTTGTTGTGCCCGCAACTAACTGGGGCGCAGCCCTATGAGCATCAACGGCGACGACAGGATTCAACTTCTCGACCGCGAGGAGCTGGGCGCATGGCGCGGAATGCTGCGCGTGCACGCGGAGCTCACAAAGGCCCTCGACGCCGAGCTGACCGAGGTTCACGGCCTGCCGCTGTCCTCCTACGAGGTGCTGCTCTTCCTGGCCGACGAGCCCGACGGCCGCATGCGCATGTCCGAGCTGGCCGACTCGGTGCTGTTGAGCCGCAGCGGTCTGACGCGGCTCGTCCGCTAGGACATCGGCGCCGCGACTGCGTGCCGCTACCGGCGACGCATCTCGCGCAGTGCGCGAGCGATGCGCTTGACGCCCTCGTCCAATTCCGCCGGATCGAGCAGCGAGAACGACAGCCGGAGGAGACGTCTGCGTGGGACGGTCGACGGACACGGCGCTGCCCGGCGTGAAGGTACCCCGTGGCGGTGTGCTTCCGCGTAGAGGCGCGCTCGTCGAGCGAGCGCGTGAGCGTGACCCACACGTGGTGGCCTCCGCTCGGGATGTCCGCCCGGTACTCGCCCGGCAGGTGGCGCTCGAGGGCCTCCATGAGCGCGTCGCGGCGCTCGCGGTAGAACGGCAGCGTGCCCTCGACGTAGCGGTCGTGCCTGCCGGTGGCGAGCCAGCGCGCGGCCATGTGCTGGATCAGCGTGGGGGCTGTGGAAGTCGTCGGCCAGCTTCAGCATGGCGATCCGCTCGCGAACGGGCCCGCGCGCGACCACCCAGCCGGCGCGCAGCCCGCCGCCGACCACCTTCGAGAGCGAGTTCACGTAGATCACGTGCGCCGGGACGAGCTCGCGGATCGGTCGCGGGGCGCTGCCGTCGAAGCTCGTGTCCGCGTACACGCGATCCTCGATGATGAAGAAGTTGCGCTCGACAGCAAGTTGAGCGAGGCGCTGGCGGCGCTCCTCGGAGAGGTTGCGCCCCGTCGGGTTCTGGCAGGCCGTCTGCAGCGCGACGAGCTTGACCTCGTGGCGCGCGAGCTGGCGCTCGAGCGCGTCCACGTCGAGGCCGTCCTCGTCGACCGGCACGCCGATCACACGCGCACCCGTGTTGCGCAGGGACTCGAGCAGGCCGAGGAACGTGGGTGACTCGACCACGGCGACGTCGCCCTCCTCGAGCGTCGCGTTGGCGGCCAGGTTGAGCCCCTGCTTGGCGCCCGACACGACCACGATCTCGTCCGGCTCGTCGGCCCAGCCGTAGTGGCGCCCGCGCAGCGCGAGCTGCTCGCGGAACGCATACAGCCCCTCTGCCGGGAGATACGAAAGCGCCTCGCCGCCCTCCTCCTCGAAGACGTCGGCGGTGATCCGCGCGAGCTCGGCGGTGGGATAGAGCCGCGGCGAGGGCCAGCCGATCGCGAGCGAGATCACGTCGGGGTCGCCGGCGCTGGCGAAGGTGTCCGCCAAGACCCGCTCCGGATAGGTCACGGCGTGCTCGGGCAGCGCGTAGACCTGCCAGTCGTCGCCGAACTCCTCGCTCGCCTCGGGCGCGAGCGCGCGCACGAAGGTGCCGCGGCCCACGGAGGCGGTCACATAGCCGAGCTCGGCGAGCTTGCGGTACACGCGCGCGGCCGTCAGGTGGTTCACGCCGACCTCGGCGGCGAGCTCGCGCGTGGGCGGCAGCTTCTCGCCCGGTTCGAGGTCGACCTCGTCGATCGCCCGCGTGAAACGGTCGACGAGCTGCTGCGTGAGAGAGACCTCGCCGTCCCGGCTCAGACCAGACAAGTCGATCTTGTAGGACATTGTCTGCCTCCTTGTAGGTCATACACTACACGCACAAGGTCGTACAGGGCAACCCGACATGATCAAAGGAGGTCGTCCGAAATGAAGAACGTCACCGTCCGCCGCACCGATTCAGGCGACCATGTCGAGCTGGCGCGACTCGCGGCGCTCGACAGCGCGCGCCCGCCGCGCGGGCCCGCACTGGTCGCCGAGGCGGACTCGCGCATGCTCGCGGCGCTTCCGCTCGGGTCCGGCCGGCCGATCGCCGATCCGTTCGAGCCGACCGCCGAGCTCGTCGCCCTGCTCGAGCTGCGCCGCGCGCAGATCGACTGCGCGGAGACCCACCCGTCCGGTCGTGGCGGCCGCCTGCGCTCGCTCTTGCGCGGCCGATGTCGCACGCGCGCGCATAAGCGTCCCCGCCGACAAAGGGGCCCTCCCCTCCCCTCGTGAAGCGGCGCCCTGGGGCGCCGCTTTGCGTTGGAGTCGCTGAGCGCGCGTCAGCGGCGGCCGCGGCATGCGCCGCGGCCGAGGCGCAGGGCGCGCGCCTCGCGCAGCTCGGCGATCGAGAGCGGGATCGGAGGCGCGAGCTCGTCACGGCCGGGCAGCGCCACGGTGCTGAGAGGCGTCTCGACCGGCTCGCCGCGAATCTCCTCCACCCAGTACGCGCCGGCGCCCGGCCGGGCGCTGACCGCCTCGACGAGCTCGGTGCCCGCGAACAGCAGTCCGGCGCCGTCGTCGACCGCGTAGCCGGGCGGGAGCGACTCGGCGCGGATCGCCTGGTGGTAGCACGGGCGGCGGTCGGGCTCGCTGTCGTGGTGAACCGAGTTGCTGCCGCGGCAGGAAGCCGAGCGCCCGCACCGGGCGCGGCTCGCCGAACGACGTGGTGAGCCCGGCCTCGAACCAGCACATCGAGCCGGCGCTGATGCCGCACAGGACGATCCCTCGCTCCCACGCCTCGCGCAGCAGCGTGTCGGCGCCGTGCGCGCGCCACACCGCCAGCAGGTTCAGCAGGCTGCCGCCGCCCACGTAGAGCACGTCCTGCGCGAGAGCAGCACGCTCGCGCAGGTCGACGCGTTCGGCTGCCGAGCCGGAACAGCGAGACGTGCGTCGGCTCGCACGGAAGGTGGCGAAACGCGGCGTAGAAGCGCCTGATCTGCTCCTCGGCGTCGCCGCCGGCCGTGGGGAGCAGGCAGATGCGCGGGTGCAGGCAGCGCGGCGACGTCCAGCACGTAGCGATCGAGCGACGGATCGCCGGGCGCGCGGAGAAGCCGCCGCCGCCCATCGCGACGATCCGGCGCGGATCCTCGGCACGCGGGAGCTCGCGCCTCAGGCGGCCACCACCGACAGTCGTCCCGGCGGCGCGACCGGCCGCCGCGGCGCCGCCGCGCGCCCAGGTAGTCGGCGCAATCGGGCGCCGGCTGATGCGCTTGCCGGTCCAGCGCATCCGGTGCGCCCGGGCGCCCTGGCCGCGAGGCGACCACGCGCGCGAGCCGCTCGCCCACGAAGTGCAGCGCGGTGCCGTCCTCGGCCGCGAAGCCGGGCCGCATCCCCTCGGCGCAGCAGGCGCCGGTAGCCGGCGCAGCGCTCCGGCTCTGCGTCGAAGTGCACGCAGTTGCTCCACGGCAGGAGCCCCAGCCCGCGTCACCGCCTGGGGCGGGCCGTGGAAGGCGGTGACCGCCTCGGCGAACCAGCACAGCGAGCCCGCGCTCAGCCCGCAGAGCACCACCCCCCGCTCCCACGCCTCGCGCAGGATCACGTCGATCCCGTGCGCGCGCCAGGTGCCCATCAGGCTGATCACGCTGCCGCCGCCCACGTAGATGAGGTCGCGCGTGAGCAGGTGCTCGCGCACGTCGCCGACCGAGCGCTCGCGCCGGAACAGCGACAGGTGCGACGGCTCGCAGAGCTCGGCGAGAAGGCCCGGTAGAAGCGCACGATGTAGTGGTCCGCGTCCCCGCTCGCCGTGGGCAGGAAGCAGACGCGCGGCCGTTCGCCGCCCCGCTCGCGGGCGAGTCCGAGCACGTAGTCGTCCAGCAGCGTGTTGCCGCGCTCCATCGAGAAGCCGCCGCCACCGAACGCCACGATCTGCCGCGGGTCGCCGGGCACCGGCTCGAGCGTAGGGTCGCCCTGCGAGCTGGTCAATCAATCCTGGCCAAGTGTCGACGCCCGCTCGACACCGTGTACAGGCGGGCGTCGCCACGGCGGCTCCTGACATGATCGCGGCGTGCCGGACAAGGTCCTGAGCACCCGCGAGCTCGGCCGCGCGACGCTGGCGCGCCAGCTCCTGCTCGAGCGTCACGAGCTCGGCGCCGTCGAGGCGGTCGGGCTCCTCGGCGGGATGCAGGCGCAGGAGCCCGGCCCGCCGTACATCGGCCTGTGGTCACGCATCGAGGGCTTCGAGGCGCCCGAGCTCGAGGGCGCGATCGAGGAGCGCAAGCTGGTGCGTGCGACCGCCATGCGCGGCACCGTCCACCTGCTCCCGGCGCGCGACTACACGCGCCTCCACTCGGCGATCGCCGAGGCGCTCGAGGGCGACATGGCGCGCTACCTCGCCTCGCGGCTCGAGGGTGTCGACGTCGCGGCCCTCGTGGAGGACGGGCGCGGGCTGTTTGCAAAGCAGGATTCGATGTCGGCCGCGGCGCTCCGAGAAGAGCTTGCGAAGCGCCACCCCGAGGCCGACGTCCGCGCCATCGCCGCCGTGGTGCGGACCAGTCTGCCGCTGGTGCGGGTGCCGGACGGCGGTCGCTGGGGCTTCACCCCGAAGGCGCCGTTCACCGACGCGGAGCGCTGGATCGGCAAGCCGCTGCGCAAACGCCCCGACCGCGCCGAGCTGGTGCGCCGCTACCTGGGCGCGTTCGGTCCCGCCTCGGTCCGCGACATGCAGGCCTGGCTGGGCGGCGGCGAGCTCGGACCTGTGTTCGAGAAGCTCGGCCCGGAGCTGCGGCGCTTCAGGGGCGAGGACGGACGCGAGCTCCACGACCTGAAGGACGCGCCGCGACCGCCTGAGGACGCGCCCGCGCCGGTGCGGCTGCTGCCCGAGTTCGACAGCCTGATGCTCGCCCACGATGACCGCACACGGGTGATCTCGGACGCCCACCGCAAGTCACTGACGACGAAGAACCTGCGCGTGCGCGCGACGATGCTCGTCGACGGCCGGGTGGCCGGGTTCTGGAAGCTCGAGAAGTCGCGCGGCACCGCCACCGTGGTGATCGAGCCGCTCGGCCGGCTGCGCGCGGCGGACCGTAAGGCGGCGCTCGCGGAGGCCGAGGCGCTGGCCGCGTTCACCGAGCCCGGCGCCAAGCGGCACGCCGCGCGCGTTGCAAAGGCCTAGGCGCTTCCGGCGGGGACCTCGTCGCGCGCCGCCGGCAGGCCGAAGCGCTCCACGATGCGGTCGTAGTTCATCCGGATCATCGCGATCACGTCGCGGACGTCGTCGTCGTTCTCGATCCGCCGCGAGGCATGGCCCGGCTTGCCGGGAAAAACCGGGTGGTAGTCGACCCGGCCCTCGTCGTAAAGGCGCTGCCACACGTCCTTCGGGAACGACAGGTGGGCGGCGCGGTCGCCGTGCAGGTGGCCCAGCGCGCGCGGCCCGATCTTGAAGGCGAACTCGCCGCGGCTGCCCTCGCCGGCGCTGACGCCGGGCCAGGACGTGACCTCGTCGGTGATCCGGCGGCTCGCGCTTCTCGTCTCGCTCATGTCCTGCTCCTCTGCTCGGGGGGTCTCCCAGGCATGGTCGAGGCTCAAGTGCGCTTGAAGTCAAGGCGCCTGTCAGCATGCAGGCCCGTGACCGCCGGGGCGATCGAGGTCGACACGCCGCACGGGCCCGCGCGCGTGCACCTCCAGGAAGCGCCCGGGGCTGCGGGCGCGGTCGTGCTCGGCCACGGCGCCGGCGGCGGCGTCTCCGCGCCGGATCTGATGGCCGCGACCCAAGCCGCGCTCGAGGAGGGCTTCAGCGTCGCTCTGGTCGAGCAGCCCTACGTGGTCGCGGGGAGGCGCTCGTCGCCACCCGCCGCGCAGCTCGACAGCGCCTGGACGGCCGTGCTCGAGCAGCTGCGCGCACAGGAGCTCGCAGGGCTCGCCATCGTGACCGGCGGTCGCTCCGCCGGCGCGCGCGTGGCGTGCCGCACCGCCGCGGAGACCGGCGCCGCCGGCGTCCTCTGCCTGGCTTTCCCGGTGCATGCACCCGGCCGCGGCGACGATCCCTCGAAGAGTCGCCAGCCCGAGCTCGACGCGGTCAAGCTGCCCGTGCTCGTCGTCCAGGGCACGAATGACCCCTTCGGCATGCCGAAGAAGCGCAAGGGTCGGACGCTCGTGACCGTCGCCGACAACCACGGCCTCAAGAAGAGCGTTGACGAGGTGGCCGCCGCGGTACGCGCCTGGCTGCCTCGGTTTTCGCGTTAGTCGCCTCCCGCTGGCCTCACCTCCTCAGTCCGGCAGCAGCGGCATCGCGGGGCGGAGCCGGCGGGTGAGCTGCGAGGCGCGCGTGATCGCGTCCGACCCGAAGCGCTCGCGCAGCTCGTCGACGGTGCTGTCGAGCGCCGAGACGCTGCGGGCCTCGAGCGGCAGCGCCAGCTGAACGGCATCGTCGTCGTCGAGGTTCGAGAGCGAGAGGCCGACGAGCGTGACGCCACGCTCCTCGATCATGGGCATCGCGGTCACGAGCAGCTCGCGCCCCACGGCCAGGATCGTGCGCGTCTCGAACGTGGACTCGAGCAGCGTGTGCGAGCGGGTGGCGCGCGAGAAGTCGTCGAAGCGCAGGCGCAGCGTGACCGTTCGGCAGGCTCGCCGCGCCTTGCGCAGCCTGAGCGCGAGCCGGTCGACGATCGCCACCAGCACCTCGTCGAGCGCGGCGTGGCTCTTCGGCGAGCGCCGGCCGAGCGCGTGCTGCGAGCCCATCGAGCGACGCCGCCCGCCCGTGCGCACGCGGCGCGGGTCGTAGTTGTGGGCCAGCGAGTGCAGGTGCCGGCCGGTCGCGCGTCCGAGCATCTCGACCAGCTGCACCTCCGCCAGCTCCGCCACCTGCGCGACCGTTGAGATCCCGCGCTCGTGCAGCTTGCGCGCGGTCACCGGCCCGACCCCCCAGAGCCGCTCGACCGGCAGCGGATGCAGGAAGTCGAGCTCACGCCCGACCGGCACGACGAGCAACCCGTCGGGCTTTGCCACGCCGCTGGCCACCTTGGCGAGGAACTTCGTGCAGGCGACCCCGACCGTGACGGGGAGGCCGACCTGCTCACGCACGCGCCTGCGCAGCCGCTTCGCGATCTCCGCCGGCGTCCCGGCGAAACGCTCCATGCCCCGGACGTCGAGGAACGCCTCGTCGATCGACAGCTTCTCGACGAGCGGTGAGGTGTCGTCGAACACCTCGAGCATCGCCTTGCTCGCCTCCACGTAGGCCGACATGCGCGGCTCGACGACGATCGCCCTGGGGCAGAGCCGGCGCGCCCGGTGGCCGCCCATCGCGCTGTGGACGCCGAACGCCTTGGCCTCGTAGCTCGCTGCCAGCACCACCCCGGCGCCGACGATCACGGGCTTGCCGCGTAGGCGCGGGTCGTCGCGCTGCTCGACCGATGCGAAGAACGAATCGGCGTCCGCGTGCAGGATGGTGGCCTCGGCCGGCACGAACATACGTTCGCATTCGGGGCAGACGGAAGCGCGTTGTCAGCCGGACGTCTACCGGCAGCTGCGCCATTGGATCAGCCGGGCGGGTCGTACACGGTCGTGATCGTGCCGCCCGGGGCGAGCCAGGGCTCGACGAGTGCGCGAGCTCGCTCGGGCTCGCGGTGAAAGAGCCCGACGCGCACCGCGAAGACCTTGTCGAAGCGCCGCTCACCGAGGTCCAGTTCCTCGAGCTCGGCGATGAGGAACTCGGCCGTGCCGGCGTCCACGTGCTCGGCGTTGCGCCGGCGGGCCGCCTCGATCATCTTCGCGGAGCGGTCGACCGCGGTCAGCCGGCCGGCCTCGAGCCGCTCGCAGACGTAGCCGGCCGCGACACCGTGGCCACAGCCGATCTCGAGCACGCGGTCGTCCGGCTGGATGTCGAGCTCGTCGACGACCTTGCGCAGCCGCTCGCTCACAGCTTCTCGTTCAGCTCCTTCAGCAGCCTGCGGAGCGTGGCGATCTTGCGCTCGCCGAGCTTGGCGGTCCACTCGGCCTCGGTCTCGATCACGAACTCGCGCGCGATCGCATAGACCTCCTGCCCGCGCGCCGTCGCCCGCACGAGCTTCGCGCGCCGATCGCCTGGGTCGGGGATGCGCTCGACGTAGCCGTGGCGCTCGAGGTGTGAGACGAGCTCGGCCATCGACTGCTTCGTCATCTGGGCGCGTTCGGCGAGCACGCTCACGCGCGTACCGCTGCCGTCGAGGAACTGGAGCACGTTGCCGTGCGGCGCCCGCACCTCCGGGTGGCCTCGCTCCGCGAAGCGCTCATGCAGGCGCGCCGAGGTGATCCGGAACGGCTCGCGCAGGAGGATCCCGAGGTTGTCGGGACTCGCACGCTCGGCGGGGCTCGAATGAGATTCGCTTGACATTGGACAGGAGGCCTGTCTATCCTAACGCGCGAGTGAACAAGACAGGAAGCCTGTCTTTCGAGAAGGAGAACGACATGCAGGTCGGAACCGACGAGCTCAACTTCCGTATCACGAGCGCCGACAGCGACGGCGCCCTGCTCGCCTTCGAGGTCCGGATGCCTCCGGGCGGCGGCCCACCCGCGCTTCATCGCCACGCTCCGGCCGAGCTCTACCGGGTCGAGCGCGGCGAGTTCGCCTTTTACATCGCCGACGGGGGCGGCCAGGTCAGGCGCTCGACGGCGGGACCGGGCCAGGTCGTGGCGATCCCGGGCGGATGCGAGCACACCGTCCGCAACGAGTCGAACGCGGACGGCGAGGCCTTCGTGGTGCTCGCACCCGGCGCCGAGTTCGAGCGCTTCGTGCGCGCTGCGGCGCAGAGCGACGACGTGCCCGCGCTCGCCGCCGCGCACGGCATCGAGATCACACGCCCGCTCGAGGCGATCCGATGAGCGCGCCGCTGGAGCAGCTCGAGCGCAGCTGGGCCGTGTTGCTGCGCACGCGCAGGCGCGCCGGCGGCTGGGTCGGCACGCCGGTCAATCTCACGGTCGACGGCGAGCGCGCCTACTTCGGCACGCCGGCGGACAGCTGGAAGGTCAGACGCCTGCGGAACTTCACCGACGTCGAGCTGGCGCCCAGCACGCTGCGCGGCAGGCCGACCGGCCCGGGCCTGCGCGCGCGGGCCCGCCTGCTCAGTGGTGACGAGGCACGGGCGGCGGAGCGCCTGCTCGTGCGCCGGCATCCGATCGTGCACCGCTTCGTCGTGCCGCTGGAGCTCCGCCTCAAGCGGACGACCAACAGCCTCTACGAGCTGACCGGCTTCCGTCCGCTCGAGGAGGGCTGACGCGTCAGCGCGAGCGGCTGCGCTTCTGGCCGACGGCGCGCACCAGCTGCGCCTTGCCCATCTTCGAGCGGCCCTCGATGCCGAGCCGTGCGGCCTCGCGGCGCAGCTCGGTGACGGTCATGGCGCCGGCACCGCCGCCGGTGCCCTTCGAGGCACCTCGCTTGCGCGCGGCCGCCTTGCCGCCCTCGCGACCGAGCGCGCTGCGCGTCCCCTTGGGCAGCTTCGAGATGGTCTTCTTCTGGCGCGCGCCCGCCTGCGCCTTCTTCACGTTCTTGCGGGCCGTCTGGCGTTGCTTCTGTGTGGCCATGCCTTGGCAATACCCGGTGTGCGGCGCTCGTCACGAGGCCACTGACGCTTCCCGGCGCTGCTGCGCGACCTTCCGTGCCCGTCGGACCGCTTCGGCGAGGGTGTCGATGTCGTAGGCGCCCTGGTGGCGCGCGCCGTTGATGAAGAACGTCGGCGTGCCGGCCACGCCGCTCAGGTCGGCGCTCGCCACGTCCTGCCCGATCCGCTCGGCGTAGTCGCGCCGGCGCAGGTCGTCCCAGAAGCGGTGCATGTCGAGCCCGATGTCGTTGGCGTGGCGGGCGAGGTCGGTCGGCATCAACTGATCCTGGTTGTCGAGCAGCCGGTCGTGCATCTCCCAGAAACGGCCCTGCGCGCCGGCGGCCTCCGCGCCCTCGGCTGCGATCTGCGCGTTCGGGTGGACGTCGTTAAGCGGCAGGTGGCGCCAGACGTAACGCAGGTCGTCGCCGAACGAGTCGAGCAGTGAGCGGATCACGAGCTCAGCCTGGCCGCAGTAAGGGCACTGGTAGTCGCCGTACTCGACGAGCGTCACGGGGGCGTCGTCGGGACCGCGGATGTGGTCCCGGCTCGGGTCGATCTCGTCGGACAGGTCCAGGATCGCGTCGGTCACGCCGGCCGGCTGGCGCTCGCGCATCGAGGCGGGCAGCCTCGGGATGATGACGCGGAAGATCAGCAGGCTGAGCAGCGTGGCGATGATCGCCGCGCCCAGGATGCCGAGCTTCGCCTCGGCAAGCTGCTGACCGCTGAACGCGATGCTCGCGACCAGCAGCGCGACCGTGAAGCCGATGCCCGCGACGACGCCCCCGCCGGCGATCACCGGCCAGCTGAGGGACAGGCGCAGCCCGGAGAGCCAGGGGCGCGAGGCGAGCCAGGCCGCCAGGGAGATCCCCACGGGCTTGCCGACTACGTAGGCGCAGATGATGCCCAGCGTGATCGGCGAGGTCGCCGCGTCGCTCAGCAGCTGGCCATCGATGTGGATGCCCAGGTTCGCGAGCGCGAACAGCGGCACGATCACATAGCTGGTCCAGGGGTGGAGGCGGTACTGGAGCCGTTCGTTGACCGACAGCGCGGCTGCGATCCCGGCCTGGGCCGAGCGTGCGAGCTCGGGCGTCGGCTGCTCCCGGAAGGTGCGCGTCTGCTCTGTGGCCCGCTCGAGGGCGCCGCGAGCCGGCGTGTAGGCGGTCGTGGCGAGGCCCACGGCGAGGCCGGTGATCACGGGATCGACTCCGGACTCGTGCAGTGCCACCCAGATCGCCACGCCCAGCAGTGCGGCCGCCTGCAGGCGTCCGCCGAACGGTACGAAGCGGAGCCCGAGCAGGACCGCGAACAGCCCGAACGCGATGAGCAGCGGCGTCATCTCGATGTGCTCCGTGTAGACAGTGGCAATCACGATCAGCGCGACGAGGTCGTCGATGACGACGATCGTCAGGAGCCGTACGCGCAGGCGCGTCGCCTGGGGCGCCAACAGCGCCAGCACGCCGAGGGCGAAGGCCGTGTCGGTCGACATCGCGGCGCCCCAGCCGTCCGCTGAGGGCTCCCCGGCGTTGATCGCGAGGTAGATGAGCACCGGTACGGCGAGCCCGCCGAGCGCGGCCAGCACCGGGATGGCCACACGGCGCCGGTCGCGCAGCTCGCCGAGGTCGAGCTCGCGCTTGGCCTCCAGGCCCACGACCAGGAAGAACAGGGTCATGAGCCCCTGGTTGACCCAGTCGCGCAGGTCGAGCGACAGCGCGTCGTCGCCGATCCGGATCGACAGGTCCGTCGTCCAGAACGACTCGTAGGACTCCCACCAGGGCAGGTTGGCCCAGATCAGGGCGGCCAGCGAGGCAGCGAGCAGCGCGAGCGCGCCGCTCGTCTCGGTCGTGAGGAAGCTCCGCAGCGGAGCGGCCAGGTTGCGTGCCCACGCCGTGCGGCCGAGGAACTGCGTGTTCATGCCCGCATGAGAGTAGGCACGGATGCGAATCGCGGATCGCCAGGTTGCGAATCATGGCCACCGAGCGCCCGGCGATCCCCGACACGGTCCGCCGCGACGTCGCGCAGACCGCACTCGACTTCGGCAAGCGCTTCGCCTAGGCGTAGAGCCGCTCGATCTCGCCCGCGTAGCGCTTCTCGATCGCGCGTCGCTTGAGCTTCATCGTCGGCGTCAGCTCGACGCCGCCCGGCAGCCAGTCGCGTTCGAGCAGCCGGTGGCGCTTGATCTGCTCGACGCGCGACAGGCGCTCGTTCGCGCGCTCGACCGCCGCGGCGATCTCGGCCTGCAACGCCTCGGGAGTGAGCCGGGCCGACGCCTCGGGGTCGGGCGTGAGCAGCGCGACGTTGTAGGGCCGGGCGTCGCCGATCACGCAGGCCTGGCCGATCAGGCTGCTTGCGGCCTTGAGCGTCGACTCGATGTTCGCCGGCGACATGTTCTTGCCGGCGGCGTTGATGATCAGCTCCTTCATGCGGTCGACGATGCGCAGATAGCCGTCCTCGTCGAGCACGCCCACGTCGCCCGTGTGGAACCAGCCCTCGGCGTCGATCGCCTCGCCGGTCTGGTCCGGGCGGTTGCGGTATCCGCGCATGAGCATGTCGCCGCGCAGGAGCACCTCGCCGTCGTCGGCGACCTGCAGCTCCACGCCGGGCAGCGGCTGACCCACGGTGCCGATGCGCTGCCGGCCGGGCCGGTTGCTGGTGGCGATGGCCGACGTCTCGGATAGCCCGTAGAGCTCGACGATCGGCAGCCCCAGCCCCTGGAAGAACGTGAGCACGTCGGGCGGGACCGGCGCCGCGGCGCACACCGCCACCTCGCAGCGGTCGAGGCCGAGCCGGGCCCGAATGCCGGACAGCACGAGCTCGTCGGCGCGCGCGAGCTCGGCCCGGAGCTGGGCCGGTAGCGGCTCGCCGCGCTGCTCGAGCTCGATTGCCGCCCCGCCTGTCTCGATCGCCCAGGACATCGCCTCGCGCCGTGTGTCGTCGGTCTCCGCGCCGAGCGCGGCCTCCACGCCGGCCTTGAGCTTCTGCCAGACGCGCGGGACGGCCGCGAACACGGTGGGCCGCACCTCGGGGAGCAGCTTCCCGACCTGGCGCAGATCGCCGCAGGAGGTGATCGCAGCGCCGAAGAGCATGCCGGCGTAGTGGCAGCCAAAGCGATCGGCGATGTGGGCCGAGGGCAGGTAGGAGATGGTCGAGCTGCCCGGATGCGGGAGCCCCCACGCCTCGTGCACGCCGCGCCAGGCGGCGAGCAGGTTGCGGTGCGTCAGCTCGACGCCCTTGGGCGGGCCGGTCGTTCCCGAGGTGTAGATGAGCGTCAGCAGGTCCTCGGCGCCGACCGCTTGCCAGCTCGCGTCGAAGTCGAACTCAGCCGAGCGCCGCAGCTCCAGCTCGTCGAGGGTCAGCACGCCGGCCTCGCCGTCGACGATGACGAGGGCATCGAGTGGCCGCTCGGCCAGAGCGAGCGCCTGCGCCAGCCGCTCCTGGAGGGCGGTCTCGGTCGCGACCACGCGCGCGCCCGAGTCGCGCAGCAGGTACTCCATCTGCTCGGGCGCGCTCGTCGCGTAGACCGAGAAGGGCACGGCTCCGAGGTGGATCGCCGCGGCATCCAGCAGGTGGAACTCGCTGCGGTTCGTGAGCAACAGGGCGAGCGTGTCGCCGCGGCGCAGGCCGAGCGAATGCAGGCCCTCCGCGATTCGGCGCACGCGCTCGCCGTATTCGTGCCAGCTGATGCCGGCCGCGTGGCGCTCGTCAGCCAGCGCGATGTCGTCCGGCCGCTCGGCGGCCGTGCGCTGGAAGGCTGCGCACAGGGTCTGATCGTCCAGGGTCCGCGGCGCCTTCGCCGCCGCCTGCACCACAGTCGTGTTCATGCGCCGATGATCTCCCCGGAGGGCCGGCGGCGCATCGTGGGCCGACCACGACATTTTCAACTCGGGGTGCCGCGGAGGGCGTCTACGAGCTTCGTGCGGGAGTCGATGTCGAGCTTCTGGAAGGCGTGCGTGAGGTGCGTTTCGACCGTGCGCAGCGACACGAACAGCGCCTGGGCGATGTCGCGGTTGCTGAGGCCCTCCGCCGCCATCTGCGCGACGCGCCGCTCGCTCGCGGTGAGTGAGCCGGGCCCCGACAGCGCGCCCTGGCGCGAGCGGCCGCCGGCGGCCCGCAGCTCCGTGCGCACCTGCTCGGCGAGCGCGCCGGCGCCGCAGCGCCTGGCCAGCTCGAGCGCGCGGCGCAGCGACTCGCGGGCGTCCACCCGGCGCCCGCCGCGCCTGAGCGCCGCGCCGTGCTCGGCGAGCGACCTGCCGAGCTCGAGCTGCGCCTGCGAGCGCTCGAGTGACCCGATCGAGGTCTCCAGGAGCACGACCCCGTCATCGCCACCCGTGGCGAGCCCCTCTATCCGCAGGGCGATGCCGAGGGCGCGCGGGAAGCCCGCCGCCCGGGCCAGCTCGGCCTCCTCGGCCGCGAGCACCCTCGCCGTCTCCGCGTCCCCGAGCGCGAGCTGCGCGAGGGCGGCGCCGGAGCGCCATGCGGCGGCGCTCGGCGTGGTGCACTCGCCGCGTAGCAGGTGGCCCCCGGCTGCCGTGAAGTCCGCGAGCGCCTCGTCGCACCGCCCCTGCGCCAGCCGCAGCCGGCCGCGGGCGTTGAGCAGGGTGCCATAGGGGAGGGCGGACGAGCGCTCCGGCAGCCCGATCCGCTCGAGCTCGCGCTCCGCGTCCAGCGGCAGTCCCCGCTCGACGAGCGCCTCCAGCAGGCTCGCGAGCGCAAACATCCCGTAGAAGCCGTGGGCCTGGCGCGGGGCCACCTGCAGGGCCACGCGCGCATCCTCCTCGGCGTCGCCCAGCGCCCCGCGGCGCAGCGCCAGGCAGCTGCGCATCGCGGAGCACATCGCGAAGTGGATCTCGGAGCCGCGCGAGCGGGCGATCGCGAGTCCCTCCTCGACGAGCTCCTCGGCCTCGTCGTAGTGCTCGGCGAAGAGAAGGGCGGTGAAGAGAGCGACGAGGCCCGTGGCCCAGCCGAGCCCCCGGCGTCGGGTGCGGGCGCGTGCCCGCCTCGCCGGCCCGACGATCTCGGCCGCGGGCGTGGCTGTCTGCGCATTGGCGATCGCAACTGCCGCGAAGACGCTCGCCGGGGCGCCTGGATCCTGCTCCGCCAGCGCTCGCAGCGCATCGACGCGCTCCGCCATCGACGGCGCCACCTCCACGTCGCCGATTCCCGCGGCGACCGCGGATGCCTCGAGCCGAAGCGCCCAGCGTTCCTGTCCGGGCGCGGCTGACTCGTACAGGGAGGCCGCGCGGCCCGTCTCGCCCGCCAGGACGAAGAACTGGGCGAGCGCGAGCGCGGCCATCCTGCGCGGTTCGCTGGCGGGTGAGCTCTCGAGCGCCTCGCTCAGGTGGCCGATCGCGCGGGCATCGCCGACGAGCGACTCGGCGGAGCCGAGCTCCGCCAGCAGCCTGGTCCGCTCGCCCGCGGGCGGCGGCTCTGCGAGCGCACGCCTCAGGTACGCCGCGGCCGAGCTGGGGGCGCCGCGCCCCAGCGCTCCCCTGGCGGCGGCGACCAGGAAGTCGACGGTCGCGCCGGCGCCGCCCGGCTCGGTCACGAGCAGATGGCTCGCGACGCGCTCGCTCGCAGCGCCCTCCTCCTGCAGCAGAGCTGCGGCGAGGTCGTGCAGGCGTGCCCGCTCCCCGGCCGGTATCGCCGCGTAGATCGCCGAGCGTGTGATCGGGTGTACGAATTCGACGGGCCGCTCGCCCGTGAGGACGTCGGCCGTGCGCAGGGCATCGAGCACCCGGCCCACCTCGTCCGCCGGCAGGTCCGTGAGGCGGGCCAAGCGGCGCACGTCCGCGTCCGCACCAAGCACCGCGACCACGCGCACCACCTCGACGGCCAGGGGGGACGCGTTCGCGAGCCTGGCCTGCAGACGGCGTGCCACTGTGCGCGGGCCGAGCTCACGGACCCGCTCGGCGTCCCGGGCCGAGGCAGCGATTCCGCGCTCGCCGACCTCGCGCACGAGCTCGCGCACGAGAAACGGGTTGCCCTCTGTTGCGGCGAGGCACGCAGCGACGAAGGCCTCGTCGGGGTCGTCGCCCGTCTCTTCCCGCAACAGCGTCTCAAGCGCGGCTCCGCCGAGCGGACCCGGCCGCACGAGCCCTGCGCGCGGGTGGCCGAGCAGCGTTCCGAGCAGATGTTCCTCTACGTCGTCGTCGCCGGGGCGGCTCGCAACCACGAGTGCCACCGACAGGTCCTCGACGCGACGGGCGAGGTAGGCCAGGAAGGCGAGCGAGGCGGGGTCCGCCCAATGGGCGTCGTCGACCAGCACGAGCAGCGGTGCGCGCTCCGACAGGCTGGCGCAGAGCCAGTAGAGGCCGTGCAGCACGGCGAACGAGCGCTCCTCCTCCTCACCCTGCGCCGTG
The DNA here is from genome assembly GCA_963814095.1 of uncultured Thermoleophilaceae bacterium. Taxonomy (GTDB): domain Bacteria; phylum Actinomycetota; class Thermoleophilia; order Solirubrobacterales; family Thermoleophilaceae; genus JACVRW01. The sequence continues at coordinate 64,769 of CAWFBT010000027.1, read as the reverse complement.
AGCTCGAAGACGGGCGCGGAGAGCGCCGCGGCGCCGTCCATCAACCCGGCGCCGCCGGGACCATGGACGCTGGCCTCGAGCAGCTGCCGCACCACGCCGAACGCGAACTCGCGCTCGAGCTCGGCCCCGCGGGCGCTCAGCACGCACATGTCGCGCTGGCGCGCAGCGCGGTCGGCGGCGAGCAGCAGCTCAGTCTTGCCGATCCCGCCGGGTCCCTCCACGACGAGCGCCGAGCCCGTGCCCGTGCGAGCGGCGTCGAGACGATCGAGGATCTCCCCCAGCTCGCGGTCGCGGTCGAGCAACCGCGCACTCGTTGGTGCAGCCCGGCCCACGTCTCGCAAGGTACATCGCGGCCCGCCGCCAGGCGGCGGGCCGCTGTCAGGCGCCCGCTAGATCCGGAGTGCGCCCGGCCGGGTGATCGCCCAGATCACCCAGATGTTGAGCGCGATCAGGAGGATCGCCCAGAACGGGTAGTACGGGATGAAGAAGAAGTTCGCGAGGGCGCTCAGCATCGCGAGGAAGATCGCGGTGTAGCCCGCCCAGGCCGAACGGTTGAAGAGACCGAACCCGGTGATCACGAGCAGGATGCCGATCAGCAGGTGGATCCAGCCCCACGCGCTCGTGTCGAGGTTGAACGTGTAGTTCTGAGCGACGACGTAGAAGTCGTCATCGATGACCGCGACGAGTCCTGCGATCACCTGGAAGAAGCCGATCAGAGTGAGTACGCAGGCAGCGAAGGTGACGCCGCCCACGGCCCAACCTGAGACCGGCTCTTCATCACGCGGGTACTGCTCTTGAGTCGCCATTGAACCCTCCTGGGAGCACTTGTCGGTGCGATGTCCACCCTCAGGGTTCGGCCCACCGCAGCCGAGTCCTGCTCGCGCTAGCTCTCGAGGCCCTCCAGATACGAGTGGACCAGCGAGGCCGCCATCGCGCCCTCGCCCACCGCGGATGCCACGCGCTTGATCGATCCCGAGCGCACGTCGCCGGCGACGAAAAGACCGGGTTGGCTCGACTCGAGGAAGAGCGGGTCGCGGTCGAGCGGCCACCACGAACGGTCCGAGCTCCTGAAGAGCTCACGGCCGGTCATGAAGTAGCCGTGGTCGTCACAGCGAAGCCAGTCCTCCACGCCCGCCGTGACCGGCGCAGCTCCGATCAGCACGAACAGCGCGTCGGCCGGCAGCGTCTGCTCGCCGGCGGGCCCACGGACCTCGATGCTCTCAAGGCGGTCCTCGCCGAAGCCGCCCGTGACCTCGGTGCGCGTCAGCACGCTGATTCGCCCGTGTCGCCCGATGCGCTCGACGAGGTAGGCGGACATGCCGCGCTCGAGCGAGTCGCCGCGTACGAGGATCGTCACGTCGGCCCCGTGCCCGGCCAGGTGGAGCGCCGCCTGCCCGGCGGAGTTCGCGCCGCCGACGATCACTACGCGGCGACCCGCGTAGCTCGCGGCGTCGCCGGAGGGACTGCCGTAGCGGACGCCGCGGCCGATCAGCCGCTCCACGTCGGGCACGTTCAGCCGCCGGTAGAGGACGCCGCTGGCCACGACGCCCGTGCGGGTGTGGGCAATGGCTCCGCTCGAGAACTCGAGCTCGACCTCGCCGTCTGGCTGCGGACGGGCATGCAGCACCTCGACGCCGATCACGAACTCCGCCCCGAGTCGCAACGCCTGGTGGTAGCAGCTCTCGGCGAGCTCGGCGCCATCGATGCCGTCCGGGAAGCCGGGATAGTTCTCGATCCGCGAGCTCGTCCCCGCCTGCCCCCCGGGCGCGTGGCGCTCGACGACGATGGTGCGCAGGCCCTCGGAGGCGGCATAAACCGCGGCGGTGAGCCCGGCCGGGCCCGCGCCGAGCACCATCAGGTCGTAGTGGTCGTGGCGGGGACGGGTTGGGAGGCCGGCACCCGCGGCGATGCCGGTGCGCCAGCGCGCCGCCGCCCCGTACGCATCCTGGAGTGCCGCGTCAAAGCGATCGGGGGCCGCCTCGGCGAAGCTCGGCGGCGCCTCGAGCCGGCTGCCGTCGGCGAACAGGGCGAGTGGTCGTTCACGGGCGCCCGCGATGGTCTCCTCCGACAGGAACGGGAGCAGCGGGTCGTCGTCGAGGTCGACCCAGTGAAGCGGCACCTCATTGCGCTCGAGCAGGTCGCTCGCGACCTCCGCGGCGGGCTGGCCGCGCCGGGCCAGGAGCGTCACGGGCGGCATCAGGCTGGAGCGCCGCCGGCGCCGGGCTGCTCTCCCCTGAGCGCATCCATGCGAGCGCGCCGGGAGGCCGTCAGGTCGCTCAGCACGACCTTGATCGACGCCGCGACCGGCACCGCCAGGATGGCGCCGATCACCCCGAGCAACGCACCACCTGCCAGCACCACTGCGATGGTCGCGAAACCCGACAGCGACACCGCCCGCCGGTAGACGAGCGGCTGGATCACGTAGTTCTCGATCTGCTGGTAGACGAGGATCACGAGCAGCATGATCACCGCGTCCGCCACTCCCGAGCCGGCGAGCGTGATCAGGACGACGATGATCGCCGCGATCATCGAGCCGATCTGGGGGATCAGGTCGAACAGTCCGACGATCAGCGCCAGCACGACCGGGAAGGGCGCCCCGATGATCACCGCCATGACGCCGACGACCGTGCCGGCGATCACGGAGATCGCCAGGTTGCCGACGTAGCGAGTAGGAGATCGTCTCCGTGACCTCGTTCACGAGCCGCTCGACGCGGCTCGGCCTCCTGCGGCGCCAGCAGCGCCAGCGCGGCCCGCTTCAGGTCCGGCAGCCCGATCAGCAGGAACAGCGTGAGGAACACGAGCGTCACGACGCTCAGGACCGCTGCCCGACGAGCGCGCCCGTGATCCCGAGGAACGAGGCCGCCGCCTCGGGGATCTTGTCCGCGATGTCCTTGGCGAGGTCCTCGGCCTTGGTCGCAACGTCGGTGTTCTCGTCGAGCGCCTTGAACAGCGGCTCGTCCTGGAGATCGCTCATGTAGCCCGGCAGGTCGTCGGCGAGATGGCGCACCTCGTTCCAGAGCGGCACGGCCGCCCAGATCACGATCGCCGCGGCGATCACGAAGAGCAGGCCGCAGACCAGCAGCGACGCCTTGCCGCGGCCGACGCCGCGACGCGTTAACCAGCCGACGAGCGGATCGAGGCCGAGCGCGAACACGAAGGCCAGCCCGATCGATGAGCAGCACCTCGCTCGCGACGATCGCGAGGTAGACGCCCAGCGCGATGATCGCCGCCTTGAAGACCGTCGACCCGAGACGATGATCTCCGACGCGCTTCGGCGGGATCTCCGCGCTGCCCGAGCCCTCACCGGCCGGGACGCTCATGCGGGCGCATGCTCGCGGGCCGCCCGGACGTAGGCTCCAGCGATGACCTTCATCGAGACCGTTCCAGAGGGCGGCGCTCCGGAGCCGGTCGCGCGGCTCTACGAGACCGACCGTGACGCGCAGGGCCGGGTCCCCAACTACACGCGCGCCTTCTCGCTCCACCCGGAGCTGTACGAGGCCTGGCGGGGCCTCAACAAGGCGGCGAAGCAGAACATGGACCCGCGCCGCTACGAGCTGGCCACGCTCGCCGCCGCGCGCCGGCGGCGCTCCTCATACTGCGCGCTCGCGCACGGATCGGTGCTTGCCTCGACGTTCATGTCGGACGAGCAGCTGCTCGACGTCGTCGCCGACCATCGACGCGCGGGCCTCGACGAGGTCGACGTGGCCGTCATGGACTTCGCCGAGAAGGTCGCCGGCGACCCCACGCTCGTGAATCAGGAGGACGTCGACCGGCTGCGCGCACTCGGGCTGAGCGACCGCGACGTCTTCGACGTGGTGGCCGCCGCCTCCGTGCGCTGTTTCTTCAGCACGATGCTCGACGCGCTCGGCGTCGAGCCGGACTCCCGCTTCGAGGAGCTGGACCCCCCGTTGCGGCGCGCGCTCACGGTCGGGCGCCCGTTCGCCGAGTAGCCCCCGGCGTCGAGGCCCCAGCGCCCGGGGGGTGGATTCGGCCAGCAGAGGTCTTCGAGGATCTCCTCCTGCGAGAGCTCGAGCGCGAGCAGCGGGTCGAGGCTCAGGTCGCTCATGCCGCGGCCCTCGTCACGAGCGCGTCGCTCATCACGCGGATCGCCTCGCTCGCCACGATCGCGTGGCCGCGGGCGTTCAGGTGAAGGTGGTCGCTCGCATAGACGCCCGGGTCGGCGCAGATCGGGTGCTCGCGCATCTCGACGAGCATCGCGCCGTGCCGTGCCGCGACCTCGCGCGTGGCCTGCGCCAGCCCGCTCATGCGCTCGCCGAGCGCGTCCGCGTACTCGCTCGGGACGAGCCCGGAGGCGACGATGTCCATCAGCTCGAGCATCAGCAGGTCGGCGCCCGCCTCGCGCAACGGCGCCGCGATCGCATCGAGCTCGTCCGCAACCCGCTCCGGCGAGAACGAGCGCCGCAGCGCGTCGTTGCCACCGGCCGCGACGATCGCGAGGTCGGGGCGGAAGCGGAGCGCCGCCGGCAGCTGCAGCTCGCGCACCTCGGAGGCGCGCAGGTCGCGCTGGCCGAGGTTCATCACCGTCAGGCCCGGCGCGACGGCGCCGAGTGGCTCGACGATGCGCTCGATCCAGGAAAGGTCGCGGAAGCCGTCGTGCGGCTCCCGCACTCCCTCGGCGACGCTGTCGCCGAGCACGGCGACGCGCCGCCAGGGCGCGCCACGCAGCATCGGCACGTGGCGCGTGAAGGGCAGGACGTGGGGTTCACGGGTGAGGTAGATCACGGTCTCTCCTCTGTGTGCAAACAAAAAGCACGATCGGTCGTACTTTGTAGCACAGTACGAACGGTCGTGCTACTTTCTTCACGGAATGACAACGCCCGGCGATCTCGAGACGCTGGCCGGCGCCGACCCGGACGCCGCCGGCGAGGATGCCGACGGCCGCCGCCGGCGCGGCAACCGCACGCGCGAGTCGATCCTGCAGGCCGCGGCCGACGTCGCCTCCGTTCACGGACTCGAGGGCCTGACGATCGGAACGCTCGCTGCCGAGCTCGGGATGAGCAAGAGCGGGCTGTTCGCGCACTTCGGCTCGAAGGAGGAGCTCCAGCTCGCCACGATCGACGCGGCGCGCAGGCGCTTCGTCGACCGCGTCGTCAAGCCGTCCCGCGCTCTGCCGCGCGGGCGCGCGCGGCTCGAGGCGCTGCTGCACGACTGGCTGAACTACTACCGCGACAAGGTCTTCGCGGGCGGCTGCTTCTTCTACGCCGTCAAGGCCGAGTTCGACGGCCGGCCCGACAGCAAGGTCCGCGAGGTCGTGACGGACGACGCCCGCGAGTTCCTCGCCTTCCTCACCCGCGAGGTGCGCAAGGCTCAGGAGGCGGGCGACATCGACCCGGCCGTGGAGGCGGAGCAGATCTCGTTCGAGCTCGACGCGCTCGGCGCGGCGGCCCACCAGCACTTCCAGCTGATGCACGACCCGGCCGTGTTCGACCGCGCCGAGCGGGCGATCAGCGCGCGGATCGAGTCGCTGGCGGTCTGACGGCGCGGCGCTAGCGTTCGCCTCGTGGCCTACGACGAGCATCTCGCGGAGCGCGTGCGCGACCTGCTCGCCGCCGAGGACGGCGTGAGCGAGCAGCGCATGTTCGGTGGGCTGTCGTTTCTCATCGGGGGGAACCTCGCCGTCGCGGTCTCGTCGCGCGGCGGCCTGCTCGTGCGCGTGGGTCAGGACGGCTTCGACGCCGCACTCGAGCGCCCGGGTGCGACCCCGATGGAGATGGGCGGGCGACTCATGAAGGGCTGGGTCTTCGTGGATCCGGCCGAGCTCGCGGGCAAGCGGCGGCTCGGCGCCTGGGTTGCGCGCGGCGTGCGCTTCGCACGCTCGCTGCCGCCGAAGGCCTAACGCGAGCGGAGCGGCTCGACTTCGAGCGTCGCCGCGACCGCGTCGACGGCGGCGGCGCCCGGCGCGCCCAGCAGCGGCTGCACCTGCTCGAGGCCCGCGCGCTCGACGAGGCGCTTCTCGTTCAGCACCCACTCGCGCCGCTCTGCGAGCCGCGCGTGCGCCACGCACAGGACCGCCCCGGCGAGCATGCCCGTGCAGCACACCGCGTCGTCGGCGCGTGCGTGGATGTGCGCGAACATGAGCGACACGGCGGCGCGGCCACGCCAGCGCTCGGCGGCAGCCTCGGCGAGCGCGTCCGGGTACTCAGGCCGCGGCAGCTCGCCACTCAGCGGCCTGTTGATCGCGAGCTCACCCACCGGCACATAGGTCGGCGCGCCCACGACGTAGCCGTTCTGAGCCAGCACCTCGAAGCGGCCCTGCTCGGCATCGTCGCGCCAGCGCTCGACCATGTCGAGGTCGCGGAAGAGCACGTCGACCGCGATGCCGTCGACGGTCAGCCAGGCGCCGCCGTTCATGATCGGCCCCCACTCGCCCGGCTCCGCTACGTAGCCCGAGTGCCCGAGCCGGCGGACGCCGTCCGCATCGAACGCGCCGCGGTAGTAGACGCCGAGGTCCCAGTCGCTCGACGGGCGCTCTGTCCCCATCGCGCGCGAGCCGCCCAGGACGACGGCGGCCGCACCGGGGAGCGCGGCGAGCTCGCTCGCCACGTTCGCGATCGCTGCGGGCAGGGAGTCCATCGCCGGAGCCTACGCCCGCTCCGCTCGAGGTTGAGGCGCCGCTCCACCGGGCAACTGATGCCCTGGATGGAAGCCGTCGAGAGGGCGATGAACGAGCTCGAGCCGATCAGCCTCGAACAGCTCGACGAGCAGGCGAAGCGCGCCGCCGGGTCGACTCGAAGTACATCGTCCCCGCGGGCCTCGCAGCGAACGTGGTGCGGACGACCCTGAGAGCGCCCGTCTCGACCCCCTGCGTCGGTGCTTCGTCTGAGACGTGCCGGGTAGCGGCGAGGTACCCGGGAACGAAAGGGAACATGGCTAAGACGAAGGACAAGAAGCTGTACCGCCGCCTGCGTTCGAGCGGCGTCCGCAAGAAGGTCGCCCGCGAGCTGACGGCGCTGCCCGGCGAGGTCAAGAGCGGACGGGCGCCGAAGGGGTTGCGCGAGGCCGTCGACCGGCTCGACGCCGGCGTATCCGAGCTGCGCGGTCATCTCGGCAGGGGCGACCGCAGGACGGCGGCCAAGAAGGCGGCGAAGACCCGGCGCGCCAAGGCGAAGAAGCGGAGCACCGCCGCGCGCAAGGGCGCGCGCAAGCGCACCAAGGCCTAGCCCGGCGTTTATCGTCGGGCGGGACGGATGACCCAGAGCTTCGTCCCGCCCGCCCGCCACCTCCTGCGCGCCAAGGACCTCGCCGACGCGCGCTACTTCGAGCCGCTCGGCGTGGACGACATGGCGCGTGCCGCCGGCCTCTCACGGGCGCACTTCAGCCGCGAGTTCCGGCGCGCGTTCGGCGAGTCGCCGCACGCCTATCTGCTCACGCGGCGGCTCGAGCGCGCGGCGACGCTGCTCCGCAACACGGACCACTCGGTCACCGACATCTGCCTCTCGGTGGGGCTTCAGAGCCTCGGCTCGTTCACGACGAGCTTCACGCGCATGTACGGCGAGTCGCCCACCGCCTACCGAGCCCGCTTCCCGCCGGCGGTCCAGCGCGCCCAGCTGCCGAGCTGCGTCCTGCGCGCGTACGGCCGCCCGCAACACCGCACTTTTCGAGAAGACGTGGACGGCCGCGCGCCGTAGCGTGTCCCTTGCCAGTCACTTCCACCCCCAAGGAGACACGAGATGATCAAGATCGGCGTTGCACAGCTGTGGGTACACGACCAGGACGAGGCGCTCGCCTTCTACACCGAGAAGCTCGGAATGGAGGTGCGCGTGGACGCCACCTTCCCGGAGATGGGCGGCTTCCGCTGGCTCACGGTCGGGCCGCGCGATCAGGAGGACATCGCCATCGTGCTGATGGCGATCCCCGGCCCGCCGGTGATGGATGAGGGCACCCGTGAGGAGGTGCGCGACCTCACTGCCAAGGGCTTCGCGGGCACTGTCTTCCTCGTCAGCGACGACATCTATGCGGACTGCGAGGTGCTCAAGGGCCGTGGCGTCGAGTTCGTCGACGAGCCCGAGGAGCGCCCCTACGGGATCGACTCCTCCTTCCGCGATCCGTCGGGCAACCACTTCCGCCTGACGCAGGTGCGCGAAGAGGCGCTCGTCTGACCCCCCGCGTTGCCGGCCGGCTCGTCAGCGGTAGCCGCTGGAGTCGGCCGGCAGCCCCTTGTCCTGCACCTCGACCATGTAGCGCCAGCAGTCCGGCTGGGAGCCGTCGACGTCGGTGAAGCCGTACTCGCGTGCGAGCCCGCCTGACGAGAACGAGCCGCCGTTGCGCTTGTGCAGCTCGGGATCGGCGGCGAGCGCCGCCACGGCTCGGCCCACGAAGCGCGGGCTCTCCGAGATCGCGGCGAAGTGCGGGTTGACCGCGGCGCCGTCGCGCCAGTTGTCCTCGGTCACGCCGTAGATCTCGAGCATCATCTCCGAGCGCAGCCACCCGGGCGTGAGCGCCACGGCGGTGCAGCCGTGCGCAGCGAGCTCCTGGGCCTGCGCGAACGCGAGCCGCAGCACCGACGACTTGGCGAGGTCGTAGTAGGCGGACACCCGGTAGTTCGCGTCGTTGTACTCGCGCGTGCCGTCGGTCATCTCGACGACGAGCCCGCCCGGCTCCCGGATCAGCAGCGACAGCGCGAAGTGGCTCGTGATCAGGTGCGTGTCGATCGCCAGCCGGAGGGTGCGCAGCCCCCTGTCGAGGTCGTGCTCCCAGAGCGGCTTGTCCCATTCGAACAGCTGCTCGGCGCCCCAGATGTCGTTGACGAGCACGTCCAGGCGCCCCTGCTCGCCGTCGATCCGCCGGACGAGCGCCTCGACCTCGGCGGGCACGAGGTGGTCGACCCGCACGGCGATCCCGGTACCGCCGGCGGCGTCGACGAGCTCGGCTGTCTCCTCGATCGTCTCCGGCCGGTCGTACTCCGAGCGCTGCTCGCGCGTGCTGCGACCGGTGCAGTAGACGGTCGCGCCGGCCTCGCCGAGCGCCACCGCCGTGCCGCGCCCGGCTCCGCGTGTGGCGCCCGCGACGAGTGCGACCTTGCCCTCGAGCGCCGCGCTCATGCTGTGACCTCCAGCGGCCGGCGGGCGGGAGCTCGGACGGCGATCACTGCCATCAGGACGAGCACACCGCCCGCGAGCTGCGCCGGGCCAAGCGATTCGCCGAAGATCGCGAACGCGAGCCCGACGGTCACCACCGGCTCGAGCGTCGACAGGATCGAGGCGGAGCTCGGCCCCACGCGGCGCAGGCCGGCGAAGAAGAGGGTGACCGCGGCGACCGTCGAGACGAGCGCGAGGCCCGCGAGCCAGACGTAGCCGGTGGCGCTGACGCCGCCGGGGTCGAGGTCGCCGCCGGCGAGCCCGGCGACGGTCAACGTGGCGGCCGCGCCCGTGCAGACCAGAGTGCTGAGCGCGAGCGGGCGCACGCGCTCCACCACGCCCTCCGAGATCAGGATGTAGCCCGTGTAAACCACGGCCGCGCCGAGTCCGAGCGCGGTGCCGACGGGGTCTAGCGCGCCCGCCGCCGCGCCGGCGAGGACGAGCAGGAGTCCCGCCGAGGCGAGCGCGAGCGCGCCCGCGGTGCGGCGGTTGGCCCGCTCGCGACCGAGCACGACGGCGGTCACCGTGACCATCACCGGGAAGGTGTACACGAGCAGCGACAAGAGCGACGCGTCGAGGCGCTCGAGCGCCGCGAAGTAGCCGCCCGCCTGGGCTCCGTAGCCGATCGCTCCGAGCGCGAGCGCGATCCCGACGTCGCGCGCCGAGAGGCCGCGCAGGACCCGCCCACCGCCGGACCAGGCGACGAACAGCCAGAACAGCGCGGCGGCGAGCACGAAGCGCGTGGCGAGCAGGGTGCCGACGGTCGCCCCCTCGTCGTAGGCGAGCTTTCCGAATACCCCCATACCGCCGAAGGCGGTGGCGGAGGCGAGGCAGGCGATGACTCCGATTGCTGGCATGGCGCCATGGTGGAGCCACAAGCCATTAGGAACAACTCACATTCCTAAGCATGAGTCAGTAGCATCCCTTTTCAATGGTCACGCGACTGTGGCGAGGCTGGACGGCGCCCGAGAACGCCCAGGCGTACGCCGACTTCCTGCTCGGTTCCCTGTTCCCGTCGATGCGCGAGATCGAGGGCTTCCTCGGCGCCGAGGTCCTCCGCCGGCCCGACGGCGGCGAGGTCGCGTTCGTGACCCTCACGCGCTTCGACTCGCTTGACGCGATCCGGGCGTTCGCCGGCCACGACTACGAGGTTCCGGTGCTCGAGCCCGAGGCGCTCGCGCTGCTCTCGCGCTACGACGAGCGCGCCACCCACTTCGAGACCGACCGCCTTCAGTGACGCTCGACCTGCACCGGCTCCGGCTCCTGCACGAGCTGCACGCGCGCGGCACGATCGCCGCCGTGGCCGACGCGCTGCAGTTCACGCCGTCGGCCGTGTCGCAGCAGCTGGCGGTGCTCGAGCGCGAGGCCGGCGTCGAGCTGCTCGAGCCGGCGGGCCGCGGCGTGCGCCTCACCGATGCCGCGCTCGTGCTCGTCGGGCACGCCGGCGCGCTGCTCGAGCGCGCCGAGCTCGCGCAGGCGGAGCTCGCCGCGGCTGCGGGCGACGTGGCCGGGCGCGGTCGCATCGCGACCTTCCAGTCGACCGCGCTGAAGCTCGCCCTGCCCGCGATGCAGGCGCTCGCGCAGGAGGCGCCGAGGCTGCGCTGCGAGCTCGTGGAGGCGGAGCCCGAGGAGTCGCTGCCGGCGCTCGCGCTGGGCGACGTGGACCTCGTGCTCGCCGACGAGTGGGAGCACCAGCCGCTCCCGCGTGCGGTGGGCGTCACGCGCGAGGACCTGCAGCTCGACCCCGTGCAGCTCATCCTTCCCGAGAGCCACCCAGCTGCCCAGCGCCGGCGGCGCGCGGTGCCGCTCGCCGAGCTCGCCGATGACGTCTGGACGACCGGGCATCGGGAAACGGGCTGGGAGGAGATCGTGATCAGGACCTGCCGCGAGCTCGGCGGCTTCGATCCCGACATCCGCCACCGCACCAACGACAGCGTCACGAGCCTCGCCCTCGTTGCCGGAGGGCGGGCTGTGACGCTGTTGCCGGAGCTGGTCGCCCCCGAGAGTCACGCCGGCGTCGCCGTCAGGGAGATGGCCGAGGGCTCACTCCACCGGACGATCTTCATGGCGACCCGCAGCGCCGACGCCGAGCGTCCTTCCGTCAGGGCGCTGCGGGCAGCGGTGCGGGCCGCCGCGGCCGACCTCGGCTGGGGGGGAGTCAGGCCTTCGCCTCCGCGGGCGGCAGCGGGTGCTGCGCGAAGTACTCCTCGCCCTCGACGCTGACCTGCGGCAGCCGCCGGCCCAGCCAGCTCGGCATCCACCAGCTGGCCTTGCCGAGGAGCGTCATCACCGCCGGCACCAGCAGGCAGCGCACGATCGTGGCGTCGATCGCGATCGCGACCGCCAACCCGATCCCGAACTGCTTGACCACCGGGTCCCCGTTGAGCACGAAGCTCGTGAAGACGCAGACCATGATCAGCGCCGCCGACGTGATCACCCGGCCGGTGTTCGCGAGCCCCTCGATGACGGCGTGTGTCGGCCGCTTGGACTCCATGTAGCTCTCCCGGATCTGGGTGAGCAGGAACACCTCGTAGTCCATCGAGAGCCCGAACAGGATCGCGAACATCAGCAGCGGGACGAAGCTGACGATCGGTATCGGGCCGTCGAGCCCGATCAGCGTGGCGCCGTGCCCCTCCTGGAAGACGAAGGTCACGATGCCGTAGGCGGCGGCCACCGACAGCAGGTTCATGATCGCCGCCTTGGCCGGCACGACCAGCGAGCGGAAGGCGAGCATCAGCACGATGAAGCTGAGCCCGACGACGATCAGGATCATCGCCGGCAGCTTGTCGCTGATCCTGCTCGCGAGGTCGATGTAGCCCGCCGTCTGGCCGCCGACCCACGCGTTCATGTCCGTGCCCTTGGTGGCCTTCGGGATCGTCTCGTCGCGCAGCTGGTTGACGAGGTCCTCGGTCTTGTCTGAGGACGGCGCGGATTTCGAGATCACCGTGTAGACGGCAGCCGTGCCGTGCTTGTCGAGTGACGGCGGTGACACGGACTTCACGTCCGGCGTCTTCGCGATCTCGTTCGACAGCTTCGTCAGCCGCGGGTCCGTCGCCGGGTTCTCGGCGCGTTTCTTCTGCTTGGCGAGCTTGTCGGATTGGGACTGGGTCTGCTGCTGGGCCTCGGCCTGTGCCTGCTGCTGGGTCGCGCCCTGCAGCATGGCCTCCTGCTCGATCTGCTGTTGCTGCTGCTCGAGCTGCTTCTGCTTGTTGTTGATCTCGTTCAGGTTCTTCTGGTCCGGCTTGGCCGGTGTGCCGAGCTCCGCTGCCACCAGCAGCGGCCCGTTCGTCCCCGCGCCGAAGCCCTTCTCGAGCCCGTCGTAGGCCTGGCGCGCGGTGGTCGACTCCGGCATCGCGCCGGTGTCGGACTGGCCGAGGTGCAGGTTCAGGAGCGGCAGCGCCAGCACGACCAGGATCGCCGTTGCCGTCACCGCCGCGATCCAGGGGCGGCGTGCGACGCCGCGCGCCCAGCGCGCCCAGCCGTGCGGGCGGTGGTCGTCCGGGTGCGTCCGGCCGAGCTTCACGCGCAGCGAGTTGATCCGTGGGCCGAGCGCGCCGAGCAGCGCCGGCAGCAGCGTCGTCGCGGTGATCACGGAGACCACGACCGCGACGGCCGCGCAGTAGCCGAGCTTGGTCACGAGCGGGATTCCGGCGAAGAACAGCGACACCAGCGCGATCACCACCGTCGTTCCGGCGAACAGCACGGCGCCTCCCGCCGTCGCGGTCGCTCGCGCGATCGATTCACGCATCTCCATGCCGTCGCGCAGCTGCAGCTTGTGACGGGTGACGATGAAGAGGGCGTAGTCGATTCCCACGCCGAGGCCGATCATCGTGGCGAGCGTCGGCGCGACCGTCGGCACGTCGCTGAAGAGCCCCAGGATCTTGATCAGCGCCAGGGCGCTCACCAGCCCGAGGACCGCGGTGACGATCGGCAGGGCCATCGCCGTCGCCGTTCCGAACGCGAACAGCAGGATGATCACCGCGGCGCCGAGCCCGATCGCTTCGCTGATGTGCGTGTTGGGCTTGGAGAGCTGCTGGCCCACATAGCCGCCGATCGCCACGTCGATGCCCGCCTTCTCGGCGGGTGCGCCGGCGTCGAGCACGGCCTGGGCCTCGTCCTCGGTGAGGTCGCTCTGGCTGACGTCGAGCCTGACCGGGATGTAGGCGATCTTCTTGTCCTTCGACAGGAACTCGGAGCCCTTGTCCGAGAGCGGGTTGATCGCCCCGACGACGTGCGGCGTGTCCTTGACCGCCTTGACCGTGTCGTTGACGGCCTTCGTGTTCTGCTTGTTCGTGAGCTTTCCGTTCGTGGACTGCAGCACGAGCGGGTTGCTGCCGTACGCCTGATCGGGCAACTTCGACTCGAGGACGTCCGTGGCCTTCGTGGAGCCCGTTCCGGGCAGCGTCAGGTCGTCGCTGGTGCGGTCACCGGCCGCGCGGCCCGCGAGCGCGAGCCCGACGGCTGCGACGAGCCAGACTGCGATCACGATCCTGTTGTGGCGAGAGCAGAAGCGACCGAGGTGGTAGAGCGGGCCGGTCATGGCGGGCGTCCTTCCGTCGAGTGCGAGAAGGAGCCTGCGCCGATGAGCGAGGCAGGACAATGGGAGGGACCCCAGGGTTTGCCCCAGCCTTTCGGCCTGAACGCGCACAAGGCGCTCGCGGGGTCGATCGTCGACTGAAGGCAGGCGCCGCTTACGACGGACTGGCAGCGACCGCACACACGGCCACGCCGGGCAGCTCGTGCCCCGCGCCGGTCGCGTACCGCGCGAGCGCCGGATCGAGGCGCGCGGCGAGATCGGCGCGCGTCCTGTCGGGTGCGCTCTGGAGTGCGAGTCCCATGGGACCGGACGTGTCGGCGACGATGTCGAGGTAATCGGCTACGTCGGCGCAGCCGAACGTCACCCCGACCTCCTCCGTCCGAGATGTCGGCGAACCCGGCGCCCCGGAGCAGGTCGCCGGTGAGCTGACCGGTCGCCATGCTGAACGGCGATGGGCCGTCCTGACCGGGAGGCGCCATGAGCCCAGCCTCGACCAGGGCCGTGCCGATCAGCTCGAAGAACGGGTTGTCCTCCGAGCGGCCCCAGACAGCGAGCGCCACACGGCCGCCCGGGCGGAGCACGCGCTCGGTCTCGGCGAGTGCGGCGGGCGGGTCGGCCATCAGCATGTACCCGAAGCGGCAGAGCACGCCGTCGACGCTGCTCGAGTCGAGCCCTATGCGCTCAGCGTCGATCTCGAGGTAGTCGACGTTCCGGACTCCCAGCTCCGCGCCTCGTCGCCGGGCGACGTCCAGCATCGCCGCCGAGAAGTCGGTCGAGACCAGTCGGCCGTCGTTGCCGACGATGGCAGCCGCCTCGAAGCCGGTGTCACCGGCGCCGGCGGCGAGCTCGAGCACCCGGTCCCCCTCACGGGGTGCCAGCTCGCGGATGAGCCAGCGCCGCACGGGTGCGGTCACTCCCTCGATGTACGCCCTGCGGCGCTCCCAGGTCGGTGCGATCGCCTCGGCGATCTGGTGGACGCGCCGCCGCTGCTCGTCAGCGGTGTTGGCCATTCGTCTCGCCTCCTGCGGTTGCTACCGAGCAAGCTATGGCGGAGGCGCGGGCCGCACAATCGGGAGTTCTCCCGAGGCCAGCAGACCGTGCTCCATCGCGAACAGAGCTGCGGCGGCACGCGACGAGACGCCCATCTTGCGGTAGGCGCTCTGGATGTGGGTGTCCGCCGTCTTGACCGAAATGCCGAGCGCCCGGGCCACCTGCTTCGTCTGGAGGCCCCGCGCGAGCAGGCCGACGATCTCGGCCTCGCGGTCCGTGAGGCCGGCGGGACGGTCGATCCGCGGCACGCGCTGGCCGGCGGCTTCGAGCACCGCGGTCACGGCGTCGGCGTCGAGCCGGCCCGCGCTCGCCTCGTCGCCGAGGCGCGTGGCCGCGACAGCCGGAGCAAGAGCGTCGCGATGTGGTCGTGGTTCGAGCATCGCCTGATAGGCGTCAGCCGCGGCCAGCAGGCGCGCCGGTACTCCGAGGCTCGCACCGCTCGTCCCTCGGTAGTAGCCCGAGCCGTCGAGCCGCTCGTGGTCCGCGCTCGCCACCGGGGCCAGCTCGGCGAGAAACGGCGAGCGTGAGAGCACGCGGTCCGTGTAGTAGGGGTGCGTCCGCACCTGCTCCCACTCGTCGGATGTCAACGGCCCAGGCTTCTGCCATATCCGCGCGGGGATGGCCACACGGCCGACGTCATGCACCAGCGCCGCGCGTCGCGTTGCGATCACATCCGCCGGGTCGAGCCCGCAGCGAGTGGCCGCCGCCTCCGCGAGCTCGGCGACCTGCTGCGAGTGGCCGGCAAGGTAGGGGGAGATCAGATCGCCGAAGTCGGCGATGGCCGCCAGCGCGCGATCGATCGTCTCGTCGGCGAGGGTCGGACGAGGTGACGGCTCAGAGCCGAGCACCTGATCCCACGCCGATGCGCTCGGATCGAAGGCCAGGAGCTCCTCGGCGTGATCGGCGAGCGGCCGCGCGATCTCCGGGTCGAACGCTCCCCCCGCTCGCTCTCCGACCACCCGCGCGGCGCGCTCGCTGCCACCCAGCAGCCGCTGCAGCGTCGCGTCGCGCGCCACATGAGCGATTCGCACCGGCAGCGGGATGGCGCTCCCACGCGCTTCGCCGGGCCAGCCCTTGCCGTCCCAGCGCTCGCTGAACCCGACGAACAGCGTCTGGACGGGTGTCGGCAACCCGAGCCGCTCGGTCAGCATCTCACCGACCTCGCACTGCGCGGCGAGGTGCGCGCTGCGAATCCGCAGCGCGGCGGGCAGGCGCCAGGCGATGTGAGCGGCTCGCACCGGCCGCGTCCGCTCCGGCACCGCGAGCGAGAGCGCCAGCCCGCGCATCTGCTCGGCGCGGGACCCGAACATCGCCGGGCCGAAGTGGTCGCGCAGATCGGCGCCGAAGAGCTCCGCCGCGATCTCCGCGTCTGCCGTGCAGCCGACGTAGAACAGCAGGCACGCGTAGTAGGTCTGCATCGCGGTCTCGGGGTCGACCCCGAGCCGCTCGCCGAGCCGCATGGCCACGAGCGTGCTCTCCAGGCCATGCTCCAGCGGAAGCCTGATGGCGAGGTCGGTCGCGAGCGAGAGCGCCGCGATCACCTCCGCCGTGCGCACCTGCTCCTGCACACTGGGACGGTACCTCCGCTGCGCCTCAGGGGGCCGCCGGGCCCGCCGCAGTCGCGCGCGCTAGTCGGTCGCGAGCGCGGAGGCGAGCTGGAAGCGCGACCGGATCCCGAGCTTCCGGTACGCGTTCGTCAGGTGCAGCTCGACGGTCTTCTCGGTGACGAACAGCTGCTGAGCGATGTCGCGGTTGGTGCGCTCGCCGGCCGCGAGCTCGCACACGCGCCGCTCGGCGGGCGTGAGCGCCTCCACGCCGGTGAGCTCCAGCCGCGGCGCCCGGCCGCCTCCGGCGCCCAAGCCGCCGCGAACGCGTTCCACGAGCCCAGCGGCCCCGCACGCCCGGGCCAGGTCGAGCGCGCGTCGCAGCGCCTCGCGACCCTCACGGCGTTGGCGGCGCTGGACCAGCTCGTCACCCAGATCGGCCAATGCGTGCGCCGCCTCGAGCCGCGCCGACGAGCGCTCCGCGACGGTCACCGCTTCCTCGAGCAGCGTCAGGCCCTCGTCCCCGCCGAAGGCAACGCCGCCGCTGCGCAGGGCGCGCGACAGCTCTCCAGGTGCGCCGTACCTGCGCGCCGCCGCAATCTCCTCGCGGGCGAGCGTTCGGGCGCGGTCCTCGTCACCAACCTGCATCAGCGCAGCCACGGCGTGCGGACGCCAGCTGATGAGCGCCGGCGTGTCGTAGAGCTCGAGGAACTCCGCGCAGCGCTCGAAGTCGGCCAGTCCGCCCCGAGCGTCTCCGCCGGCAGTACGGACCCGGCCCCGGCTCACCAGGTAGCGATCGACGAAGAGGCGCTCACGTTCGAGGCGCGCCGGCTGACGGGCGGCAAGCTCCTGTGCCCGCTCCAGGTCACCGCGCTCGAGCGCGACCAGCATCGCGACGGCGAAGACGTGGGGAAGCAGGAAGTGGCCGTCCGGGATGAGCTCCAGTGCAAGCTGCACGTCCAGGTCGGCATCGGGGAGAGCCCCGCGTCCGACTCCCAGCAGCGCACGCTCGGTGTGAAGCGCAGCCACCTGCGCGGGCAGCCCGAGCGCACGCGTCGTCTCGAGCGCCGCGTCGATGAAGGGCGCCGCGGCGTCGTAGCGTTCTGTCCGGATCAGTAGATCGATCGCCGCGTGGAAGACGAAGGGGTCCGCGGGCGGGCCCGCGCGCAGGATCCCGATGACCTCGTCGGCCACCACCGCCGCGGGCGCGCCGGCGGCCTGGCGCTCACCGACAGCATGCAGGCGCGCGATCGGCTCGAAGCGCGCGTTGTCGCCCGCCCGCCGCAGGAACTCGTCGAGCCGCTCGGCGCTCAGCTCCCGGAGCGTGAGCTCCAACCGGGTGAGTACCACGGCGGCGGCCTCGAGCTCCAGCGCCGCTTCCTCGCCCACCTTGTCGCGCTGCTCCAAGAGGGCCTCGAGCGCCACGCGCGCCGCCTGCGGCCGGGAGAACGAGATCGACGCGCGGCTCAGCCAGATCGCCGCGCGCGCGTGCTCTGCGGGGTCGGCCGGGGTCTCGAGCGCCGCCAGCAGATGTCCCTCGGCCGCCTCGTGATCGAAGCGGGTAGTTTCCAACTGGCCGAGATCGGCGAGCACCGCCGCCCGCTGATCCTGCGCGGGCGGCTCGCCCAGCGCTCGCCGCAGATATCCGATCGCGGCCGCGGGCGCGCCGCGCTGAGCCGCGCTCGCGCCGGCCGCACGCAGGGTCGCCGCCGTTGCGGGATCTCCAGCGGGCGTGGTCTGCAGAAGGTGGGTCGCGACACGTTCGGCCGGCGCCGCGGACTCCTCGAGCAGTCGCGCGACAGCCGCGTGGCGCGCGGCCCGCTCCCCCGGAAGCAGGTCCTCGTAGATGGCCGCCTCGACGATCGGATGCACGAAGCCGAGCTCGCGGTCGGCGGCGAGGACGTCGGCGCGCACGAGCAGATCTGCTACATCACGCGCCTCCCCGGGATCGAGTCCAGCCGCGCGGGCGGCGAGCGGAAGGTCGCTCGTCTCACCGAGGACGGCAACCGTGCGCGCCAGCTCGGTGGCAGGTGCGCCGAGCCGCTCGAGCCGGCGCAGCACGAAGCGGCCGACGGCTGGCGGTCCGACCGTCTCGACGGCCGCTGCGGCGTCCGCGCTTGGCTCGACCTGTGCGGCCTCCAGCGCGGCCACGAGCTCGCGCAGAAACAACGGGTTCCCGCCGGTGGCCTCGTGGCAGGCGGCGCTGAACGCGCCGTCGACCTCGGTCCCGAGGCTGCTTTGCAGCACTTGCGCCACGGCCGGCTCGGACAGGAGGCCCGGGCGCAGGATCTCCGCGGCGGGGTCGCTCGTGAGCTCGCGCCAGAGCTCCTCCCCGTCCGGGTCCGCGGGACGGGCCGCTGCGAGCAGCAGCACCGGCAAACCCTCTATCCGGAGCGCGAGGTAGCCGAGGAACTGCATCGTTGACGGGTCGGCCCAGTGGGCGTCGTCCACCGCGATGACAAGCGGACCGCGGTCAGCGAGGTTGACGGTCAGCCAGTAGAGGCCGTGCAGCGCCCCGAAGGCGGTGTCGGCGCCCTGGGCGACCACCTCAGGTCCGGTGTTGCCCACGAGCCGGCCCGACAGCCCGGCGGCTCCCGCCAGCAGCGCCTCGCGCTCCTCCTCGCCGGCAGCGGCGACGGGCTGCTCGAAAAGCTGGCGCGCCACGCCGAAGGCGAAGTCGCGCTCGCGCGCGGCTCCGCGCGCCTCCAGCACGCTCAGCCCCGCGTCCTGCGCGAGCGCGCGCCCGCTGGCCATCAGCCTGCTCTTTCCGACCCCGGCCGGGCCCTCGATCAGCAGGCAACCGCCGGTGCCCTCGGCGGCGCGCGCTACGGCGGCGCTGAGTGCTTCGAGCTCGGGCTCGCGCTCGAGCAGATTGGGGGTCGAGGTCCTCTGGCTCCGCATAGATCGGGCACAGGCTTGGGGCGTCCCATTATCCGCTGCTCCGGTCTACGACCTGTCGATCATGTCGTAGCCGAGCCCCGAGCCGCGCTCGCCACGGCCCGGCCGCTTGCGGCGCGCCATCCACAGGTGCGGGCGGCCGTCGCCGCCGCGGGCGAGCTGCCAGCGGCGTGTGACCTGCGCGCCGGTGGTCGGGATCTCCTCCTCGTGGAGGCGCAGCGGGCGGTCTGGCGCGAGCAGCCGGCCCTTCGGGCCGGCCGTGCTCGGATCGTCGAGCTCCTCCCAGGCGAGCATGCGGGCGCGGCGCAGCTTCACGCTCGCCGATTTCTCGTCGGGGCGCTCCGGCACGAACGGGACCCACCAGGGCGGGACCGGCGACTGCAGGCGATAGCCCCACGCGTCCTCGTCCGTCTCGGCCTGCCCGACGGCGTTCTCGGGGGCGTCGGCCGAGGTCAGGCGACGGCGGACCGAGCCCCCGGTAGCGGTCTCGAGCCGCTCCTCGATCGCCCAGGCGAGGTTCGCCTCCTCGTCGCGCACGAAGGTCACCGACTCGAGCGGCGGCCCGTTCTGCGGCACCGGCAGCGCCGGCACGAGCATCAGCCACGGCGTCTCGTCGTTCGCGGCCGACGGGTCGCCGCTCAGCTCGAAGAAGGCCCACGGCCGGCCTTCGCCGGGCGGCTCGGCGTCCCACTCGGCGGCCGAACGGACCTCGACGGTCTCGCCATAGGTGTTGCGGACCTCGAGCTCGCGGACGCGTGCGATGCTGCCGGACGGGAAGCGCAGCGGCACCAGGAACCAGTCGTCGGAGTAGACGGTCGCGAACTCCGCCACCGCCAGCCGGCCGAGGTCGGCGGGCCCGGCCTCGACGCCGCCGAAGTAGACGTTGCCCTCCTCCATCTCCCAGTGGCTCGACGCCGGCATGCCCGCGTAGGCGAGTGGCACGGGCAGCAGGTCGACGACCGTGCCCGGCTCCTTCAGCGGCCCAGGCGGCTTTGGCTTTGCCTTCACCGCGGTCACGTCGAAGGCATGCCAGTCGAGCCGGCCGCCCGGGTATTCGGACGAGCCGAAGGTCAGCTCGCGCTGCGGCGTCTCGCTGCTCACCGAAAAGCGGTGTTCGAGCCGGTCCTCCACCCAGGTCTCGCCGGACGCACCGGGCCGGTCGAAGGACGCGAGCTGCTCGGCCCGCCAGGCATCGACGGCGGGCTCGAGCTGTGGCCGATCCGCCGGGTCGGCAACCGCAAGCACGCGTTCGCGGCCGGCGTCGAGTGCGCGTAGGCCGTCGAGCGAGTTCTGCGCGAGCAGGCGGAGGCGGCGCTGGTCGCGCTCCGGCAGCCCCGCCAGTGCGCGCGGCGGGACCACGAGACGGAACGCGAAGCGCAGCTTTTCGCGCAGATGACCGAGTCCGTGCTCGTCGAGCCGGCGCAGCAGCTGCAGACCGGAATCGGCGGCATCGGCCAGGCGCCCGTCGCCCGCCCTAGCCTCGGCCTCGACACGTGACTCGAGCGGCCGGCCCTCCGGGAAGGGCTCGGCGGGCGCACCCGGCACGGCGCCGTTGCGGAAGCTCGCGAGCGGGAAATGCTCCACGGTCGCCCGGACGTGGATCGGCGAGGCCGCGTCCTCGCCTCGGAACTCGCCGAGCTGCCACTGGCGGGAGAGCAGCCAGAGAGGGTCCGCGAGCCGCGCCTGCAGCCCCTCCTCGAGCTCCGGGTCGCGTGTATGCGGCTCGATCCGGTCCCAGAAGAAGTCAGCCATCGGTGGGCTCCTGCGGTCCCGAGTCGATTCCGGTGGGCGGGTAGATCGCGGGCATCTGGTGCCCGTAGGCGGCTAGCACGTCCGGGTCGACCGCTCGCAGCTTGGCTGCTTCGAAGGCCTCCAGCAGCGTGTCGACCACGTTGTCGAAGTTCCACTGCTGATCCCTTGGCGGCAGCCCGAGCAGCATCGCCTGGGGCGGGCGCGAGCTCGGCGCGTCGTAGTTGAGCGCGACCCCGGTCACCACCTCGCCGCTCGGCACGAGCTCCACCCATTCGTCGAAGACGAGCCCCGCTGTCGTCCCACCCGCCTTCAGCGCAGCGCGCCCGCCGGCGTCGATCACGAACCACGAGAGCGCGCCCTGGCGGCGGTCGGCCGGGGCATCGAGCGCCACCCATGGCTCGCCGGGGCGGCTCGGGAGCTGGCCGACGATCGGTCGCACGCCGGCCTCGTCGTGGAGGAGCTCGGCCAGCGTGATGATGTCCTCGAGCCCGCCGGTGTTCGCCCGCACTCGGGCGACCGTGCGCAGCCAGCCCATCGCGGCGGCCGGGTCTCCTCCGAGCAGATCGTCGCTGCGACCCGTCGCCTCCCTGAACTCCGCGCCGTCCGCCGCGAATCTCGGCAGCAGCGGAAAGCCCGTCTCGAGTGGGCTCTCGGCGGCGAGCCGCGCCTGCGCTTGGGCGAGCGCGGACCAGGCGTCGGCGTGGAGCGCGGCGCGCCCGGCCTCCGTCCAGCCGTGCACGGGCACGGCGCCGGCGATCCCGAAGCCCGCGAGCCGGCTGAGCGCCTCGCGGAGCGCCCTGAGCGGCGTCGAGCCAACCGGCGCGGGGTCCTGCTCGGTCGGCTTCGGGAGGGAGCGCTCGAGTGCGCTCGCGGCCTCCTCGATGCCCCCGCGGAAGTCCGCGAGCCGAGCCGCCGCCTCCGCAGTGTCCGCGCCGCTCTCGGTCACCGCCCCCGGCAAGGCGAGGTCGCGCGCATCCAGCGGCCGCCCGGCCGCGATCGCCGTGCGCAGCGCCCCGGCGAGGTCGGCGGCCTGCTCGAATGCAAGACCTGACCCCTCGTCGGTGTGGACGGTCAGGGTGTCCTCGTGGGTGGCCTTGCCGGGCAGGGCGAGCACGTGGGCGCGGGCGCGCTGCTCCCAGGTGCCGAGGCCCTCGAAGACGGCGTCGAGGGGGCTGATGCCGAGCTCGGCGAGCGTCACCGGCACGCGCTCGCCGGTGGCGCCGACCTCGACCACGCAGCCGATCTCCTTCGGGTCGCCAAGGATGTCAGCGACCCAGGCGGACAGGGCGGGCTCGAGCTCGGAGCGCGGCGTGCTCCCCCAGCCGGGCGCAGCGGCGCTGTCCGCGCCGAGCGCAAGGAGGAGCCGATGCGACACGCTCGCCCCGGTCACGGGCGTCTCGAGGCCACGCAGCCGGGGCGGCGGCACGGCGCCGGTGGCCACGCTGTCGAGCGTCGCCGACGCCAGCTCGGTGTCGCCCTGGAGGACGTGGTGGACGGAGTCGGCAAGTGACGCGTCGGCCACCGCGTCCATGCTTCCGAGCAGATCGTCCAGCGCGGCCCCCAGGGCCCGGCGCGCGGGCACCGTCTGATCGACACCGGGCTTGATCGTGAACGACGGCTTGTCCGGGACGTCGATCTCGATGCCGGCGCTGTTGTAGAGCTCGGCCAGCTCGAGCCCGTCGACGGGCCCTCGCGGAGCGCGTGTGATGCCCTTCGACTCGAGCACGCGGCGCCGGCAGTCGTCGATGAAGAGGTCGACGCCGGCGTCATGCAGGCGCCGCTCGAACCGGCAGCCGAGCAGATCCCCCAGCGCGCCGCCGCGGCGGACGCCGTCCAGCAGGTACGCGGCCGTGCGGACACGGTCGGAGCGAAGGTCTACCGCCATCGACGAGGCGGGGTCGTGCGAGCCGTGGGCCTCCCAGCCGGCGCGCAGCACCGCGGCGGTGGCGGCGTGCTCCAGCGAGGGCGTGTGGATGAATCCCTTCGACTCACGCGTGCCGAACTCGTCGGGCACCAGCTTCTCGACCCAGCCGAAGCCACCGATCCGCAGCGCGCCCCCGCCGGCCCGGCGCTTGGCGTCGAGCGCTCGCGCGGCCAGCCCTGTGATCCAGCCGTCGAGCCGGTGTGACGCGAGGCCGAGCGTCTCGCGCAGCCGCAACTCGAGCTCCTCCGGCGTCCGGTCGGCAAAATTTTTATATTATAAAATAATAATTATAATAATTATATTTATAATATTATATTTTTATATTTATATTATTAACAGCCACCTCAATTCCTTCATTCTCACCATCATCTCTACCCACTAAATCTACCTATCTACCTCTCTTCACTTCTTTCTCATCAGCCATATCCTAATTCTGCCATATCACCACTAATATTCACCTCATCTCATACACACACTCTTTATCTTCTTCACATCATTCTAACCACATCCATCCTCCTCATCTCCACAACTTCAATTTCTCTAATCTAATCACATCAGCACCAGCTCTCTTACCATCCAATCTCTCATCATTCATTCTAATCTACATCACCTATACCTCATTACCCAACATCTCCATCCTATCTAAGCCCTATCTCTATCTCGTCACTGCCTGTCAACCTTTATCAATCCCATCTCACTAATTCTCTTTTACTCCCTTGCTCCTCGACACACAGCACGAGCCAAGATCAGCCTTCATTGGCTCGCGTGTAACAGCCACGCAGTCCTGTCGCAACTCACGTACTAAGAGTTCGCCGCTCATGCTGCCGTTCATCCATCGCACACCTCCCGCGACAGCCGATACTGATCCTCCAGCACGGCAGTGAGCGCGATCTACGCCCCGCGCTGATCTCCAGATCCACCGTCGCCACCCGTCGTGGCAGCCCCAGCGTCAGCGAGCTCACCCATCGTGCGCGCCATGCCGCGCCGCACGTAGATAGGTAGCGAGCTCTCGCTCATCCGATAGCTCCGCCTCGTATGCTGGACCAGCACGCTGCATACCAGGCATTCGCCATCGCTGTGCGCGCAGAGTAGAAGCCATGCTCGCGCAGTCACACCCCTGTGAGCGAGCGGTGTCGGTTCGCACGTCCAGAGCGCTCCGCGATGCTGTAGCGAAGCTTCGGCGTGCTCATCGTGCGCGCTCCGAGCGCGCGCGTCATCGTCTTCGCGACTCGCCACAATCTCACGCCGACGGCGGCCGCCTTCGCTCGCCAGCAGGTCTAGATATCCGATCTCGTGGTCGAAGACGGCCTCGGCGGCAGCCGGTGCATCTGCGCAGAGCGCAATCACAGCCGGCCTTCATCTGCGCGAAGGAGGCGCCGTGAGCTTCTCGTCCTCGCTCAACAGGAAGTACTGCGCGCTCGCGAACCAGTCGACGGCATCCTCACTCGCCGGCTGCAAAGCCGACGCGTCCACCGAGACGATTCTCGCCGACTAGCTCGCCGCGCCGTAGCATCTATCTCACGTCGAGCGGAAGCAGCCGCTGCAGCACCTGACGCGTCCGGACGGATGGACGCGCTGTCCGCACGTTTGCGCGAGCACGACCGGGCTCGCCGGTTCAGCAAGCGGTCCACGCGTCCTCGAGCCGAGCGCCTTGACTAGCTGAGCCGGGTCGGCATGCTCGGCGACCCTCGTTGGCCAGCTCGCCGAAGCTCTCGTCGACGCTGAAGCGCGTCTTGACGCCGAGCAGCCTGAACTCGGCGACCCGTGACCTTCCACGGATTGGGCCGCTCAGCTTGCCCGAGAGAGCACGCCGAGCAGCTCAAGCCACCCGCGGTGACGAGACCTACACACGCATCCCGATCGAGAACGAGAACGGCTCGAACGTGATGAGCGCGTTGAAGCTCGTGCCGCCTCGATCGTGAAGCCGTCGCTACCTGCCAAAGGTCGGCGCGCGCTCCGACCTGGACGCTGTTCGACGTGAGCGCGAAGTAGCCGCCGAGAGTCACTCGCAGCGCATCGCCGGTGTCGAGCGCCACGCCACCTTGTCGAGTCGGGAAGTCGGCTGGAGGGTCAAAGCAGGGTAGAAGCCGCCGAACGCGACCAGAAACGTGGGGTTGTCGAGGAACGCCGTGCGCACCGCCATGTCGCCGGTCACGAGCAGACCGGCGACCTGCGACCCGGTCAGCGACGCGTCGACCTTGAGCGTCCCCTCGGTGAGGTTGATCGTGCCGCGAAGTTGACGTGCAGCTCGAGGATCGGCGTGTCCTCGCGCGGCAGCACCGCGCTCAACGCTCCGAGCAGCGACACCGTGAGCGGATCGGGCAGCTGGATCGCCACCCGCGTCGATTCGACCACGGTCGGCGTGCCCCAGCCGACCTTCACGATCGGGCCGAACACGAACTGGCCGGCCGCCGAGGGGAAGATCGAGTCGATCTCCGACAGGATCAGCGCGGCGTCCGCAATCGCGTTCTCGGGAAACAGGATCGCGTCGAGCGACCCGGAGCGCACGGCCTCGCCGAGCGCGTCGTCGTCGAGGCCACGCTCGATCCCGACGAGCCCGCCACGCCGTTGAGGGTGAAGCCGAAGCCGAGCTGGACCGCGGGGAAGCGAGCGGCCAGGCTCAGGAACAGCGACCAGCCGAGCTGTGAGCTCGGGACCTGGGTGTCGAGGATGCCGGTCGCGACGAGCCCGACGCCGAGCACGTCCAGCTCGCCCACGCCCGCGTAGCGGCCGATCTCCGGGTCGAGGTCGAGGAAGCCGCCGCCGCTGACGATGCCGGCAATGTCGACGCCCAGGCCGAGGCCGTCGGGGGGACGAACTCGAGCGCGCCGGCCAGGCCGGCAAGCCCGTCGCCGCCGGCGTCCGGCGCCAGCAGCAGCGCCGCGCCGACGTCGGTCACCGATCCGACCACCGGGCCGAGCGTCACATCGGCGACCGTCGTGGCGGCGAAGCGCACCCCGTCCCTGGAGGCGCCAAGCTCGATCGTGACCGATGCGATTAGAACGGCCCACCTGGCGCTCGACCGGGAGGGTCACCGACAGGCCGAGCCCGCCCTCGAACGCCAGGCCGCTGCGGAGCCGAAGCGCAGCTGCCCGCCCGCCTCGATGACGGGACCTTCCCCGAGCGCGCCGCGCAGGAACGAGTCCGCCCCGCCGAGGTCGAGCGCAATGCGCAGGCCGCCGTCGTCGACGCGCGCGAGCAGGTAGCCTCGGGCTCGGACGCCGTGCCCGCGAGCCCGAGCTCGATCGTCACGCCGTCGAGCTCCACGCGCGTTCCGTCGTCGTCGCCGAGCAGGTTCCACGGCCCTCCGGGCGGCCGCCCCTCGAGCGCGAGGCTCGTTCCGAGCGCGGCGCTCCGCCCACGAGCTCGAGCCCCGATGGGCGCAGGCGCGCACCGGCGGAGCCGCTGCCCTCGATGTTGCCGCTCGCCCGCAACGTCCACGCGTCGCTGAGGGCGAGCGGAGCGTCGAGTTCGCCGTAGGCCTGGTTGCCGACGTAGACGGTGGGGCCGTCGTCGGTCGAGCACGCGAAGATGAGGCCGGCCTCAACCGCGCCGTCGCCGTTCGCGCCGCTGAACAGGACGACGTCGGACTCGACGCCCGTCGGCACCTCGACCGCCTCCCCGGCGAGCGCCTCGGCCACGGGGCGGCTGCGCGGCCGCAAACGCACCGGCAGCCCCATTCGCCCGAGCGCCAGGCCGAGCTCCCGCTGGAGCGGCCAGGCGGCGAACTCGCTCTCCCAGCCAACCGTCTCGCGCAGCGCCGCGGCGGGGTCCCCGAGCGTGGCGCCCAGCGCATCCCAGCGGAAGCGCTCGCGGGTCGTCCGGCCACTGTTCTCGAGGGCGCAGATGCCGGTGAGACGCATGAGCACGTGAAGTGCCGGCTGGTTGCTGGAGAGCCACCCGGCCAGGAGCACATCGGGCAGCGCCGCTGCCAGATCCGCCCAGCCGGCAGGGTCGGAGAGGCTTCCCGGTAATCCCTCGAGTTCAGCCGGGTCGAGCTCCGCCAGCCCGCGGATCGCATTCACCGCCTCGGCCACCGCCTCCACCACCTGGGCGGGCTCGGCATCCGGATCGAGACCTTCGAGCAGATCCGCGAGCGGCAGCAGCTCGCGCACGCGCTCGAGCGTGTCGGGCGAAACCGTGACGTGCCGCCCTACGCGCGCGAGCAGGCGCTCGCACGCCCGCCGGTCCGAGAGCGCCAGCTCGAGCGGCTCGAGTGCCTCCGCGGCGGCGCGAGTCAGCGGGGCGAAGGCGCTCATACGAACACAGTCACCTGGCCGTTGATGACGAGCGCCGCGCGGCGAAAGTCCTCCGGATCGGTCAGGCCACGCTCCTCGGCAGCCGAGCGCGCCTCACCGTGCCCGACGAGCTGCACGTTGCTGTGCCGGACCGCGAGCGCGTTGGTGGGGTCGTAGTCACTCGCGGGATCGCTGCTCGGCGAGGCCGGCGCGCTCAGCAGCGCCATCACGTGCGTGTACACCGACAACGCGCGCTTCCAGGAGAGCAGGTCGTTGTAGGGGCCCGTGCCCTCGGGACTCGCATCGCCCTCGATCTGGATGCGTGAGTGCGGCCACTCGAACAGCTGGCGGTGGCGCGCGACGATCACGGCGAGCTCCTCCTTGGCCCCGTCCGAGAGCTCCGACTCGTCGAAGCCATAGCTCGAGATCCGCTCGACTCTCATGGTCAGCGGGAACGGTGCGGGCGGCGGCGCAGGCGGCTCCGGGTCCGGCCCGGGGTCGGCGAGACCGAGCCGGGCGAACAGCACCCCCATCTTCACGCCCAGGATCGACCAGGCGATGTTGAACGGGCCCAACATCGGCGGCGCGGCCGCGACGCCTAGGGCCAAGGACAGGAAGCCGCCATCGCCCACGCCGCTCGCAACCCCTCGCGGGGTGAAGAACATCCAGCCCTCGGACTCCCCGCCGCCCAGCACTCCAAAAGGGCCCTTCAGGCCGGCGCCAGGGTAAGCCGAGACCTCGACGGCGGTTTCCCCGCAGACGAAGATCGAAGGCACGAAGTCCTCCGGCCCCCAGTCGAGGATCGTGGAGACGTCGTTCGCCGTGCTGATCGTGAAGAACTTCAGCTGGAGCTTCATCTCTGGACCTACGCCGGCGCCGCCCATGCCCATCGCGCCGAGGTACGCCTCGAACCAGCCGTGGTTGGTATCGCCGTCCGGCGCGCAGTCGGGGAGATGCCACATTGCGGTCGGCGTCCAGGCTGTGCCACCGGCCACGAAGCCCGCCGCCTCGAGTTCGAGCTCGCCGCCGAGCTCCCCCATCACGAAGCTGTACGCGTGCCCAAGCGGGCCGAGGCCGACGAGCTCCTGCAGCTGCTCGACGCTCGGAAGCGCATCGTCCTCGTCGAGGTGGTGGAGGATGTCGCGCAGCTGCGATATCCCGTCGCCCGCCTCACCGCTCTTCACCTCGGTTGCCGCGAGCCGCTTCTGGGCCTCGAGCCGGAAGCGCTCGAGCATGGGGGTCTCCTGGACGGGATTGACGACGGCGCCGCCCTGCATCTCATTGCCGAAGCGCAGCACGCCGCCGTCATCGAGGATGTCGCGCATGGAGCGCTCGAGCGTGTCGACGGTCGTGTCCCATGACGCGGGATCGGTCCCAAATGCCTTCATCTCGAGCAGCCGTGTGATCAGGAGGTCGCTGGCCTCCTCGACCCGGCGCTGCGCGTACGAGTGCAGCGGCAGGATCTTCAGCTCGAGGCCATCGGGAGCGGTCTGTCCCATGGCGGCGACGATCGTCGGCGGTGGGGTGAGCGAGTGCCGGTGCCGGCGCGTCAGCACGAACTGCCTGCCGAAGGCGACCACGACGTTCACCTCGTCCGGGTCGGCGCGCGGGACCTGCGTGATCGTCGCGTCGACGCTGCCGCTCGCGCCCGTGAAGCTGCCGGCGTAGGCGAGCGGCTCGCTGCCATCGGGATCGAAGGAGACGCGCTGCAGCTCGAAGTCCCAGCGGCTCAGGTCGCTGTCCTGGAACCAGCCGACCAGCCGGTGGCCGGCGTGGTTCAGCTGCATCGCGGCGTTCACCGGCCGCCCTGCGTCCGCGTAGGTCGTCTCGTACCAGCCGGTGAGGTCGATGAACTTGATCTCCGGCTCATGCGCTACCGGGAACGGCAGCAGCCGCACGAGACTCGACTCGTGCAGCATGAACAGGCCAAGCAGCCAGTGGCGCGAGGGCAGCTGGGCGAGGACCAGCTCGAGGCTCTCGTCGGTCACGCCGAGTCGCTCGCCACGGTCGCGCAGCGCCGCCACGGCATCGCCAGACCCTCCCCATGAGGTTGCGGAGGCGAGCTCTCGCAGTGACACGTCCTTGGAGTCGGTGGGTTCCTTGAGCCAGGCGCGCAGGAGCGTCCCGCCTGTGGCATCGGCCCGTGCCCAGATCTCCCCCCACAGCACGTCCAAGGGCCACACCCAGGCCGCGCGGTCGAGCGGCGAGTCCCAGGTTGCGGGGTCGAGGCAGCGAAGGATCCCGACGTCCGCGGGCTTAGCCCGCTGCCACTCGGCGACGAGCGCATCCACGAGCAGGTCGCGCGTGTCGTCGGCGAGAGTGCCCATGGCCTGCGCGGTCTTGAGCGCCTCGCTCTCGCCGGCTGCTGCCGTGAGATGGCCGAACACAATCCAGCCGTCGAGCGGATCCGCGAAGGGGTCGGTCGACCCGGGCGGGCCGGGCTGAAAGCCGGGCACGAGCGCGTCGAGTGGGATCGGCGGAAAGCGCGGAGGACGCTCTTCGGCCTTGCGCACCGGCGTGTCGACCGTCCTGCGCACCTCCACCCGCAGCAGCGTCAGTCGCGTGGCGGCGGCCGGCACCACGTCCGGCGACACACCGGTCAGCGCCCGCCAATCGCCGTCGCCCACGATCACGAGCGGGTCCTCGGGATCCCACTCGTCCTCCAGCCCGATCCATACCGGCAGCCGCAGCCAGCCGGTCGGCTGGTCGCGGTGCGCCACGATCAGCTCGGGACACTCGTAGCCGGCGAGGTTGAGCGCGACGATCAGTCCCTCGAGCTCGGTCCACCAGGCGTCGAGCAGCCGGTCGTTGCGGATCGTGTCGTCGAGGTCGGTGCCCGGCAGGGCGAGTTCGCCGCTCGGCCGCGGAGCCCCGAGCCAGGCCAGGGTGCGATGAATCAGGAAGGTTGGACGGGGGTCGTAGGTGATGGGCACGCGCGGCGCGAGCGTATGCTCAGGCCGCCCCGTTCGCATCGTGGTGAGCACGCCGGTGGTCTGGTTCGTTTGGGTCGGCTGCCACGCTTTGCGCAGCAATGACCCTGCTGGCAGAGATCGTGACCGCGTCGGGCGAGGTCGCCGCGACCAGCTCGCGCTCACAGAAGATCGCCACCCTCGCCGAGCTCCTGCGGAAGCTCGAGCCGGACGAGGTTGCGCCCGCCGTCGGCTTCCTCACGGGTGTGCCCCGTCAGGGGCGCGTGGGCGTCGGCTACCGCACGATCTACGCGATCGAGGGCGCGCCCGCGACTGAGCCCTCGCTCGCCATCGCCGAGCTCGATCGCGCGATCGCCGCGGTCCAGGGAGTCACAGGAGCGGGATCGGCCGCCGGGCGCGAGGAGCTGCTGGCGAATCTGCTTGCGCGCGCCACCGAGGCAGAGGCGGAGTTCATCAAGCGCCTCTTCACCGGCGAGCTCAGACAGGGCGCGCTCGCAGGCCTCATGATCGACGCGGTGGCGAAGGCGGCCGCCGTGCCGGGCCCACTCGCGCGGCGCGCGCTGATGCTGTCCGGCGACCTCACCCACACCGCCGAGCTCGCCCTGACGAGCGGCGAGGAGGGGCTGCGCGAGGTCGGCCTCGAGATCTTCCGGCCGATCCTGCCGATGCTGGCCTCGACGGCTGCGAGCGCCGGCGAGGCCGTCCAGGGCTTCGAGCGCTCGTCGGTCGAGTGGAAGCTCGACGGCATCCGCATCCAGGTGCACCGGCGCGGCGACGAGGTGCGCATCTACAGCCGCAACCTCAACGACAGGACCGCGGACCTGCCCGGCATCGCCGAGGCCGTGCGCCGGCTCGATCTGGGTCAGGCCGTGTTCGACGGTGAGGCGCTCTGGATGCTCGAGCAGGGACCGGCCTCGTTCCAGGAGACCGTGTCGCAGCTCGATGCCGCCGGCGATCCGGAGGGGATCGTGACGTTCCTGTTCGACGTGCTCCACCTCGACGGCGACGACCTGCTCGACTCACCGCTCGAGGAGCGCGCCGACCGGCTCGAGCGGGTCGCGCCGCACCTGAAGATCCCGAGCACGCTCACGTCGGATCCGGACGAGGCGCAGGGCGTCCTCGACGACGCGCTCGAGGCGGGCCACGAGGGCATCGTCGTAAAGGACGCGTCGTCCCCGTACATCGCGGGCAGGCGCGGCAAGGCGTGGCGCAAGGTCAAGCCGGTACGGACCTACGACCTGGTCGTGCTGGGCGCCGAGTGGGGCCATGGACGCCGCCGGGGCTGGCTCTCGAACCTCCACCTCGCCGCCCGTGACGCCCGTACGGGCGAGTTCCTCATGGTCGGGAAATGCTTCAAGGGGCTGACCGACGAGCTGCTCGAGTGGCAGACGCACGAGCTGCTCGAACGCGAGACCGCCCGCGAGGGCATCGCCGTGCTCGTGCGCCCGGAGCTCGTGGTCGAGATCGCGCTCGACGGCGCGCACACCTCCACGCGCTACCCGGGCGGCGTGGCCCTGCGCTTCGCGAGGGTCAAGCGCTACCGCCCCGACAAGGACGCCGCCGAGGCGGACACGATCGACGACCTGCGCGCCCTCGCCGGCCTTCCGGTGGCGCAGGTGGAATAGGAGCGCGTGCGGGGCTGTCTTCCCTCGCATGACATCCCCCTCGATACGAATCCATCGTCTCCGCGGCGTCGCCGTCGCCGCGGCCGCCGCGGTCTGCTGCATCGCCCCGGCGGCCGCGCAGGCCCACGGCGGTCACCTGCCCGACGCCGAGATCCTCGCCACCAACAACACCGCCGTGATCACCGATCCCGCCGACCCTCGCCTCGACGACGAGCTGCGCGGCTTCGAGCGGAAGGTCGAGCGCATCATCAGGCGCGGCGGCGGCGATCCGGAGGGATCACAGCTCCTCGACGGCGTCTTCTTCTCGTCGGACCTCGGCACCACCACCTTCGAGCGCTCA
Source organism: uncultured Thermoleophilaceae bacterium (assembly GCA_963814095.1). Taxonomy (GTDB): domain Bacteria; phylum Actinomycetota; class Thermoleophilia; order Solirubrobacterales; family Thermoleophilaceae; genus JACVRW01. Next base: position 32,833 of record CAWFBT010000027.1, on the reverse strand, counting down.
CGCGATTTCGACGTCGACGACGTGACGCAGAGTGAGCTGCGCGAGATCGCCGACACCGTCCGGCGCCGCTTCGGCCAGCAGTCGGTGCTGACCTTTGACTATCCGGAGCGCCCCTGGCACCCCGTCGACGCGGTCGAGGTCGAGGTGCCGGGCCTGGATGCGCAGAGCCTGCGCGATGGGCTGCTCGCCGACGCGGAGGCCCGCGAACGCCTCTTCGGCGGCTCGGTGACCCTGGACGGACGGCTGCTGCTGATCGCCGGCCTCGAGGACCTCGAGCTCGTCGAGCGCTTCGTGACCGACATCGGCGGTGACTTCGACGCCGCCACGATCCGCCCCGGGCGCCGCGAGTTCGTCGGGTTCTAGGCGCTGTCCCGGGACTCGGTATCGAGCGGGTGCAGGTCCGGCATGCCGCCGGACCAGACCGCGTCGGGAGCCGGCGGCGGGTACGTCGGCGTCGCGGCGCGGTCGTCCGCCCCCGCGCGGCGCATGTGGCGGTACCAGCGGTGATAGAGCGGCGCCAGCAGCACCGTGATCGCCACCAGGATCGCGAGCCCGAGCAGCATCCACAGGTGCCGGCGCAGCGGCTCGCCGCTGTCGTCGGCGAGCGCCGCCAGCCCGGCGAGCCCGATCGACAGCAGCCAGCTCAGGTAGTAATCGCGCGGGAAGCGCCACAGCCACGGCACCTCGAACCACCAGACGTTGCCGCGCCGGAAGCGCTGCACCGTGTAGGCCGGGTTCAGCACGAACCACAGGTAGTCCCAGACCACCGCGACCACGAAGTAGATCGCGATCGTGCGCAGCTCACCGGCGAGCGTCCAGTCCACGCCGCTCACGTAGGGCAGGTGGAGGATCAGCATCGGGATCGTGAAGGCGAACACGTGGTAGCCCGTCAGCGGGCGGTGCCCCATGACCAGCCTGTAGACCTGGCCCGTCCGGCCGCGCATGAGGTACCAGGTCGGCAGGCGCTCGGCCCAGCCGACCCCGCCCTCGATCTCGATCTCGATGCCGGCGAGCCCGAACGACCAGGCGAACAGGACGAGCGTGAGCCCGAGCTCGAATTCGCTCACGCGCGCGCCGAGGCCACCAGCTCCGGGACCGTCACGAAGCTGTATCCCATCGGGCCGAGGTGCTCGAGGATCGCCTGCGTGCCCTCGATCGACTTGTGCCGGTCCGCGGTCGGCTCCTCATTCGAGCCGTCGTGGAGCAGGATGATGTCGCCCTCTCGCGCCCGCTTTCCGCGGCGCGAGATGGCCCTCGTGGTGGTGTGGGCGCGCCAGTCGTAACAGGTGATCGACCAGGTCACCGGCACGTAGCCCTCCTCGCGCATCGTGCGCAGCGTGCCCGGCCTCCGGCGGCCGTAGGGCGGGCGCATCAGCGCGGCGCCGTCGACCGTGGAGAACGTCTCGCCGGAGGCCTCGACCGCCCCCCGGCAGCGCCGCAGCTCCTCTCGGATCGTGTCTGCGCGGTGCGCGGGCATCGTCACGTGCGTGTTCGTGTGATTGCCGATCGCATGGCCCCGGGCCACGGTCTCGCGGATCAGCCCGGGCTCGCGCTCGGCCCACTGGCCGATCAGGAAGAAGGTCGCCTTCGCGTCATGGCGCTCGAGCAGGTCGAGCAGCCGCGGGGTCTGCTCTGGGTTCGGCCCATCGTCGTACGTCAGCGCCACGCGCTTGCCGGCGCCGCGCTCGCGGAAGATCGTGGTGCCGTACACCTGCATCGTCGGGTACTGGCCGAGGAAGACGGCGGCGCCCGCCGCGGCCACGCCCGTCGCGCCGGCAGCGATCGGGACCTTGGCGTTCATCGCTGCCTCTTCTTCGCCTCGCGGCGGGCACGCGTACGGTCGCGCCGACTGGCGGCGCCGGCGACGCTCACCGTCTCGCTGATGGTGTCGATTGCCTGTGCGTTGCCGTCCTGCACGTACGCCTCCAGTCGGTTGTGGTAGCCGTCGAGCTCGTCGAGGAAGGCCGACAGCGTCGCGGCGTTGATGGTCTCGGCGCACATCCCGAAGCCCTCTCGCTCGAGATAGCGCGCATTCATGAGCTGCTCGAACTGCCCGCGCAGCGGGACGGAGAGCACGGGCTTGCCCAGGTAGACGGCCTCGCTCAGCAGCGAGAAGCCGCCGCCCGTGATCACGCCGCGCGCGCTCACGAGGTCCGCCAGGAAGCCATCGACCGAGCGCGCCCGGTACTCGATCTGGCCGTCGGTCGTCCCGACCTCCTCGCCGTCGCGCATGCCGTAGACGCGCGACGGCAGGCCGCACTCGCGCAGCGCCTCCGTGAGCTCGTCGCTGCCGCCCGAGTAGACGAGCAGGTGATCGCCGCGCACGGGGTTCGCCGCGACGATCTCCGGCCGGACGATCGGCGGCACGAGCCGGGTGCGGCCGCGCGCGAGCGGAGGCTCGAAGAAGGTGGTGATCACGTAGTCGCCCGCCGTTGGGACCATCGCCCGCGTCACGGCTCGCGCGATCCGGTAGTCGTCCATGGCGCCGGCCGTGATCTCGTCGTCGTGTCGGCAGCGGTCGATCATGTGGATGTTGTCGACGCACACGAGCGGGACGTGCGCGGAGCGCGCGTAGATCCCCGCGAGCGGCTCGAAGTCGGTGACCACGACCTCCGGGCGCCACTCATCCACCACGCCCATCCAGCGCTTGACGCTCCCGGGAAGCTCGCGGCTGGCCGCCGTCATCGTGTGCTTCACGGTCGCCCAGCGGCGGATCTCGCCGTGGTCCATCGCGAACGAGGGCCCGAAGATCTCGCTCACGTGGCCGAGCCGCGGCTCGAGGTACTTGAATGCGGCGCCCGACGCCATCACGCGCACGTCGTGCTCTTCGAGCAGCGCCTCGATCACGACCTGCGAGCGAGTGGCATGGCCCATGCCCTCGCCGTTCACCCCATAGAGGATCCGCACCGCGGAAAAGCTACCGGCTCGGCCCCATGGGTTACGATCGCCGCGAGTGGCCGCGCTGACCTGGCCCAGCCCCCGCTGATGCGGATCTTCGTCTGGCACGGCTACCTCCTCGGTGGCACGGGCTCGAACATCTACGCCCGTCAGCTGTCGCGCGAGTGGACCCGCGAGGGCCACGACGTGACCGTCTTCTCACAGGAGCCACACCCCGAGCGCTTCGACCTCGGCGGCGCCGCTACGGCCACGCCGGACGTCGGCGGGCTGCTGCCCGTGTTCGTGCTGGACCGCTATGAGGGCTACGAGGTCAAGCGCGTTCAGGACTGCTCGCGCGCGGAGCTCGAGACCTGGGTCGAGGCGAACGCGCGCGCCCTCCGCGAGCACGGTCCGGCCGATCTCATCTTCGTCAACCACGTCCTGCTGGGTGGGCCCGTGGGAGCGGCGAGCGGCGGCCGCTACATCGTCAAGGCGCATGGCTCCGAGCTCGAGTACTCGATGCGCGGCAATGCCGAGCTGTCGGCCTGGGGCGGCGAGGCGCTCGCCGGCGCCGCGGCGACCATCGTCGGTTCGGAGCACATCCGCGAGGTCGTGCGCGAGGTCTGCGGGACCGTCGACGGCGTCCACGAGGTGCCGCCCGGGGTGGACGTTGAGCTCTGGAAGCCGGCGCCCCGTGAGGAGGCGCTCGAGCAGCTGATCGCGGAGGCGCAGGGCGACCCGCCCAACCCCGGCAACGCGAACGAGCGCCTCGCCGACGAGGGCAACCCGGAGCGGCTTGCCGAGTTCCTGGCGGGCGAGCAGCCCACCGTCGTCTACTACGGCAAGCTGATCGAGAACAAGGGCGTGCAGGTGCTGCTCGAGGCGGTGCGCGGGCTCGACGTGCGCACGGTGATCGTCGGCTTCGGCGACTACCGCGAGGAGCTCGAGCGCCAGGCGGCGGGCCTCGACGCGCTCTTCACCGGCCCGCTCGAGCACCGCCACCTCGTGCATCTGCTGGCGCTCGCCGACACGGCTGCCGCACCCTCGATCTTCCCGGAGGCGTTCGGGATGGTCGCGGCCGAGGCTGCCGCGGCCGGCTGTCCGCCGATCGTGGCGAACCACTCGGGACTCGCCGAGATCGCGCGCGGGCTCGAGCAGCACTATCCGCCGGAGCTCGGCATCGACCCGAGCTTCCCGAACGGCGACGCGGCGGCCCTGCGCGAGCGCATCGAGGCCGTGCTGGCCGTCCAGGGCGACGACCGCGACGCGTTGCGCGCGGCGGCCCGCCGCGCTGCCGTCGAGCTGTGGAGCTGGACGAGCGTGGCGCGCCGGATCCTGGCGACGGTCGAGTCCTAGCCGCGCACGGACGCGACCAGAGCGTCCGCGAGCTCGGCTGTGCCGGCCCCGCCGCCGATGTCCGGCGTGCGCACCTCGCCGGCGGCGAGGACGTCCTCGATCGCTCGCATCACGGCGGCGCCAGCCTCCGCCTCGCCGAGGTCGTCGAGCATCATCGCGCCGGCCCACACCGCGCCGACCGGATTCGCGACGCCGGTGCCGGCGATGTCGGGCGCCGATCCGTGAACCGGCTCGAACATGCCCGGGACTCCGCCGTCCGGCTTGACGTTCGCGCTGGCGGCGAGCCCCATGCCGCCCTGGATCGCGGCCCCGAGGTCGGTCAGCACGTCCATGAACAGGTTCGAGCCGACCACGACGTCGAACGACTCCGGGCGCGTGACGAAGTAGGCGGCCGCGGCGTCGACCAGGACGCGCTCGAGCTCGACATCGGGGTAGTCGCCGGCCACGTCGGCGACCACGTCGTCCCAGAACACGAACGCGTGCCTGCCGGCGTTCGACTTCGTGACGCTCGTGAGCTTGCCGCGCCGCTTGCGAGCGAGCTCGAACGCGTAGCGCGCGATTCGCTCGACGCCCTCGCGCGTGAACACGTCCGTCTGGATCCCCACCTCGTGCGGCAGGCCCCGGTGCGCCCGCCCCCCGACCCCGGAGTACTCGCCCTCGGTGTTCTCGCGCACGCACAGCATGTCGATCGTCGCCGTGCGGAGCGGGCTCGCGACCCCTGGCAGCAGCCGGACCGGGCGCAGGTTCACGTACTGGTCGAGCACCTGGCGGATCGGCAGCAGCAGCCCCCAGAGCGTCACGTCGTCGGGCACGTCCGGGGAGCCGACGGCGCCGACGTAGATGGCGTCGTAGCCCCGCAGCGTCTCGATCCCGTCCGCGGGCATCATCGCGCCGGTCTCGCGGTAGTGAACGCTTCCCCACGGCAGCTCGTCGGTTGCGAGCGTGAAGCCGTGGCGCTCGGCGGCGGCGCGCAGCACACCGAGACCGGCTTCGACGACCTCGATGCCGACGCCGTCTCCGGCGATCACGGCGATCCGATGGGTGCGGCCGCTGGCCACGGGACAGAGCGTGCCCGGATCGGGCGAGAGCTATCCGCGGGCCACGCGGAAGCGCACGCGTGCGGCGCTGCCCTTCGCGCCGCCGTTGCGCGGCGTCGCCACGAGCCGGTAGCTCCCCGCACGCAGGGGACGGCCGCCGATGCGCGCGCGGAGGCGGAGGCTGTTGGCGCCCTGCCTGCCGGAGCGCGCGAACGAGCCGCGTACGCGGACCCAGCGCCCGCGCTTCGCCGTGCGCTCGACGCGGAAGCGGACCTTCGCGGCCACGTTCAGGCGGTAGCGGACGCGTGCGCCCCGCTGCTTCGCCCCGCGTCCGCTGCGGAGGACCTTCGGTGCGATCGACAGCCGCGAGATCCGCGGAACCACCTGGGTGGCCGGGACACCGGCAGCCTCGAACGCTCCGATGTCGCAGGCGGGTCCCTGCGGGCGCGCGACGCCGCGCTGATCCGCGCCGCCGAGGCAGGGCGTGACTGCGTCGATCGCCGGGCTGCCCGCGGCCGGCGCACGCGTGTCGGTGGGGCCGCCGTTGTCGGCAAGCGCCGCGAGCAGCGGATCCCGCCCCGGACGGTCGCCCGGCGCGCCGAGCCCGCATGTCGTGCCGGGCTCGAGGTTGAAGCCGCCGCTTGCCGGGGCCTGGCCGGCGCAGCTGCCGAGGATGCTGCCTGCGACCGAGACGGCGGGTGCCGCGGGATCGGTGAACAGGTCGCCGGCCAGCGTGACGGAGCGCAGCTCCGCCGGCCCGGCCGCGACGTGGATGCCGCTGCCGCTCTCGGCCGTGTTGCCGTCCACCGTCACGTTGCTCAGCTTCAGCGAGCCGGCCGGCCCGCCGCTGAAGATCGCGCCGCCCTCGCCGGGCATCCCGCCGAAGCCGGCCGCCGTGTTGCCCGTAAGAGTGCTGTCCGCAAGCTCGACGGCGCCGCCGCTGCCGTCGACAGCGCCGCCGCGCGCGAGCGCCGAGTTTCCGGTGAACGTCACCCGCGTGGCGCGGATCGCGTTGCCGCCGCCGAACAGCAGGACACCGGAGTTGTCGCGCGAGCCGCTGACGGTCAGGTCGCTGAGCGTGAGGCTCGCGTCCTGCTCGACGAGGAAGACGCGGCCGTCGCCCCCGCTCAGCTCGCGCACTCCTGTCTGGCGCGCCCCGGCACCGATGATCGTGACCTGCTCGCCGATGCCGACGATGAAGTCCTGGGCCTCGTTGACGTGCACGCCGGGCCCCAGGTGGATCGTGTCCGGGTCGCCCGGCGAGCCCACCTTGGCCTCGAGCAGCGCCTCCCTGAGCGTGCAGGACGCTCCGGGCGTGACGCAGTCGCCGGGACCGTCACTCGTCGCGTTCACGTGCAGCACGGCGGCCTCGGCGGCGCTCGGTCCAACGGCGAGGGCGGTCGTCACTGCGAGCAGACTGAGTGCGATGCGCATGTTGATTCAACCTGCGGGCGCTCCCGAAGTTACGGGCGAAGCGGCATAGTTCCCGAGCGGTGAGCACCGAGGAGACCACGCAGAGCGCCGCCGCCCCCGCCTTCTCGCATCTCGTCCTGATCCCGGCGGCCGGCCGGATCATCGTGGTCGAGCGGCTCAAGGAGTCCGACAGGTGAGCTCCGTCCGGGCGCCGTCCGGAGAGCAGATCGAGATCACTTCGGGGGATCAGGCGGCCGTGGTCGTGGAGGCCGGCGCACGCTGGAGCTGTGGCTGGACGCTGCCTACGGCCACCTCATGCTGTTCACCGGGGACGTCCCCCACGTCGCGCGCCGCGGCCTGGCGGTCGAGCCGATGAGCTGTCCGCCGAACGCCTTCCAGACGGGGGAGGCGGTCATCCGCCTGGAGCCCGGTGCCAGCGCCAGCGCCCGCTGGGGCATCCGCCCGTCCTGAGCCGTGCTCGCGCGGCTGTTCGCCCGGCTGCCACCGCTCTGTGCCGTGGTCGCCCTGTTCGTGGGACTGACGCTGCCGCAGGCGCTGCTCGGCCTGCCGGTCGCAGCCGCCGCGGTCGGGTCGTTGCCCGCGATCATCGTGCTGGCTGTGATCGGCGCGCTGATGACGGTGGCTGCGGCGGCCGAGAGCGAGGCGCTCGTGCGCGACGGAGAGTTCCGGCGCGAGGGCGGGTATTTCGGCAAGCTGGTCGAGCGTTATCTGGGACCACGGGCGACGGTCATCCCCGACGCGCTCGCAGCCCTCCGCACCAGCCTGGGGGCCCTCGCCGCGTATGTCGGCCTGTCGGTGACGCTCGCAGCGCTGACCGGGCTGCCGCGCGTGGCCTGGGGCCTCGTAGCGCTCGTGACGGTGGCCGCGCTGCTGCTGCGCGGCGGCCTGCGGATCCCGTCGGCGCTCGGAGCCGCACTCGGGCTCGCGAGTCTCCCGCTGCTCGTCGCCGTGGCGGCGATCGCGGCCGTCCACGGCGGCGGCGACCTCGGCGCGGTCGACGACCTCTCGGCCGAGTCGCTCGGTGGGGTCGTGGGCCTGACGGTGATGATCTACATCTCGAACGTCTACGTCGTCCAGATCGCACGCGAGCAGCTGCCGCGGGCGCCGGGTGGCCGCGCCCTCGTGCTCGGCAGCGCCATCGGCACGATCCTGCTCACCGCGCTCGCCGCCGCCTGGCTGCTGGCGACCTCGGCCGCGCTGCGCCCGGAGGACCTGCGCGGCGAGGTCGGCACCGTGCTCGGCCCCCTGGCCGACGAGACCGGCACGGCGGTGACCGTCCTCGGCGCCGGCCTCACCGTGCTGCTGCTCGGCCTCGGCATCGAGCGCACGGCGATCGCGGTGATGAACCTGACCGCGGAGCGGCTGCCGGAGCGAAGACGCGCGCTGGCGCCGGTCGCCCCGCTCGCCGTCTGCCTGGTCGGCGAGGCGCTGCTGGCCGCCGACGCGGTCAGCTTCTCCGGGATCATGGGCGTGGCCGGAATCGCGACGAACGTGCTGCTCGCGCTCGCGCTGCCGCTCCTGCTGCTGCTGGCGGCGCGGCGCAGCGGTGATGTGCGCCCTGGCCCCGGCGCCGTCGTGCCTGTGTTCGGCGCGCCAGTCGCGGTCTGGTCGCTCGTGGCCGCGGCGGGCGTGCTGCTCGTGCTGTTCGCGACCGTGCTGTCGGACCAGCTCCTGCTCCAGGTGGCCGCGGGGCTCTCGCTGGTCGCGCTCGTCGTGACCGTCGTGTTGAGCCGACGTAGGACCGCCTGATGCTCCTCCCGTGGTTGGAGTGGCAGGCTCGGCCCCGGGTGGGATGTCGAAGCCAGCGTTGGCGCACTACCGTCCCCACGTGTCGGACAGGTCGGCATCGGCGTGGTCCGAGGGCGCGGAGGCTCGCGGCTGGGTCCCGCTGTTCGCGCTCGCCGCCGCGGTCGTGGCGGCCGTCGCGGATCCGGGTTCCGGTGCGGATCTCCTACTCGCCGCGATTCCGGTCGCCGCGTTTGCGCTGTGGGCATACGTGCCGTCAGTGCCGCTCCCCGCGCTCGCTGCTGCCATCGTCGTCCCGGTCGTGCTCGCGCAGCGTTCAGGCGCGCTCGAGCCGCTCCTGTTCGACGCCTCACTGCTGGCGTTCGTCGCCGCACGCTGGTCGCGCACCACCGTGATGGCTGCGGTCGTCGGCCTGCTCGCCGCGGCCTCGCCGCCCGTGGCGGCGCTGATCCAAGACCCACCCGAGGTCAACGTGGGCGTCTGGCTGCTCGGGATTGCCTTCCCATGGATCGTCGGAAGGGCCTTGGTCGGTCAGCTGCAGTTGGCAGCGCAGCTCGATGCCACCCGGCGCGAGCTCAGCGAGCAGGCTCTCTTCGCGGAGCGGCGTCGCACCGCCCGCGATGTCCATGATGCCGTCGGCCACGGACTTGCGGCCGTGATGCTGCAGGTCACGAGCGCTCGCCACGTTCTGCACCGCGATCCGGTGGCGGCGGAGGAGGCCCTGCGGTCGGCCGAGGCCGTGGGTCGCCAGAGCATGAAGGAGCTGCGCCGCACGGTCGCGTTGCTGCGCAGTGAGGAGGAGGGCGGCCCGCCGCCGCCCCCTCCCTCGGCGGACGAGGTGGCGGCACTCGTCGAGCATGCGCGGGCGGCCGGCCTGGCGGTCGAGCTGCGGGTCCGCGACGACCTGGGTGAGGTAGCCCCGCCTGTCGGCGACGCCGTCTACCGGGTCGCTCAGGAGGCGCTTGCGAACGCGGCTCGGCACGCGCCCAAGGCGCGCACGGTCCTCACGCTCGACCTCTGCGACGGGCGCCTACGCCTCGACGTCGCCACCACCGGACTCGCGCGCGCCGCGCGCTCGGGCGGGCCGGGGCGCTCCGGGTATGGCCTCGTCGGCATGCGCGAGCGAGTGACGGCGCTGGGCGGTGACCTGGAGGCGGGGCCTACGCCGGAGGGCTGGCGCGTGCACGCTTCGCTTCCGCTGGCTCCCGACGGCGGCAGCCCGGAGGGCCAACGATGATCCGCGTCGCGCTTGTCGACGACCAGGCCATGATCCGCTCCGGGCTTGCTCGCATCCTCGCCCCGGAGGACGGCTTCGTCGTGGTCGCCGAGTGTGCGGACGGCCACGAGGCCATCGAGACGCTGCCGGCGCTCCGGCCGGACGTCGTGCTCATGGACGTGCGCATGCCGAATCTCGATGGCATCGCGGCGACCGAACGGCTGCGCTCAGGACCGGATCCGCTCGTCGTCCTCGTGCTGACGACCTTTGGCGAGGACGACGTGCTCTGGCGCGCAATCGAGGCGGGCGCGTCCGGCTTCATCCTCAAGGACTCCTCAGCCGAGGACCTGATCGCCGCCGTCCGGGCCGTGGGCGGCGGAGGCGCCTGGTTCGACCCGGGGGTTGCGCCGCGCGTTCTCGACGAATACCGCCGCGTCGTGGCGCCGGCGGCACGTGAGTCCGCGCGGCTCGAGTCGCTGACCGACCGGGAGCACGACGTCCTGCGGCTGCTGGCGCGCGGCGCGACGAATGCCGAGATCGCAGGCGAGCTCTACCTCGCGGAGACGACCGTCAAGACCCACATCGGCAACATCTTCGGCAAGCTCGACGTGCGCGATCGGGCCGCCGCGATCGTGTTCGCGTACGACCACGGCGTGGTCTCCCCCGGCGCGACACCGCCCTAGCCTCGTCCCGCGGTGCCGGCGCGAGTCGGGACCGTGGCCCGATGTGATCCGGCCCCTGCGGACCTACCGTCGGCCGGATGACCGAGACGCTCGCAAGATGGTGCGGCCGCCATCCGAGGCGGGTGGTCGCGATCTGGCTGGTAGCCGTACTCGCCTCGTTCCCCGTGATCGGCCTCTTCCTCGGCGACGTCCTCACCGCGGATGTCGAGGTCACCGCCGAGACGGAGTCGAGCCGCGCCGACGACATGCTCGACCGCGCGTTCCCGCAGAGCCGCGCGGAGCGCGAGCGCCAGCTGACCGAGGCGGTGGTCCTACGCGCGACGTCCGGCGCGCTCGACGCACAGGGCACGCGCGAGCAGGTGGCCGAGCTCGCCAACGCGCTGCGAAGCGCCGGCGCCAGCGAGGTCGTGGCGACCGACGGCGGCCCGCTCGTCTCGCAGGACGGCGATGCGCGCGTGCTGCTGGTCGCGCTCGGCTCAGATGGCGATGACGACGTTGACGCCGTGTACGAAGTCGTGGACCGCTTCGACGCTGACCCTGCTTATGAGGTGGCGATAACCGGCGAGCTCACCTCAGAGGCCGATCAGGACGAGCTCTCTGGAGAGGATCTGCGCACGGGCGAGCTCTTCTTCGGGCTGCCGGCCGCCTGCGTGATCCTGCTGCTCGTCTTCGGCGCGGTCGTCGCGGGTCTCGTGCCGCTGCTCTTGGCGCTCGTCTCGATCTTCGTCGCGCTCGCTCTCGCCGGGCTCGTCGGTCAGGCATGGGACCTGTCGATCTTCACGGTGAACATGCTGAGCGGCATGGGCCTCGCGCTCGGCGTGGACTACACGCTGTTCATCCTGTCGCGCTATCGCGAGGAGCGCGGGCGGGGCCGCGAGCGGCTCGAGGCGATAGACGCCACGGGAGCGACAGCGAGCCGCGCCGTCCTCTTCAGCGGCCTGACTTTCGTGCTGGCGATGATCGGGCTGGTGCTCGTGCCGAGCACCATCTTCCGCAGCCTCGCCACGGGCGCGATCCTCGCGGGGATCGTTTCGGTCGCGGCGGCGCTGACAGTGATGCCCGCGGTGCTCGGGCTGCTCGGCGATCGCATCGACGCCGGCAGGATCCCGTTCTTCGGGCGCCATGGCGGCGAGGGGCGCTTCTGGAGGCGCGCCGTGCGAGGCGTCATGCGGCGGCCGGTGCTGAGCCTGGTACTCGGGGCGGGCTTCCTGCTGGCTCTCGCTCTGCCTGCGCTCAACCTTGACACCGGCTCACAGGGCCCGAGTGCGCTGCCGGACCGCTTCGAGTCCAAGCGCGGCCACGTGCTGCTGAACGACGAGTTCCCGGGCCGGACGACCGACCCCGTCGAGATCGCGGTGCCGCGCGAGCAGGTCGAGCAGGTCGAGGCGGCGATTGGCCGCCAGCGGCTCCTCGGTGCGCCGGCGACCGAGACGAGTGATGCCGGCCGCGTCGCCATGATCAGCCTTCCGATCGGTGGCGATCCGGTGGGCGACCGTGCGATCGACACGGTTCGGGATCTGCGCGCGGACCTGACGGGGACCGACGCGCTCGTCACCGGCGACACGGCGGAGGAGCTCGACTACCACGACACCGTCGACGCCTGGCTGCCGCGCGTGTTCGCCTTCGTGCTCGGGCTGAGCTTCGTGCTGCTGACGATCGCATTCCGCTCGATCGTCGTGCCACTGAAGGCGATCGCGCTGAACCTGCTGTCGGTCGGGGCGGCCTACGGCCTGCTCGTGCTCGTCTTCCAGGAGGGGGTCGGGGCCGGGCTGCTCGGCCTGACCGAGGCCGAGAACGTGGCCGCGTGGGTTCCGCTCTTCCTGTTCGCGGTGCTGTTCGGTCTCTCGATGGACTACCAGGTGTTCCTGCTCAGCCGCATCCGCGAGCGCTACGAGCAGACCGGCGACAGCGACGAGGCGGTCGAGTGGGGCGTCGCCTCCACAGCGCGCCTCATCACCGGCGCGGCGCTCATCATCATCGTCGTCTTCTGGGGCTTCGCGATGGGCGACCTGATCATGTTCCAGCAGATGGGCTTCGGGGTCGCGGTTGCCCTGCTGCTCGACGCGACGATCGTGCGGGCGGTGCTGGTGCCTGCCGCCATGAAGCTGCTCGGCGGCTGGAACTGGTATCTGCCGGGCTGGCTCTCGTGGTTGCCCGATGCGCACGTGGAGGGCGGCACGCCGCGCTCGTGAGGTGCGGGCCGGGCGCCTAATCTCAGCGCCATGCGCGCGACCGCCCTGGAGCTCACCCGGAGCCAGGCGCTCGCGTTCCGGGTGAGCCGCCACCACCTCGCGAAGCGCCTCGGGCGCAAGCAGGTCGAGAACGCAGCCGTGGTGGGCCTGCAGGACACCCCGCCCGGCACGGCGGCGCTGGCCCTCGCGGCACGCGCGGACGCGGGGCCCGAGGCGCTCGACGAGCTGGTGCTCGTGCCGAGCATCCGAGGCGCGCCGCTGGCGGTGGCCGAGCGTGACCTGGCGGTGTTCACCGCCGGTCTCGAGCCGCCGGACGAGGAGGCCGCCAAGGCGCTGATCGGCAACGCCTGGAAGAGCCTCGACGGCATCTCGGCGATGGAGGCGCTCGACCGGGTGAGCGAGGCGGTCCGCGAGAGCCTGCGCGACGGCCCGCTCCCGCGCGACGACTTCCACCAGGCGCTGCGCGAGCGCCTGCCGCCTGAGCTGCTCTGGTGGTGCAAGGGCTGCGGGAGCCACCACGTGCACCCGTCGCTGTGGCGCGCGACGGGCATCCGGGGCGTGCTCGCGATCGTCGGGCGCGAGGGTCGCAGCGTGGTCTTCGGCCTGCCGCCGAAGGCGCCGGCGGTCGAGGACCCGGGCGCCGAGCTCGCCCGCCGCTTCCTGCAGGCCTACGGTCCCGCCCGGCCGAAGCTGCTGGCCGACTGGGCCGGGCTTGCGTCGTCGCACGCGAAGGCCCTGTGGGAGCGCGCCGGCGAGCTGATCCCGGTCGACCTCGAGGGCACGAAGGCATGGGCCCTGGCCGGCGACGAGGAGGCGCTCACGAAGGATTCGCAGCCGGCCGCGCTACGGCTGCTCCCGAACCTCGATCCGCTGAACGCCGCCCGTGACCGCGAGCTGCTCGTGCCCGACCCGGAGCTGCGCAAGCGGATCTGGCGGCAGCTCGGCGGCCCGGGGACGGTGCTGGCCGGTGCCGAGCTCGTCGCCCTGTGGCGCCCCGCCAAGAAGGGCAAACGGCTCGTCGTGACGGTGGAGCCGCTGACCAAGCTGACGGCTGCGGCCAAGGACGAGCTGGCCGCAGAGGCGGATCGCCTGGCGCCGTTCCGCGGCGCCGAGAGCGCTCAGCTCGACTGGGCGTAGTTCAGATAGACCACTCCGTTGTCGTACGAGTCGGTGGCCGCCAGTGAGAACTTGCTCGGCTCCGCGCCCTCGGGGAAGAGCCGTGGGCCAGAGCCGCGCGTGAGCGGGTAGACGAACAGGTGTAGTCCGTCGACGAGGCCGTCGGCGAGCATCGCGCGGACCAGCATCCCGCTGCCGCTGACGTAGAGGTCGCCGTCGAGCTCGTCCTTGAGGCGCCGGATCGCGTCGGGGTCGTAGCCGCCCACGATCTCCGAGTTCCTCCAGGTCCCCTCCGTGAGCGTCCCGGACACGACGTATTTGGTCGTGTCGTTGAAGAACGGCGCGCCCGGATCATCCTCGACGGTCCGCGTCGACCAGGCCGGCTCGAACATCTCGTAGGTGATGCGCCCGAGCAGGATGCCCTGGCTGCGCTCCGTCACCGCTCCGATCGCCTCTCCCATCTGCGGGTCGAAGCCGTACTCGAAGGTCCACGTCGGCGCGTCTATCACGCCGTCGAGGCTCATGAACTCGTGGACATGAATCTCTCCCACTTCCACCTCTCCCTGTGTCGATCCTGGCGATATAGACGCCGTGATCGGCGCGAAGTCATCGCTCCGGCTCCCTGGAGCGCAGACCGACGGCGGTGAACGCCGTGGCCACCAGCAGGGCCGCCAAGCACACAGCCAGGCCCCAGCGCGCCGCGACGTCGAAGCTCGCGACGGCGTCGTTCAAGAGGTCGGCGCGGGCCATGCCCTCCAGCTTGCTCGCAGCGTCGGTGGCGTCCTGGATCGACTCCTTCGCCACGGTCGGCACTCGGCCCGCGGAGATGACCTCGGCAGCGTAGATCGCCGCGAACACGGTGCCCACGATCGCGACGCCAAGCGCGCCACCGACCTGCCGTGCAAGCTGGTTGACGGCCGCGCCGTCGCCCGCCTTCTCGGCCCCGCAGTCATTGAGGATCACCGCGGTAGCGGGCGGGAACGCGACGCCGAAACCGCAGCCGACGAGACCGGTGCCGAGCACGACGAGCGCGGCTCCGCTGTCGGCTGACAGAAGCAGCAGTGCGACGAAGCCAGCCGACGCGATGAGCAGCCCGGCGACAATGACGTTGCTCATGCCGAACCTCGCAACCAGCCGCCCGCTCAGCGCCGCGCATACGGCCAGGCCGACCCCGAAGGGCGCGACCACTAAACCCGAAACGAACGCCGAGCTGTCCTGCACGTACTGCACGTATTGCGGGATCAGGAACAGCATCCCGAGCGTCGCGATGTAGGCGGCGAGGATGACCGCCGCGCCCACCGCGACCGGCCGGCGGACGAGCACGCGCACGTCGAACAGCGGATGGCGGCGGCGCAGTTCGATGGCGAAGAACGCCACACCGGCGGCGATGCCCAGCACCGCTGCCGCCAGGACGGCCGGGTTCGTCCAGCCGGCGTCGACTCCCTCGATGAGCGCGAACACGATCCCGGTGAGAGCGACCGTCGACAGCACGACGCCCGCGATGTCGAGCGGGGGCACACCAGGGCGGCGCGACTCGGGCAGCCAGCGCAGCCCGAGCGGCACGGCCAGTAGTGCGAAGGGGACATTCACCAGGAAGACCCAGCGCCAGCCCGCGAGGTCTACGAGGGCACCGCCGACGACCGGTCCGAGCGCCAGGCCGATCCCTCCGACCGCAGACCAGATCCCCGCCGCCTTGGCCCGCAGCTCGGGCGGGAACAGCACGGCGACGAGCGACAGGGCCGGAGGCATCACACACGCCGCGGCCGCGCCCATGAGCGCCCGCGATGCAATCACCCCACCCACCGCCTGCGAAGCCGCGGCCAGCACCGACGCGACGGCGAATCCGACGAGCCCGTACAGGAAGACCCTTCGCCGTCCGAAGCGGTCGGCGAGCCCGTTTCCGACGAGAAGCAGGCCGGCGAGCGAGATGAGGTAGGCGTCCAGCACCCACTGCAGCTCGCCGATCCCGGCACCCAGATCGTTCGACATGTCCGGCAGCGCGACGTTCACGATCGTCATGTCCATCGCGCTGACGAAGATCGCCACGCAGATGACCGCGAGCCCGAGCCAACGCCTGTCGCTCACGCCCTCGTCCGGGGGCGGGGTCGCTGGTGAGATGACGGATGAAGTGGAGGACCTCGATGGCCCTGGATCTTCACACCTCAGACGTGCCGGGGAACCGGCTCGACCCGCTCAGTCCGTGATGATCTCGCCCATCCCGAGCATGTTCCCCTCGCTGTCTCGGAACCAGGCGGCGCGCTCGCCCGTTCCCTTGCTCGGGTAGTTGCCCTCGATGTGCGCGATCCCGTCGACCGTCTCGAGGCCCGGGAGGTCGTACTCCTCGAACACCACGCCGCGCGCACGCAGCTCGCGGACGGTCGCGTCTATGTCGTCGACCTCCCAGCCCATCTGGGTGTGATCCCCCGAGGCCGCGCCGGTCGACTGGAACAGGCCGAACTCCCCGGATGCGCACACGTAGCGCAGGCCGCCGGGGCGCTCCTCGACGGGCTCGAGGCCGAGCTTCTCGGCGTAGAACGCTCTCGCTCGGTCGAGGTCCTGTGCGGGAAGGCGGGCGGCGAGTCTTGCGTTGGCGAGCATCTCAGCGCTCCTTTCTGGTTCGTCGTCTAGGTGCAGGGCTGCCCAGCTGCGAGCGCGATCGGCGCCCGCTCGCGCTCGCGCGATGCGAGCAGAAGCCGCGCGACCATGATGGCCGCGCCTGCCACGAGCACGCCGCTGACGGTGGCCGCGACCTGCAGTCCCTGCACGAACGCGTCGCGCGCGGGCTCGAGCACGTCGGCGGCGAGTGCCTGGGGCATGCGGTCGGCGACCGCGACCGCGCCGGCGAGCGTGTCGCTCGCGCTGCCCGCCACGCCGTCGGGGAGTTCGCCGGCCGTCTCGCTTCGGTAGACGGCGGTGCCGATCGTCCCGAGGACGGCGAGGCCGAGCGCGCCGCCCAGCTCCGAGCTCGTCTCCGAGATGCCGGAGGCCGCCCCGGCCCGCTCGGGCGGAGCGCTTCCGAGTGCGAGGTCGGCTGCCAGCGTGAAGAGCGGTGCCATGCCAAGCGAGAGGATCACCAGCCCGGCCACGAGCAGGCCCGGGCCGGCGGCCGCGCTCACCTGGGTGAGGAGCCCGACGCCGGCGATGGCGACGACGATGCCGCCGAGCATCGCGACCGGCGGGCCCACACGCGCCGCGAGCGGCGGCGTGAGCTGCGAGCCGACCACGAAGGCCGCAGCGGCGGGGACGCTCCAGAGCCCCGCCTCGAGCGGCGAGTAGCCGAGCACCAGCTGGAAGTACTGCGCGACGAACACCTCGATGCCGAACACGACCGCAAACGCGAGCGTGTTCGCGCCGAGCGCGAGGCTGAAGGCGGGCCGCCGGAAGAGGGCGAGGTCGATCATCGGATCGGCCAGCCGGCGCTGGCGCTGAACGAAGAGCGCGCCGACCGCCAGCCCAGCGATCACCGGCAGCAGGCTCGCGAAGCCGAGGCCGTCCCGGGCCACGGCCTTGATGCCGAAGATCACGGTCAGCACCGCGACCAGCGACAGCACGGCGCTCATGAGGTCGAGCCGAGCCGGATTTGGGTCCTTGTACTCGGGCAGCAGGCGCGGGCCGAGCGCCAGCAGCAGCGCCATCACGGGCACCGCGATCAGGAACACCGAGCCCCAGTGGAAGGTCTCGAGCAGGAGCCCGCCGGCCAGCGGGCCGATGGCTGCGCCGACCGAGAAGCTCGTGATCCAGATGCCTATCGCGACCGTGCGCTGCTCGTCGCGCTCGAACATGTTGCGGATCAGCGACAGCGTCGATGGCGCCAAGGTCGCCCCGGCGATCCCGAGCAGCGCGCGCGAGGCGATCAGCATCTCTGCGCTCGACGAGAACGCCGCAAGCAGCGAGGCCGCGCCGAATGCGGCCGCGCCGATCAGCAGCAGCCGGCGGCGGCCGATCCGATCGCCGAGCGTCCCCATCGTGATCAGGAGGCCGGCGACGAGGAAGCCGTAGATGTCGACGATCCAGAGCAGCTCGGTGCTGCTCGGATGCAGGTCGGCGCTGATCGCCGGAATCGCCAGCGTGAGGACGGTCAGGTCCATCGCGTAGAGCAGGCAGGCGAGCGCGATCACCGCGAGCCCGATCCACTCGCGCCGGGTCGCGCGCTGTGGCTGGGCGGTGGTGTGTGTGTCGCTCTGCGCCATCTCTGCCTCCTGGATCGCGAAGTACCTGACCTCGCAGTTACAGCGATGGGCCCCGGCGTTACGGCTTGCGCGAGCGGTTGAAGTCGGCGATCAGGCCTTCGCGCATCTCGGGCGGGAACGATTCGTCCGTGACGCCGCGGAGCGAGCCGGCGACCGCGCGCAGCTGCTCGAGGTACGCGGTGCAGCCCGGACAGGTGCCGAGGTGACGCTCGAGCCGCTGCGCCTGCGCGTCTGGCAGCGTGCCATCGAGGTAGTCCGTAACGAGCTCGACCAGGTGGACGCAGACGAGATCTTCGGATTCGGTCATCACGTGAGATCAGTCTCCTCTCTCGCAGTGTCATTGGCCAGCTGCGCCGTTACGGCGTCGTAATCGATCTCCACGACCGCTCCGTAGTAGTCCTCGATAGCCTCTCGCACCCGGTTGCGCGCCCGGTGGAGCAGGATCCGCTGGTTCCCAGCCGTGATCTCGAGCGCTTCGCAGACCTCCTCGGAGCTCCAGCCCTCGACGTCGCGCAGCGCGATCACCGTCCTCTGTGCCACCGGCAGGCCGGTGATGGCGGCGGCGATCACGTCACGGGTCTCGCCGGCCAGCAGACCCCCCTCGGGCGTCGGCCAGTGCGTCGGCATCACGAGCCAGTGACCGCCGAACGGCTCATGCTCGGCAGGCAGAAAGCGATCTGGGTCGAGCGCCGGCTCGCCGCTGTCCTCCGCCCGGGCGAGCGCCGAGAAGGGCACGCTGCGCCGCTCGCGCGGGCCGGTGCGCATCGCGATGTTCGTGAGGATGCGGAAGATCCAGGTCTTGAGGGAGGAGCGCCCCTCGAAGCCGTCGATCCCGCGCATCACCCCGATCCAGGTCTCCTGCACGGTCTCCTCGGCGGCGGCCCGGGTCGGCACGTAGGCCATCGCGACGCGGACCATCGCCGAGCTGTGGCGGTCGACGAGCGTCGCGAACGCGTCGGCGTCGCCGTCGCGGAGCCTCGCCAGCAGACTCTCGTCGTTGTTGTATCCGACAGATGCGCTCACGGTGTCCTCTGTCTCTTACGACCCCTGAGGGTCGCAGGGCTCATCGGACGCCGAGTACTCCGGCTGCCGTGCGGGCCACCAGCTCCTCGTCGTGCGGGGCCTGGCCGGCGAGCGCGATGACCGCGCCCTCGATCGACCCGACGAACGCCAGCGCGACCGCGCGGGCCGGAGGGCCCGGGGGAATCGAGCCATCTCGCCGGCCTGCCCTGACGAGGCGTTCGCAGCGCCTGACAAGCGTCTCCGTGACGCGCTCGACCTCGCGCCCGAGCGGATGGTCCTGCCCGCTGAACTCCATCCTCAGCGCCATGGCGACGCGGGCGATGTCCCTGCGGCAGAAGACGGCATGGCCGCGCGCAAGCGTGATCAGGGCGGCGAGCGGGTCGGCCTCGCGGTCGACCGACCCGCCGACCTCGCTGCGCCACGTCTCGTCCACCCATTCGAGCACGGCGCGGGCCAGATCCTCCTTGCCGCGGAACTGGTGGTAGAGGGCGCCGCGCGTGTAGCCGGCGTCGCGCGCCACGTCCTCGAGCACGAGATTGCCGTAGCCGTAGCGGGAAAGGCCCCTGGCGGCGGCTTCGAGCAACGCGGTTCGTGAGCGGGCGCTCCGCTCGGCCTGAGTCGAGCGCCCGACCCTTGCAGTACCTACATGCATGTATGTATGTTATAACTCGCGAGGACGGACATGTCGAAGCTCCCCGACAGCGCACACAGCTCCAGGCCGTGGCGGATCCACGAGCTCACGCCCGACTTCCGTCTCGAGGACGTCTGGGCGCTGCCGGTGCGCGGCAGCGTCGACGAGTTCCCTCGGCTCGTGGAGCACTTCGCCGCCGGTGATCCAGCGGACAGCCCCTCGCCCATCGTCCGCGCGCTCTTTGCCATCCGCTGGAAGCTGGGGGAGCTGCTCGGCTGGGACGACCCGGACGCCGGCCTCGGCTCCAGGGTTCCTACCCTGCGCGACCGGCTGCCGGAGGACCTGCGGGAGGGAAGGGCAGGGCCGGGATTCGAGTCGCTGCCGTTCAACTCGCTCTACCAGCTCGAGGACGAGTGGGCTGCGGAGATCGCCAACGAGACGATGCACGGCGTGCTGCACGTCGGCCTCGTCCCGGACGGGGATGGCCTCTACCGCGCTCAGATGGCCGTGCTCGTGCGGCCGAACGGCCGGCTGGGCGAGCTCTACATGACGGCCATCAGGCCGTTCCGGCACCTGATCGTCTACCCGGGGATGATGCGCCAGATCGAACGCGAGTGGCGCGCGCTCCAGCAGGACCGAGCACCCGCGCACGCCTGAAGCACAGGCTGACTCAGAGACGCAGGCGGGAGCGGAGGTCCTCGAGCTCCGCGTCCGTGAGGACCCCGCGCCGGTGGAGATCCGTGAGCTCCCGCAAGGTCTCGGAGGCATCCGCCGCCGGCGCGCCGGTCGCGCCCCTGGCCGGCATCGCCGCACGTACCGTCTGCTCCGCCCAGCGTCCGCCCTGGCGGCCCGCGAACCACGATGCGTTCAGGGTGTCGGGCCGCCCGGTGATCGCCGCGGCCCGGATGTACTGGCTGAGCAGGACCATCGGGCGACGTTACCGCCTTTCCGGCGTCACCCTGACGGCGCCCCCGTCGAGCCGCGTCTCGAGCTCGTCGCGCCGGTGTGCGCCGAGCTTGCTCATGGCGTGGTAGAGGTGCGACTCCACCGTGCGCACCGAGATCGCGAGCCGCGCGGCGATCTCGGCGTTGGAGCGGCCGCCGGCGGCAAGCTCGGTGACCTCGCGCTCGCGAAGCGTCAGCTGCGCGGCGCGCGGGCTGGTGGCGCTCAGCGCCGGGGTGCCGACGCCCTCGCAGCGCTCGCGCAGGCGCGCGCTCAACGCGGCCTGCCGGCGGGCCACGCTCGGGCGCCCCTCGCAGGTGTAGACGGCAGCGGCCTGGGCTGCGGCTTCCGCAGCGGGCAGCCATGCGCCCATCCGCTCGAGCTCGGCGGCGACACGGCCAAGCCCAGCCGCGTCCTGTTCCGCGAGTGCCGACGCGTGGGCGGCGTAGGTGGCCGCGATCGGGGCATCGCAGCGCGCAGCGCTCGCCGCGAGCGGCTCAGCGAGCTCCCGCGCGGCGCCTCCCGCCGACAGTGCCTCGTGAAGCAGCTCGGCCTGGACCGGGGGCCAGGGCGCCGCCACCTCGGCGGCGGCGCGCAGTATCTCGACCGCATGTGACAGCTCGCCGGACGCTGCCGCGATCCACGCGTCGGCCCGCGCGATCCAGGGCAGCTCGTGCCAGCCCGGCGGCCGCGCGCCGAGGTGCGCGCGCCCGAGTGCGTTCGCGTCGCGCGCCGCGTCGGGCCGCCCGAGCAGTGCCTGTGCCTGAGCCAGTTCGAGCGCCGCGGCCACGAGCAGGTCGTGGGAATCGCGCAGCTCGAGGTGAGCCAGGGCCTCGCGCAGCCAGCGCTCCGCGGTCGCCGCCGAGCCGCGGAACAACGCCAGGCAGCCGAGCGTGCACGCGGCCACTCCCGCGAGCCCTCGGTCGTCACGGCGGACGGCGGCCTGCTCGATCCGCGTCAGCCGCGCCTCCATCCCGTCCCAGTCACGACCGGAGAACAGACGCGCCGCGGACCACGAGAACAGCGCGCCCACATCGGGGTCGGTGAGTCGCTCGTCGGCGGATGGCGGGGGAAGCGCACGCTCGGCGATCCGCTGCGCCTTTGCCGTTTCCCCGGCGAAGGCCCAGCCGGCCGCCCCGGCGGCATCGACGATGGGCGCCATCGCGGGTGGGAGCACCGGGTCCACCGCAAGCCCGTCCGCGAGCTCGCCGGCCTCGCGCATGCGCCCGCTCTGCGCCAGCACGACGAGCCGCATGCCCTGCACACGCAGGCGCCACCCGTCGTCCGGCCACCAGTCGATCGCCCTGGCCACCACGCGCTCCGCGTCGTCGCCGCGCCCGAGCGCGAGCGTCAGCGTGCGCACGCGTGCGTACAGGTAGGCCACGGCCTCCTCCTGCGTCGCGAGCGAGCCGGCGCTCCCGGGCTCGGCATCGCCGCGTTGGGACGCCTCGAGCCGCGCGAACGTGCCCTCCGACTCCTCGTACTGCCCGAGCATCGCCTGGGCGTGGCCAAGCACGAGGGTCGCCTCGGCGCCGATGCCGCCGGCCTCGGCAAGCTCGGCGAGCTTCGCCGCCAGCTGCGGGTCCGCGGCGCGGTACGCCTCACCGGCGGCGGCGGCGAGCAGGTCGGGCTCCACCGCGGCCCCGGCGTCCAGAAGCCAGCCCGCCACGCGCACGGCGTCGCCCGGCCCGAGCCCCCTGCTCTGCACGGCGTCCGCGAGCCGCACGCGCAGGTCGTCCGCGCGGGCACGCGCCAGCCCTGCCCTCGCCACCTCGCCGAAGAGCGGGTGCGCGAGCCGGGCGCTCCCTCCGCCGGACGTCCGCTCCACGACCACGAGCCCGCGCTGATCGAGCCCCTCGAGTGAGCCGCGCTCGGCGACCGCGGCGAGGATCTGGTCCGTCAGCGGCTCGCCGAGGCTGAGCAGGACGAGCAGTTCGCGCTCGGGCTCCCCGAGCCCCTCGAGCCGCTGGGCGACGAGCTCGGTCAGCGCCGCGGCCGGGGCGGGCCTGCGGCGCAGCCGCCAAAGTCCCTCGTCGCCCGACAGGGCGCCACCGTCGAGCGCGGTGGCGATCAGCTCACGGAGGTAGAGCGCGTTGCCGGCGCTGGCGCTGAATGCCCAGTGGGCGGCCACGTGCTCGAGGGGTCCGCCGAGCAGGTTCTCCGCGAGCGCCACCGTGTCGGCTTCAGACAGCGCTTGGAGCTCTACGCGCCTGGCGCCGGCGTCCTTCCAGAGCGCCACGATCGCGTCCGGGCAGGGCTCGCCCGTGCGGACCGTCGCAACGACGAACGCCGCGCCCGTGCTGGCCAGGTGCAACGCGAGCGCCGCCGACGCCCCGTCGAGCAGATGCGCGTCGTCGAGCCCGAGCACTGCGGGCCGGCCGTTTGCGCGCGCGAGCATCGCCGCGGTACTCGCTTTGAAGAGCTGCAGGGGGTCGCCCCCGAGCGAATGCGGTGGCAGCAGGCCGACGAAGGCGGCGAGCGGGATCGTCGCGGCCGAGCGGGTCGCCTGCGCCCACTCGAGCGCCGCGCCCTCCTCGGAGGCGCTCGTGAGCGCGGCGCGTGCGAGCCGCGTCTTCCCGACCCCCGCCGCGCCCACGAGGACCACGCCGGCGCAGTCACCGGCTGCGCGCGCCGTGGCAATCTGCGCCAGCTCTCGGTCGCGGCCGACGAGCCGCCCGCGCGTCATGGGCTAGGCCTGGCTTTCCGTCCTGCTGAGGGCCCGGTACGCGTCGTCGAGGGCGGTCGCCGAGCGCTCGAGACGCTGCTGCTCCTCGTCCGACAGGCGCAACAGGAGCTGCCGGTCGACGCCCGCCCTGCCGATCACGGACGGCACGCTCAGAACAACGTCCCCAATGCCGTACTCCTGGGCGGGCCGGACGGAGACCATGAAAATCCGCAATTCGTCACGCACCACGGCGCGCACGATGCGCGCGGCGGCACTCGCGACGCCGTAGCTCGTGTAGCCCTTGCGCTCGTGGATCTCCCGCCCGCGCCGGCGGATCGCGGCCGTCAGCTCGTCCTTCAGCTGAAGCAGCGAGGTGCTGCCGGGCAGTGGGCAGTCCTCGAGCCTGACCGCCCCCACCGTCGCACTCGACCAGACCGGGAACGAGCTGTCGCCGTGCTCCCCGATGACGTAGACGTGGACATCGTCCTTCTCGACCCTGAGCAGCTCGCCGAGGCGCTCGCGCAGGCGCGCGCCGTCGAGCACGGTGCCGGAGCCCAGGATCAGGTGAGCCGGGCGGGTGGAGGCGTCGATGGCGATGCGGGTGAGCACGTCCACCGGGTTGCTCACGAGGATCACGACCGCCTCCGGGCAGACGCGGTCGAGCTCACCCATGACGCTGCTGATGATGTCGGCGTTGGATCCCAGGAGCTCGAGGCGGCTATGACCGGGCGCGTTCGTCGCGCCCACCGTGACCACCACCGCGTCGGAGCCGGCGAGTTCGGCGTAGTCGGTCGCCGGCGCGATGTCCATCTCGGCCAGCAGCGGGACGGCGTCGGCGATGTCCCAGGCCTCCCCCTCCGCGCGACCCGCGTCGCGATCGAACAGCACGACCCGGTCACACGCGCGCCGCAGAACGAGAGCGTTCGCGACCGCCGAGCCAACATGGCCCGCACCGACCACCGACACCGTCGAGCCGGTCATCGCGGCCGAGTATTACTCAATGCGGCCGGCGCGCGGCCGCCGGCCGTTCCGTTCTCGCCGCCGCCGGTGTCTGAACGGACATGCACCCAAGGATGCTGCTCGAGGACAAGACCGCCGTGATCTATGCCGCGGGGGGCGCCATCGGAAGCGCCGTCGCCCGGGCTTTCGCACGCGAGGGCGCGACCGTCTTCCTCAGCGGCCGCGACCTGGCGAAGCTGGATGCCGTCGCCGGGGAGATCGTCGCTGCCGGCGGCGTCGCCGAGACGGCCGTGGTCGACGCGCTTGACGAGCAGGCCGTGGAGGAGCACCTGAGCAGCGTGGTCGAGAAGGCGGGGGGTGTCGACGTCTCGTTCAACGCCATCGGGCCGGGCCCCAACCCCGACCGCCTGCCGCTGACGGAGCTGACCGGCGACGCCTTCGCCGGCCCCATCGCGTTCTACACCAACTCCAACTTCATCACCGCCACCGCCGCCGCCCGGCACATGAGTGGCCGGGGGTCGGGTGTGATCGTGACGCTGACAGCCGTACCCGGCCGGATGCCGGGTCGCCTGATCGGCGGAGCGGCCCCGGCCTGGGCCGCCGTCGAGGCGTTCTCGCGCTCCCTGGCGCTCGAGGTCGGGCCGGCCGGCGTGCGGGTGGTCTGCCTGCGCGCCCACGCGATCCCGGGCACGCCGCTGATCGAGAGGAACTCCGCGACGGCGGCGGCGGCCGCCGGGGTCACGCCCGCCGAGTTCCAGGCGCTCCTCGAGCAGAGCACGCTCCTCAAGCGACTGCCCACCCTCGCCGAGGTCGCCGACACCGCCGCCTTCATGGCCTCGGACCGCGCTGGTGCCATGACCGCGACGGTCGCGAACCTCAGCGCCGGCAGCATCGCCGACTGAGATCAGGCCGGGTTGTCCCGGGCGGCGCGGTAGCGGCGGATCAGCGTGTTCGTGGAGCTGTCGTGTGCCAGTTCCGGCGCGTCGGCGGCCTGAAGCTCGGGGATGATCCGCTTCGCCAGCGCCTTGCCGAGCTCGACGCCCCACTGGTCGAAGGAGTCGATGCCCCAGATGGCGCCCTGCGTGAACACGCTGTGCTCGTAGAGCGCGACGAGCTTGCCCAGCGCCGCGGGGTCGAGGCGCTCGCCGAGGATCACGTTGGAGGGCCGATTGCCCTCCATCACCCGGTGCGGAACGACCTCCTCCGCGGTTCCCTCCTCGCGGACCTGCTCGGCGGTCTTGCCGAACGCGAGCGCCTCAGGCTGCGCGAACACGTTCGAGATCAGGATGTCGTGGTGCTCCCCGAGCGGGTTGAGCGAGTGCAGGAAGCCGATGAAGTCGCACGGGATCAACCGCGTTCCCTGGTGGATGAGCTGGTAGAACGAGTGCTGGCCGTTCGTTCCCGGCTCGCCCCAGTAGACGGCTCCGGTCTCGTAGTCGACCCTCTGACCGTCGAGCGTCACGTGCTTCCCGTTCGACTCCATGGTCAATTGCTGGAGGTAGGCGGGAAAGCGCAGCAGATAGCGGTCGTAGGGCAGCACGGCGATCGTCTGGGCGCCGAAGAAGTCGCCGTACCAGACGGCCAGCATCCCGAGCAGCGCGGGCAGGTTCTCGGCGAGCGGCGCCTCGCGGAAGTGCTCGTCGATCGCGTGGAAGCCGGCGAGCATCTCGCCGAACGCCTCCGGGCCGATCGCGACCATCGTTGAGAGCCCGATCGCTGAGTCCATCGAGTAGCGCCCGCCGACCCAGTCCCAGAAGCCGAACATGTTCTCGGTTGCGATGCCGAACTCGGCGACCCCCTCGGCGTTGGTGGAGACCGCGACGAAGTGCTTCGCGATCGCCGCTTCGTCCCCGAGCGCGGCCAGCGCCCATTCGCGCGCGGTGTGGGCGTTGGTCATCGTCTCGAGCGTCGTGAAGGTCTTCGAGGAAACCACGAAGAGGGTCTCGGCGGGGTCGAGGTCGCGGGTCGCCTCGACGAAGTCGGTCGCGTCGACGTTGGACACGAAGCGGAAGGTCATGTCGCGGCGGGAGTAGTGGCGCAATGCCTCGTAGGCCATGACCGGTCCGAGATCGGAGCCGCCGATGCCGATGTTCACGACGTTGCGAATCGGCTTCCCGGTGTGTCCGAGCCACTCCCCGTCGCGCACCCGCCGGGCGAAATCGCTCATCCGGTCGAGGACCTCGTGCACCTGCTTGACCACGTCGACCCCGTCGACGACGAGCGAGCGCTCGCGCGGCATGCGCAGCGCGACGTGCAGCACCGAGCGGTCCTCCGAGACGTTGATCCGCTCGCCGCGGAACATCTGCTCACGGCGCTCCGGCATTCCTGTCTGCTCCGCGAGCGCGACGAGCAGCGGCAGCGTCTCGCCGGTGATGCGGTTCTTCGAGTAGTCGAGGTGGAGACCCGCGCCCTCGGCGACCATCCGCTCGCCCCGCTCGGGATCGGCGGCGAACAGGTCGCGCAGGTGGCGTTCGCCGATCTCGGCGTGGTGCCGCTCCAGCTCGCGCCAGGCCGGCTGGTTGCGCAGCGGCTCGCTCACGGGGCGGCGCGAGTATAAGTCACGCTGACTGGCGACACCAAGGAGAGTTGAAGGCGTGAGCGCGAAGGCAGAACTCGGGATGATCGGCCTCGGCAGGATGGGGGCAAACATGGTCCGGCGCCTGATGCGCGACGGGCACCGGTGCGTCGTGCACGACGTCAATCCGGCGGCGATCGAGACGCTCGTCGCCGAGGGCGCCGAGGGAGCCGCCTCGCTCGCCGAGCTGGCGTCCAAACTCAGTGCGCCGCGCGCCGTCTGGGTGATGGTTCCGGCCGGCCACATCACCGAGTCGACGGTGCACGCGATCGCCGCCGAGCTCGACGCGGGCGACGCGGTCATCGACGGCGGGAACTCCTACTACCGCGACGACATCCGCCGCGCCGCGGAGCTTGCGAAGCGCGAGATCGACTACATCGACTGTGGGACCTCGGGCGGCGTCTTCGGCCTCGAGCGCGGTTACTGCCTGATGATCGGAGGGCCCGACCCGGCGGTCGAGCGGCTCGATTCGGTCTTCGCCACGCTCGCCCCGGGGGTCGATGCCGCCGAGCGCACCCCCGGGCGCGACGGTGACGTGACCCCGGCCGAGAACGGCTATCTCCATTGCGGCCCGGTGGGCGCAGGCCACTTCGTGAAGATGGTCCACAACGGGATCGAGTACGGCGTGATGGCGGCCTACGCGGAGGGGCTCAACATCCTTCGCAACGCGGACGCCGGCACCGTCGAGCGCGAGGCCGATGCGGAGACCGCGCCGCTCGAGCACCCCGAGTACTACCAGTACGAGATCGACCTTCCGGACGTGGCCGAGGTCTGGCGTCGCGGCAGCGTGATCGGCTCCTGGCTGCTCGACCTGACCGCCACGGCACTGCTCGAATCACCGGAGCTCGAGACCTTCTCGGGTCGCGTCTCGGACTCGGGCGAGGGCCGCTGGACCTCGATCGCCGCGATCGAGGAGGGCGTGCCGATACCGGTCCTGAGCACGGCGCTCTATTCGCGCTTCGCCTCGCGCGGGCTCGCCGACTTCGGCGACAAGGCCCTCTCGGCGATGCGGAAGGGCTTCGGCGGGCACGAGGAGAAGCCGGCGAGCGGCGGCTGAGCCGGAACCAGCTAGACCTGTGCCGGTACCGCGGCCACGTGGCTGCCGGCGTCGGCGTCGCTCTGCCGAGGCAGGCGCCAGAGCGCATCGCCGCCGGCGGGTTCGGCCACCGCCCGCCCCTCGCCGGCCAGCGCCAGCAGCGCCCGCTGTGCGGCTGTGCGGTCGGCCTCGATGAGGTCGGTGGGGCGCAGCACGGACGCCACCTCGGCGCTCGTCAGCCCGTGCGGGAACATGCTCAGCACGGCGAGCGCATCCTCCGGCGCAGCGCGCCGATCGAGGCCCCGGTCGAGGTTCGCGAGCGCCGTGTCGTAGGCCTCGAAGGGCTGGAAGCCGCCGACCTCGAGTGTGCGGCCATCGGCGTGCTCGAAGACGACCGAGGGCGCGGTGTAGCGGACGGGGCCGTCACTGGTGGAGTGCCGATCCTGGGCGTGGGTGGGCGAGCCCTGGGCTGAGCGCGCCAGCGCGCGGTCGCCTTCGTAGGCGGCAACCACGTCGGCGTCGTCGATCCGGCTCACCACCAGCCCCGCGTCGAGGCCCTCGACGCGCGATAGCGCGGCGCGCAGGTCGTCATCGGAGTCGAGCAGGCCGCCGTCGGCGAACTGCAGCAGTTGCAGCGCCCGCAACGCCGGATCGGCGAGCGCGGGCTCGATGAGGCGCGCGGCCACGATCGCCCGGCACGCACGCGCGGTCCCCGCGACGCGCGACTTGACCTTGAGAGCGAACGGCATCCCGAAGCGCGGCTCGAAGTTCGTCACCGCAGTCGCCATGCGCGCGGGCGTATAGCCGCGCGCCACGTAGCGGCTCGAGTCCTCGCTGAGGCCGATCATCACGAGGCGCCAGTCGATCTGATCGCCGAAGCGCCACACGAGGCGCGCGTGCGCCGGCCTCGCCGAGTAGGCCCAGGGACACCCGGGATCTGTGTGGTGATAAGCGGTCACCACCGCGTTGCCCGCCACCCGAGCAACGATACTCACCGACCCATTCCGATCCGTGGGTCTAGGGGCGCCCCTCAGTGGCTGCGGGTGCGGCGGCCAGTGCAAATGGGCTGCCCTCGGAGTCCCGGCACACGGCCCAGCGCTCGCCGGGGTGGATGATCGAGCCGCCGAGCTCTCGGACGCGCTCGAGTGTCGCCGCCAGGTCGGCGACGCTGAAGTAGGGCAGGGAGGCGGTGTCGCCGGGGCCAGGTCCGCGCTCGTGGACGCCGAGGCGCAGGCCGTCGGTGTCGGTCTGCCATCCAGACCCGGCAGCGGCGGGTCGTGCTGTGAGGGTGACCCCGAGGACCCCGTGCCAGAACCGGCGGGCCCGATCGGGATCGTCGGCAGGAAACTCGATCAGTGGCGCTGGCATGGATGAACTGGTTCGAAGCTGTTCATGAGGTTAGCCTGACTCGAACCGGCTCTGATGACTCGAGCGACGGCTCCAGCACGCGTCGCAGGTAGTCATTCATGAAGAGGCCGTCAGGGTCCCACCGCCGGCGAACCTCCTGGAAGCGGTCCCAGTCGGGGTACAGGGGGCGCAGTTCATCGGCGGTCCGGCTGTGCAGCTTGCCCCAGTGCGGACGACCGTCGTAGCGCCTGAAGATCTCCTCGCCCGCCGAGAAGTACTCGTGATGGGGCATCCCCTTGAACTGTTGAAGGTCGATCACCGCGCTGGCCCGCCCGTAGTAAGGGCTCAGGAAGGAGTCGTCCGCCGCCACGTAGCGGTACTCGATCGGAAAGCTGATCGGCACATGGCTCTTGTCGATCCACGCCTTGATCTCGCGCAGGCAGTCCGGCCCCGCCTCCGCCGGGACGGAGTACTCGGTCTCGAGCAGTTTCACCAGGCGGGGAGTCGCGAGTAGCCGGTAGGGCCGGTCGACCTTCTCCCCTGTGGGCGCGAGCGCGGCCTGGAGCCTGCTGATTGCGTCTGCGGAGGGCGGCACCGCCTTCGCGATCGTGTTCACGATCCACAGCCCTGCGTTCTCCACAACGATGCCCTGAAGGAACCGGCGGACGGGGCTCTGGGTGCTTGCCGCGTCGGTGAGTTCCGTCGTCCTGGTCGTAACGATGCCGGTGTTGGGCCAGTACCAGAACTCGAAATGGCGGCTGTGCAGGCGCTGCTCCATCTCGGCGAGCACGCTCGCGAGCTTCTCGCGCCGCATCTTCATCGACAGCGTGTACCTCGGCTGGAGGCGGAGACGCACACGCGTGATCACGCCCAGGCAGCCGAGACCGACACAAGCGGCCCTGAACAGCTCCGGCTCGCGGTCCCCCGAGCACTCGACCACCTCGCCGGCGGCCGACACCAGCGTCAGACCGACTACCTGCGACGAGAGGCTGCGCAGCGCGATCCCCGTGCCGTGCGTGGCCGTGCTGATCGCGCCGGCCAGCGCCTGCACGTCGGTATCGCCCAGGTTCTCCATCGCGAACCCCTGCTCCCAGAGCGGGTCGCCGAGCGACCTGAGCCGGCTGCCGGCCCACACGGTCGCCTCCGAGCGCTCCTCGTCCACGGACAGGATCCCACGCATGTGCTCGAGCGAGAGCAGCGTGCCGCTCGTGCTCACGATCTCGGTGTACGAGTGACCGCTTCCTGCTACCCGAACGTTCTGGCCGGCGGCCGCGGCACGACGGATCGCGACGGCCACCTCCCCTTCACTGCGGGGACGCACGATCGCTGCCGGCGTGCAGCGGACGTTGCCCGTCCAGTTGCGCCAGGTCTTGCCCGCCAAGACGTCCGCCTCAGGGCCGCCACAGCTTCGGCAGCCCGCGGAGCGTCTTGCGTGCCGCGATGAGCTCGACGTCATCGGCGTAGCGGTCGGCGAGCCCGTCGCCCGGCTGATGCCGCTCCATGATCACCCAGACTCCGGTATTGGAAAGAGTGTGAAGAATCGGTCGGCGGCTCGTTTGTCCCCGGCGATCCGGAGGTCTCCAGTCCGCCGAGCGTCCGCCAGCGAGCGCCCGCCCCACAGCACCTCTGCCAGCGCTTTCGCGCTGGCCTCGATCTCGACGTCGGGCCCGTCCACGTCGTCGCGGCTGACCGCGATCGCCCCGTCGGACCGTCCTAGACGCTTGCGGTGGTCCCGCAGTCGAGCGCGAGGGACGCGCCGGTCGCGCACGTCCCGTCGGTCGCGAAGTACAAGATCCCGGCGGCGATCTCCTCGCGGCTCGCGGCACGCCCCATCGGCACGCGGCGCATGAGATCGTCCCGCGCCTCGGGCGACGTCTCGAAGTGCGCCTGGAGCATCGGCGTGTCGATCGGGCCGGGGCAGATCACGTTGACGGTGACGGTGGGCGCGAGCGCGACGGCCATCGCTCTGGTCATGCCCACCATCCCGGCCTTGGAGGCGCAGTAGGCGATGTAGTACGGCATTCCCATGGACGCCGACTCCGAGGCGACGTTGACGATCGCCCCTCTGCCGTTGGCCACCATGTGGCGGGCGGCCTCGCGCGAGACGTAGTACGCGCCAGAGAGGTTGACGTCAAGTGTGCGCCGCCAACGTTCGGGGGTCGTCTCCTCGAGCGTGCCGCCCATGGCGACCGCCGCGCAGTTGACGACGACGTCGAGCCCGCCCATGCGCGCGATCGCGGTGGTCACGGCGCGGGCGACCTGGTCGGGGTCACCGATGTCGGCGGGGACCGCGATGGCGCGGTCCCCAATGGCGCTCGCCGCCTGCTCCAGCGGCTCCGGCCGGCTGGCGACCAGGGCCACCTGCGCGCCCTCGCGGGCGAACATCTCGGCTGTCGTCTGGCCGGCACCCGACGACGCGCCCGTGATCAACGCGCGCCGGCCCGCCAGCCGCCCGGCGTTCATGGGCTCTGTGTTCATGTCGGTTCTCCTCGCCTGGTCACAGCGGGCGAGCGCCCAATCGCTCGGGCGCGCCGTCTGACCCCTGGTCGGCGCACCGGTCTCGCATCCGCTCCACCCATCATCCGTTCGGCAGGTGGCGACGGCGACGCTAACTACGCCTCGGCGCTCTGTCAAACGAACGGTCGTATGCGCGCGGCGATCTCGCTGGTGCTGTTGCTCGGTGTGGAAGGCCTGCCAGCGTGCCGCTGGACCAGCCTTGGGCTTCCCCCCGGCGGATGATGGAGGTCAGGGGGCCACGTTTGAGCAGTAGAACTGGCCGTACTTGTAGTAATACGGCGCGTCGGCATGGGCGCTGACCGTAGTAGTGCCGTCTGCCGCCACGCCGCTGATATCGACGCTCCAGAAGCCGGTCGGCCAGCAAATCACATCCAGCTGCACCGGTGCCTGCGTCCCCAGGTTCCCGTTCGCGTCCGTCGTGGGGTTGATCCCCAACTGGGCCCCAGACAGGGTTGAACCGTCACTGTAGGTGAGTGTCACGTTCAGGGTCTGGTTTGGCTTCAGGCCGGACCCTGTCACGGTCCCCCAGCACCCCCGACGAACGGTCTCCCCGGGGGGAACACATTCGTAGTAGGTGTTGGCGGCTCGCAGCGAGGCGGGGGCGCCTACGATCGACAGCGACGCTGGGCCGAACCGGCGCGCGCCGCCTGCCGCTTGGGCGGCACGGCGTGGCAGGCGGCCACCGCCCAGCCGCTTTACCTTGTAGCTGACGGTGCGGCGCGCGAGGTTGCGGCGCGGCCGGGTCAGCTTGAAAGTCAGCTCGTCGCCGCCGCGGTTGCCCGCCACGTGCAGCGTGCCCGTCGCCGCCGAGATCCGCCGCGGGAACAGTCTCCAGTGCAGCCGCTCGATCGCCATCACCCCGGAGCGGCCGCTGTCGTGGGCCCAGGTCACCCGCCGGCTCACGCCCCGCAAGGTCAGTCGGCCGCCGCCGAGCTTGCCGCTCAGGGCGGAATGAACGAACACCGTGTGGCCCGCGGGAGGCGGCTGCGCGGATGCGGGCGCCGCCGCAGTTCCGGCCGCGACAGCACACCCTGCAAACGCCAAAACCCCGACCACGAGCAAGCACTTCAGACGATCCATCCCACAGCCGCCCCGGCTCAAACCACCACGCCCATCCAGCCGAATCTAATCCCGGTCAGCACCCTAAAACAAGCACAGCGGGGCACGAACGCGCGAGCGTACACACCTCAGTGCCGGCGAGAGGCGTGGAGACTGGCGATGGCGCCCCAGTCACCGAGGCGCCTGCTCTGGACGACCAGCAGCGGTGCGGACTCGGAGAGCTGCTCCTCG
>CAWFBT010000026.1:0-40761 GCA_963814095.1 uncultured Thermoleophilaceae bacterium | reverse complement strand
CTCACGGAACGAGCGGTGATAGTCAACGTGACCTCAGACGCGGCCGTCGAGGCCTACGAGGGCTGGGGCGGGTACGGCTCCTCCAAGGCCGCCCTCGAGCAGCTCACACGAGTGCTCGGCGCCGAGCATCCGACGCTGCGCGTGTACTCGGTCGACCCCGGCGACATGCGCACGCGCATGCACCAGGACGCCTTCCCGGGCGAGGACATCTCGGACCGGCCGCCGCCCGAGGACAGCGTGCCCGGTCTGATCGCCCTGATCGAGGGCGAGCTACCGAGCGGGCGCTACCGGGCGAGCGAGCTGGTTGGGCTGGCGGCTTGATCGTCTCGATCGCACCCGAGCAAGAGCTGCGCGAGGCGCAGCGGCCGCCGGAGCAACGCGGCCTCGCCCGCGACCGGGTGCTGATGCTCGTGGCGGATCCCGTTGACGGGTCGCTCGAGCACCTCCACTTCGACGAGCTGCCGGACCTGCTCGGCCCGCCGGACGTGCTCGTGATCAACACCTCGCGCACGCTCCCGGCTGCCCTGCCGGCGCGAGCGCCCGGCGGCACGCGCGTGCTGCTCCACCTCTCGACACCCGCCCCGGGCGAGGACGATCGACGCTGGATCGTCGAGCTGCGCACGGCCGACGGCCGGCGGCGCGGTGCGCACGCCGGCCAGCGCCTCCAGCTACCCGCCGGCGGCGAGGCGGAGCTGCTCGCGGGCCACCTCGGCTCGCGGCTCTGGATCGCCGATCTGAACCTCGGCGGCCGTGGCGTGATCGAATACCTCGAGGCGCACGGGCGACCGATCCGCTACCGCCACGCTTCGGGCGACTGGCCGCTCGAGGCCTACCAGAACGTCTACGCGAGCGAGCCGGGGAGCGCCGAGATGCCGAGCGCGGGCCGGCCCTTCACGGCGGCGGCGATCACGCGCCTGGTGGCGCGCGGCGTCGACGTCGTCCCCGTCGTCCTCCATACCGGCGTGTCCTCGCTCGAGCGCGGCGAGCCGCCCTATCCCGAGCGCTTCGAGGTGTCCGAGGCGAGCGCCGCTCGCATCAACCTGGCGCGATCGCTCGGCGGCCGCGTGATCGCGGTGGGCACCACCTCGGTGCGCGCTGTCGAGTCGGCGGCGCACCCCGACGGCCAGGTCCGTCCGGTCGCGGGCTGGACCCACCTCGTGATCGGCGCCGAGCGCACGCCCCGCACGATCGACGCCGTGTTGAGCGGCTTCCACGACCGCAACTCCTCGCACCTGAAGCTGCTCGAGACCGTCGCCGGCGCCGGCCTGCTCGAGCGCGTCTACGCAAACGCGCGCGAGCACGGCTATTTGCGCCATGAGTTCGGCGACGTGCTGCTCGTGCTGCCGGGCGGGTAGTCAGCGGCTGCGCTTGCGCTTGCGCGAGCTGGGCCGCTCCGGCACCGGCTCGGGCTCGTCGCCGTTCGTGGGACCGAGCAGCGATCCGCCCTGCCCGTTGCCCTCCTCGGGAGGAGGCGCGCCGCCGCGCCGCTGCGGGGTCGGCCAGGGCTCCGCCTCGCCGCTCTCCCAGGCCGGGCCGCGACCGCCCGGCCAGTTGCCGATGATCAGCGAGCCGAGGGCGCCCAGCCAGAACGCCTGGATGATCACCGGGACCACCGGCACGATCTGGAGCACGAGCAGCGCGCCGGCGACGACGCCCAGGATCCCCATGAACGGGCTCATCAGGCCGACGCGGCGGGCGCGCAGCGGCAGCATCACGAACAGGAACGCCGTGACCACCTGGCCGGCGAAGTTGATGGCGAACACGCCGGCGCTCGCGTTGTCCTCGAGCAGCTGCTCAGCGCGGTCGTCGCCCGCCTGGTCGCGGATCGGCGTCCCGTCGGCGAATTCGGAGGCGACGTCGACCTGGCCGAGCGCGCCGGCCACGAGCCCGATCGCGTAGAGCACGGGGCCGAGGATGATCAGATACTTGAACCAGGACGGCACTCCGGCCCCGCGGGTCTGGAGCGCGCGGAAGAGGTAGTAGAAGACAGCGCCGACCAGCAACGCCGCGACCGCCTGTGCGGCCCGCGAGCCGATCAACATCGCCGGGTTCTCGTCGACGGACAGCAGGAAGTCCGGGATCGCCTCGATGTCGGGGCGGTCCTCGATCACGGTCTGCAGCAGGACGATCTGAGCGATCAGCAGCACCGCCGCGAAGAAGGCGGCGAGCGCGGCGGGGCGGGCCCATTTGGCCTCCCACTGAAGGGCCTGTTCCTTGGTCACGGCGCGGGCTTGGGCGGTGGCTCGGAGTGGCGGGTCACGCGCGGAGGGTAGTAGTCGCTGTCCTCCGGCTCGACCACCTTGGAGACGCGTTCGCCGACGGCGAGCACCACGTCCAGCATCGGCGCCATCACCCGGATGACTCCCTCGACACGCCGCCGCGTGCGCAGCTGCCCAGCTGTCATCGGCGCCATCCGCTCAGCCGCCGCGCTGGTGGAAGTAGAACTCGGGCAGCGCCGCCTTGGCGACCTCCGCGGTGATCTGCTGCGCCCGGTGGAGGTCGCCGGCGCGCACGGCGAGGTCGTCGATCGTCACGATTCCGACGAGGTCCTCGCCGTCCGTGACCGGCAGCCGGCGGATGTGGTGCTGGATCATGAGCGCGACGGCCTCCTCGAGGTCCATCTCGCTGTCGCCCGTGACGAGCGGGCGCGAGGCGTGGGTTCCGGCCCGATCGCCGGTCTCGATGCGGTCTGCGACCACAGCCAGCGCGAGGTCGCGATCGGTGATCACGCCGACCGGACGGCCGCCGTCGCAGACGACCACGGAGCCGACGTTGCGGTCCCGCATGAGCTCGCCAACGTGCCGCAGGCTGTCTCCCGACTCGGCCGTGACGACCCCTTGTGTCATCACCTCGGAGATGTGCACGGGGCGACTGTATCGTGCGCACGATGACGGTCGTTCTGTACGGAGCCAGCGGCTACACCGGGCGGCTTGTGGCCGCCGAGCTTCAGCGACGGGGCGTCGAGCATGTCCTGAGCGGGCGCGACGCCGCAAAGCTCGAGCCTGTCGGAGCCGAGCATGGGACGCCCGTCCGGGCCGTGGGGCTCGACGACGAGGCCGGCCTGCGCGACCTGCTCGCCGACGCCGCCGCGGTGATCAACTGCGCCGGTCCCTTCAACTTGGCCGGCGACGCGCTGGTGCGCGCCGCCATCGACAGCGGGACCCACTACGTCGACTCGACCGGCGAGCAGTCCTTCCTTCAGATGGTCTTCGAACGACACGGCGAGGCGGCGGAGCGGGCCGGCGTGGCGCTCGTGCCCGCCGTCGGCTTCGACTACCTGCCGGGCGACTGCATCGCGCGCCTCGCTGCCGAGGGGCACGAGCCACTCGCGGAGCTGGTCATGGCGTACCACGTCGACGGCTTCGGGATGAGCCGCGGGACCCTGCGCTCCGCCCTCGACGCCATGCAGAGCGGCGGCGTCATCTATGACGGCGGCGACTGGCGGCCCGCGCCATTCGGCGTGTTCAGGGCGAGCTTCGACTTCCCGGAGCCGCTCGGCCACCAGACGATGTCGCGCTATCCGTCTGGCGAGGTGATCACGGTCCCGCGCCATACGCAGACGCGCCGGGTCGTCTCACTGCTCTCGACCCGCACCGCTGTGCCGATCTCCATCGGCGCGGAGCTGCTGCCGTACCTGCAGCCCGGGCTCGAGCTCGCGATGCGGACACCGCTGCGCGACCTCCTCCAGGAGGCGCTCAGCCTGCTTCCCGAGGGGCCGGCGGAGGCAGACCGCCGTGCCTCCGCCTGGACCGTCGTCGCGGACGCGCGCGGGGAGGACGGCCACTCGAGCCGCGTCATGGCACGCGGCACCGACGTGTACGGGCTCACGGCGGTGATCCTCGTGCATGCGGCGACGCTCCTGACCGCCCCGGACTTCGACCGCACAGGTGCCCTCGGGCCGGCCGCGGCGTTCGACCCCGTGGCCTTCCTCAACTTCCTGGGCGACCACGGCGTCTCGTGGGAGCGCTGACGGTTCCCTAACCTTGAGGCATGTCTTCTGAAGATCCCTTCGGCGGAATGTTCGGCGACCCGGACGAGCTTCGCCGTCGCATGGAGCAGTTCGCTGAGCAGATGCAGGGCGCACAGAAGGTCGCCTGGGCCGACAACGCGATCAAGCTGGCCGTCGAGATGACGGTTGCGGGCCTCGCCCGCATGAACCTCCAGGGCAACGCAGAGCAGCAGTCGCACGACCTGCTTCAGGCGATGCGCGTGATGTTCCCGGAGGCCGTCATTCTGGTGCGCGAGGCGCGCGAGGGCTTCGGGACCTAGCGGCAGCCGGCTCTCCGTCCACCGCCGGCTCTGCCTGAGCGGGCGGCGTACTCGTGCCCTTCTCGCTGGCCCGGTCCTCGCGGCCGCGCGCGATGACCTCCTTGAAGCTGCGCACCCGGAAGATGAACACGAGCGCCGTGAAGCCGATCCCGAAGGTGAGCGCGCCGATGGCGATCTGCTGGCCAACCGAGTAGGCGGCCACGGTCGCGCCCGCAGCCGTCCCGGCGAACACCTGAGTGAGCAGCGCCTGCTGGACCCCCGCCCCCTGCGGCGTGAACGGCACGGCGGCCGAGACCGCGTTCACGCCGAGCACGAGCAGCACGTTCTTGACCGAGCCGCCCACGTTGAACGCCTCGAGCAGCATCCAGAAGGCCGCGAAGCGGAAGCACCAGCCGGCGAACTGGACCGCGAACACCTCGCGGAAGTAGCGCTCGCGGTTCTCCAGGATCGTGAACCCCTGCCGGATCCGCTCCCAGAACGCGATAGCGCGGGCGCTCAGGAGCGCGAACGCGAGGAGCGCCCCGACCCCGAGCAGCGTCACGACGAACAGCGTCAGCTGCGGGTTCTGGGCGAAGAATGAGAGGTCGAAGGCGTTCAGCTTCGCGAAGTCCGGCGGCTTCGGGAACACGCCCTGCGTGAAGGCGAAGATCAGGATCAGCGAGCCCATCGCGACGTCGAAGCCGAGCTCGACGACGAAGGTCGCCGCGACCGCCGGATAGCTCGAGTTCGGGATCGACGTCTTCGTGAGGAAGAGCCGCACGACATCGCCGCCGCGCGCCGGGATCACGGCGTTGAAGCCGTAGCCGGCGAAGTAGGCGCCCCAGATCTCGCGGAAGGGGACACGCTCAGTCGGATAGGCCGCGCGCAGGATGTTGAAGCTCGCTCTGGCGCGCAGCGTCAGGTAGATCGTGAAGAGAACGAGAGCGAGCAGCAGCGGGATCAGCCGGACCGACGCCAGCTGCGAGAAGAAGTCCTCGACGGCGTCGAAAAAAGACTGAAATGAATCGCCCAGGCTGGCGCTCTGCACCCGCAGAAAGGTAGGGGGATGGCGCCGATGACACGGGGCGAGCGAACCGACCGGCGCCGGGGCGCGTATAACGAGTCGCATGGCCGCAAGCGACGCCCGCCTCGTCGAGCGCATTCCGCAGGACGAGAGCGGGGAGGAGCTGCGCGAGCTGTACCGGCGCTACGCGGGCGAGCTGTTCGGATTCGCCTGCAACGCGCTGAGCGACAGGGAGCTCGCCGAGGAGGTCGTGCAGGACGTCTTTGCGAGGCTCTGGAGAAATGCAGCGGACTACGACGCGAGTAAGGCGAGCGTGCGAACGTGGCTCTACGCGATCGCTCGCAACCGCATCGTCGACGCCCGCCGGCGCGCATCGGTGCGGCCCGCGCTCGCAGCCGGGGACGAGCAACAGGCCGCTGCGGAGCTCGACCTCGAGCTCGAGCGCGCTGTGCTGCGCTGGCAGGTCGCGGCCGCGCTCACGCGGCTGTCGGCGGAGCACCGCGAGGTGATCCGGCTCTCGCACTGGGCCGGGCTCAGCCTGCGTGAGATCGCCGAGCGCAAGGGGATCCCGCTTGGCACGGCGAAGAGCCGCGCCTATTACGCGCTGCAGAGCCTGCGCCTGATCCTGGACGAGATGGAGGTCGCGCGATGAGCGGCTGCCCGACCCACGGCGCGCTGCTCGGCGGGTACGTGCTCGGGGCGCTCGAGCCTGCGGAGATGGAAGCCATGCGCCTGCACCTCGAGAGCTGCCCGCAATGCGCGCGGGAGGAGCGCAAGCTCGCCGGCCTGCCGGCGCTGCTCGACACGATCGAGCCGGGCGACGTCCCCCCTCCGCAGCTCTCACCTGAGCTGGAGGAGGTCGTGCTCGACCGCTTCGTGCGCGAACGCCGCGAGCCCAAGCGGCCGAGCATGCCGCGCTGGCGGCGGGTGCCGGTGCTGGCCGCCGCCTCGGGGATCGCCGCCGCACTGCTCGTCGGCCTCGTCGTGCTGCTGATCGGCGGCGAGAGCGCGGACAACGCCTACGCGTGGTCGTCCCTGAAGGGACGCGGCGAAGCCGTCGACTCGCGCGGGTACGCTCGGCTCACCTCGGTCGACGCCGGCACCCGGGTGTCGCTGCAGGCGCGTCGCCTGCCCGGCGGACGAGGCGACCAGTTCGAGCTCTGGTGCGTGCGCGCGGACGGCCGCTGGGTGAGCGGCGGCACCTTCAAGTCACGCACCGACGGCCGCGCGGCCGCGGAGCTGACCGCCGCGGTCACCCCCGGCGACTACCACGTGATCGTGGTCACCACGATGGGCGCCGGTCCCGAGCCTGGGACGCCCGTGATGCGCGGCCAGCTCAGCTACTGATCGAACCGCGTCCGAGCCGGGTGCGTACAACCCGGCGAGATGCGAACGCGAATCACACTCCTCCTGGCTCTCCTTGCGCTGTGCGTGTTCGTTGCTGCGGGTTGCGGCGACGACGATGACGACGGGGGTGGCGGCGGCTCGGACAACTCAAGCGCCGAAGCCTCGAACGACGACGGCGGCGGCGGCAGCGGTTATGGCGGCGGCGGCGGGTCGAGTGAGGAGAGCGGCGGAGGAGGAGGAGGCGGCGAGACCCTCAAGCTCGCGGCCGACCCCAGCGGCGCCCTCAAGTTCGACAAGACCAAGCTGACGGCGAAGGCCGGCAAGGTCACGATCGACCTGGACAACCCCTCCGACGTGCCGCACGCGATCGAGGTCGAGGGCAACGGCGTCGAGGAAGAGGGCGAGGTCGTCGAGAAGGGCGGCCTGTCAACCGTGACGGCCGACCTCGAGCCCGGCGAGTACGAGTTCTACTGCCCGGTCGGCAACCACGAGGCCGCCGGCATGAAGGGCACGCTGACCGTCGACTGAGTCAGGCCGCGAGCGCCGCGAGCACCTGCTCGTCGTGCTCCGCCGGCTTGACGCTGCGCAGCACGGCCTGGATCACGCCGTCCTCGTCGATCACGAAAGTCGTGCGCTCGTTGCCCCAATACGTCTTCCCGTACCTCGACTTCTCCACCCAGACGCCGTACCGGTCGGCGACGGCGTGGTCTTCGTCTGCGAGCAGGTCGAAGTTGAGTGACTCATCGTCGTGGAACTTCTTGACCTTCTTGACGGGATCGGGCGACGCACCGAGC
The DNA here is from genome assembly GCA_963814095.1 of uncultured Thermoleophilaceae bacterium. GTDB lineage: Bacteria > Actinomycetota > Thermoleophilia > Solirubrobacterales > Thermoleophilaceae > JACVRW01. The sequence goes on along the minus strand of CAWFBT010000026.1, from coordinate 33,348 downwards.
ACCACAGCGCCCGCGCCCTCGTAGTCGGGCAGGTGGTCGCGCACGCCGCAGGCCTGGGTCGTGCAGCCGGGCGTCGAGGCCTTCGGATAGAAGTAGAGGACGACCCGCTTGCCGCGCAGATCGGACAGGCGAACCTGCTCGCCGTCCTGGTTCTCCAGCTCGAAGTCGGGTGCCTTGTCTCCCTCGTTCATTTGAGTAGGCGGGACAGGCGGCGGTCCTTCAACACGCGACCGCCGGTCTGCTCTTCGGGGCAGTAACACATGACGTAGTCCTTGAAGTGGATGGCCTCGATACGGGTGCCGCAGCGAGGACAGTCCTCGCCGGCGCGGCGGTGGACCTTCAGCGGCATCGGCAGCTTGTCAGGAACCGTGTCGCCGATGACCTCCTCGTAGTGATCGAGCGCGCCCCCGAGCACCTCGTCGCAGGCGGCGCGCAGTGTCTCGAGCTCCTCCTCGTCGAGATCGGAGCCCTTCTGGAAAGGCGACAGCCGCGCCGTCCAGAGCAGCTCGTCGACCCACGAGCGCCCGATTCCGGCGATGGTGCGCTGGTCGCGCAGGAGCGGGTGAAGGTGCCGCGGCTGGTCGAGCAGGCGCGCGAGCTCCTCGAGCGGAGGCGCCGGGAACGCGTCGGGACCGAGCCCGTCGACGGCGTCGTCGCCGGCCACCTCGCCGGACGGCAGGAGCTTCGCCCAGGCGCGCTGCTGCGTCCCGAACTCGCGCAGTCGCAGCTCGCGCCCGTCCTCGAGCCGGACGAGCACTCGCGAGGCCCGGTCGCGCAGCGAGGCGCGCGTGTCGAACAGCTGCAGCCGGCCCGCCGACATCAGGTGGATGAGCAGGGTGAGATCGCCGGCCTCGAGCGCCAGCATCTTGCCGATCCGGCGCACACCCTCCGGCTCCCGCCCGACCAGCGCATCCAGCGGCGGGTCGAACGTCTTGAGCGCGTTGATCCCCGGCGCGAGGGTCGACTCGATGCGCGCACCCGACAGCCCGCGCGTGAGGCGACGCGCCGTGATCTCGACCTCGGGTAGCTCGGGCATGGGCTCAAGACTAGGCTGCGCGGCATGCGCATCTCCGTCGCAGCCGACGAGCGGACGGGCGTCGCCGAGGCCGTGGTCGAGGAACTGCGGCGGCGCGGGCACGAGCCGGTCGTGCACGGCGCGCTCGAGGAGGATGAGCGGGACGATTGGGCCTGGGCGAGCGAGGCGGCCGCCCGGGACGTGGCCGAGGGCCGGGCCGAGCAGGGCGTCGTCTGCTGCTGGACCGGCACGGGCGCCTCGATAGCCGCCAACAAGGTGGCCGGGGTCCGCGCGGCGCTCTGTGCCGACGCCGAGACCGCACGCGGCGCGCGCACCTGGAACGACGCCAATGTGCTCGCGCTGTCGCTGCGGACGACGAGCGAGGCCGTGCTCGGCGAGATCCTCGACGGCTGGTTCGAGACGCCGCCGAGCGAGCAGGCGGACGACGTCGCGAACGTCCGCCATCTCGACGAGATCGGCTAGCGCAGGTCGTCGAAGCCGAGCCGGAAGCGCTTGGTCATCCCGCGCAGGCCGTCCTTGCGCGCGAGTGCCGCGTAGTTCCCGGGAACCGCGAGCCGGGGCGTGAGCGTCACGCGCCCGCCGCGGTCCGTGCGCCTGCGCGCCTCGGCCAGGGTCACGACAGCGCCGGCCACGGGCCGGCCGCGGTGCAGCACTCGGATCGAGATGCGCGGCCGCTTCGTCTGTGCGGCCGTGGCGCGCGCCGTCAGCCGCAGCCCCGGCCGGCCGCGCGCACCGGTGAAGTGGAGCAGCGCCACGGTCGGCGGGAACGTGGGCTTGAGGGCGAGCGGCGCGATCAGCCAGTGGAGCTCGCCGTTCATGAGCCGCATGTCGTGCAGCCCCTCCGCCTCGCCCTCGACGTCAGGCAGCTCGAGCTCGAGCCGGCGTGTGCCGCTGCGCACGTCGACCGACCACACCTGGTAGGTCGTGCCGACCGCGCCGGCGAGGAAGAGGCGGCCGCCCCGGAAAGCCGCGCCGGTGACCCCGCTCGGTGGCACGGCGCCGCGCAGCCGCCGGACCGCCCGCAGCGGCGGGCCCGCGGGGGCGGCGCGCGCGGGCCTCACCTCGGACGCCCGATAGGCCAACAGGTCGCGGCCGCTCGAGGTCCAGAGCAGGCGACCGTCCGGCGAGCTCTCGACCCACATCGCCTTCGCGATCTGGGTCGGATCGAGCTTCACGTAGTAGCGGAAGGCGAGCGTCGCGGGGTCGGCCACGCCGAACGAGCCGGTGCCGCAGGTGTTCCCGCCGCCCGGCGCGCCAGACGTGAAGCACTCCAGCGGCAGCAGCACCCGGCCTCCCTCCGCGCGGTCCCAGGAGATGTCACCGACGTGGTTGTAGCCCTCTGCGGCGAGCACGGCCGGCGGGATCGCGGGGTCGAGCGCGGCGCGCTCGGCGAGAGAAGGCCCGGTCCGGTAGAGCCCCTGCTGGAGCCCGCTGAAGAACACGCTCCGCGCACCCGGCGGCGAGCTCACGCCCTGCCAGTACGAGTTCGACACCGAGCTGTAGCCGGTGAGGATCCAGCGCCCCGGGTCGCGCGCGTAGGCGGGAGCAGCGAACACGAGCATCGCCGCGAACACGACCGTCGCGAGCCTCAACCTCATGGGGTCGACCCTACCCGGACCTTCCCGTCGGGAAGCCGCGTGCGCTCCGGGTCGCGGACGCCCGGGATGAACAGGAAGCCGACGGTGAACAGACCGAGGATCCCCGCCGCGGCCAGCGTCTCACGGGCGCCGAAGGTGTTCGCCAGCGGGCCGGTCAGCGCGAACGACAGCGGCGTCAGGCCGATCGAGATGAACCAGTCGAGGCTCGACACCCTGCCGAGCATCTCACCGGGCACGAGCGTGTACATCAGCATGCTCCACGTGAGCAGACCCGCGGTCCCGAGACCGAACGAGAAGAACGCCAGCACGCACATCTGCCAGGACGCGCCCGCGAGCGCGAGGCCGACGTCCATGACCACCCCGACCGTCCATGCGGACCACATGAAGGTCACGTGCCGGCGCGGCAATCCGGTGATGCTGAGCACGACGGCGGCGGTGATCGAGCCGAGCCCGCCGACCGCCAGTACGGTGCCGAAGGTCGCCGCGTCACCGCCGAGCTCGTTCTTGATGATGTACGGAAGCAGCACCTCCATCGGCCCGTAGGTCACGAGCAGGAAGAGGGCGGCGCCGGCCAGCGTCGCCCACAGCCACGCATGCGCGCGGACGTACGCGAAGCCCTCCATCAGGTCACGGCGGATGCCTCCGGTCTCCTCGCGCGCCGGCGGCTGGGGCGACATGAGACTCACCGCGAGCGCGGACACCCCGAACGTGGCGGCGTCGACCACGAACGCCTCGCCGACGCCGAACACGGCGATCAGGAAGCCTCCCAGCGCCGGTCCCGCGAAGCGCAGCCCAATCGGCTCCATCAGCTCCCGCACCGCGTTCGCCTGCAGGAGCTGGTCGCGCGGGACGACGTCCGGGACGACCGCGGAGAAGGCGGGCTGGAAGAGCGCCTGTCCGATCCCGTAGACCACCACCAGCGCGATCACATGCCAGAGCTCGGCCGTTTCCGCCAGGGCCAGCGCCGCGATCGCCGCGATGGCGGCGAGGCGCATCAGGTCGGCGGTGATCATCAGCCGGCGGCGCTCGAAACGGTCGCTCAGCACCCCCGAGATCAGCAGCGAGGCAACCATCGGGAGCGTCCAAGCGAGGCCCACCAGGCCGAGCGCCGTCGGCTCGTTCGAGATGTCGAGGACGAGCCACGCGATTGCGACCAGGTAGATGCCGTCGCCGACCAGCGACACGGCCTGGCCGAGCCAGAGCAGCGCGAAATCGCGGTTGCGCAGGACGCGGAGCATGACCGCCTGAGCTTGTCACGGCCGGGCGGCGGGCCCGGCCGGCCGGCTCAGCGAACGACCGTGGTGATCCTCACGACCGACTTCTTGCCGAAGTCGTCGGTGAAGGTCGCGCTCACGGCGTACTTGCCCGGCTCCAGGTTCCGAATCGGCACCGCGTGCTTCCCGGCGTCGAGATGCTTCCGCGTGGCCGTGCGCCGCTCGGGGCCCGACATCTTGATCGACACCTTGGCGGCCTCGACGAGCGTGAACCTGTAGGTGACCTTGCTGCCGCGCCGCGACTGCGTGAACTTCGAGGAGGACTTCCTGTACCTGTCGCTGCCCACCGTGACCGTGCCCTTCATGAAGCTCTGATGGGGCAGGCAGATGTACGTGAAGCGGCCCGGCTTGGTGAAGGTGTGCTCGAAGCTGGTGCCGCCGGCGTTGGTCTCGGGGCCCGAGTTCCAGCGCTCGGCCTGGCCGGAGTTGCTGGTCGTCGTATGCCCGGCGACGGCGAAGTTCCAGGTGACCTTGTCGCCCGGCTCGACCTGCACGCTATTCGCCTGGAACGCGAAATCGACGACGTTCACCGACGTGTCCGCCGCCATCGCCGGGGCGGCGAGGGCGAGCGGGCTCAGCACGGCAAGCGGGATCAAGACGCGACTGGTGCGCATGGCTCGGCAGCATAGACACGCGAAATGTTCGTTTGATGCGGGGTTAGGATCCTGGCGCCTATGAGGTCATTCGACGTAGTGGATACCGCACGCGAGGCGGCGGAGCTCGAGCAGCCGCCGCTCCTCGTCCGCGAGCCGCTCGAGGCATTTCTCGACGCCGAGGGGCTCGGCGCCGGCCGGCTCGAGGCCGAGCCGATCGGCGAGGGGCACTCCAACGTGACGTACCTCGTCGAGCGCGGCGACCTGCGTGTGGTCCTGCGGCGGCCGCCGCGTCCGCCGCTTCCGCCGTCGGCCCATGACGTGCTGCGCGAGGCGCGCCTGCTGAGCGCGCTCGAGGGGACGCCGGTGCGCGTTCCGAGGGTGCTCGCCAGCTGCGCCGACGAATCGGTGCTGGGCGTCCCCTTCTACGTGATGGAGGAGATGCGCGGCAGCGTCATCACCGGCGAGATCCCGGAGCCGCTCGACAACCCCGCTGAGCGCCGGCGGGTCTGCGAGGAGCTCGTCGACCGGCTCGTCGAGCTGCACGAGGTCGACTGGCGCGCGTGCGGGCTCGAGGGCTACGGCAAGCCGACCGGCTACCTCGAGCGCCAGCTGCGGCGGTTCGGCGGGCTCTGGGAGCACAACAAGACGCGCGAGCTTCCGGTCGTCGAGGAGGTCGGCCGCTGGCTCGCCGGCAATCTTCCCGAGTCGCCTCCGTCGACGATCGTGCACGGGGACTACCGGCTCGGCAACGTGATGGTCGCCGACGACGCGCCGGCGCGGATGGTCGCGATCTTCGACTGGGAGCTCTCGACGATCGGCGATCCGCTCGCCGACGTCGGCTATCTCACGGTCACCTGGGCGCAGGCGGACGACCCCGAGGACACGTCATTCGGGCGGCTGTCGGCGGCGACCCGGCGCGAGGGCTTCATGGCGCGCGAGGAGCTGATCGCGCGCTACGAAGAGCGCAGCGGGCGGCCGATGGCCTCCGTCAACTGGTACCAGGCGCTGGCGCTGTGGAAGGCCGCCGTCTTCATGGAGGGCAACTTCAAGCGCTTCTCGATGGGCAGCACGGACGACGCCTACCTCGCCGCGTTCGACCACGGAGTGCCGGCGCTCGCGGAGAAGGCGCGCGAGATCGCGCTCTCCTAGATCCCGGGCAGCTTCTTGAGCAGTGTCTGCAGGCCGAGGATCGACTCGTTGACCGTGCTGAGGCTCTTCTGGAGCGCCTCGGCGGTCTCGTCGACGTCGGTGAGCTCCTTGTGGAGCGGATCGAGCCACTCGTGCAGGCGAGTGACCTCCGCGCGCAGGGTCGCTATCTCCGCCGAGAGCTCGTCCTCGACGCGCGGCAGCTGTTGAACCGAGCGCGCCAGCGAGGCGAGGTCACCCTCGTGGGCGGCGAGTGTGCGCAGGGTTTCGGCGACGGTGTGGAGGTCGTCGAGGGCGCGCTTCAGGAGCTTGGGCGGAATCTCGAGTGGGCCGAGCATCGGGCGCGGAGTCTGTCAGGCTCGGGGCGTGCTGCTCGTGCTCTGGGACGTCGACGGGACGCTGGTCCACACCGGCGGTCACGGTCGCTACGCCTTCGAGGAGGCGTACGAGACCGTGGTCGGCAGGCCGTTCGTGGCGAGCGTGCCCTATGCGGGGCGAACCGACAGGCAGATCGCGTTATCGATGCTCGATGGCGAACACGGCCAGCTGCCGCGCGTGCTCGAGGAGCTCGAGCTGGCGCTCGAGGAGCGCCGCGATCAGGTCGCGGCCGAGGGCGGCGCCTTCCCGGGAGTGCCGGAGACACTGGCGGCCCTGCATGAGCGCGAGGACGTCATCAACTCGCTGCTCACCGGCAACATCGCCGCCAACGCCGCGCTCAAGGTGAGCGCCTTCGGGCTCGACCGCTGGCTCGACATCGAGGTCGGCGCCTACGGGTCCGACCCGCACGAGGAGCGCTTCGAGCTCGTGGCGATCGCGCGCGAGCGAGCGGCGCGCAAGTACGGCGAGCCGACCGGCGCCGTGCTGGTGGGCGACACGCCGCTCGATGTGCGCGCCGCGCGCGAGGCGGGCGCCCGCGCCGTGGCGGTGGCCACAGGCTTCTCCGACCTCGACGAGCTGCGCTCCTCTGAGCCCGACGCCGTGCTCGCCGACCTGAGCGATACCGCCGCGGCAGTGCGGGCTATCTGCGGCTGATCAGGACTTCCATGCCGGAGCGGGACGCGCGACCGGTGGTCGCGCGATCACGCGTTCTTCCATGCCGGAGCGGGACGCGCGACCGGTGGTCGCGCGATCACGCGTTCTTCCATGCCGGAGCGGGACGCGCGACCGGTGGTCGCGCGATCACGCGTTCTTCCATTTCACCGAGCAGCCCTTTGGCGGAGTCTCGGGACGTGCCGGCTCCTCGCCCGCGAGCAGCGCGTCGAGCGCCTCGCGCAGCCAGGCGGCGTTCAGGCTCGGGTCCTTGTGATCGGCGTCGGGTGCGCCGCGGTAGCGCAGCCGGCCGTCAGCGTCGATCACGAAGACGTCCGGGGTCGTCTGGGCGCCGTAGGCGCGCGCCACGTCCTGTGACTCGTCGCGCAGGTACGGCATCGTCCAGTCCTCCTGCGCGACCCGCTCCTGCATCGCCTCGAGGGAGTCGCTCGGGTAGCGCTCGGAGTCGTTCGGGTTGATCGCGAGGAAGCGCACGTTCGCGTAGTCGCGCGCCGCCTCCGTGAGCCGGTCGTGCCAGGCGAGCGCGTAGGGACAGTGGTTGCAGGTGAAGACGAGGGCGGTGATCCCGTCGTCCGCCGGCGAGTGCTCGACGCCGTCCGTGTCGGGCAGCGTGAAGTCTGGGGCGCGGTCCCCGATGGCGGTCATGCGTCCTCCTTGGCGCGCCGAACCGCGGCGCGGACGTCCTCTGGATCGGGTGTCGGCGATATGCGGCCGTCGCGCAGCCTGTAGATCCGGCAGGTGAGCGTGAACGGCTCGCCCTCGCCGGGCGGCACGATGTCCTCGCCTCCGATGCGGATGGTCGGCGAGCCGGGGAAGCGCTCGCTCGCCGCCTCCTCGTCGCTCTCGATGTGAACCATCCGGACCGGCGCGGAGACGCCCTCCTCGGCGAGGATCCGCTCGAGGTCCGCGAGCGCGTCCGGGTGAGAGGGGCAGCCCTCCCACCAGAGCAGCTCGACTGGCCGGACGACGCTCACTCGGAGCCCTGGACCTCCATGCGCTCGATGCGCGCGTCCTCCACCGGGCGGTCGCCGGCACCGGTCTCGAGGCCCTCGATCGCGTCGACGGCCTCCATGCCCGAGGCCACGCGGCCGAAGACGGTGTGCTTGCCGTCGAGCCAGGGGGCGGCGTCGGTGGTGACGATGAAGAACTGGCTCCCGTTCGTGTTCGGGCCGCGGTTCGCCATGGCGAGCGCGCCGCGCACGATCTTGTTGTCGTTGAACTCGTCCTCGAACTCGTAGCCCGGGCCGCCGGTGCCGGTGCCGTTCGGGCAGCCGCCCTGGATCATGAAGTCCTTGATCACGCGGTGGAAGATCAGCCCGTCGTAGTAGCCGTCGCCCGACAGCTTCACGAAGTTCTCCACCGTCTTCGGCGCGTCCTCGTCGAACAGCTCGAACTCGATCGGCCCGTGGTTCGTGTGCATCGTCGCCGTGCTCATTTTCTGCTCGCCACCTCCAACCGGAGCTCAGTGCCCCGGACTCGCTGTCCGCTGACCTTGACCGCAACCTCCGCGGCGCGCGCCGCCGGCACCTCGACGAAGCTGAAGCGCTCGAGCACGCGCACGTTGCGCACGTCGTCGTTCTCGAGGTGTGAGTTGTCGACGACCGCGCCCACGATGTCCGCCGGCTCGATCCCGGCTCCGCGGCCGGCGCCGACGATCAGCTTCGCGTACGGGATCCCGTCGCGGCTGTGCGGCTTCGTGTGCCGCGGGCGGCGCGCCTCGGGGCGCTCGCGGCGCTCGCGCCGCTCAGGCCGCGGCTTGCCGTTGGGGGCCTGCCACTTCTCGATATCGGTTTTCGCGTGCCGCTCGATCGCCTCGAGGTCGCGGCGCTGCTTGGGCGTGATCAACGTGACGGCGCGCCCGGACTCGCCGGCGCGGCCGGTGCGGCCGATGCGGTGCACGTAGACGTCCGGTGAGTTCGGCATGTCGTAGTTCACGACGTGACTGACGCCCGTGATGTCGAGCCCGCGCGCGGCCACGTCGGTGGCGACGAGCAGCCGCTCGCGACCGCCCTTGAAGGCGAGCATGACGCCGTCGCGCTGGCCCTGGGTCATGTCGCCGTGAAGCGCCTTGACCCGGACGCCGGCGTCGCCGAGGCGGCGGGCGAGCCGGTCGACTCCGATCTTCGTCCGCACGAACACGATCGCCTGCTCGGGGCGCTCCTCCTTGAGGACGTTCACGAGCGCGTCGGGCTTCTCGCGGTCCGGCACCTCGACGTAGAAGTGGTCGACCGTGTCGATCGTCAGCGTCGCGGCGCGGACCTGGATCTCCTCGGGATCGTGCATGAAGGTGTCGGCGAGGCGGCGGATCGGGGTGGGCACCGTGGCGCTGAATAGGGCGGTCTGGCGGCCCATCGGAGCGCGGCGCAGGATCTCCTCGACGTCCTCGAGGAAGCCGAGGTCGAGCATCTCGTCCGCTTCGTCAAGCACGACGTAGCGCGCCTGGTCGAGGAACAGGTGGTGGCGGCCGATCATGTCCATCACGCGGCCGACCGTGCCGACCACGATCTGCGCGTCCTTGAGCCTCGTCGCCTGGTCGCGGATCGGCGCGCCGCCGAACACGGCCACGACCTCGACGCCCTTCTTGGCCCCGTAGGCCCGCAGCGCCTGGGTCACCTGGATGCAGAGCTCGCGCGTAGGCGTCAACACGAGCGCCTGGACGTCCGGATCGCTCGGGTCGGCGTACTCGATCATCGGCAGCCCGAACGCGGCGGTCTTGCCGGTGCCGGTCTGTGCCTGGCCGATCACGTCACGCCCCTGCAGCAGCAGCGGGATCGTCTGCTCCTGAATCGGGGTGGGGTGCTCGTAGCCCAGGTGGACCAGCGCCTCGAGGGTGTCCTCGGTCAGGCCGAGGTCGGCGAACTTCGTCATGCGGCGAATGAGACTACTCGGCCGAGGGCGACCCGCCGGCGGGGGCGGCCGCTCCAGCGGGGCGAAGGACCGAGGCGTGTCGACTTTCTATCGGTATGCGACAGAAAAGCGTCACGCTTCCGATCGGTGTCCGGCTGGCCGGGCTCGCCGCGCGCCGGCACGGCGTTGTGAGCCGAGCGCAACTGCGCGCCTTGGGACTCGATGACGCGGCGATCGGGCGCCGCGTCCGGGACGGCAGGCTGCACAGGGTGCACCGCGGGGTGTACGCGGCGGGTCACAGCGAGCTCACTACCCACGGCCGCTTCATGGCTGCTGTTCTCTTCGGCGGGCCCTGCACGGCCTTGAGCCATCAAGCGGCCGCTGTCCTGTGGGGGCTGCCCAAGCCGCGGGGCCCTCGAATCGACGTGACCGTCCCGCCCTCGGGCGGACGCTGCAGGCGGCGCCTCGTCGTGATCCATCGGTCACCGCTCGAGCCCTATGAGATGACCATCAGGGAGGCGATCACCGTGACCACCCCGGCGCGAACGCTGCTCGACCTGGCGGGCGTGCTCACGCAGCGGCAGCTGGAGCGCAGCATCGACGAGGCCGAGTTCCTCGGGCTGGACCTGAGCGGTCTGCTGCCGCGACGAGGTAGGCGGGGCTCCGCCTCGCTGCGCACCATTCTCGAAGGACACGACGCCGGCAGCACCTGGACCCGCTCGCAGCTCGAGGAGCGGATGCTCGCTCTCTGCCGTGCGTCCGACCTGCCGCGACCACACGTCAACCGGGAAGTCCGAGGCCTCGAGGTCGACTTCCACTGGCCGGAGCAGCGCCTCATCGTCGAGATCGACGACTGGAGCTCCCATGGTGGGCGGGGCGCTTTCGAGCGCGACCGGGTGCGGGACGCCGTCCTGGTCGAGGCCGGCTGGCGGGTCGTGCGCATCACGCGCGCCCGGCTCGCCCGGGACCCTGAGGGCGTCGCCGCCCAGCTCGCGCGGCTTCTCTACCCGGACGGATCGAGCAGCAGCTTGCCCGTCGTCCGCCGCCCCTGAAGGTCCTCGTGGGCCTGGCGCACCTCTGACAACCCGTAGGTGTGGCCCATCTGCGGTTGCAGCTCGCCGCGGGACGCGCGCTCGAAGAGATCGGCGAGCGGCTCCTCCATCATGTCGCGGCGGCCCAGGCAGTGCATCAGCCAGAAGCCGACCACGGCGCGGCTCTTTCGCATCAGCCGGCCGGTCTCGACGATGTTCTGCTCCCGGCCTGCGATCCCATAGGCGACGATCCGCCCGAAGGGAGCGAGCGCACCGGCACACGCATCGAAGACTCGCCCACCGGACATCTCCAGCACCACATCCACGTGGTCGCCATCGTTCGCGCCGAGCAGGGCCGCCATCAGGTCCTCCTCCGCCGGATCGACCGCCGCATCCGCCCCGAGCGACAGGCACAGCGAGCGCTTCTCCTCCGTCGAGGCGGTTGCGATCACCCTCCCCGCGCCGAACGGCTTCGCGAGCTGCAGCGCGAGCGAGCCGACGCCGCCCGCTCCCGACACGACCACGACCGACTCGCCGGCCGCGAGCTTCGCCGACGTGCGGAACAGGTGCCACGCCGTGAGCCCCTGGATCAACAGCGCCAGCGCCGCACCGTCCTCGAGCCCGTCCGGGATCGGGAACACGGTGGCCTCGGGCGCCACCGCGTACTCCGCGTAGCCGCCGCTCCGCAGCAGGGCGACGACACGACGGCCGTCGGGCGTCGTGCCGGCCACCTCGCCGCCGAGCACCAGCGGCACCTCGTAGCGCGACAGGTACGTGTTCTCGCGCTGATGCGTGTCCGCGAAGTTCAGCCCGGCCCGGGTGACCTCGATCAGGACCTCGCCCTCGCCCGGCTCGGGCTTCGGTAGATCGACCAGCTGAAGCACGTCGGGACCGCCGAACTCCTCTATCTGAACGGCGCGCATCGGCGCAGCCTATTGCGGCAGGCGTCCACTAGCCTCTCCCGCCGCATGCCGGTCACAGTTGTGGGATCGATCGCTTTCGACGCGATCAAGACGCCCTTTGGCGAGCGCGAGCGCATCCTCGGCGGCGCGGCGACCCACTTCTCGCTCGCGGCGAGCTTCTTCACCGACGTGCGCGTGGTCGGCCCGGTCGGCGACGACTTCGGCGAGGAGGAGTACGCGGTGCTGCACGGCCGCGGCGTCAACACCGAGGACATCGAGCACGTCGAGGGCGGCAAGACGTTCTTCTGGGCCGGCGAGTACGAGTACGACTTCAACACCGCGAAGACGCTCGACACCCAGCTGAACGTGTTCGGGGACTTCCAGCCGAAGCTCTCCGAGGGCTCCACGAGCGCCGAGCTGCTGTTCCTCGCCAACATCCAGCCCGACCTGCAGCGCGAGGTGCGCGAACAGTGCACGGGCGCCCAGATCGCCGGACTCGACTCGATGAACTACTGGATCCAGTCGGCGCGCGACTCGCTTGTCCGGACCATCGGGATGGTCGACATCCTGTTCCTGAACGACGCCGAGCTGCGCATGCTGACCGAGGAGCCGAACCTCGTCCGCGCGACCCGCAAGGTGATGGAGATGGGCCCGCGCGTGATCGTCGCGAAGCAGGGCGAGTACGGCGCCGCGCTGTTCACCGGGGATGGCTTCTTCGCGCTGCCGGCCTTCCCGCTCGAGACGGTCGTCGACCCCACCGGCGCGGGCGACTCGTTCGCCGGCGGCTTCCTCGGCTACCTCGACTCCGCCGGGCGCTCGCTCGACGATGGCACGCTGCGCCGGGCCATGACCTACGGCTCGACGCTCGCGTCGTTCTGGGTCGAGGAGTTTGGCTCCGAGCGCGGCCAGCGGCTGACGCGCGAGGAGATCGACGAGCGCTACGAGAAGTTCCGCAGCATCACGACGATCGAGTCTGTTCCAACCGCGTAGCGGCGCGCAGCACTTCCGCCACCACGAGCTCCGGGTCGGCCATCGGATTGGCGGAGACCGAGCGCAGCCGACGCTCGCCGTCGAGCACCGTGATCGAGACGAAGCCGCGCTCCATCCCGTCGCGCAGCGCGTCGAGGTCGACGTCGCCGAGCGGGCGCCAGACCACGATCCCGGTCTCGGGACCCGAGCACAGCTCGAGCCTCTCATCGGCCTCGACCAGCTCGCAGAGCCGGGTGGCGATATCCATGCAACGGTCGATGCGCTGCGCGGTCCCGGCGCGTCCCCACGCGAGCAGCGTGGCCGCCAGCGGCAGCGCCGCGGCGCCGTGCGAGCCGAGCACGCCGATGTTCGGCTTCGCGAGGTAGCCGCTGCCGAACGAGATCGACTCGTGCGCACGCTCGGCGTCGGCGAACAGGACGAGCGCCGACTCCTTCGGCTGGAAGAGCCACTTGTGCCCTGAGACGGCAACCGAGTCGGCCGTCTCGATCCCGTCCAGCAAGGACGCATTGCGTTCGCTCAGTCGCAGCGGGCCGGCCCAGGCCGCGTCGACGTGCCGCCAGGCGGCGTCCGCGCCCGCGCCGAGCGGATCGACGGCGCCCGTGACGGTCGTGCCCGCCGTCATCACGAGCGCCGCCCTCGAAAGGTCGCCCGGCTCGCGAAGGTCGGCCGCGCGGAAGCGCAGGCCGAGGATCGCGGCCGCCTTCGGCACGCTCAGGTGCGCCGCCTGGGAGGCCACCACCTCCTCGACGCCAAGCAGCTCGCGCGCCGCCCACAGCGCTGTCAGGTTCGCGACCGAGGAGCCGGGCACCATGTGGCCGCCCGACATGCCGAAGAAGGGAGCGAGCCACGCGACCACGCGCTCCTCGAGCTCGCGGGCGACGGGGGCAGAGTCCGAGTGGAGCAGGTTCTGGTTGAGCGCGGCGGCCCACTGGGCCCCGGCCCACGCCACCCACGGCGTCGGCGGGTCCATGTGCGCGAGGAAGCCGGGGGCGCCAAGCCGGCGCGCGCCGCCGACGACGGACGGCGCGAGCCGTTCGAGCGCCGCCAGCTCGCCGGCGCCGGCGGACGGCAGCGACGCCGGCAGGTCGAGCGCGGCGCCGGACGGGTCGGCGAGCTCGCGCAGCAGCAGGCCCAGCGCCGCCTCGAGGCCGGCGCGATCGGCGCCGAAGGACGCATCCGTCACGTGCGCTCTCCCATTAGACGAGTGACTTTGTCAAATGTGCCACGGGCGGAGATTCCGGGTACGATCTCGTGCGATGGAAGGCTTCTGGGCAGTCTTCTGGCTGGCTCTCGTACTGAAGATCCCGATCTTCATGCTCCTCTACATCGTCTGGTGGGCGGTGAAGGACCCGCCGTTGGCGGCGGCCGACGGCAGGGACGACGGCGGCTCCGACCGCGATCCGCGGCCGCACCCGCGCGGACCGATGCCGACGCCACCTCGGCGCGGACAGCACGCAGGCTCGCCCCCCTCGTCGCCGGCGCGCGTGCGCACGCTGCGCGGCCGCCGGCGCGTGCCGGCCGGGCACAAGTAGCCGCTCAGCGCGAGCGCGGGTAGCCGAGCCGCTCGTTGCCCTTGTGGCGCCGGCGCATCTCGTAGGTCGCGCAGCGCCGGTGGACGACCGTCTCACCGCGCAGGCGCATCAGGTCCTCGCTCGGGCCGATGCCGCGGCCGCAGACGAGACAGACCGGCCGGCGGCCGCGCGGGGAGCCCATCACGCTGATGATGCTGTCGAGGAGCGGAGCCATCTCAGTACAGCTTCGGACCCCCATCGCGTCCTCCCGTGACAAGCACGTGAACCTCCCGTGGTTCCGGTAGCTTTCGCCGCCGTGAACGCCTTTCACGTGTGCGGGATCATCCTCGCCCTCTGGGCGCTGCTCGTGACCTTCATCGGCGTCACGCGTGAGGATTTCCCCTCCACCGACGGCGCGGCGCGCGGGGTGGCGGCGATCTCGATCGTGCTCACGCTCGCGGCCATCGGCACCGGCATCTATGTGGCCGCAACCGAAGAGCACGAGGGCGGCGAGGTCGAGCAGACCGGGCTTCTTCTGCCACGCTGAGGGTATGGACCCGACTGACGACGACGGCGTAGCTGTCCACTACACGGCGGTCCAGCCCGGTACCCGGGTGGTCAGCTCGGACAGCCAGGAGGTCGGCAAGGTCGTGCGCGTGCTCGACAACTACCGCGAGCACATCTTCGACGGGTTGGTCATCCAGACGACGGACGGCGTCGAGCGCTTCGTGGACGCCCCCGAGGTCACCCGGACGGCCGAGCGGGCGATCACGCTCAACATCACGGCCGCTCAGGTCGCCGAGCTGGGGCCGCCCGAGGAGGGGCCCAGGGTGACCGGCTCGGTCAAGCGGCTGTTCGGCGGGCTTCGCCGCCGCTGAGGGCGGCCCGAATGGCCGCCGTGAGGTTCAGGACCTCCAAGCCCGCGGACGCCACCGAAATCGCGCACACGCTCGAGCTCGCCTTCGTCGGCTACCGCGACATCGCTCCGCGCGGGTGGTCGCCGCCGCCGGTCGAGGAGGACCCGATCCGGGTGCGGCTGCGCAATCCAGCGGTCTGGTGTCAGGTGGCGGAGTTGGACGGGGCGCTCTTGGGCCACGTCGCGCTCACCCCGGCGTCGCTGCACGCGAGCTATCCGATCGACGACCCCACCCTCGCGCACCTCTGGCAGATGTTCGTCCGTCGCGAGCACTGGGGCAGCGGCATCGCCACGGCGCTGCATGGCGCCGTGATCGACGAGGCGTGCCGACGCGGCTACAGGGAGTTCCGCCTCTATACACCTGCGAGGCAGCTGCGCGCCCGCGGCTTCTACGAACGCGAGGGCTGGCGAATCGTCGGCAAGCCGTTCGCCGAGGAGACGCTGGGCGGAATGGAGCTGGTCGAGTACCGGCGCCCGCTAGCCGAGCGCTAGCCCTTCACGGCGAGCGTCTCGATCGCCCGGTCGCACGCCTCCTCGAGCTCGTCGCGTCCGTCCGGTACCGACTGGCAGTTGATGAAGTACTCCTTGTCCCCGTCGAAGACCGCGACGATCGTGCTGCGCCCGTCCTCGGGCTCCTGCAGCCGGTCGATCTCGTAGCGGAACGCGATCGGTCCGCCGACGTCGATCCGCCTGCCGCTCACTTCGGTGCCGGCGAGCCTGCTCAGCACGCCGTCGAGCTCCGTCTCCACGGCATCCGCGAGCTCCGGGGTGACCGTGCGGTTCAGGCCGTAGCGCTGCACGAAGATGGCGTTGTCCTTGGACATCGCGAGCGCGACCGACTCCTCCGCCTCGCCCTCGTCCTGCTCGGTCCTGACGTCGGTGGTGCGCTCGAAGTTGCCCGGGTACTCGAACGTGATGGCGAAGCCGTCCTCGTCGAAGGTCTTGGGGTCGTCCGACCCGCAGCCCACGGCGAGCGCGAGCGCACAGGCGACGAGCGCCAGCGCCGCGAAGGGCCTACTCACCGTCGATGCTCTCGAAGCTCGGCACGCGTCGGAGTATGCCTTTCCGTCAAAATCGGGAATGGAGAACGACCAGAGGATTTAGGAGAGAGATGGCCGAGGAACAGACTGAGCATGGGGATGGTGGTGGCGTAGCCACGGCCAAGGACTCCCTCACCGTCACCGACAACCGCACGGGCGAGACCTACGACGTCGAGATCAGCGACGGAACGGTCAAGGCGATGGACTTCCGCCAGATCAAGGTCGGGGAGGACGACTTCGGCCTGATGACGTACGACCCCGCCTTCACCAACACCGCCTCGTGCCGCAGCTCGGTCTGCTTCATCGACGGCGAGGCCGGCATCCTCGAGTACCGCGGCTACCCGATCGAGGAGCTCTGCGAGCGCTCCACCTACCTCGAGGTCGCCTATCTCCTGATCTACGGCGAGCTGCCGACGCAGGACCAGCTCGACGAGTGGATCTTCGAGATCACCCACCACACCTTCGTCCACGAGAACATCAAGAAGTTCGTCGAGGGCTTCCGCTACGACGCGCACCCGATGGGCATGCTGCTCGCCACCGTCGGCGCGCTGTCGACCTTCTACCCGGACGCGAAGAACATCGACGACCGGCTCGAGCGCCACATGGCGGCGGTGCGGCTGATCGCGAAGGTGCCGACGTTGGCCGCGTTCGCCTACCGGCACAACCTGGGGCTGCCGTACGTCTATCCGGACAACGACCTGTCCTACCCCGGCAACTTCCTCTCGATGATGTTCAAGATGACGGAGGTCAAGTACGAGCCCGACCCGCGGCTCGTGCGCGCCCTCGACGTCCTCTGGATCCTGCACGCCGACCACGAGCAGAACTGCTCCACCAACGCGGTGCGCGGTGTCGGCTCGTCGCAGGTCGATCCCTACTCGGCCGCGGCCGCCGGCGTCGCCGCCCTCTATGGCCCCCTGCACGGGGGCGCCAACGAGGCCGTGCTGCGGATGCTCGATCGCATCGAGACGGTCGACAACGTGCCGGACTTCCTCGACGGCGTGAAGAACCGCGACGAGCGGCTGATGGGCTTCGGCCACCGGGTCTACAAGAACTACGACCCCAGGGCGGAGATCATCAAGCAGCACGTCGACGAGGTCTTCGAGGTCACCGGCAAGAACCCGAAGCTCGACATCGCGACGGAGCTCGAGAAGCGCGCGCTCGACGACGACTACTTCGTGTCGCGCAAGCTCTACCCGAACGTCGACTTCTACTCGGGCCTGATCTACGAGGCGCTCAACCTGCCGCCCGACATGTTCACGGTGATGTTCGCGATTCCGCGCACGTCCGGCTGGATCGCGCAGTGGCTCGAGATGGTGACGGACGACGAGACGAAGATCGCGCGGCCGCGCCAGATCTACACGGGCGCCCGCGAGCAGAACTACGTCGACATCGGCGAGCGAGAGCAGCGCACGGACAAGCCGGTCGCCGAGACCAACCTGATCGACCCCGCCAAGCGCTGAGAGTGGCGGAAACGCGAATCCTGTTCTAGCGTCGCCGGGTTCCCATCTCAGGACCCCCACTTGCGTGGGGCTCACCCGAAAGGACTACATGGATTCGCGTTTCAACAAGCCCGCGCGGCGGGCTGCCGCTGGGCTTGTAGCCATTGCGGCCGCCGCGCTGGCCGCCGCCCCAACTGCACTCGCTGAGACGGTCGAGACCGTCGCGCGCGGACTCGACAACCCGCGTGGCGTGGCCATCGGCCCCGACGGCGCGGTCTACGTCGCGAACGCCGGCAAGGCCGGCCGTCAATGCCAGGGCAAGGGCGAGTCCCGCATGTGCCTCGGCACCACCGGCAAGATCGTCCGCGTCGCGAACGGCGCCAAGCAGACCGTCGCCAAGGGCCTCGTCTCGGCCGGCGGCCCCGGAGGCGTCTTCGCCACGGGCGCGCACGGCGTCTCCGTGGCTCCCGACGGCAAGGTCTACACCGTCATGACCTCGGGCCCGCCGCAGCAGATCAAGGGCCTCCCGAGAGCCCGTCCGCGCGCAGGCCGGCCGCCTCTTCGACGTGAGCGGCGGCAACCTCGCGGCCGTCGCGAGGATCGACGCGGTCGAGTGGAAGCAGAACCTCGACAAGGTCAAGGGCGACCGCAACTCGAACCCGTACGCGGTGCTCGCGCTCGCCGACCGCCAGATCGTGGTCGACGCCGGCGCCAACGCCGTGCTCGAGGTGCGCGACGGCAAGGCGACGCCGCTCGCGGTGATCCCGAAGAACGGCAGGGCGCAGTCCGTGCCCACCTCCGTCGCGCAGGGTCCCGACGGCGACCTCTACGTCGGCGAGCTCGCCGAGGGTGCCGGCAAGGGCAAGGCGCGTGTGTTGCGGATCCCGGCGGGCGGCGGCGCGCCGGTCGTGCACGCCACCGGCTTCACGAGCATCACCGGCCTGGCCTTCAGCGCCACAGGCGACATGTACGTGACGGAGTTCGCGCGCAATCTCCGCAAGGAGGACGCACGCGGCCGGGTGGTGCGCGTGACGCCAGACGGCACGCGCACGTTCCTGGGCGTCGGCAAGCTGATGTTCCCGACCGGAGCAGCCGTCGACTCGACGGGCGCGGTCTACGTGTCGAACTTCAGCGTGCTGCCGGGCAAGACCCCCAAGAAGAGCCCCTTCAAGGGCGCGGGCGGCTCGCTGGTGAAGATCACGCCGTAGGCATCTCTGCCGTGACGCGGCCGCCCTCTGGGGCGGCCGCGTCCGGTGTGCCGTCGGCCGCCGCTGGAACGATCCGGCCATGACCGGCCGGTCGATCGCGCTGTTCGTCGCCGCCGCGATCTGCGAGATCGGCGGCGCCTACCTCATGTGGCAGGCGATCAAGGAGGGCCGCGGGCTCTGGTTCGCGCTCGCCGGCGCGGTGGCGCTGGTCGGCTACGGCGCCGTCGCCGCGCTGCAGCCCGAGGCGCAGTTCGGCCGCGTGCTGGCCGCCTACGGCGGCGTCTTCATCGCCGGCTCGCTGCTCTGGGGCGTCGTCTTCGACGGCTTCCGGCCGGACCGCTGGGATCTCAGCGGGGCCGCGGTCGCGCTCGTCGGGGTCGCGATCATCATGTATGCGCCGCGCTAGCCGCTATCGAAGGAAGTCCTCGAGCGAGCCCATCACCGGCCGCAGCTCGACAAGCCCGAGCTGTGCCTCGGGGATGCGCGCGGCGATCTCGGTGGCCCGCTCCTCGCTGTCGCAGTCGATCAGGTAGAAGCCGCCGAGGAGCTCCTTGGCCTCCGGGAACGGACCATCGCTGGTCACGGTTCGCCCCTCGGACACCGCCACGCGCTTCGCGCTCGACGGCTCGACCAGCGCCTCCGTCACGATCAGCTCGCCCGACGCCTCGAGCTCGGCGTTGAGGGCCTCGTAGACCTCGAGGCCGGTCCGCCGCTCGTCGGCGGGGATGTTCTCCCAGATGTCCCGCGAGGCCGGGTTGCTGTAGATCAGAATCACGTATTTCACCGATCCTCCTTCGTAGCCGAGATTTCTTCGGCCGCGATGTCGAGACGGCGGCCTCAGCCTCGATATCCAACCGAGAGCGAATGAAGGAGATCATCATGGAGACCAGGGACAGCGGCGCGGCGCTCACGTCGGACGAGGCGGTGCGCGGCGCCACCGGCCGCAGCTACGAGGAATGGTTCCGCGCGCTGGACGCGGCGGACATGGCATCGCGCCGGCACGGCGAGATCGCCACTGAGCTCACCGACGAGCACGGCGTCGACAGCTGGTGGGCTCAGACGATCACCGTGGGCTACGAGCGGGCGCGCGGGTTGCGCCCGGCGCACGGTGGTCGCGACGGACTCTTCTCGGTCAGCGCGAGCAAGACACTGGACGTGCCCGTCGAGCGGCTCTTCGAGGCGTTCATGGACGAGGGGCTGCGCGGGCGCTGGCTGCCGGGCGGCGACCTGCACGAGCGCACCGCCCAGCCCGGCAGGTCGGCTCGCTTCGACTGGGGCGACGGGACGACGCGCGTGAACGTCGGCTTCTATCCGAAGGGCGACGGACGGAGCCAGGTTGCGGTCGCCCACGAGCGGCTCGCGGACGCGCAGGCGGCCGAGGAGATGAAGCATCACTGGCGCGAGCGGCTGACCGCCCTCAGGGCGCTGCTCGAGGGGTGAGGGGAATGCCCACGACCACACAGGTACTGATGACGGGCATCTCCTTCGGCGAGTCGCCGCGCTGGCACGACGGCCGGCTCTGGTTCTCCGACTGGGGAACGCAGGAGCTGATCGCCGTCGACCCCGAGGGCGCGAGCGAGGTCGTCGTGACGATGGGGTCCGGCTTCCTCCCGTTCTGTATCGACTGGCTGCCGGACGGCCGCCTGCTCATCGCGACGGCGGGGCGGCAGGCCGTCCTGCGGCGGGAGCCCGACGGCTCGCTCGTCCAGCATGCCGACCTGAGCGGGCTGTCCGAGCACGCCTGGAACGAGATCGCCGTCGACGGCCGCGGGAACGCCTACGTGAACAACATCGGCTTCGACATGGCAGGCGGCGAGTTCGCCCCCGGCATCGTGGCGGTCGTGGCGCCGGACGGCTCGGCCCGCCAGGTCGCCGACGACGTCGCCTTTCCGAACGGGATGGCGATCACGCCGGACGGCTCGACGCTGATCGTGGCCGAGTCCTACGCCGCGAGGCTCACGGCCTTCGACATCGAGGCCGACGGCGCGCTCACGAACCGGCGCAGCTGGGCCGAGCTCGGCGAGGGCGCCGCGCCGGACGGCATCTGCCTCGATGGCGAGGGAGCGGTGTGGTACGGCGACGTCCCGAACCGGCACTGCCGGCGCGTGGCCGAGGGCGGCGAGCTGCTCGACACGATCGAGCTGGACCGCGGCTGCTTCGCCTGCGCGCTCGGCGGCGAGGATGGCCGGACGCTGTTCATGGTCGCCCGCGAGTGGCAGGGCATGGAGAGCTTCGGGAGCGACGAGCTGACGGGTCAGATCGTGACCGCGCGGGTCGCCACGCCCTTGAAGAACGTGTAACAGAAGACCCCGTCCGCCTCGGCCGTGCGGTAGAGCGCGGCGATGCCCTCGTCGAAGCGCTCCGGCTCGATCAGGCCCGCCGCGATCGCCGCCTCGCGCGTGCCCTCGACCATCGCCGTGAACGTCTTCCTGGTGAAGCCGTCGACGAGCTCGGGGCGCGACGAGTCGACGTACACCTCGCGCGCCGAGACACGGGCGTCGTCGAAGCCGGCCTCGGTCATCAGCGGGTAGACGCGACGGCCGATGTTCGCGTCGCCGCCCGCCGCCCGCTGGAGCTCGACCTGGCAGCGGATCGCGTCGTGCGCCGCCTCGCTGTCCGGATGGAAGTAGGCCGACCCGTGGTCGCCTTCGATCACGGTGATCGTGCCGCCGGGCCGCAGCAGGCGCCCGAGGATCTCGAGCGCCGCAACCGGCCGGTCGACGTGCTCGAGCAGGAAGCAGACGAAGACATGGTCGAACGAGTCCCGCTCGAACGGCTGATCGAAGATGTCCGCCTGCATGAACTCGACGTTGGTGACACCCGCCGCCTCGGCCCGGCGCGCGGCCTCGGCCAGCGACGTCGCCGAGACGTCGACCGAGACGATCTCGGCTTCAGGGCTGCGCTCGGCCAGGGTGAGCGTCTGGGCGCCGACGCCACAGCCCGCCTCGAGCACCCGGCTTCCCGCGGGATAGGAGGTGTCGTGATGGAGCAGATCGACGAGCGTCCGCGCCTGGTCGCGCAGGCGCTCGTTGGCGCGCTCGTCGTAGCCGTGGACGTAGGGGCCGGCCACTAGATCCGGAACACCGGCACGAGCCGCTTCTCGTGCTCGGCGTCGATCTCGGCGACGACCTCGATGTGCTCCTCGATGCCCGAGCCGCGCAGCTTCGTCGCGAGCAGCTCGTCCACCTGGAAGAGCCCCGACGAGTTGTTCATCTCGATCTCGACGCGCACGGCCTTCTCCTCGCCGGGCTCGATCTTGACGGCGTCGATGGCGGCCGCCGAGATCGAGTGGATGTTGGGCCGGCGCGTCTCGAACGGGATGCGCGAGCGGCCGCTCGCCATGTCGAGCGCGTCGGCCACGCGCACGATGCCCGCCTCGATCGTCACCGGATCGCCGCGACGGCGGTGGCCGATCACGGCGTGCAGGGCCTCCGAGAGCACCACGGTCAGCTCGGGCTCCTCGTAGATGCCCTCGAGCAGCGAGGGCATCCGGTCGGCCGCGAGGAACAGGCTGTAGACCTCGTGGTCGGTGCGGTGGATCGACATCCCGGTGTCGTGCATCAGGCAGGCCGCGGCGATCACGACCTCGGCGTCGCGGGCGCCCATGCCGTGGTCGCTCACCATCGCCGGCTCGACCCCGGCGCGGTTCAGCAGCCGGAACAGCCGCAGCGCGATGTTGGCGACGATCTGTATGTGCACGGCCGAGTGGTCCGACATGTCGCGCCGGTCCGCGTTCAGCTGCTGCATGTACCACCAGGCGCGCAGCCGCATGTCCGCGTTGGCGGCGTCGAACAGCCGCTCCAGGCGGCGGTTGCCGCGCGTCGGGGCACGGATCTCGATCTCTTGAAGCTCCACGACGGATACCCTAGGCGGCGTGACCCTAGAGCCGCTCTACGACGGGCACGGCCGCCGCGTCTCTGACCTGCGCGTCTCGGTCACGGACCGCTGCAACTTCCGCTGTCAGTACTGCATGCCCGCGGACGGGCTGCCCTGGCTCGAGCGCGACGAGATCCTCAGCTTCGAGGAGATCGAGCGCATCGTGCGGCTGATGGCGCGCATGGGCGTGACCGATCTGCGCCTCACGGGCGGCGAGCCGCTCGTGCGCCGCGAGTTCCCGCGGCTCGTCTCGATGCTCGCCCCGATCGAGGGCATCGAGGACCTGTCGCTCACGACCAATGGCTACCTGCTCGATCGCGACGCGGCGGCGCTCGTCGACGCCGGCATCAAGCGCGTGAACGTCTCGATCGACTCGCTCCAGCGCGACCGCTTCTTCCAGCTCACGCGGCGCGACTCGCTCGGCCGGGTGCTGCGCGGGCTCGAGGCGATCGGCGCGTTCCCCCAGGTGCGGCCGATCAAGGTCAACGCGGTGGCGCTGCGCGGGTTCACCGAGGAGGAGGCGCTGCCGTTCGCCGAGTTCGCGCGCTCGACGAGCTACCAGGTGCGCTTCATCGAGTTCATGCCGCTCGACGGCGACCACGCCTGGTCTCAGGATCGGGTCCTCCCAGGCGAGGAGCTCCGCGCGATCATCGATCGCGTGTACCCGCTCGAGGAGGTGCTGCGCGAGCCGCATGCCACCGCGCGCGTCTACCGCTTCGCGGACGGCCAGGGCGAGATCGGCTTCATCAATCCGGTGTCAGAGCCCTTCTGCGCCGACTGCAACCGCGTCCGGCTCACCGCCGAGGGCAAGCTCCGCACCTGCCTGTTCTCGCTGGGCGAGACCGACCTGCGCGAGGTGCTCCGCGGCGGCGCGGACGACGGCGAGCTCGAGCGGGTGATCCGCGACGCCGTCTGGCGCAAGGAGCTCAAGCACCACGTCGGCGAGCCGGGCTTCCGCCAGCCGCCGCGCACGATGTCCGCCATCGGCGGCTGAGCGCTAGGCCGCCGTCTCGATCACCCAGTCGCGCCAGCTCTCCGACACCTCGGGGATCAGGAGGCGCGGCAGCTGCGAGCGGTCTTCGAGGTAGGCGTGCACGAAGTCGGCGATCGTGAGGTCGTGGGCCGGCCGTGACACCGGCTCGACGCGGTCGCCGGCCTCGAGCTTCCCCTCCTCCACGATGCGCAGGTACGTCCCCGTACGGCGGGCGAGCGCAAAGCGCTTCAGCATGAGCGGATCGCCGAAGCGCACACCCAGCTTCCAGCAGGGGAAGCGCGGCTCCGACACCTCGAGGAGGACCGATCCGATCCGCCAGCGCTCGCCGACGAGCGCCTTCGCCGGCTCGACGCCGCGCAGCGTCAGGTTCTCGCCGAAGATCCCGTCGGGCAGCTCCCTGCCGAGCTCCCGCTCCCACCAGTCGATGTCCTCGCGGGCATAGGCGTACACCGCCTTGTCCGGGCCCCCGTGGACGCTCCGGTCGCCCTGGTCGTCGCCCTCGATGTTGACGCCGCGCACCGCGACCGGTCCGCTGACCGGGTGCTTCCAGATGCCGGTCCAGACGAGCTCGCCGTGACGCTCGATCTGGCGCATCTGCGCGACGTTGACTGAAAGTACGCTCTCCGTTGTGCCGTACACGCTGACCATACGTAAGGGTCCCAAGGTGGACCGCGAACGTTACGGTGACCTCGACGCGGCACTCCGGGCGATCGAGCAGCACGGCCGTGACGTCGAGCAGACTGCCGGCGTCCGAACCCGCGGCGGCACGTTCATCCGCAGGATCGAACCGGTTCAGCAGGTGGTGGCGCGGCTCGAGCTCAGGGGCCCGGGCCGGCTGCGCGCCGGGGTCGACGTGCGCGGCGACGGCTCCAGCGAGGCCTTCACCGGAAGGGTGCGGCGCAGGCTCGTGGAGCAGCGTCGCCGCGAGTCTTCCTACGACGCGCTCCGGCGCGCGCTCGACGATCGATGAGCGAGCCGCGCTGGCGCGTGCCGCTTCCGCGCGGCGCAGAGCGGCCCTACCGCGTGTTCCTGAACGGCGTGCCCCAGACGGAGGGCGAGGACTACGAGGTGCGCGGCGGTGAGCTCCATTTCGCCAAGCCGCTCGAGAAGGAGCGGATCGGCGCGGGCCGCTGGACCGCGATCTTCCTCGGGCTGTGGGGCTCCTACGGCAAGAACGACTCGGTCGACGTCCAGTACCGGCTCGGCGGCCGCGAGACGGTCGCGACCGGTCTCGAGATCCTCCCACCTGACCAACCTTGACATAAGTTTGTCAAGGTTGTTAGCCTGCCGGGGCATGCGTATCAGCGAACTGCTCGAACGCCGGCGGCCGATCTTCTCGTTCGAGTTCTTCCCCCCCAAGACCGATGAGGGCCGGCAGACGCTCGAGGGCACGCTCGAGGTCCTGAAGGACGACCGGCCGGACTACGTGTCGGTGACCTACGGCGCGGGCGGCACAACCCGCAACAGCACGGTCGACATCACGAAGTCGATCAAGCAGGACCTCGGCATCGAGGCGATGGCGCACCTGTCGTGCGTGGGCGAGCCCACCGAGCGGCTCGCCGAGATCCTCGGCGACATCGACTCGGCGGGGATCGAGAACGTGCTGGCGCTGCGCGGCGACCCGCCGCGCGGCGAGACGCAGTGGCGTCCACACCCGGGAGGGCTCTCCTACTCGGTCGAGCTGATCCGCCTGATCCGCGAGCGCTACGACTTCTGCGTCGGCGCCGCCTGCTTTCCCGAGGTGCACCCAGACGCGCCCGACCGCGAGAGCGACCTCCGCTATGCGCGCGAGAAGGTCGAGGCCGGCGCGTCCTTCCTGATCACCCAGCTCTTCTTCGACAACGAGCTCTACTTCGGCTTCGTCGAGGACGCTCGCGCCGCCGGCGTCGACGTGCCGATCATCCCGGGGATCATGCCGATCACGAACTACGGGCAGATCAAGCGCTTCACGGAGATGTGCGGGGCATCCATCCCCGATGAGCTGACGACGCAGCTCGACGGGCGCGCCGACGACCCGGAAGCGGTTGCGGAGCTCGGGGTCGCTTACGCGACCCTCCAGTGCTCCGATCTCCTGGCGCGGGGCGCGCCCGGCATCCACTTTTACACGCTGAACCGCTCGCCTTCAACACGGGCGATCCTGGCGGCACTGCGCGCGGCGCATCCGTGGACGCGGGCCGGCGCGACCGTCTAGCGCGCCGGCGTCCGGATCAGAAGCCGCCCCCGCCGAAGTCGCCGCCGCCGAAGTCGCCGCCGCTGAAGTCGCCGCCCCGAAGTCCCGCCCGCATCGGCGGACTCGGTCCCGGCGTCGCCGGACTCGCCGCCCGCGTCGCCGGACTCGCCGCCCGCGTCGCCGGACTCGCCGCCTTCGCCACCGAAGTCGCCCCAGAGCGACTGCGCGATCGCCGTGCCGACGAATGCTCCCGCGAAGCTCGTCAGCAGCAGGCCTCCGGCGCCGCCGAGCACCCCGCCGCCTCCGAATGCCCGCTCGACCGTTCCAGGCCGGCTCACCTCGGCGCGCGTCGCCATCCGGGCCAGGGAGCGGGGATCGTCGTCGGTCGCGCGCTCCTGCTCGGGCACCTCCGCGCTCAGGTCCTGGAGCGCCTGCTGCCGCTGCTCTGGTGTGAGCGCGGCGAAGGCCTGCTCGTGCGCCTGCTCGATCGCATCGGGAGGGGCGGTCCGGACCAGGTAGCGGTAGCGCTCGAGGGCCTGTTCGTCGGTGAGCGTGTCCGGTGCCGCTGTGGGGGCCGGGGACGCCGCAGGCTCGCTGCGTCCGAGAAGTCGATCAAGGAAACCCATGCCTCAATCATCCTCGGTTCGCGCGGCGGTTGCTCGCAGCCTCCACAGCTCGCCGTCCTCCCCGTCGCCGACCCGCTCCACCTCGCCTTCCTGCTCCATGTGGCCCAGGTAGGCAAGTGCCTCGGACAGGCCCCAGCCGATCATCATCGCGCCCGGCAGCTCGTAGCCGAGCATCTCGGGGAGCAGCTCGAACGCCGGGCGCGGACCGTCGCCGAGCTGCGCGCGGATTCGGTCGATGCGCTCGTGCACCTCACGGCGGTTGGCCTCGATCAGCGCGGGCGCGTCGCGAACGGGGCGGCCGTGGCCGGCGAGTATCAGCTGGACGTCGAGCCCGTCGACCACGTCGAGGCTCGACAGGAACTCGCCTGCGGGGTCGGGTGAGTAGCCGACGTCGTAGTAGAGCGACACCCGCCCGAGCAGGTGGTCACCCGACAGCAGCAGCCCGCGCTCGGGCTGGTGGAGCACGACGTGCGAGGGCGCGTGGCCCGGCGTCTCGTAGACCTGCCACGTGCCGAGGTCCGTCTCGATCTCGACGCCCGGCAGGAGGTCGCGGTTCGGCTCCACGATTTCGGCGATGCCGTAGCCGCGTCCGCTGCGGGCCTCGCGGAACTCCTCGAGCGCCTCGGCCGGCACGCCGCTCTGACGGGCGATCTCGTAGCGGCGCTCGAAGGCCTTCGCGGGGTCCGCGGCGGGCGCCGTCATGTGCTCGTGGTCGGGGTGCATCCAGAGCTCGCAGCCGGCCGCCTCCATGATCGGAGCAGCCTGGCCGTAGTGATCGGAGTGCGCGTGCGTGCAGACGACCAGCCTGATGTGTTCGAGCCGCAGGCCGGCCTGCCCGAGTGCGAATTCCAGCTGGCGCAACGAGCCCGGCTCGTGGATGCCCGTGTCGACGAGCACGATGCCGTTCCCCGCCGCGATCGCGTAGGCGTTCCCGTGCGGCACGCCCGGCCAGGGCAGCGGCAGTCGCAGCCGCCAGAGTCCCGGCAGCACTCGGTCGGCGCGGGCCAGTTCTCGCCGCCGTGCGGTCACGGCGGCAATCTTGTCAGGGCCCGATCAGGACTCCGGGATTGAGGATGCCGGCCGGGTCGACCGCTTCCTTGGCCGCCGCCAGCGCGGCAGCGAACGGCTCCGGCCGCTGGCGGTCGTACCAGGGCCGGTGATCGCGGCCGACGGCGTGGTGGTGCGTGATCGTCCCTCCCGCGGCGATGATCGCCTCCGAGGCGGCCGTCTTGACCTCGTCCCATTGCGCCAGCTCGTCGCCGCGCCGGGCCGGGGCGAGCACGGTGAAGTAGGGCGCCGCGCCGTCCGGATAGGCGTGTGTGAGCCGGCAGGTGACGGTGCCCTCTCCGAGCGCCGCGAGGGTGCGCGAGCGCACGTCCTCCACGAAGGCCGTCAGCCGATCCCAGGTGATGGCGGTCTCGAACGTCTCGGCGAAGATGCCGGCGGCGACCAGCGTGTCGCGCAGATAGGGCATCTGCAGGAACGCGTCGCGCCAGGTGTCGGACGCCCCGTCGCGGCCGCCCGCGCGCGGCTCGTCCGGGAGCTCGCCGCCGTGGTCGCGGCAGAGCTCGGTCGCGCGCGCCATCCACGCGTCGAGCGGGTGGTCGGCCGACTCGAAGCCCAGCACAAGCAGCGCCCGTCCCTCGGGCGCCGCGCCGGTCAGACGCGCCTCACCCGGGTCGAGCAAGCGGCAGTTCGAGGGGTACAGGCCGGACTGGGCGAGCGCCCGCACGGCCTCCGCGCCCGCCGCGAAGGAATCGAAGGTCACGCTGGCGGAGGCCTTGAAGCGCGGCCGCTCGCGGACCCGCATCCAGGCCTCGGTGATCACGCCGAGGATGCCCTCGGAGCCGATCAGCATCCGGTCCGGGCTCGGCCCGGCGCCCGACCCGGGCAGGCGCCTGCTCTCCCAGAGCCCGCGCGGCGTCAGCGCCCGCACCGATTCCACGTGGTCGTCGATGTGGGTGCCGAGCGTCGCGAAGTGGCCAGCCGGCGCGCGTGGCGATCCAGCCGCCGAGCGTCGAGTACTCGAACGACTGCGGGTAGTGGCGCAGCGTCAGGCCGTGCTCGCGCAGCTGCTCTTCGAGCCGCGGCCCGGTGGCGCCCGCCTGAATGCGAGCCGCCTGCGAGACCGGATCCACGTCGAGCACGCGGTCGAGCCGCTTGAGGTCGATCGTGACGACGCCCGCGAAGCCGTCGCCGACGGCCGCCTCGACGCCACCCACCACGCTCGTCCCGCCTCCGAACGGGATCGCCGCCGCGCCGCTCTCCTCGCACCAGTCGAGCACGGACTCGAGCTCAGCCTCGTCCCCCGGGTGAGCGACCGCGTCGGGAAGATGGTCGAAGCGGCCGCGGAAGGCCCGCACGACGTCGCGGTAGGACTTGCCGTAGGCATGCGCGGCACGCTCGTACGTGTCGCTGCGGCAGATCCGCGCAAGGCCGCGTGGCGGCTCGATCCGGGGCGCCGACAGGTCCAGGTCGTCGAGCCGGACAGGCGATTCGACCTCGACGGGCGCGAAGCCCAGATGCCGGCGCGCCGCGCGCGCCGCCTGCTCGACCTCTGCGGCCGCCGGCTGCTGGTCCTCGAACCCCCAGCCCCAGAACTTGAGGCGCCGCTCGCTCACCGGCGGCACGGTACCGGCGGGCGCCCGTTGCCAGGCGCCCACCGGCATCACCGCTCTGCCAGGATCAGCGGGTCGTAGCGTTCATCCACGCCATACCGCGGCCACGGGGCTACAGTTGAGGTTCGGATGGCCACGCGGGCAGCGACCGTGCAGATAACCATGCCCCAGATGGGGGAGTCGGTCACCGAGGGCACGGTCCTCGAGTGGCTCAAGCAGGTTGGCGATCGCGTGGAGGCCGACGAGCCGATCGTCGAGATCTCGACCGACAAGGTCGACGCCGAGGTGCCCGCGCCGGCGGCGGGGACGCTCGTGAAGATCCTGACGGAGCCCGACTCGACCGTTCAGGTCGGCGAGGTGCTCGGGGAGATCGAGACCGGTGGCGACGTGCCGGAGGCGGAACCGGACGAGCCAGATCAGCCGGACGACGCCGCCGAGGCAACCGAAGCTGCCGAGGCCGCCGGCGCCGGGGGCGAGCTGATCGACGTGGCCTTCCCCGAGATGGGCGACTCCGTGGCCGAAGGCACCGTGCTCGAGTGGCGCGTGAAGCCAGGCGACAGCGTCGCCGTCGACGACCCGCTCGTCGAGATCTCGACGGACAAGGTCGACGCCGAGCTGCCTTCGCCGGTGGCGGGCACGATCAAGGAGATTCTCGTCGAAGCCGACCAGACCGTCGGCGTCGGCACGACCCTGTGCCGGATCGCGGCCGGCGCCGGCGCAGCGCCCGCGGCCGCTGGGAACGGCCCCGTGCAGCCCGCGGCCGAGCCCACCGAGCAGCCGAGCCCGGCTCCCGTCTCCGGCAACGGAGCCGACGCCACGCCGGTGGCCGCCCGGATCGCGAGCGCGCACGGCGTGGATCTCGCCTCGGTCTCCGGCACCGGACCACGCGGCAGAGTCACGAAGGAGGACGTGCTGGCCGCGGTCGAGGGCAACGGCGCCCCCGCCGCAGCGCCGGCCCCAGCCGGCGCGGAAGATCCGAGCGGAGCGCACCCGGCCGAGCCGGGTGCTTCCGCACGCCGCCCGATCCGTGGCCCCGCCGCGACGCTCGTCAAGTTCATGAACGACAGCCGCTCGATCCCGACGGCCACGAGCTTCCGCACGCTCCCGGTCGACGTGCTCGACGCTCGCCGTAAGGAGCTCAAGGCGAGCGGCAGGAAGCTCTCGTTCACCCACCTGATCGCGTGGGCGATCGTCCAGGCGGCGCGCGACATGCCCGTCATGGGGAACGGCTACGCCGAAGAGGAGGGCAAGCCGCAGCGCGTCGTGCCGGGAAGCACCAGCCTCGGGCTGGCGGTCGACGTGGAGCGCAAGGACGGGACACGCTCACTCGTCGTGCCGGTACTGCGCGACGCCAGCGAGATGGACTTCGCCGCCTTCGCCGCCCAGTACGACGAGCTCGTCGTTGGGGCGCGCGACAACACCCTTCAGCCGGCCGCCTACCAGGGAGCGAACATCACGCTGACCAATCCCGGCGGCATCGGCACCGTCGCGAGCGTCCCGCGGCTGATGCCGGGCCAGGGCACGATCGTCGCCACCGGTGCGATCGGCTACCCGCCCGGGCTGACCGCGGTCGAGCCCGACAAGCTGCGCGAGCTCGGCGTCCAGAAGGTCATGACGATGACGAGCACCTACGACCACCGCGTCATCCAGGGCGCGGAGTCGGGTGCCTTCCTGCGCCGCATCGACGAGCTGCTGCAGGGCGAGGACGGCTTCTACGAGGGCGTCTTCGAGGCGATGGGCCTCGCGGCCGTGGCTGAAGGCCCCTCCAGCGCTGCGGCGGTCACCGCCGACGAGCCGGTGCCCGCCGCGGCGGTCCCGGCGGCCGCGCCGGTCGCGGACGCGGCACTGCTGCAGGCGGTGCAGGCGGCCACCTCCGTCGTCAAGGCGCACCGCATGCACGGCCACCTCGCCGCGCAGCTCGACCCACTCGACTCGACTCCCGTCGGCGACCCTGCGCTCGACCCCGCCACGGTCAACCTGACCGATGAGCTGATGCGCCGGATCCCGGCGTCCGTGCTGCGAGTCGCCGTCCCGGGCGACACCTTCGCCGAGGCGCTCCCCGGCCTGCGTGAGACCTACACGGGCACGATCGCCTACGAGATCGAGCACATCTCGGACCATGAGCAGCGCGTGTGGCTGCGGCAGGCGATCGAGTGCGGTCGCTACCGCGAGCCGCTCCCCGACGAGGCCAGGCGCAACCTGTTGCAGCGGCTGTCCGAGGTGGAGGCGCTCGAGAACTACCTCCACAAGGCCTTCCTCGGCAAGAAGCAGTTCTCGATCGAGGGGCTCGACTCGCTCGTGCCGATGCTCGACGAGGTGATCGAGCTCACCTCGGCGGAGGGGGCGCGCGAGGTCGTGTTCGGCATGGCCCACCGCGGCCGGCTGAACGTGCTCGCGCACACGATCGGGCGCCCCTACGAGGCCATCCTCGCCGAGTTCGAGGGCGAGCAGACGCTGTCGGTCGACACGGCTGCGCCCGAGGGCGGGACCGGCGACGTGAAGTACCACTACGGCGCGAGCGGGACCTACGCGACGAGCACGGGCCGAGGCGTCACTGTCACGCTCTCTCCGAACCCGAGCCACCTCGAGTACGTCAACCCGGTGATCGAGGGCCGCGCGCGCGCCGACCAGACGAGCCGCAAGGCGCGCGAGCTCACCCACGATCCGGCCGCCGTCGTGCCGGTGCTGATCCACGGCGACGCCGCCTTCCCCGGTCAGGGCATCGTCGCCGAGACGCTCAACCTGCAGGCGCTGCCCGGCTACACCACCGGCGGCACGATCCACGTGATCGCCAACAACCAGCTCGGCTTCACGACCGATCCGGAGGAGAGCCGCTCGACGCGCTACGCCTCCGACCCGGCCAAGGGCTTCGACATGCCGATCATCCACGTGAACGCGGATGACGTCGAGGCCTGTATCTCGGCGGTCCGGCTCGCCACCGACTTCCGCCAGACCTTCGGCCGCGACGCGCTCATCGACCTGATCGGCTACCGCCGCTTCGGCCACAACGAGACCGACGAGCCCGCCTACACGCAGCCGCAGATGTACGAGCGGATCAAGAAGCACCCCCCGGCGCGCAAGCTCTACGCCGAGCGCCTCGAGTCCGAGGGCATCGTCAGCGCCGCCGACGCCGACAGGATGGCGGAGCAGGCTTACGCCAAGGTCGGCGAGGCGCACGAGGAGCTGAAGCAGTCGATGGGCGGCCCGCCCGAGACCGGGCAGATCGAGCTCGACCGGACGATGAGCCGCGAACCGCGCACGACGGTCGCCGAGGACACGCTCCGCGCGCTCGGCGAGCAGCTGCTGCGGGTGCCGGACGGCTTCACGGTCCACCGCAAGCTGAAGCCGTTCCTCGAGCGCCGGCGGGCGGTCTTCGAGGAGGGTGCGACGGTGGACTGGGCGCACGCCGAGGCGCTCGCGTTCGCGTCACTGCTCGCCCTCGGGGTGCCGGTGCGGCTGACGGGCCAGGACACCGAGCGCGGCACCTTCAGCCAGCGCCACGCCGTGCTGCACGACGCGGAGACGGGCGAGCGCTGGGCGCCGCTGCAGCACCTGCGCGACGGAAACGCGCCGTTCGAGCTCCACAACAGCCCGCTGTCCGAGCAGGCCTGCGTCGGCTTCGAGTACGGCTACTCGGTGCAAGCGCCCGACGCGCTCGTGCTCTGGGAGGCCCAGTTCGGCGACTTCGTGAACTCGGCGCAGGTCACGATCGACCAGTTCCTCACCTCCGGTCTCGCGAAGTGGGGACAAACGTCGCGGCTCTCCCTGCTGCTTCCCCACGGCTACGAGGGCTCCGGCCCCGAGCACTCAAGCGCCCGGCTCGAGCGCTTCCTGCAGGCCGCCGCCGAGGGCAACATCCGCGTCGCCAACTGCACGACGCCGGCTCAGTACTTCCACCTGCTGCGACGCCAGGCGCTCGTCTCGAAGCCGCGCCCGCTGATCCTGATGACGCCGAAGAGCCTGCTGCGCCTGCCGGCGGCGACCTCGACGCTCGAGGAGCTCGCCGAGGGCAGCTTCGAGCGCGTGATCGACGATCCGGGCCTCAGCGACTCGGCTGACCGCGACCGCGTCACGAAGCTCGTGCTCTGCTCGGGCAAGGTCTACTACGACATCGCCGCGCACGAGGAGCGCCTGACCAGCAGGACCACATCTCGGTCGCGCGCGTGGAGCTGCTCTACCCGTTCCCCGAGACGGAGCTCATCGAGCTGCTCGAGAGCTACCCGAACCTGGAGCGGGTCGTGTGGGTGCAGGAGGAGCCGCGCAACATGGGCGCGCGCGCCTACATGCGCCGCCGCATGGCCGGCATCCTCCCCGAGCGGCTCTCCTACGACTACGTCGGACGCCAGCTCCGCGCCGCTCCAGGCGAGGGCTACTCGGCCGCTCACAAGCGGGAGCAGGCGCGCATCGTGCGCGTCGCGCTCGACCTCGAGCACGACAAGCTCGAGCCGGACAGCTCGGCGCAGCGGCCGACGATGTAGCC
>CAWFBT010000025.1:0-133394 GCA_963814095.1 uncultured Thermoleophilaceae bacterium | reverse complement strand
CCAGCTCCGCGTGCAGCTGCTCGAGCGCGGCGGCCGCCTCCGCGCGGGTGTCGGCCACCACCTCGAGGTAGGTCTTGAGCTTCGGCTCCGTGCCGCTCGGTCGCACGACCGCGCGCACGCCGGCTGCCCGCAGCACCAGCACGTCCGAGCGCGGCAGGGCCAGCGGCTCCTCGCGTCCGTCGCGGTGCCGCCGCACCCCGGTCGCCACGTCGTCCACGCACTCGAGCGGCCGGCCGAGCAGCGCGTCCGGCGGATGCTCGCGCAGGCGCTCGGTCAGCTGGCGCATGCGCGCGAGCCCGTCCTCCCCCTCCAGCTCGAGCGTGAGCTGGTCGGTGGCGTGCGCCCCGAAGCGGGCGGCGATCGCGTCGAGGCGGTCCTCGAGGGTGCGCCCGGCGCGCTTCTCGCTCGCCGCCAGCTGGGCGATCACGAGCGCCGCGGAGATGCCGTCCTTGTCGCGCACGACGTCCGACACGGCGTAGCCGAGCGCCTCCTCGTAGCCGAGCAGCAACCGCCGGTCGGGAAACTCCGCGAGCGCGCGCATGATCCACTTGAAGCCGGTCAGCGTCTCGACGTACGCTGCGCCGGCGGCCTCGGCCATCCGCCCCAGGAGCGTCGACGAGGCCACCGTCGTCACGAGCAGGACGCGGCCCGGCTCGGGGGCATGCTCGAGCAGGAAGTCGGCCAGGAGCGCCCCCGTCTCGTCGCCGTGCAGGCGCCGCCAGCCGGCCGGGCCGGGGACGGCCACGGCGAGCCGGTCGGCGTCGGGGTCGTTCACGAGCAGGAGGTCGGCGCCACGCGCCTCGGCCTCGGCCATGGGGAGGTCGAGCGTGCCCGGCTCCTCCGGGTTGGGCCGCTCGACGGTGGGGAAGTCTGGGTCGGGCTCGGCCTGGGCGCCGACCACGTGCGGCGCGGGGAAGCCCGCTCGCTCGAGCGCGGCCAGGCAGAGCGGCGCCCCCACGCCGTGCAGCGGCGTGTAGACGAGCTCGACCTCGCGCGGCTCGGAGCGCGGTAGCGCCGCCAGGATCGCGTCCAGGTAGGCCTCGGCCAGCTCGGGCCCGAGCGCCTGGCCGCCGTCGCCCAGCGGCAGCGCGGCCGGCGAGCCCGCGCGCTCGATCGCTGCGGCGATGTGCTCGTCCGCGGGCGGCGAGATCTGCGCGCCGTCGCCCAGGTAGACCTTGTAGCCGTTGTCCTGCGGCGGGTTGTGGCTGGCTGTGATCATCACGCCCGCCGCGCAGCCGAGCTGGCGCACCGCGAAGGCGAGCAGCGGGGTGGGTGCGAGCGGCGGCAGCCGGTAGGTGACGAGCCCGGCGCCGGAGAAAACAGCCGCCGCCTCATGGGCGAAGCGCTCGGAGCCGTGACGAGCGTCGTGGCCGATGACCACGCCCGCATCGCGCGCTCCGTCGACACGGTCGAGCAGGTGGCCGGCCAGCCCGGCGCTGGCCAGCCGCACGGTGGCCACGTTGATGCGGGCCGGTCCGGCCCCGAGCCGGCCGCGCAGACCCGCCGTGCCGAAGCTGAGACCGCGCGCGAAGCGCTCGCGCAGGTCGTCGTAGGCCTCGCGCTCGAGCAGCGCCTGCAGCTCCGCGCGCGCCTCGGGGTCAGGGTCCTCGTCGATCCACCGCTCGACCCGCTGAGCGAGCGTGGAGCCCGCGGTAGCCTCCATCATCCTGGACCCGCCCCTACCCGGGTTCCCGCGCCGGCAGTCCCGGAAAGGATGAGCTGATGAGAGCCGTCGACATCATCGCCGCCAAGCGCGACGGCCGCGAGCTGCCGGCCGAGGAGCTCGCGCACTTCGTGCTCGCCTACGCGCGCGAGGAGGTCCCCGACTATCAGATGGCGGCCTTCCTGATGGCCGGCTACCTGAACGGCTTCTCGCGCGAAGAGGCCGTCGCACTCACCCACGCGATGGTCGACTCGGGCGAGCGGCTCGACCTGTCCGGCCTGTCCGGCCCGACTGTGGACAAGCATTCGACGGGCGGCGTGGGCGACGGCACCACGCTCGTCGTTGCGCCGCTCGCCGCCGAACTGGGGATGCAGGTGGTCAAGCTGTCCGGCCACGGCCTGGGTCACACCGGCGGGACGCTCGACAAGCTCGACGCGATCCCGGGCATGCGCACGGAGCTGTCCGGCGAGGAAATGATCGCCCAGGTCGAGCGGATCGGACTGGCGGTGTGCGCGCAGACCGCGGACCTGGTGCCGGCCGACAAGGCGATGTACTCCTTGCGCGACGT
The DNA here is from genome assembly GCA_963814095.1 of uncultured Thermoleophilaceae bacterium. Taxonomy (GTDB): domain Bacteria; phylum Actinomycetota; class Thermoleophilia; order Solirubrobacterales; family Thermoleophilaceae; genus JACVRW01. The sequence continues at coordinate 131,163 of CAWFBT010000025.1, read as the reverse complement.
CACGGCCACGGTGGACAACCACGCCCTGATCGCGGCCAGCGTGATGAGCAAGAAGCTGGCCGGCGGCGCCGGCGCCATCCTGCTCGACGTGAAGGCCGGCTCGGGCGCCTTCATGGAAGAGCACGACGACGCGCGCGAGCTGGCCGAGCTGTGCGTGGAGCTGGGCGAGGAGAGCGGACGCGCCACCGGCGCCCTCATCACCGACATGGACCAGCCGCTCGCCGATGCGATCGGGAACGCCAGCGAGGTGGCCGAGGCGATCGAGGTGCTGCGCGGGGAGCGGACCGGACGCTTTGCGGAGCTGTGCCTGTTGCTCGCCGGTCACATGGCGGCGCTGGCCGGCATCGTCGACGACCCCGAGGCGGGCGAGGCCCGCGCCCGGGAGGCGCTCGAGAGCGGAGCGGCGCTCGAGCGCTTCCGCCTCTTCGTCGAGGCGCAGGGCGGCGATCCGCGCGTGATCGAGGACGAGTCGCTGCTGCCGCAGGCGCCGGTGCGGCGCGACGTGCGCGCCGGCCGCGCGGGCTGGCTGGCGGCGGTCGACGCCGAGGAGGTGGGCCACGCCGCGGCCCGCGTGGGCGCCGGCCGGCTCCGCAAGGGCGACGAGATCGACCTGGCCGTGGGAATCCACTTCGTCGTCGAGATCGGCGAGGAGGTGGACGCCGACACGCTGGTGGCCCAGGTGCAGGCGAACGACGAGGACTCCGCCGAGGCCGCCGAGCGCGAGCTGCTGGACGCGCTGACCTGGTCGGAGGAGCCGGTGGAGGCGCCTCCGCTCGTGCACGAGGTGATCGGCGGGCGGCTCAGCAGGGCGGCGTAGCGGCGATGGCCCGTCTCTACGCAGCCACCGGTGACGCCATCGCCCGCCTCGACGATGAGGACGGCGCCTGGACGGTGGGCATGTCGCTCGTCGGCAGCGGCGCCCAGTGCCTCGCGGTCGACCCGGCCGACGGCGACCGCGTCTACGCCGGCCTGCGTGAGGACGGCGTGCGGCGCAGCGACGACGGCGGCGCCGGCTGGGTCGATGTCTCGCCGCCCGGGCGGGCCGTCTTCTCGCTCGCCGTCAGCCGGCCGACGGCGCGCTGTACGCCGGCACCGAGCCCAGCGCCCTCTACCGCTCCCACGATCGCGGCTCCACCTGGCAGGAGCTTCATGCCTTGGTCGAGCTTCCGTCCCAGCCCACCTGGAGCTACCCGCCGCGGCCGTGGACCTCGCACGTTCGCTGGATCGCGCCCAGCCCGCACGACCCGGCGCTGATCCTCGTGGGCATCGAGTTGGGCGGCCTGATGCGTACGACCGACGGCGGGGACAGCTGGCACGACCATGCGGCCGGCGCACAGGCGGACGTGCACTCACTGGCCTGGCACCCCCACGTGCCGGGTCGCGCCTACGAGGCGGGTGGCGGCGGCGCGGCGTTGAGCGACGACGCCGGAGTCTCCTGGCTCCCGGCCGACGAGGGCCGGGACCGCCACTACACCTGGTCCGTCGCCGTGGACCCGGACGACCCCGCGCTGTGGTACCTCTCCGCCAGCACCGGGCCGTTCGCCGCGCACGGTCGCGGCGATCCGCACGCTCGCATCTACCGGCGCCGCAACGGCGAATGGGAGCCGCTGGGCGGCGGGCTACCGGAGCCGCTGCCGGCGATGCCGTACGCCCTCGTGGCCACGGAGGCGCGCCTGCTCGCAGGCCTGGCCGACGGACAGCTGTGGGAGAGCGTCGATCGCGGCGAGCGCTGGATGCGCTGCCGAGCTGCGCGGCGACGCGTTGATCGAGCTGCACGCGCTCGCCGCCGCACAGGACTAACGGCGCGCCGTGAGTGCACTCGACCACGTTCGCTTGCGGCTCGATCGAGTCCGCGGGGCGATCGGCGAGATCGATCCGGTCTTCCTCGATACGCCGGCGCTGGTGTGCGCGTCACTCGGCCGAGCGCTCGGGTGCTCGGTGACGCTGAAGATCGAAACGCTCAATCCGGTCCGCAGCTTCAAGGGGCGCGGCACGGAGACGGTGGCAGCCGTGGCTCGAAGGGACGGGGCATCACGCCTGGTGTGCGCGAGCGCGGGAAATCTCGGGCAGGCGCTGGCCTACAGCGGCGCGCGTCGAGGTCTGGAGGTCACCGTCGTGGCGGCGAGGAGCGCCAACCCGCTGAAGCTGCGCCAGATCGCTGCCTTCGATGCCGCTGTCCGGCTGGAAGGCGACGACATCGAAGACGCCCGGCTACTCGCGCGCCAGCTCGCGGAAGCTGAAGGGGCCTACCTCGTCGAGGACAGCCTCGACCTGGCCACGTGCGAGGGCGCAGCCACGATGGGCCTCGAGCTCATCCGAGATGACCCGAAGCTCGATGTCGTACTCGTCGCCCTCGGTGGCGGAGCGATGGCCAGCGGGATCGGCTACGTCATGCATTCACTCGCCGAGCACGCAGAGGTGATCGGAATTCAGCCCCTCGGAGCGCCCGCGATGGCGCTCTCGTGGCGTCAGCGGACCGTGGTCGAGACCGACCGCATCGAGACGATCGCCGATGGCGTCGCCGGCCGCTGCCCGATTCCCGAGGTGCTCGACGACCTGCTCATCGTGCTCGACGACGTGGTGCTCGCGCGCGAGGATTCGATCAAGGCCGGCATGCGTGGGCTCTATGAGCACGCGGGGCTCGTCGTCGAGCCGTCCGCAGCGCTCGGCATCGCCGCCATCCTCGAGGACCCCGAGCGGTTCGCCGGGCGGCGCGTGACCACGATCCTGTGCGGAAGCAATGTCGGGCCCACCGACTTCGCCCGCTGGGTCCTGGAACCGGTCCTGCACGACACGCGTTAGCGCTGTGCTGCGGGCGGAGCCGCGAAAGCGAGAGCGCGCCCTTCGCGAGCGTGGAGCGTGCGGGTCCGAATGGCGCTCGCCCCGGCACCTTGCTGCCCGGGGCGGCAGGATCCCCCTGATGAGGTAGCGAACGAGGTGGCGGTCGGTGCAAGCCGACTTGGTGCCGTGTTCGTAACCGCGCTCACATGCCTGCGGCCGCCCGGACCAAGGAATCGGGTCGCTGGGAGAAGTGGCGGACCCGGGCCGACAGGGGCGCCGGCATCCCGAGTGTCCTCAGGACGCTGCGCCCGTCTCCAGTAGCCGCTTGAGACGCGGGAAGGCCCGGTCCAGGTTCCTCTGAGTGTTGCGCGCGAGCAGCGGCTGGAGCACCCGCAGCGTTCCACCTGGGCGCCCGGTGACCGAGAACTCGACCAAGGTCCCGTCGCCTTGCGGGCTCAGCCGGTAGGCGAGCGTTGTGGCGAACGGACCTGAGGTGCTCTGGATCGTCTGCCGGCTGGGAGGGTCGTGCTCCACGATCTCCCAGGTCAGAACGTATTCGCGCCCCATGGAGCGAAGCCGCGTGCGCACCGTACTGCCGATCCCGATGGGCTCCGGCGAGGTGAGCTCCTCGCTGTCCACGCTCTCGTCCCAGAGAGGTCTGTTGCGGGCATTCGCGACGAAGGCGAAGACTTCATCGGGCGGACGGGAGATCTGGACTTCGGTCCTCTGAGTGAACACGACTCCCCGAGCGTGAGAAAAAGGAAGCGAGCATAACCGCCATAGCCAGGCGCTCCCACGTAGCATTCACGTAGTGGCGCGAGTTCAGGAGAGCTCTCGACTCGACTCGATCGACCAGTGGGGCGACTACGACGTGCCGGCCGGGGACACCTGAGCCGTGGACCGCCGCACGCCCACGGTCTCCGAGCTGGTCCGCCGCGCGGTGGAGGTCTGCGACCCCGACGGAGGCGATCCGGTTCTGGGGCACCTCCAGGAGCAGTTCGAGGACGATGACGAGCCGGTGACCGCGGTCGAGAACATGGAGGAGCGGCTCGCCATCGCCGCGGAGGGCGCGGACTACGAGCTCGAGGCCCCCGCGGTCGCGGTCGCGAGCGCCGTCGTGCTGTACCTGGCAGCGAAGGGAGGCACGGCGGACTATGACCGCGACCCAGGCGAGCTGACGCGCCTCGCGGTCAGGGCTCAGTGGCGCGGCGACCCACCCACTTACGTCGTCGACTGGCTCGCCGGGCGTTAGACGAGATCTTGATCGCGCTGTACGACCACCTCGCCCCCGCCCCCGACAGGACGAGACCATGACCCTCAAGCTCGCCGAGCGCGTGGCCACATCCCAAACCTGGCTTGACGGCCTCAGCGACCGGCTTCAGCCGGTTGTCCGCGACGCGGTCGCAGGCACCGGCCAGCGCGGCGCCGACCTGCTCGACGGCGTCTGGCTCGGGGCCCCGCTCCACCCCGCGCTCACGGACGTGCCCATAGGCGCGCTCACCGCGGCGGTCACGCTCGACGGGGTCGCCCTGGCCACGGGCTCGCGAGCGGTCGACAGGCAGGCGGACGGGGCGCTGGCGGTCTCCGTCGCGGGCGCGCTGGCAGCCGCTGCCACCGGCCTCTCGGACTGGCGCTATATGCGCGGCGAGAAGCGCCGCCTGGCGGCCGGGCACGGCCTGCTGAACGTTGTCGGGCTCGCCTTCAACGCCACCTCGCTGGGCTTGCGGCTCGCGGGCCGGCGCCGCGCCGGGCGGATCAGCTCTGCAGTCGGATTCGCGGTCGCCGGCGCGGCCGCCCATCTCGGCGGAGAGCTCAGCTTCGGCATGGGCGTGCGCGTAAACCAGGCGCAGCCGGGGGCGGGTCCGGCCGAGTTCGAGGCGGTGATGGACGAGTCGCAGCTCGACGGCACCGGGATGCATCAGGTGGACGTCGCCGGCGAAACCGTGCTCGTCACACGCTCGACGAGCGGCGATCTGTGCGCGATTGCGAACAGCTGCAGTCATTTCGGTGGACCGTTGGCCGAGGGCGAGCGCGACGGAGACGTGGTGGTCTGCCCCTGGCACGGCTCGCGGTTCGACATCTGCACCGGTGACGTGGAGGCCGGTCCTGCGGTGTTCCCGCAGCCGCGCTTCGAAGCGCGTGCGCACGACGGAATGATCGAGGTCCGCCGCGCGCAGGCATAGCGGCTCGACGCGGGGCCTGGACGCGTCCTCCGTAGAGGCGCCTGATCCGATCTCACATCCGGTCCTCAGCCCGCGTCTTATGGACATGTCCGCAGAAGACAACAAGGCAATCGTTGAGCGCTGGTTCACAGAATTCTGGGGCGCCGACTACAACCCCGACGTCATCGACGAGCTGGCCGCGCCCGGCATCCGCTTCGAGTACTCCATGCACTCCCCTCGCCGCGGTCGGGACGAGGTCCGTGATTTCGCGACGACGTTCCGCGGGGCGTTCCCTGACCTCGGCTTCGAGGGAACGGCAGATCTCATCGCCGAGGGCGACTACGTCGTCGGCCAGTGGAAGGGCGGCGGCACCCATACCGGGGAGGCCTTCGACGACATCCCCGTCGGGTCCCTGCCCCCGCGCAGCGGCAAGAGAATGCAGTTCAGCGGCACCACGGTCATCAAAGTCGAGGACGGCCTGATCACCGAGGAGATCGGTCTCGATGACGGCGTAACCGCCCTCAAGCAGCTGGGCCTGATCCCCGACGACTAGGAACCGGCTGCGCTGCCGCTTCCCCAGAGCGCGGCTCTACGGGGGCGCGCTCTGGGCTTGCGCTGCGTCACGGCTCTGCTCCGCCAGCACGATGCCTGCGACGTGCTGGAGGAGCTTCCATGTGACGTCAGGATTCTTCTTCGCGAACGCCCGGAAGTGCCAGAACTGAATCGTGTGGCAGCGCATCGGCGTCACAGCCTCCACCGTGGCCGTCCGCTCGCTTTCGCTGATCATCGCGAGCTCGCCGAAGTGGTCGCCAGGCCCCATCGTGCCGACCCGCGCGCCGTCGACGATCAGGGCGGCCTCGCCCTCGGCGATCACGAAGAAGGCGACGCCGCTCATCTCACCCTGCTCGGTGAGCACCGAGCCGGCGGGCACGAGACGCTCCCTGAAGTCCTTGGCGAGCCGGCGTAGCTGGCGCTGGCTGAGCTCACTGAACAGTGGAACCCGCTGTAGATCCTCGGCCACGCTCGGCACGGCGCGACCCTACCTGAGGAACGCCCGTCTGTGGCTCGGGGCGACAACACTCACCCCTACCTCGGTCGTCTACGTCAGCCGGTAGATCGTGTACTCGACGCGACCGGTTCCGAGGATTCGGCCGCGGGCGACGAAGATGCTCTCGCCCAGCCACCGATAGCGCTCGTCGCCAGTCTCGAACGAGACCACCATCCGCATGTACTGGTCGTCCCAGCTCGTCTCGCGATCGGCGGAGGCGGCCTCCTTGAACGCGTCTGTCTGCTCCACGAGCCCCGTGTAGCTCATCAGGATCGCCGCTCCGTCATCGGTACGGAGTTGCAGCCGCACGTCGGGACGCCAGTAGCCATCGCCCGAGACCGCCATCCAATCCCCGCCGGCATACGCGAGCACCGCCGAGATCTCCGGCCCTTCGATCTCGGCGTCCGTCACGGCCCAGAACTGACGCGTCCCGGGCGGCGACCCGTGGGTGGGCTCGAGCGGCCCCTCAGTCGTGACGCGATACGTCATCACCTCTTCGAGCCCGATTCCCATCCGGCCGGGGAGCTTACGGAGACCGAACCGCTTCGAGGACGGCCGACGCGTACTCCGCCGGGGCCTCCTCCCAGATGAAATGGCCGCCCTCGATGACGACGACGCGGCTGTTCCTCAGCCGCCTGTCGAGGAACTCAGCGTTGGCGAGCGGAACCACGCTGTCGTCACGGCCGTTGATGATCGTGACCTGCGCGGCGATCTGGGGAAGAAGCTCGGCGAGCTCGGGTAGCTCCTGCGGGTACCGGCGGACATAGCGCATCGACTCGACGAAGCGGTCCCCGTCGTAGCAGTCGAGATAGTCCGCGCGGATGTCGTCGGGGACTCCGCCCGCGATCGTGTCGAGCGCCACGCCGACGATCGCGCGCGGGTCCATCTGACGGTACTTGTCGAGGTCGGGGTCGAGCACCCACGACGCGAGCGGCTCGCCGAGCTGAAGCGGGATCGCAGCTCCGCCGGTGCCGACGATCACGCTCGCGATCCGCTCCGGATGCGCCGCAGCGGCAAACAGGGCGGCCGAGGTTCCGACGTCGGGGCCCACGATGTGGGGCCTGCCGAGCTCAACCTCGGCAATCAGCCCGGCCAGGAACTCGCCCATCGCCCGCGGAGACAGGAGATCGTCTCGGCGTTCGGACGCGCCGAACCCCGGCAGATCGACGGCGAAGAGGCGGGCGTGCTCGGCGAGGATGGACCAGATCGGCGCGAACGCGTACACGCTCTCCGGCCACGGGCTCGTGAGCAGGATCGTGGGTTCCTGCGAGCGGCCGCTGTCGGCGTAGCGGATCCGAAGTCCGTCAACGGCACGGAACTGCACCTGTGGGGTTGTGGTCGTGGACATGGCCGCAGTCTCCGCGTCCTGGCCATGCCTGGCGCCCGTGAAGACCCTGGTCTGCGCCCCGGTCTTGTCGCGGCTCAGCCCGCGACGGTGATGAGCACGGCGGGACCTGCGCCGGAGAGGAGGGGTGCGCGTTTCCACGCCGGGTAGTGGGTCGAGGTGGCACAACGGCTTCAGGACGTCGAGCCCTTCAGCGGGCATTCTCCTCAGCAGGAACGGCCGCTGGGGGGATATGCGGTCCTCGCGGGGTCGTTCGCGACTCTCGCCGTGGGCTTCGGCGCATGGCTGCGGGCCTCCGGGCGAGAGCTTCCCGAACGGATAGGCTCCCGGCGACCTCATACTGATCACCGTCGCAACACACAAGGCGTCCCGGCTCGTCGCGAAGGATCGCGTGACCAGCAGCGTCCGGGCGCCGTTCACCCGCTTCGAGGGCGACGGCGGCCCCGCCCAGGTCCGCGAAGCGGCACGCGGCAGCGGCCTGCGCCGAGCGATCGGCGAGCTGGTCACATGCCCGTACTGCCTCGGTCTCTGGATCGCGAGCGCGCTGGCCGCCGGACTCGTGGTCGCGCCGCGTGCGACCCGATGGGTGGCGTCCGTGCTCAGCGCGGTGTTCGGCTCCGATCTCCTGCAGATCGCCTACAAGAAGGCGGAGGACACGCTCTAGCTCCGTCGCGGCTCCGGCGGCTCGGGGGCGGGCAGTCCTCTGGCGCTCCTCTCGCAGTCACCTGGCCGCCCGAGTCAGTCCTCGCCGGGCCTCAGCGGCTCGGTGGCGGCGCGTTCCCAGGACGAATCCTGGTATCGGATCATCGCGAGCATCGTGGGCAGAGCGACCAGCGCCCCTGAGATCGCCGCCGCGGCCAGGGAGTGGTCGAAGATCAGGATCGCCGCAACGGCGGCGGTCGCGCCGGCGAGCACCGCCGTTATCACCGCGACCATGCCGGCGACCGTGCGGTATCCCTGCCAGCGGTCGCCGGGCACCCGCTGCATCAGGAGCCGCTCGGCGGGCGGGACGCGCAGCAGGTACGGAGCGATCTCCGGGGCATGGTCGAAGTAGTAGCCGCGCAGCAGGGCGATGCGGCGCGCGTACTCAGTGTCCTCAATCGAGGACTGCAGCGTCCGCTCGAAGGTGACAAAGCCGGCGAAGACCAGGGTTGGGAGGAGAACCAGGGCGAACGCGTAGAAAGCCGATCCCAGGCTGCTTGCGGTCGCCACCAGGCCCAGGGCAACGAGGCCGCCGGCGTCCGCCGCGAGGAACATGCTCGCACGGCCGTTCGACTCGGCGATCGTCGCGGAGCGGGCGCCCTGGAGCACGAAGTGCTCAGTGGTCACGAACGTGACGGCCGCGGAACGCGGGTCGGCCCCCTTGCTGGCATCTTGGTCGCTGACCGGAGGAATGGCGATTCGATGCTGCCATCGCTGACGGATGGCATCGGCTCACCGATGGCCGCGCACGTAGGCGCTCAGCCTGCTGCGATGAGTTCCCGGCCCGCCGGGCGGTCATACAGAAGGGACGGCGTCAGAACACGTGCCGGCACAGAGAAATGACGCAAAGGAACCGAGGAGGCGCACGATGGGCAGGGTCTTCACGCACATGACGATGTCCCTTGACGGATACATCGCCGGCCCCGACGACCAGCCCGGCGAGCTCTTCGACTGGTACGAGGCCGGAGAGGTGTCGGTGGCGAGCGCCAACGAGGACGTCGCGTTCCAGGTCGACGAGGCCAGCGCGGAGGCGCTGGGAGAGCTGACCGGGGAAAGCGGAGCACTCGTCGCCGGCCGGCGTCTGTTCGATATCGCGAGCGGCTGGAACGACACCCACCCGAGCGGCGCCGCGGTCGTGGTCGTGACCCACACCCCACCAGCGGAAGCCGCCGAGCGGTGGCCGCGGACGACCTTCGTAGACGGAGTCGAACCGGCGATCGCCACGGCGCGGGAGGTCGCCGGCGACAAGGACGTCACGATCGCGAGCGCCGACATCACCCGGCAGGCCCTGGACCTCGGCCTGGTGGACGAGGTATGCGTCAGCCTCGTACCGGTGCTGTTCGGCGAGGGCATCCCCTACTTCTCCAAGCTGGACCGCGGACACCTGCTGCTCGAGGACCCGGTCGTGGTCCAGGGACGCCGCGCCCTCCACCTCAGGTACCCGGTCCGACGCTGACGGCCGGGTCAGCGTTCTAGCGCACGTTGGTCACGTCGACGCCCGCTTCGTCGGGCTTGCGCGCGTGGCCTCTCCTTCGCCGCGCAACACGTCGTTCCTAGTACTCGATCTCAAACCACACGCAGGTTCGGGTCGAGTCCTTATCGACCCCCCAGCGAGTGGCGATCCGATCGACCAGCACGAGTCCCCACCCGCCGGGACCAGACATGTCGCGGCGCGGTGAGACGAGCGCGGGACCGGTGCCCGGGTTGGCGACCGCAACGCGCACGCGCTGCTTCCAGCGCTGCAGTTCGACCTGGAAGGAGTCGTCGGGTCCCACGCCGGCATGGCGCACCGCGTTCGTGACCAGCTCGGTCACAAGTAGCAGGACGTCCTCGCGGACGCTGTCGGGCAGCTTGCCGTCGCGCGCGACGACGGCACGCCTGGCTGCGACGGCCGCCGCTGTCCCTCCGCCCAGCTCGAATGCGAACCCGTCTTCGGGGACGCTGCCATTTGAGCCGGCGATGTCTGAGCGTGAGCCCATCTCTCTGCTCCTGAGGCGGTGTTCGTGCCGGCCAACGCGGGTCGACACCCAGCGCCGGCCGAGTTTCTGGAGCCGGAGAGCACCCGCCGTGTGCATGGGGCAGAGCGCGTGCGCAGGCTATCACCACGCGGGGTCAGCAGCTAAAATGCACTGCTTCGGTTTCACGATGAGCCATCGGGACACTGACCATCTCCGGGTGCTGATCGCCAACGAGCGCAGAGATCGGCTAGCCCTTGTCGCACCCATCGTCGCCGCGTTGGGTCACGAGGTGATCGCCCGTGAGATCGAGGTCAATGACGTGGGTGAGGTGACCGCCAGAGAGCGACCCGACGTCGCGCTCGTAGGGCTCGGGGAGAGCTCCCAGCACGCCCTCCACCTGATCGAGAAGATCGTTCAGGAGTCGGCTTGCCCGGTCATCGTGCTGCTCCATTCGGCCGACCCGGCATTCGTGAAGGAGGCGTCGAAGCGGGGCATCTTCGCCTACATCACGGATGCCGACTTGGACTGGCAGAGCTCCATCGACATCGTCCTGCGTCGCTTCGCGGAATACCACGACCTCGAGGGGGCGTTCGGGCGGCGTGCCGTCACCGAGCGGGCAAAGGGCATCCTCATGGAGCGACACTCAGTGACCGAGGCGGCCGCCTTCGAGATGCTGCGCGACCAGGCACGATCGGTCAACCGCCGGCTGGTCGACGTGGCCGGCGCTGTGGTGGACGGCCATCCCCTGCTGCCCAAGCAGGCTGCCCGAGGGCTGAAAGCCGGCGCCCCGCGTCAGCTCACATCCAAGTGGGAAACAGGTCAGTCTCCACTCTGCGAATGACTGCAGTACGCTGAATCGAAGAGTTGTCGCTCGTCTGGTTCTCAAGTCCTTCCTCCTCTCGCGCGGTCTCGCCTCAGAAGGACGGAAAGCAGGATCGAAAATGGGTGACGCGGAGACCCTCCACGTGGGCCATTCCGACAGGCGCGGGCTGGAGCTCGAGGAGCTGACCAGGGCGATGGTGCGCCTCTACAAGGAGCTGTTCGGTCGCGGGCCGACCAAGGCACGCACCGACTACGCAGGCGCGGACACTGTGGTTTCGACCATCCAGAACAGTCTTACGCCCGCCGAACGGAACATGGTTGCCCTGGAGGAGCACCAACGGGTCCGGGAGATCAGGATGTTCTTCCAGCACGCCAGCCAGCGTGATTTCACCGCGACGGTCGAGGAGATCACCGGCCGCAAGGTCTGGGCATTCGTGAGCGGCATCGACACCGACAGCGACGTTTCCACCGAGGTCTTCTATCTGGAGCCGGTGCAGGCCCCTTAGCAACCGGACGGCCAGGGCAGCACCAGACACCGCCGCGTTCGCCGCTTGGGCGGCGCTGGCCGCGCTCCGCTAGCGCCCGGCGGGGCCGAGGTCGTCAGAGCGCCCTGCTTCAAGGCGCGACCACTGGGCGCTGGGCCGTCCGTCGGTGCGGAAGATGTCCCTATTGCCGGACTGCCAATGCTGCGGCGAGCCGGCGGGCGAGTCCTCCCACGCTTCCTTACGGCCGTAAACGGTCATGTCGAGGAGCCCATAGCTGGGGGCCATGACCTCGAAGCCGCGGCCCCTTGTCCAGTATGTCTCGAACACCCGGTCGCCGTGGCGCAGGTAGCACGCGAGCATCGCGAACGAGCGCCCGGCGAGAAGCTCGTCGGCTGACTCCTGCGCCGAGTACCACGGCACCTCCCAGCCCATGAAGTCGCGGTAGCGAACGCTCTCCTCGTACGGGCCCTCGCAGAACGTGGCGTAGGTGACGTCACGGGAATGCAGATAGGACAGCTCGCGAACCTGGCCGTTGAAGAAGGTGCAGCCCTCGCACTGGTCGGAAGCCGGCTGGCCGCCGAACCACATGTGAAAGTAGGCGACGAGCTGATGTCTCCCTTCGAACACGTCGAGAAGCGTCACACGCCCCCGCGAGCCGGTCAGCGTGATCGCGGGATCCACCTCCACCATCGGGAGTCGCCGGCGAGCCGCCGCGATCGCGTCGCCTTCCCGGGTGTACTCCTTCTCTCGAGCCATCAACACGTCCCGTTCGGCCTGCCAGGTGGCCCGGTCGACCGCCCGTGGCAGGACGGGAGCGTCGTCGTTGCCGTCAGGCCCCATTTCGGCTCCTCCTTCGTTCATTGCTCGACGTCATTCCGTTCCTACCCGTATAGACACCGCCGGCGGCGAGAACTGAACGCGCCGGCACGAAGAATTTCCCCGCAAACTGTGCGCTATCACTCACAACGGCCGCGCGCTCGGTGGGACGGTTCTCGCTTGGCAAAGCGCTGCCACTTGATTCCCATGCCGGGCGCTGCTCTAGTGACGTCATGAACGTCGCGGTGGCATTCGGCTGCCCGGAAACCGTGCCTCGTGGATGAGGTCAGCGAGCGTCTCGCCAGGCTAGAGCCGGGCTCGCTGTTCGCCGGCTACCGCATCGAGGGCATCCTCGACCGGGGCGGGATGGGCTTGGTCTACAAGGCCACCGACGAGGAGCTCGATCGCACGGTGGCGCTGAAGCTCATCGCGCCCGAGCACACGCAGAACCCCGACGCCGCGACCCGTTTCAAGTCGGAGGCCCGGCTGGCGGCGTCGCTCGAGCATCCCAACATCGTCCCGATCCACCGCGGGGGCGACTACCAGGGCGTGCTCTATCTGGCGATGCGCTTCGTGCCGGGCACGAACCTGCGACTGGTCATCGACAAGGGCCAGCTCAGTCTCGACCGGGTCCAGCGGGTCGTGCGCTCGGTGGGGTCGGCGCTCGACGCGGCGCACGAGCGCGGACTCGTCCACCGCGACGTCAAGCCGGCCAACATCCTGATCAGCGGAGCGCCTCCCCACGAGCAGATCTACCTCACTGACTTCGGGCTCACCAAGAAGCTCGGATCGCCCGGGAGCCTCACGCAGACCGGCGCCTGGGTCGGAACCGCGGACTACGTCGCGCCGGAGCAGATCCAGGGTGGGCAGGTGGACGGCCGCACCGACGTCTACTCGCTTGGCTGCGTGCTCTACGAAATGCTCACGGGGAGCGTCGCGTACCCGAAGGACAACGACATGGCCAAGCTGTGGGCGCACGTCCAGGATCCGCCGCCCTCGCCGCGCCTGAAGCGCCCCGAGCTCGTCGAGGCCTTCGACGACGTGGTCTCGCGCGCGACCGCCAAGGACCCCGGCGACCGCTACGCCAAGGCCTCCGATCTCGCCGACGCGGTCGATCGCGCCGTCGCCGAGCAGAGCGCCGCGCTCGGCCCGGGTGCGCTTCACGCAACCCGCGCGGCCGGCGTCACGCCCCCGGCCGGCGAGCATGACCTGTTCGTCTCCGCGCCCACCCGGGGCTCGGCGCCCGAGGCAGGCGACCCGGCGGCGCCGCCGACCCCCCCGCCCGCCGGCGGCGACGAGTCGCTCGCCGGCCCTGCCGCACCCGGCGGGGGCGGCGCGAGGTCGCGCCTCGTGCTCGCGGCCGCCGCCGTCGTGGCGGTGCTGGGCGTGCTGGCCGTGGTCCTGTTGGCCGGCGGCGGCGACGGGGACGACGAGCAAGCCCCCCGCCCGGCTGCGGCGGTGCCGGTGGCGACGAAGCTGCCTTCCGACCTTGCGTGGCGCCCGATCACGAGCCCGCCGTTTCAGCGTCAGTACGCGGCGGCCACCACGGTGGACGGCGAGGTGATCGCGATCGGCGGGATCGGGGTCAGGGAATCGAGCACCACCACGAAGATCTACGACCCCGGGACGGACAGCTGGACCACCGGTCCGGGCCTGCCGGCTGCGCTGCATCACGCCTCGGCGGTGACTTACAAAGGCGAGGCGGTGGTGATCGGCGGCTTCGTACCGGGCGATGAGCTCACCTCCGAGCAATCGAAGCGTGTGTATGCCCTGCGCGGAGGCTCCTGGGAGCAGCTGCCCTCACTCAACCATCCGCGCGCGGCGGCGGCCGCAGCCGTGGTGGGCGACAAGATCGTCGTCGTCGGAGGCCAAGCGGACGGCAAGCTCGTCCGCCAAACCGAGGTGTTCGACGGCGAGAGCTGGACCGAAGCCGCCGAAATCCCGACACCACGCGAGCACCTCGGCGCGGCCTCAGACGGCCGCTACCTCTACGCGGTCGGAGGACGCGATCTCTCCGCAGCCAAGAACCTGCCGACACTCGAACGCTACGACCCCGCCGACGACAGCTGGACTGAGCTCAATGGGATGCCGGAGGCGGCCGGAGGGGTGGGCGCGGCGTACGCCGGCGGCCGGCTGGTCGTGATCGGCGGCGAGAAGGCCACGGCGGCGTCGGACGCCGTCCAGGCATACGACATCCGGAACGAGAGCTGGTCGCGGCTGCCGATCCTGCCCCGGGCCCGGCACGGGATCGCCGTGACTGCCATCGGCGACACCGTCTACGCGATCGGCGGCGCGACGGCGGCCGGCCATCTCGGGTCGACGAAGGAGGCGGAGGTGCTCGACCTGTCCGGCAAGCCGACCGCGGGTCAGGACAGCCCGAGCCGCGAGTGGCATGCGCTCGCGGGCGCGCCGTCCAGGAATGAGTACGCGGCCTCGACGGAGCTTGGGGGCAGGCTGTGGCTGTTCGGCGGGATAGGCGGCGACGGGAACGCGAGCACCGAAACCGCCGCCTACGACCGGGCGATCAACACCTGGACGCCGGGACCCGACCTGCCGGCTGCGCTGCATCACGCCTCGGCGGTGACTTACAAAGGCGAGGCGGTGGTGATCGGCGGCTTCGTACCGGGCGATGAGCTCACCTCCGAGCAATCGAAGCGTGTGTATGCCCTGCGCGGAGGCTCCTGGGAGCAGCTGCCCTCACTCAACCATCCGCGCGCGGCGGCGGCCGCAGCCGTGGTGGGCGACAAGATCGTCGTCGTCGGAGGCCAAGCGGACGGCAAGCTCGTCCGCCAAACCGAGGTGTTCGACGGCGAGAGCTGGACCGAAGCCGCCGAAATCCCGACACCACGCGAGCACCTCGGCGCGGCCTCAGACGGCCGCTACCTGTACGCGGTCGGAGGACGCGATCTCTCCGCAGCCAAGAACCTGCCGACACTCGAACGCTACGACC
This sequence comes from uncultured Thermoleophilaceae bacterium, assembly GCA_963814095.1. Classification (GTDB taxonomy): domain Bacteria; phylum Actinomycetota; class Thermoleophilia; order Solirubrobacterales; family Thermoleophilaceae; genus JACVRW01. The sequence continues at coordinate 116,094 of CAWFBT010000025.1, read as the reverse complement.
CCGCCGACGACTCCTGGACACCGCTGGACGACATGCCCGAGAAGGTCGGCAATGTGGGCGCCGCCTACGTCGACGGCCTCGTGATCGCGGTCGGTGGCGAGGGCGTGACCGAGCCCCTCGACACAGTGCAGGCCTTCGACGTCAAGTCGGAGCGGTGGTCGCAGCTCCCGGCGCTGCCCGCGGCGCGCCACGGTGTCGCCGTGGCCGCGCTCGGGGATTCGCTCTACGCGATCGGCGGCGCCGCCGCCGCCGGCCACGTTCAGGCGACGGACACGGTGAGCGTGCTCGACTTCGACTGAGGCGCCGCGATGCCTAGTCCGCGTCCGGCTTCGGCGCGTGCGTGGAGGTCTGTCCCATGTAGGTGACCTGCTCGGGCTCGAGGAACACGTCGCCCGCGCGGTGCTCGTCCGGCACCGGCGCCCGGAAGAGGACGACGGTGTCGCCGAACCGGAACACGTCACCGTCGCGGAGCGGGCCTTGCCGGGTGACGCGCTCACCGTTCACGTAGGACCCGTTGCGGGAGCCGTCGTCCACGAGCGCCCAGCCGTCCACGGTGTGCTGCAGGTGCGCGTGCCGCCGGGACGCCTCGCTGTCCCACGACAGCACGATGTCATTGTCCACGCGCCTGCCGATCGTGATCGGCGAGCGCTCGTCCTCGAGTGTCACGACCTGCTGGCTGCCACCGCCGTCGTGGAAGGCGACGAAGGCCCTCCCCTGCCGTTCCGCCCGGATCCGGTCGGCGAGCAGCGCGTCGGCACGGGACACGTCGCCGCTCTCAGCCAGGGCGATCCCCAGCTTGAGCGTGAGGTCGCGGCGCGCGGGGTCATCCTCCGGGAGCAGCGACACGGCTCGCTCGAGCAGGCTCACCGCCGGGCGGATGTCGCCGCGCGCGAGGGCGCGCGATCCGGACGCCCCCAGGTGGCGGGCAGCGCGGGCAGCGAGCTCGCGTTGCCGCTCCTCGCCCTGCCCCAGCTCGGAGAGGTTGCGGAATGAACGCTCGAGGTGGTGTCCGAGGATCTCCCGGTACTCGCTCCCGCGCTCGCCCGTCTCGCGCTCCAACCAGTCCGCGTAGCGCTCATGGAGATCCGCGCGCTGCGCCTTGAGGATGGCCTGGTAGGCCACGTCGCGCAGGAGGATGTGCTTGAAGCTGAACGTCCTTCGGCCGGCGAAGCGGCCGCCGTCCGGCTCGATGATGTCCTGGCGCACCAGCGCGCCGAGGTGGGACTCGAGCTCGGCGCGGTCGCGCCGGCCGGCCAGCAGCAGTGCCGCCTCGTCGCTGAACGACCTGCCGATGACGGCCGCGCCCTTGACGATCGCGAGCCCGGCCGAGTCAAGCCGATCGAGGCGGGCGGCGAGTACCGCGTGGATGGTGGCGGGCATGGGCAGAGCGGACGTTTCCTGCTCGAGGTAGCGCTCGTCGATCAGCATGCGGACGAGCTCCTCGACAAACAGGGGATTCCCCTCGGCGCTCACCGCCACCCGGTCGCTGAGGTCGGCCGCAACGCGCGTCTCCCCGACCAGCTGCTCCACGAGCGCGCGGCAGTCGGCTTCGCTGAGCGGCTCCAGGTCGATGCGCCGGACGTCGGGCAGGCCCTGGGCGAAGCTCGGTCTGATGTCGAAGAGCTCGGCTCGGGCGACGGCGATGATCAGGACCGGCGCGTAGCCGATCGCCATCGGCAGATACTCGATCAGCTCGAGAAACGTGGGCTCGGCCCACTGGACGTCTTCGAGGACAACCACGAGCGGGCGCTCGCCCCCGACCGCCTCCAGCAGCTTGCGAACCGCCCAGGAGATGTCCTCCGGGTAGTCGGTGGAATCCACCACCCCGAGCGCGCCCGCGATGCGCTCGGCCACGATCGCCCGGTCGTCGTCCGCCGGCAACAGGCGGGTGATCCTCGCCAGGACCTCGTCGCGGCTGTCGCCGTCCTCGGTCCCGGCCAGCTCCGCGACGATCTCTCGCAGCGGCCAGAAGGTCAGGCCCTGCCCATATGAGAGGCAGCGGCCGGTCACAGCCGTGGCCTCGCCCCCCAGCGAGCGGACGAAGTCGCTCGTCAGCCGGGACTTGCCGACCCCCGCAGGTCCGACGACGCTCACGAGCTGGCAGGTTCGCGCGCTGACTGCGCGGTCGAAGGCCTCGCGCAGTCCCTCCAGCGCGCCTGCGCGCCCGATCAGCGGCGAGCTGAGACCGCGCTCGACGCCCCTGTCCGGCCCCGCGACGTCGATCAGCCGGAAGGCCGGCACGGGTTCGCTCTTCCCCTCGACCTCGAGCGGCGCGACCGCCTGCACCAGCACCGCGCCGCGGACCAGCTCCAGCGTCTGCTCTGCGATCAGGATCTCCCGGGGCGGCGCCGACTGCTCGAGCCGCACGGCGACGTTGACCGCCTCACCGCTCACGAACTCCTCTCCCTGCGATGGGTCTCCGACGATCACCGCGCCGGTGTTGACCCCCGTTCGGGCTTGCAGGTGGACGCCCCAGCGCAGGTCGAGCTGCTCGTTCAGGTCGCGGAGCGCCGCGCGCATCTCGATCGCGGCTCGGACCGCGCGCAGGGCGTCGTCCTCGTGCACGGTCGGGATCCCGAAGACGGCCATGACGGCGTCGCCGATGAACCTCTGCGATGCCCCCTCGTGGCGCATGAGCACATCGCTCATGGCTTCGAAGTAGCGGGCCAGCACCTCGCGCAGCGTCTCGGGATCGAGTTCCTCGCCGAGCTTCGTCGAGCCAACCAGGTCGGACTGCACGATCGTGACGACCTTCCTCAGGCCGTGCGCCGTCGGCGTGCTGCCGAGCGCCGTTCCGCACACAGGGCAGAACCTCGCTCCGTCGGGCGCCTGCTCGCCACAGCTGGGACACGCGCGCACGGGGCTGAGTCTAGGGCCGGCGGCCCTTCCTCAGTTGTCGGTGAACTCCTGGCCGGCGTCCTCGTTGCACTCGATGCTCGGCGGCTCCTCGCCGGGGAAGGCCAGGAAGTCGTACCGCGGGGTGCCGAACCCGCGCATGTCGATGGCGAGCGCCGGCCGGCGCTTCGCGCCGCCGGGCCCGAAGAGGAAGCCGTTGTCGCCGCCCCAGGTGCCGTACTGGGTCACGCCGATGGTGTACGCGCACTGGTCGAAGAGCTCGAACTCCTCCACCGGCTCGCCAAGGTCCTCAATGTCCTCAGTCAGCGACTCCACTTCCTGCTGGAGATCATCGATCCTGTCGCTCAGGGACTCCGACTGGCTCCCCGGCGCACTTTCGCCCGCCAGCGCAGCCGGCGCGCAGCCCAGCGCCGCCGCGCACACGAGGGTGAGCATCAAAGCTCTGCGCATCTCAATCAACCGCCTCTCCTGGTTCGTCCTGACAGTGCCGGCCCGGCCGGTCACCGCCAACGAGTGCGAGGAACATGTAGTCCGGGTCGTCCCAGTCGCTGCGGTCGATGTGGAGGGCCGCCCTGTATCCCGGCCAGCCGCCCATGGGCCCGAACAGGAAGCCGAACTTCTGATCGGGGTCGCCCAGCTCGGTGACCGGAACCCACGAGACGCAGGACTCCCACTCGTCGAAGCGCTCGGAGATCGTCTCCAACCGCTGAGACCTCATGGACAGCCGCGTTACCTTGTGCTCGAGCACCCCGACCTGTCGCAGGAGGCTGGGCCGCCCGGCGCTCGTGGCCCGAACGGAGGCGGGCTCCGCGGTGCCGCCGGGCTGAGGATTGTCGTTCCTGCACCCGCCGCGGAAGGTCATGAACAGGTAGTCCTCCCTGCCGGCCCGGCGGTGCCGGTCGACCGCCAGCCCATCAACGAATCCGACGCCGGTTCCGTCGCGCTCGTCGTAGAGGTAGCCCGACTGCCGGTCGCGGTCGCCGAGCTCGTTGACGGGCACGTACCGGATGCACGTCATCCAGTCCTCGGCGTTCTCCGCCGACTCCTCCATCAGCTCCACCTGCCGCTCGAGCCGGGGAAGTTCCCGTCGCAGCGCGCGGACGTTCGGGCTCGGTGCGTTCGTACGAGGCCACGGCGAATCCTCGCCCGCTGCGACTGCTTGGTGCGGTCGGGCATCGGACGCGGCCGAGCCTCCGAAGCCGAAGGCCAGCGCTGCGCCACACACGAGGGCGAAGGCCAATCGCGGCCAGCGCGATGTGAGTTGATTCGTCATTTGGCTACCTCCACCGCGCCGGCGTCGCAGGCCGGCCCTTGGGGACGGGGCACGCCGCGCTCGTCCGTCCGCAGCAGCGCGCTGAGGTCGTTCACGAGTCCGGCGAGGTGCTGCTCACCCTCGAGCGACGCAGCGATTGGCGGGTTCATGCAGGCGGCCACGGGCACCCGGTCAAGCGCCGGGCTGCCGGCGTCCGGCAGGCGCGTCTCGGCGGGTCCGCCGTAGCCGCGCAGCGGGCTGAGGCCGGAGGGCATGCCGACAAGGTCCGTGGGCGCCCCCAGCCGGCACGACCCCTCCGTCACCACGTTGTAGCCGAGCGAGACCGAGACCGGTGAGTCGCAGCTGCTCTCCGTCGGCTGCGCCTGACTGCCGTTGAAATCGACCTTCGCCGGCCCGATGACCGACGCGAACGCCTCCAGCCGCTCCCCGACGCCGATGTTGGCGGCCACCGAGGCGATGTTGTCGGCCACGGTCGATGAGACGAGGGTGAGCACGCCCCCGGCGTGCAGGCCGCCGCCCTTGGCCTCGGCGTAGTTGTCGCTGACGGTCGAGTTCGCGACGTACATGTCCCCGCGCGACCAGACGCCGCCGCCCACGTGCGCGACGGCAAGGTTGCGCGAGATCGTCGAGTTCAGGATCGTCACGGTCGCCTCGCCGGAGATCGCGCCGCCGCGGTCGTCCGCGCGGTTGCCGCTGAGCGTCGAGCCCACGATCGTGACGTCGCCGTCGAGCGTGAATATCGCGCCCCCCGGACCGTCCGCGGTGCTGCCGCTCACGGTCGAGTCGATGACCGTCACGTCGCCGTCCTCGTCGGTGTAGATGGCGCCGCCATCACCGTCGGTGGTGTTGCCATCCATGTGGCTGCCGACGACCAGGATGTCGCCGGTCGAGCCGAGCGCGCCGCCGGACCCATCGACGAGGTTCGAGCTGATGGTCGAGTCGTAGACCTGGATGCCGCCGCGCCGCGCGTACACGCCGCCGCCGTCGTCGTTGGCAAGGTTGCCGACGATGACCGAGCGGATGATCGTGGCGCGGCGCTGCGACATGATCCCGCCGCCCGGCTCCTCGGCCAGGTTCTGCTTGATCTTCGAGTCGACGACGGCGATCTCTCCGCGCGTCACGACGGCCCCGCCCGGCCCGTCGCTGCCGCCGCGTGTGAGCGTCACGTTCCGGAGCTCGACGAACCCGGTTCCGTCCTGACGCAGCAGCCGCTTCTCGAAGCAGGTCTGGCGCAGCGTGTGACCATGGCCATCCAGCACGACCGGGCCGGACGACTCGCGCATCGGGTCCCCGAGCTCGCACGCTCGAAGGAAGATGTCGGCGGTCACATCGATGGCGGTCACGCGCGGGTTGCCCCACGCGGCCCGCAGCTCCGATTCGGTGTCGACCGCGATGGGCTGCTGCCCGGACACCAGGCTGTAGCGGTGGCTGATCCGCCGGCGGGCGTTTTTACAGAGCACGCGTCCGTCGTAGAGGGCCCCGACCTCGTACAGCCGCCGCTCGGTGCAGCGGTAGCCCGCGACCTGGCGTCGGTAGAAGCGGTCGCGCAGCCAGCACCGTCCGAGGAAGACCGGCCGGACGCAGCGGCTTTCCACGCGCCCGTAGCAGCGCCGCTCGACGCAGCGCTGGTATCGGCGCACGAGGCGCTTGCCGATGCTGCAGGGCGTGTCGACCACCCACACGCCGAGGACCGATCCGGGCCCCGCCCGGCGCGTCGTGCCGAGCCTGCAGCTCTTCGCATCGGTGGGCCTGTACGGCACGTCCTCGCCCTCCCCCACCTCATGCTCGGTCCACGGCCCCGGAGGCCCGACACTCGGGGGCACCTGCGTCTCATCACCGCCGGCCAGCGCCGTCGCGGAGAAGCTCAGCATCGCCGAGACGACGGTGAGTGCCACGATGGTGCGCAGCGGGGGGCCGGCGGGGCGCGAGCTCATGAAGGTCTCCTTCGACGGACCTGATGCTTGGCGGCTGGGACCATTGCGCCGTCGAACCTAGGTCAGATCACCCCCAGCGCTGAGAGGCGTTCGCTCGCAGTCGATAGGAGCCGCTTCTCAGCCCCTGGCAGGCAGCTCCGCAGCCAGGACCGTGCCCGCCCCGACGGGGCTGTCGATGCTCACGCTCCCACCCAGGGCGGCCACGCGATCTCGTATTCCGAGCAGGCCGTGACCTTCGGGGTCAGCACCCCCGATCCCGTCGTCCCGAACCTCTACGCGGAGCGTGCCGTCGTCGATCGCCGCCGTGACCGCTGCCCGCGTCGCCTGCGAGTGCTTGACGACGTTGGTCAGGGCCTCGGCGACGATGAAGTACGCGCTCGCCTCGATCTCCGGCGGCAGCCGCAGGTCGGGGACGTCCACTGCGACTGGAAGCCCCAGGCGCGCGACGAGGCTCTCGACGCCGGCGGGCAGGCCTCCGCGCGTCAGGACCGCGGGAAGGATCCCGTGCGCCAGCTCGCGCAATTCGGCGTTGCCGTGCTCCGCATGCTCGAGCGCGTCAGCCAGAAGCGACCTCGCCCGCTCTCCGTCGCTGCCGAGCGCCTGCTCCGCGAGCTTCAGCGTGACGATCGCGTGGACGAGATGCTGCTGAGCACCGTCGTGGAGGTCCCGCACGACCCGCCGGCGCGCCTCGTCGCCTGCGGTGAGCACACGGGCGCGGGAGGCGGTGAGCTGGTCGCGGCTGTCGGCGTTCGCGATCGCCGTGTCGAGCAGCTCCGCGAACTCAGTGAGGCGCTCCTCCGCGCGGACCGGCGGAAGGTCCTCCCCTTCCCAGCTGGCGGTGATCAGGCCCCAAAGCCTGCCTTCGACCGTCACGGGTGCGGCGAGGGTGACGTTGGCGTGGGAGCGCCGGGCGATCTCGGCGATGGTGCCGCTCCCCTCCTCGTCGAGGTTGATTCGCGCCGAGCGGCCCGTTTGCAGGACCCGTGAGGTCACGCTGTCGCCGTCGAGCGGCAGGTGCGTCCCAGGGTCGGGGATCTCAGGCTGCTCTCCGCGCATGGCGAGAACGAAGATCTGATCTTCGTGCTCGTAGCGGGCCAAGCCGACCTGGGCCGCTCCGAGCAGCTGGGCCACCTCAACGATTGCGGCGTCGAAGACCGCGGTTGGAGCGGCTCCTTCCGCGACGAGGGTCGCCACCCTGCGAAGCGCCGCCTGCTCCTCGGCCAGGCGTTGCACCTCGACCCGCGCATCGGCGTTCGCGATCCCCGTCGCCACGAGGTCCGTGAACTGGGATACGCGCCGCTCGGTCTCCGCGGGGAACGGCTCGGCCTCGTAGTGGGCGACGACCATCGCCCCCCAGAGGTGGGCCGCGCACCACGATCGGGGAGCCGATCGCGGAGCGGATCCCGTGCTCCTTCGCGTGCTCGGCGATGGCGCCGTCCGCGGCCGCGTAGCTGTCCACCCGGACGGGCCGCCGCTCGCGGAAGACCTGGGCCGTGACGCCGCTGCCGTCGACCGGCATCCGCGCACCCACGTGGATGCCCGCCGGGGGTTGCCTTCCCCATACCGCCACCACGGTTGCCGTGCCGTCGTCCTCGTAGCGGAGGATCGCGGAGTCGATCCGCTCGCCGAGGAGCTTCGCCACGCCCTCGGCAACCTCCGCGAACAGCTCCGTGGCCGGCGCCTCCTCCGCCACCAGCGTCGCGACACGCCGTAGCGCTGCCTGCTCGTCCGCGAGCCGAGCAAGCTCGACGCGCGCCTCGGTGTTGGCGATCGCCGTCCCCACGAGCTCCGTGAACTGCTCGAGCCGGGTCTCACTGTCTGGCGGTAGCGGGTTGCCCGCGAGGGCCGCGGCGACCATGACGCCCCAGAGCCGCCCACCCACCACGATCGGCTCGCCGATCGCGGCACGGGTGTTCACTCGGCGCGCCTGGTCCCCGATCGCACCCGACGCGCTGCGCTCGAGGTTGACGCGGGCACGTTTGCCGGTCCGCGCCACCTCGGTGACGACGTTCTTCCCCCCGATCGGCAGCCGGGCGCCGACCGGAGCCACCTCGCCGGCCCGGCCCCAGGCGGCGACGACCCTGACCGTGTCCTCGTTCTCGAACCGGACCAGTCCCGAGGAGCCGACGTCGAGAAGCTGCCCGAGCTCTTCGGCCACCGCGTCGAAGACGTCCCCGGGGGGCGCCTCACGGGCCACCAGCGTGGCCACGCGCCGCAGCGCCGCCTGCTCGCCGGCGAGCCGCGCGCGCTGCTCCTGAGTTGCGCTGCTGGCGATGGCCGTCGCGACGAGCTCGGTGATCTCGAGGAGCCGCGCTTCGACGCCATCGGGTAGCCGGACACCCTTCGCCATCGCGACGCCGATGTGGCCCCAAGGCTCGCCGTCGACGACGATCGGCGCTCCGGCGGCCGACCCGACCCCGACACTCACACCCGCTTCGACGGGCTCGCCCGCGATCATCCCCTCGACGTCCTCGTACCGACCGGCTGGCCGGTGCGCAGGTGCTCCAGCATGGCGACGAGCGAGGGGTCGTCCCAGCGCCAGGCCGAGCCTGCGTGGAATGGGTTCGGGCCGTCACCCCACGTGCCGGCGACGGTCACGCTCCCGTCTTGCTCCCAGCGAAAGATCTGGACCAGCCGGGGGTGCAGCATCTGCGCGACCTCGCGGGCGATTGCCGCGAACACCTCCGCCGAGGCAGCGCCCGTCGCCACGAGAATGGCGACCCTCCGGAGAGAGGCCTGCTGCTCCTCCAGGGCCGCGCCGCGCAATGGATCCTCGGCCGCCGACGAGACGGCGATCACTCCTCAGAGGAGCCGATGCGGGCTATCCGACTCCACCCGGGCACGGCGGCAAGCGCTAGCCCTGCGCCGGGGACTTTTCCACCCGGCGCCGGGGCAGCGTCGACCGGCCCGCTCCGGGTGGTCAGCCGGCGGCCGCTCCGGGCCGCATCGTCGAGCCGCCCGCGGGAACGGTGCTCGGCGCCGGTGCCCCTGCCGGCCGCGGGAGCAGGCGGGGGACCAGCACGGCGGCGGTGACGATCACGAGCAGGCTCTCGACGACCATCGACGCCATGCCGGGCACCTCCGACCATTCCCCGACATCGTCGGTGAAGCCCGGCAGCCCGACGCTCCGGCTCAGCACGAAGCCGACCAGAATCAGACCGGCGAGTCCCCCGGCGGCGAGCCACCCCCGGCTGTCGTTCGTGCGGGTCATCACGGCCGCGAGGGTCAGGGACGCCACCACGGCGACGATGAACAGGCCGCCGAGATAGCCGGCCTCCTCGAACGCATCGGGCAGCTGCAGCATGTGGATCAGGGCGACGGCGACGAGGCCGCCGATCGCCACGATCCGGGCGATCGCATCGTTGATCGCGCCCGGCAAACTTGTGTGTGTGTCGACGTTGTCCATGCCACGGAGTGTCCGGGCTCCCGTGGCCGCCGGCAAAAGGCTTGCGCGATCAGCGCCCAGCGCCGGCCGATCAAACGGCCAGCGGTGGCCGATCGCGACATGCAGGATCACACCCGCGCCGACCGCGTTGAGTCCGGCGTAGGCGATCCACTCCTCGGGCTCGGCGCGCGTCCAGCCGATGCTGTGGGCGTAGACGCGCAAGCCCGCGTAGAGCAGCGCGGCGGTGATCGCGACAGCGATCAATTGGACGACGCGCGACTCAAGCCAGCCGTCGAACAGCATTCCGACGACGAGGCCGGCGGCGACGGCCGAGCCGGCCAGCGCGCTGATCGTCGCCGGGTCGAGACCCGCGACGCGGGCGAGCATCAGGTAGACGGCGACGCCGCCGCCGAGCACCGCCAGATTCGCCGAGCAGAGCCGCCGCGCCTGCGACCCGATCACGCTGAACGGCCAACCCCGCAGCACGACATAGAACGCCACCTGGAGCACTCCCACGCACACCAGGGCAGCTCCGAAGTCCCCGCTCGGCACGGAGCCCGGGCCCGCTACCAGCCACTCATAGAGCAGGACGGCTGTGGCCCAGGCGGCGGCGAGCGCCGCGAGACCGCCCGCGTAGCGGTTCAGGCGGCCGAGCGGCCAGCGCTCGGACACCAGCGTCAGCTCGAGCATCGCCACGAAGATCGCCCCGGCCAGCGGCATCGTCGCCGGGAACGTCGGTGCGTCGCCGGGGCCGGCACCGGCATCGAACACGCCTCGCAGGTCGACGTGCGCCACAACGGCTTGGCCCGCGATGGTGAGAGCGATGCCGGCCAGCGCCACGAGAACGGTGTCGACGAGCCCGGTGAGCGGCGCCCGCAGCATCGACCCGGGCCAGCGTTCCCACCAAAAGGCGATCATCGCGATCACCGGGAGGGCGAAGGTCGACATCGGGCCGAGGACGACAAGCGAGCGCTCCGGCCCGCCCCAGCCCAGGGTGAGGACGAGCACCACCGGGATCACCAGCGTGATGCCCGCAAGACCCAGCGCGGGTTGGCTCGCGAGCTGTGTTCGCCCCATCGTCAGGCGGGCGCGGGGTCCATGACGAGCTCCGCCGCCAGCGGCAGCCGCCGGAACCGCCGGCCCGTGGCGTTGAAGACGGCGTTGGCGATCGCGGCGGCCACTCCGACCTGTCCGATCTCGCCCACGCCCTTCACGCCGAGCGGGTTGAAGCCCTTGTCCTCGACCTCGACCAGCTCGACGATCACGTCCGGGGCGTCCGCGTTGACCGGCACGAGGTACTCCCCGAGGCTCGACGCGCCCCAGCGACCGTGACGCGGGTCCATCTCGTTTGCCTCGAGTAGCGCCTGGCTGAGACCCCACAGCATTCCGCCCATGAGCTGGCTCGTGGCCAGCTTGGGGTTGAGCACCCGCCCGGGCGCGAACGCGCCGACCATGCGGCGCACGCGGACGAGGCCCATCTGCGGGTCCACCGCGACCTCGGCGAACTGTGCGCCGAAGGTCAGCAGGCCGAGCGGAGCGTCGAACGGCGGCGGGCTCCAGCTGCCGCTGTCCTCCGCGTAGGTCATGTGGTTGCGGCCGAGCAGCTCGCCGTAGCTCTCGCCGGCGTCGGGACGGTCGCGCAGGAACACGCGCCCGTCCTCGACCTCGATGGCCTCAGGATCCGCGCCCTGCAGCGGCGAGCCATCGTCCGCCACGGCCATTGCCAGGAGCTGTTCGCGGAGTGCCGTACACGCGGCGTGCACGGACGCGCTGACCATCGTCGCGCCGGCGGACCCCACCGCAGAGGAGGTGTTGGGCATGTCGGTATCGCCGAGACCGGCGCTCACCGCATCGAGCGGGAGGCCCAGCGCATCGGCGCCCACCTGGGTCATGATCGTGGCGACCCCGGTGCCGAACTCCTGAGTGCTCGTCTCGACGACGGCACTGCCGTCGGCATAGACCCGCGCACGCGCGTGTTGTGCCGGCATGAACGGCGGCACGGGGTAACCGGCCGCGGCCATGCCGCGGCCGATGAGCCAGTCTCCGTCGCGCACGGAGCGAGGGCCCGAGCGCCGCTCCTGCCAGCCGAAGCGCTCCGCGCCACGGTGCAGGCATTGCTCGAGCCCGTCGCTCGTCCAGGGATTGCCGCGCGGGTCGACGGCGGGATGGTTCCGAACGCGCAGGTCGACGGGGTCGATGTCGAGCTCACTCGCCAACTCGTCCATCGCCGTCTCGAGCACGAACGAGCCCACGGACTCGCCCGGACCGCGGGTGAAGGTGGGGGTCATCGTGTTGCCGTGGATCAAGCGGTGAAAGCCCTCGAAGTTCTCACAGGCGTAGATCTGCGACGAGACGCCTGTGGCGGGCTCGGCCCAGTCGTCGAACGGCGAGCTGATCGACAGCTTCTCGTGGCGGATCGCGGTGAGCCGCCCATCGCGCCGCGCGCCAACGCTGATCCGCTGCTCCTGCTCCTCGCGGTGCCCGTTGGAGGTGAACATCTGCGGGCGGGTCAGCGCCAGCCGGACCGGGCGCCGAACCTGTTGCGCCGCCATCGCGGCCAGCGTCACGTGCGGCCACACCATCGCCTTCATCCCGAAGCTGCCGCCGACGAAGTGCGTGAGCACTCGGATCTTCGCCAGCGGCGTGCCGAGCAGATGCGACACGGTGAGCTGGCTGGCGCGAACACCCATCGTCGAGTCGTAGATGATCAGCCGATCCGCTTCCCATACGGCGGTGGTGGTGGGCGGCTCGATCGGGTTGTGGTGGTTGGCGGCCATCCGGTACTCGGCATCGATGCGGACGTCCGCCTCGGTGAGACCGCCATCCACGTCGCCCCGCTCGTTGCGTGCCGGCATCAGCCCGCCGAAGAGCTTCTCCGGCTCCGTGGCCGCGTCGCGCGCGTCGTCGATCCTCGTGATCGAGGGGGCGCGCTCGTAGCTCGGCGCGACGAGCGAGGCCGCCCAGTGCGCGCGCTCCAGGGTGTCCGCGATCACGATTGCGACCGGCTGGCCGGCGTAGTGGATCGCTGCGTCCTGCATCGGAAAGAAGCTCTGACCGGGCGCCGGACCGCCGACCAGCGAGGGTAGGAGCCGCGGCTCGCCGGCGATTCTCGGCAGGTTCTCGTGCGTGAGTACGGCCACGACGCCGTCCGCCGCCAGCGCATCGCCGACGTCGATTGCGCTGACCCGGCCGCTCGGGATCGTGGCCCCGACGAGCGCCGCGTGCGTGAGGCCGGGGAGCTGGACCTCGCCGGAGTAGCGCGCGGCACCTGTGACCTTCTCGCGGCCGTCCACGCGGTTGACGGGGCGACCGATCGCCGTCATCGGGCACCTCGGGAGATCGCGCTGGTCAGGCCCCGGACGATCGCCCGCTGAGCCAGCTCGACCTTGAAGGCATTGTGCTCTCGCGGGTCGGCGGCCTCGAGCTCGGCGGCCGCTGCCGCAGCAAAGCGCTCCTCCGTCGCGGGCGCGCCGGCGAGCTCGGCCTCGGCACGCCCAGCTCGCCACGGCTTCGTGCCGACACCCCCGAGCGCGAGACGAACATCCTCCACCACTCCGTCCCGGACCGACAGCGCCGCCGCCACCGAGACGAGGGCGAACTCATAGGACTCACGGTCGCGGAACTTCAGGTACAGCGAACTGCGGGCGATCTCGAGCGGCGGGAGCTCGATTGCGGTGATCAGCTCGCCGTGCTCGAGCGGGTGCTCGACGTCCGGGGTTCTGCCCGGCAGCAGATAGAAGTCGTCGATCGCGATCGCACGCGCGCCGCTTGGCCCGACCGTGTGAACCACGGCGTCGAAGGCCACGAGCGCCACGGCAACGTCGGAGGGATGGGTGGCGATGCAGTGCTCGCTGGTGCCGAGGATCGCGTGGCCGCGATTCAGCCCTTCGAGCGCCGAACAGCCGGTCCCGGGCTCGCGCTTGTTGCAAGGCGAGACGTTGTCGCGGAAGTACGGGCAGCGGACGCGCTGGCAGAGATTGCCGCCCATCGACGCCATGTTGCGGAGCTGCTCGGAAGCCCCGAGCAAGAGCGACTGCGAGATCGCCGGGTAGCGCTCCCGCACCGCCGGGGCACGCGCCACGTCGTTCATGCGAGCCAGGGCGCCGATGCGCAGGCCTCCGCCCGCTGTGACCTCGATCTCGGCGAGCGGAAGATCGTTGATGTCGACCAGCAGGTCCGGATGAGCCACACCCAGCCGTACGAGATCGACCTCGGTCGTGCCGCCCGCGAGGAACGCGTTCGCCGGACTCATGCCGACGACGGCGATCGCGTCATCGACGCTGGCCGCGCGCGCGTAACTAAGTGGCCGCATCTTCGTTCTCCGCTCCCGCGTCGCGCACCTCGCGTATGGCCGCGCGGATGTTGGGATACGCGGCGCAGCGGCAGATGTTGCCGCTCATGAACTCGGCGATGTCCGCATCGCTCGAGGCGTTGCCCTCCTCGATCAGCTTGACCGCCGACATGATCTGACCCGGCGTGCAGTAGCCGCACTGAAAGGCGTCGTGCTCGATGAACGCACGCTGCATGGGATGCAGCTCGCCGCCGCTCGCGAGGCCCTCGATCGTCGTGATCTCGCGGCCCTCGCAGCTCGCGGCGAGCGTCAGACACCCGAGCACGCGCCGGCCCTCGACCCAGACCGTGCAGGCCCCGCACGTTCCCTGGTCGCAGCCCTTCTTCGAGCCGGTCAGGCCCAGGTGCTCGCGCAGCGCGTCGAGCAGGCTCACGCGCGGCTCGACGTCCAGCACGCGCGCTTCGCCGTTGACGGTCAGCTCGATGCGGCTGCCGGCTGGTGCGGGCGTGGTTGGCGTAGCGCTGCCATCACTCGTTGAGAGAGACAACTCGGTGTGCATTTGCACTTCAGGGAACAGTCCGCCCTGCGGTGACACAAGAGGGAAAGACGCGGGCGTGATCGGTTATCCCTATCAGTGCTGTGCGGGCGCGCCGACCCGGGTCGCATAGACGATCGTGTTGTCGAGGTAGTGGCCGGTCGAGGAATCGAAGTCGCCTGAGCAGGTCACGAGCCGAAGCGTTGCGACGGCGGTCTGCCCGAATACGCGATCGGTGGGGAACGACGCCTTGGGCCAGCGCTCGAGCCCCTCGACGCGGAATCGGACCGCAGTGCCGTCGGGGCGTCCGATCCTGATCAGGTTGCCTCGGCGAAGCTCGCGCAGGCGATAGAAGACGGCAGGACCGCTGACCGAGTCGACGTGCCCGGCGAGCACGGCCGGACCACGCTCTCCCGGCTCTGGGCCGGGCTCGAACCAACCGGCCGCCGTGAAGCTCCGCGGCGTCTCCATGGTCCCATCGGCCGCCAGCCCGAGGGGCACCACGACGGCCGAGACATCGATGGCCGGGATCGTGATGCGCCGGGGACGGGCCACGTCCCGCTCGACCTCGTCGACTGTGGGAGGTGGAGATGCGGGCCCCGCGACCTCGCCCGCGAGCGCGGCGTCCGGCAGCGGGCGGCTTGGGCGCGGCTCGTCCTGCCGCTTACCGCCGGTCGGCGCGCTGCCGGCCAGCAAGAGGATCGCGGCCGCGGCCAGGAGGAACAACTGCGCCGCCGGGATCAGCCGGCGGCGCAGTGTCGGTTGGTTTCGGGCTGGACGGCCTGCGGTCACGACTCGAGGCCGCGCCTGCGAAGCGTGAGGCCGCCGGCAGCGAGCACGAGGATCAGCGCGCCCGAGCCGAGGAGCGTTGCCCAGGGGGCCGCATCGTCTGCGGTTCCGCCCGCGCCGGCCTGGATCCCGCCCTGCGGGATCGTGCCGGTGTCGACGCTCGCCGTCCTCTGGACGACGAAGCGCTGCTGGACCTGATTCGTCCTCAGCTCGCGCGAGCCGCTCAGCTCGCCCCGACCGCCATTCGGCTGGCGCTCGGACGACGCCGGGGGCTGCCCACCGGACGGCTGCGGAAGCGTGGCCCGCTCGCGGTCGTCGCCCTCATCGTCCTCGTTGTCGTCGTCCGTCGACGCCGGCGGCTGCGGCTGGGCGGGCGTGTCCGACTGCTCCGGTGCCTCGGGCTCGTCGGGCGCCTCCGGCTCGTCGGCCGGCTCGGCGGGATCGGCCGGCTCGGCGGGATCCTCCGGGTCGGCGGGATCCTCCGGGTCGGCGGGGTCCCCCGGATCGGCGGGATCCTCCGGGTCGGCCGGGTCCGTCGGATCGGTCGGCTCGGTCTGCGCGTGCGCGGTGCTGCTACCCGGGACGACGCTCGGTCCGATGGCCGGCGCGAGCAGCGCCAGGGCTATCAGGGCGAGCCCCAGCATCAGGATTCGCTTGGTCATGAGTCCTCCTTTGAGTGGACCTGCATGGACTCCGACCGTCACATGGCTGGCACCGTCCTCAAGACGGCTCCGCTCTCATCCGATAGGGACCGCCAGATCTCTACGCCCGCGCGCGTAGCCGTCCTGACAGGCGACGCCCCGGGTCGTAGGCAATTGAGTCGCCCACCAGCCGACGACAGCCTCGTGGCGGCGGACGAGCATTGCCGCCATGGACGCCATCGATCTGCAGACACGCCTCACCCTCCTCCAGCTCGAGCGAGTCGAGGCCGAGAACGCCGGGCTCGCCGCGTGCAAGACCTACATGCGCGAGCTCGAGGCCGAGATCTCGCAGTGCCGGGCAGCCCTCACGGGCGCAGTCGTCACCCAGCTGGCCGTCGCGCGGGCCGAGACGGCCGGGCGGCTCTACGGCTGACGACCCCGAGGCGCCGAGCCGCGGAGGTACGTTAGGACCGCGAGCACCCGCCGGTGCTCGGTGGGAGTCGGGCCGAGCCCGAGCTTGTGGAAGATGCTCGTTACGTGCTTCTCGACGGCGGCCTCGGTCACCACCAGCGCAGTGGCGGTCCCCTGGTTCGACTTCCCCTCCGCCATCGCCGCAAGCACGTCTCGCTCGCGAGGGGTCAGGCTCTGGAGCGGGCCCTCGGGCCGCCGGCGCCCGAGCATGCGGCCGACCACCTCCGGGTCGAGCGCGCTGCCGCCCGCTGCCACGCGTCTGACGGCGTCGATGAACGCGTCCACATCCCCGACGCGCTCCTTCAGCAGGTAGCCGACACCGTCGGGACGCTCGCCGATGAGATCAAGCGCGTAGGTCTCCTCGTAGAACTGCGACAGCACCAGGATCCCGGCGTCCGGATGCCGGCTGCGCAGCTCGAGCGCGGCGCGCAGGCCGTCATCCTGGTGCTCCGGCGGCATCTGCACGTCGACGATCGTCACATCCGGGCGATGAGACAGAGCCTTGCGCAGCAGGTCGTCCGCATCGCCCGCCTGTGCGACCACCTCGCAACCGGCGTCGGTCAATAGCCGCGCGATGCCCTCACGCATCAGCACGTCGTCTTCTCCGATGACCACTCGCAACGGCTGCGGCACGGCGAACCTACGCTACTCGCTCGGCATGCCGATGGTCATCTAGTCCTCGGCCAGCAGGAGCCGCAGGCCGGCCCCGGGCAGCTGATCCTTGGACACGAAGCCAACGGCCCCGGCCGCACGAATCTCGTCAGAGGTCGTGGCGTCGGCGTCGACCGAGGTCACCACAACCCGCGGCCGCCAGGGGAGCGACACGAGGTCGCGCGCGAGGGCCACCCCGTCACCGTCCGGGAGCCCGACGTCGACCAGGACGACCTCCGGCCGCAGCTCCTCAGCCGCGGCCAGGGCGGTGCCGACCCCGTCCGCTTCACCGACGACGGTGAGACCGGTCGAGGTCAGAACCCGCCGGGCCAGCTCGCGAAATTCGGGATCGTCGTCGACGAGTAGCACGGACCTGCCCATTGCCGGTGGATCATGGCAACCCGCTTGGTTCGTCAGGGTAGGGTCAACCCGACAATCCGCCCCTGGGGCTGGCCCTACCCCGACCTATGGCCCACCCTCGGACGATCTCCGGTGAGTGGGTATATCGGCACCCCGGGGGTCACGCGAGACTCCCGCCAGTGAGCACCACCCTGCTGGCACCCACGCCCCTCGCCACCCTTCCCACCCGCCCGACGCTGCGGCTGGTGGGCGAAGCAGAGCTACCTGACGCCACGGGCGAGATACGCGTCCTGATCGCTGACGAGCAGGCACTCGTGCGCGCCGCGTTCAGGGTCCTGCTCGAGACCGCGTCCGGGATCTCCGTGATCGCAGAGTCCGGCAGCGCCGCGCTGGCGGTCGAGGCCGCTGCCCGCACCCACCCGGACGTCGTGCTCATCGACGCGGCCGTGCAGGGCAGCCTCGAGGCGACTCGGGACATCGCTCAGCTCCCGCATACGCGCGTGGTGATCCTGACCGCCCGCGACGGCGACGCGCTCGTGTTCGACGCGCTGCGAGCGGGAGCGAGCGCGGTGCTCGTTCGCGACGCAGAGCCCGCCGAGCTGGTCAAGGCAATGCGCGTGGTCGCCCGCGGCGACGTCCTCCTTTCACCGGTCATGACCCGGCGGCTACTCGCCGAGTTTGCCTCGCTCGAGCTTCCTCAGACCAGCCCCGATGGCTTCGAGGAACTCACCGAGCGTGAGCGTCAGGTCACCGCGCTCGCCGCGCGCGGCCTCAACAACCCGGAGATCGCCGAGCGCCTCCGAATGAGCCCTGCCACGGCGAAGACGCATGTCGGCCGGTCGATGATGAAGCTGCGCGCACGCACTCGGGCGCAGCTGGTGGCGTTCGCCTACGAGAGCGGGCTCGTGCCAACCCCGACAACTCTTCCGGCCTAGGCGCGCCGTGCCCGCAAGCCTCGTTCTGCTGGACGACCACCGGGTTCATGAGCAGGGCGTGACTGAGACACCTCGAGTGGCCGTGCGTGTCGTCCTCGCGGACGGGCACGGGCTCGCGCGCGCCGGTGTTCGCGCGCTTCTCGAGCGCCAGGAGCACATCGACGTCGTCGGCGAAGCGTCCGACGGAGAGACGGTCGTCGCGCTGGCGCGCGACGCCGCGCCCGACGTGGTGCTCCTCGACGTGAGGCTCCCCGGCCTCGACGCCGTCGAGGCGGTCCGGCAGGTACTGGCCGATCCGGGCGCGCCCGTGCTGCTCCTCACGGCGTCGGAGGACGACTCACAGAACCTCCCGGCCCTGCGCGCGGGAGCGAGCGGCCTGCTCTTGAAGGACACCGACCCGGCCGAGCTTGTCCGCGCGGTCGACATCCTGGCGGCCGGCGGCGCCCTGCTCTCGCCGAGCCTGATGCGGCGTGTGGTCGCCGAAGTCGCTGACCGTCCCGCGCCACGCCGCGCTGCTCAGCAGCCGGCGGGAGGACTCACAACGCGCGAGATCGAGGTCGTGGCCCTCGTCGCGCTCGGGCTCGGCAACGCCGAGATCGCCGAGCGCCTGGTGGTCAGCCCCGCGACAGCGCGAACGCACGTGGGGCGGGCGATGCGAAAGGTGCGCGCCCGCGATCGAGCCGAGCTAGTGGTGTTCGCATACGAGGTGGGGCTCGTGTCGAGACCCACTCCGCCCGAACCCACGCGAAACCGAAGCACCCGTCCCGAGAGGACTGTCAAATGGAACTGAGACATCTGAGGTACTTCGTGGCGGTTGCCGAGGAGCTTCACTTCCGCCGCGCCGCCGAGCGCCTGCACGTGGCGCAGCCCGCTGTGAGCGAGCAGGTGAAGAAGCTCGAGGGCGAGCTCGGCGTCCGTCTCTTCGACCGCTCGCAGCGCCGGGTCGCGTTGACCGACGCCGGCAGCGCGTTCCTCGAAGAAGCACGCCGGGTGCTGCGCCAGGCCGACGTCGCGCGCGTTGCCGCACAGAGCGCCCGCGACCGGGTCGGCATGCGGCTGCGCATCGGCCATGTCCCTGACCTGCTCCCGTCGAGCTTCGCGCGGGCCCTGCAGTCGTTCGGTCTGAGCGCTCCACGCGTCGAGACCTCCCTCGAGACGGGCTCGGCAACCAGGCTGATCGACGAGGTTCGCGCGCAGCGACTCGACGCCGTGGTCGTCGGCGTCCCGGCGCCCGCGAGCGGGCTCCGCGCGACGCCCGCCGGCGCGCAGCGGATCGTGGCGGCCCTCCCGGTGACCCACGCCCACGCCGTCGATGACTTCATCTCGCTGGCGCGGCTTGCTCCCGATCGGGTGATCGGGCTGCCGCCGGACTCCAACCCCGCCTTCCACGGCGCCGTGGTGTCGCTGTGCCGCGCCGCCGGCATCTCGCCGACGTTCGTCCCGGTCGCCGAGCCGCGCGTGGAGCATGCCCTGCTTGCGGTCGCGGCGGGGATGGGCATGGCGCTGCTGACCGAGTCCGCCGGCGAGCGACATGTCGTGCCCGGCGTGCGCATCGTTCCGCTCGAGCCCGGAGCCCCGGTCTTCGAGAGCATCCTGATCACACATCCGGACGCGGACAATCTCGGAACCGCCGCGTTCATCCGGGCGCTCACACGTGCGACCCAGCGCTCCGCGCCGACGCCATCTCGCGCTCGCCTCTCGGTCGCAGCCTGAAACAGGCGCGGCCCCTGCACTGAATGCAGGGGCCGCGTGTTGATCGATCTGCGCTACGGGCGTCCGTGGCGATGCGCGAGCTCTCGCCTGTGCTCAAGCCGGCGCTTGTGGGCCTGCTTGCGCTTCCGTGCGAGCTTGCGCTTGCGGGCCAGCTTGCGCTTGTGGGCGAGCTTGCGCTTCTTGGCCGCGCTCTTACGCTTGCCCGCCGCCTTGTTCGGCGTCGTACCTGACGGGACCTGGACGTAGATCACCTGAGGCGCGGTGCCGCCCGGCGCCGGCGCCACCGGCGCAGAGTTGTCCACCGCCGGGTGATCCGTCTCGTCGATGGGCTCGCCCAGGTCGGTCTCGTCGAGGCCGCCGGCGGTTGTGTCGTCCGCCGGTTCCTGGATCTGTGCCTGTGCGGTCTGCACCGCGCCGCCCGGCGCCGGCAAGACGCCGATCGCCAGGACGCCGAGCGTCACAACCAACATCATGAGCAGTCTGTTGCGCATGTGTCCTCCATTCGCGTGGTTCGGCCGGGCGCCAAGGACCCGATCCGGCAGCGACCGGCCCTGAGGACCGGCCGCTCCGGGGCTGGGCCTTCAACGTGCGGCCCTGTTCTCAGTCCTCGATCTCGGGCGGCCACCACGTGTTGACCAGGTTCTGGATCTGCACGTCGGCCGCGATGACGTCGCCGAGCGCCGTCCGCGAAGCGGCCGGCACCGACGTGTCAGACGCGACGGCCCGCATCTGCTGGAGCTCGTCGCCGATGAGGACGCTCAGGCCTGGCATCAGAACGTCGAACGTCACGACGTCGTCGACATCCTGCGCGGCTCTCGCGTCGTCGACGGGCGGCGGTGCCGCCGCATGGATGATCTTGACCAGGCGGTTGCGAAGGATGACCGCGGTGTTGAGCGTGGTCTTCACCCGCTTCAGCAGGTTGCCCTTCGTGTCCGGGAGGATCCCCACAGCAGCCGTCGCCGCGGAGTACTGGCTCGTCAGCACGCTGAAGACCGCGGTCGGCGCATCGGCGAATACCGGGCCGACGGCGTCGTCCTGACTGGCTTGCGCGCGGATCCAGCCGCGCTGGTCGCTGGTGCGTGCAACGCGGACCGCGCGGCGCGCGACCCTGCTGAACCTCCGCGCGGATGCGCGGGCGTCCTCCGCCGGCGGGGGCGGCGCATTCGCGATCAGGTACTTCGCCCCCCTGTACGAGCGGATCAGGTTCCTGCGCGAGGCCCTCAGCGGGCCGGCTGCCGTGGCTCCCTTGCCCTTGTCGATCGCGTCTGCGGCCTTGTCGAGCGATTCAGCCGTGCGCGCGATCGGCACTCCGACGATCGCGGGGTTGAGCGGAGGAGCATCGCCACCGGCACTGTGCGCGACCGGTCCCGGCGGCTGCGCGGACGCGCTGCCGACGGGCGCGGCGAGCGCCAGACCGGACGCCAACGCCAGCGCCACCATTGTTGTCTTGCGGACCATCGTCATGAGCTCCTTTCGTGGTCCAGATTGGTCAGAAGCGGCCTGCACGGCCGCGCCTTGACGACAACCTAGGACCGGCGACCCCCGCCGCTGGGCGCCTCCGAGAGCCCTGGGGGGAGCGCGGCCTCCCCAGGCGAACCCACCCCGAGCTAGCCTCGCCGGGATGCTTCAACGGGTGCTCGTGGTCCGCCTTCTGCCCGTCGTGGTGACGATTGCCACCGGCATCGTCCTGCTCACCGCCATCCACCGAAGCGACGCATCCGCCGCCGGATCGGAACGCCTCCCGGACCTCGATCAGGAGACCCCGCGCGGGCTCACGATCACGCGCGTGCAGTCGGACGGCCAGGCGAGGTACCTGCTCGGCTTCCGCTCGGCCGTTCGCAACCTCGGCGATGGCCCGCTGATCATCGATGCGCGGCGAGCGGCTCCGGGCACGGAGACGATGACCGCCAACCAGCTGATCGAGCGCGACGGAGCGGCTCCCGAACTGGTCGCGGGCGTCGGACGCCTGCGCTACGTCGTCTCCCCTGACCACCGTCACTGGCACCTGCTCGGGTTCGACCGCTACCTGCTCCGCAGGGCAGACGCTCGCCAGGCGGCCGTGAGGGACCGCAAGTCCGGCTTCTGCCTCGGCGACCGTTACCGGGTCGAGCGGGGGTCATTGCGGGCGGCACCGGCTGAGCCGAGGTACACGAGCCGCTGCGGGCTCGCGGCGCCGGGACTGCTCGGTGTGCAGGAGGGAATCTCGGTCGGCTACGGCGACGACTACGCCGCCAACCTCGAGGGTCAGTATCTCCCCCTGACCGGTCTGCGGGCCGGCCGCTACGTGCTCGAGCATCGTGTCAATGCAGGCCGGCCGCTGCGCGAGCTCGACTACGGCAACAACTCCGCGTCGCTGCTGCTCGAGCTGCGCTGGCACAGCGACGCGCCGATGATCCGGGTGCTGAGGCGGTGCCCGGACACGAGCGGCTGCCACGCACGCACGGCTATCGGCTGACAAGCCTCGCCGATTGAAGGGCGGCGGCGCCGCCGTACGGTGACGGTGTGTCCGCGCTCCACAGCACCGAGGTGACCGATTTCCAGATGATTCGCGGCACCCGCGTGGTTCTCAATCTGCTCGCGGGCAAGTGGAGCGTCGACGTCCTCTATCTACTCGCGAGCGGCAAGCGCCGCTACAGCGAGGTCTTCTACGAGGTGGGCGAGATCTCGAAGAAGACCCTCACCCAGACCCTGCGGACCCTCGAGCACGACGGCCTCATCGGCCGCCAGGTGTACGCCGAGGTGCCGCCCAAGGTCGAGTACTCGCTCACGTCGCTCGGATGGAGCCTGACGGAATCGCTGATGGCGATGTACGAGTGGGCCGCCGAGCACCGAGAGGATCTCGAAGCCGCCAGGCGGATGCACGAGGAAGAGCGGGAGCCTCCCCGGCTGCTGCGCGCCGCCTGACGCCGGGTCGTCGGCCTCCCCGCCGCCCTGGACCAAGCAACGCGCGGGCGATCGCCAAGAGCTCATCGGCAGCTCCACGTGCCCGACACGTTGACGGTCGTCGTTCCGAGCTCCACGCTCGTGCCCGAGGTGACGCTGCCGACGGTGCCGAACGCGCCCTCGCCGGCCGCGCCGCCGGGGTTCTGGACGGTGATGTCGCCGTTGACCGGCGTTTCCCAGAGGTGCGCAGGTGCCGCGCGGAAGTCGTAGACGGTGGCGACCGACGGCGCGGTTGGGTAGCTGCCCGCACCCGTGAATCCGGTTATCTCGAGCACGACCTGGGCGATCTTCTGCCCCCCGGCGTTCAGTGGCAGCTGAACCTGGAAGACGCCGGGGAATGGGCGGACGCAGTAGCCCGGCTCGCCGATCGTGATGCTCGTGGCGCCGCTGACGGTGACGCCGGTCCCGGGCTTCGAGCAGAACTCGTCGAGCGCGTGGTAGTCGAGCCGGGCGAGCGCGTCGCTCGCCCCGCCCGTCTGGCCGAGCGAGAGCTCGGGCCCCCCGACGGGCCGATGCGCGGGAATGCTGCTGGCCTGGCCGTTCGGGCACGCACAGGTCCCGAAGCAGAACCAGTCCTGCTCGACCGGCCCGAAGTCCTGCGCGGGGGTGCCGGCACGCACGTGACCGGCGACCCGCTGCACCCGCACGAGCGGCTTCGACTGATCGCGCAGGATGCGGAACTGGCGCACCGTGAAGGCGCCTGCCCCGAGATCGGTGTCGGCATCGACGACGGTCGCCGGCGGCGGGGTCTCGGTGTGCGGTACTGCGTAGGGGCGCACCTGGTTCCACGCCGCGCCGGCGGCCGCGTAGCGGAAGCTGGCGGACGCCCAGGCGTCGAGGAAAGCGGGGTCCGTGCCGCCGGCGAGCTCGAACGCCTTCCCATTCCCCCCGGCGCTGAGAATCGCGGGCATTCGGGCCCAGAGCTGATCGGCGCCGCCCGCCTGCTCGGCCCAGCCCCAGAAGCCGACGGCGTCGTAGGCGCGACTGAAGAGGTGCGTCTCCGGCGAGTTGACGTAGGGCATGTACTGCCCGACGCCGCGCTGGCGCTCGGTGTTGGCCGCGATGTAACTGGCCCAGGTCGGGGTCCCTTCCAGAATCCATGGTGCGAGGCCGGTGAAGTCCTCGAGCGTGTACTGGAAGCAGTGGAACACCTCGTGAGCAAGCGTCGTGTCCAGGCCGTTCGCGCTCTGCTGCTGCCCGAGCGGCGTGATCCGGACCCGGCAGGACACCATCGGACCGCCCCAGCCGCCATTCGCGTCGAGCGGGAGGGCGTCGCCGTTGATCTTCGTACCGCCGGGAGTCTTCAGCTCCTCGGTCGTCGTGAAGACCTCGATGTCGGGCGCCGGCACCCCCATCCGCTGCGTGAAGAAGGCGGCGTGGGCGTCAGCGGCGGCCTGCAGTGCTGGATCCTCCGTCAGGTCACCCTGGCTCGCGCGAGCGCGTGTCGAGTGCGGCGCCTGAACCGCTCGCTCGATCGCGCGCCGCTGTGCCGCCGTGAGCCGGCCCCAGACTCGCGCCACGAGCTGTACGGCCAGGGTCCCGTCGCTCGGTGTTCCCAGCCGGGAACGCGGCCGCCTGGCGCCGGGGATCGAGCCATAGGCGATCGCAAAGGCCTTCGTGGCGAGCCTGGGAGTGACCGACCCGTCGTTGCGGATGGCATCCATCACCCTCTGCCAGGCGGTGCGGCCCAGCCTGCCACTCAGCCGTGCCGCGAGCACGGACGCGTAGGCCTCGGCGGCCAATGCAGCCCCCTTGGCGGTGATCGCGCGCGGGCCGGAGTAGCGGACGGCGGCGACGGCCCCGCCCACCCGCAACACGACCGCGGCTGTAGCGGCCCTTCGGGTCGCCCGGCTGCGCTTGAAGGCGGCGTCGCCGAGTCCGCGCAGCCGCGACATGCCCGCCGCGGCGGCGCGCAGGGCGCGGCGGGCCCCCGCCTTGCTGTCGAGGACGAACACCCCCGCTCGCAGCCGCCGGCCGGCGCCGGCGAAGGCCGCGCCATAGGTCCGCGCGCGGCGCAGCGCCCGCGGTGGCGTGCGCGGAAGGGCCGAGCGCGCGACCTTCGCTCCCTTTCCGGCGCGCGCGAGCGACGGCACGTCCCGGGCGGTGAGCGCCAGGTTCTCACGGGCGGCCGCAGCTGTCGGACCGACGGCGGCCACGACTCCGGCGACGAGTACCGCAATGACCAGGAGGAGCCGACCGCTCACGCGCGCATGCTCCCACATGGGGTAGCGCCGGCCGGGTCAGCGGGTGATCTCCACCCACCCCCGCTGAGGCCGGCGCGTCGGCTCAAGCTCCGGGCTCGTCGCGACCCCGTCCGCGGCGCGGCGGTGCGCCATGACGCGCCGCACCAGCCCCCGGATCGCGAGGAACGGCAGCGCCAGCAGCGCGGCGACCAGGGCCAGCAGCACGAGCGGTAGCGCGGCGAGTGCGGTCAGGGCGACGAGCGGAACGGCCAGCGGGAACAGCGCCACGGCGATGATGCCCAGGCCCACGGCCCACTCGGACAACTCGCGGGCGAGATCCGCCGGATCGATTCGGTCCGCTCGCGGCTCGACGACATCGGTCTCTGGGTTGGCGGCGCCTCGTCTCACGGTGGCTCCTTCGATCGGGTCTGATCATGTGACGAGACGCGAGCCCCGGCTGTGACAGCCGCCGCCTTGAACAAGTAGGTCTATTCGTCTAGGGTGCCGCATCTGGGTCCTGCATGCTCGTTTGGGGTGTGATGGACCCGGGTCGGGTATTTGCGCGAACGAGCATCCGGCCCTTTCGGCTGCCACAGCCGACACGTAGCCAACCGGAGAGGAGAGACCGGAATGGCCAAAGCCGGCCGCACGGAAGCGGCCGCGGCGTCATGCAACCGCGAGACGGACGCGCGGTTGACTGCGGCAGCACGGCACCGGTCTATCCGTGAAAGGGGCTGGGCGGTTCAGAACGTGGCCGCCTGCTTCAGACATTCCGCCGGGCGATGACGACCAGCCGGCCGTGGCCGGCTGGTCCCCGCTGTCACCTGACATGACTAGAGGTGAGGAGAATGTCGATGAGAAGGCTCAGTTGTGCCTTGTTTGTGGTCGTTGTGCTGCTGGTCGGAGTGCCCGCCGGGGCGAGCGCCCAGAGCTACAACCCGATCACGCCGACGAAGGCGGGTGAGACGATCACCCTGACCGGCAAGAACCTGACGGTCCAGGAAGTGGTGGACATCGCGAGGCACGGCGCCAAGGTGCGCGTCTCGGCTGCGCACCGCCAGAGCTCTGCGGACAACCTCGAGCTGGTGCTGGAGGGAGCCCGTCAGGAGGTCCCGATCTACGGGTTCAACCGCGGCGGCGGCGCGGAGCGCGAAGTGGTGATCTTCGAGGGCGATCCGCTCGCTCCGGAGACCGCCGAGCTGCTGGTTCAGCGGAGGTATGACGGGTTCCGGCTCACGGGGGTCCACGGGGGCGGAGAGCAGCACACGGGCCTCGGCCCGGAAGTCGCCGATGAAGAGGTCATCCGTGCGCAGATGGCGGTAACCCTCAATCGGATGCGGTATTCAGGAATGAATCCGGCGCTGGTCGATCTGCTGATCGCCATGCTCAACGAGCGGATTGCGCCGGTCGTTCTGTCCCGTGGCACCGATGGCGGGGGCGACCTGGCGCAGGATGCCTCGGTCAGAGCCGCGATGGTCGGAGTCGGCGAGGTCCATTTGCGGGGGCAGCGGATGTCTGCCCGCCAGGCGCTGACGACCACGGGACTGCGGCCGCTCGAGAAGACGGTGAACTCGATCGGCGTCTATGCAGGCTGGGGCGGACACAACTCGTACACGGACGGTCAGGCGGCCCTCTTGGTGCATGACGCCAAGCAGACGCTCGACTGGGGCGATCTCGTGTTCGCGATGAGCATGCTCGGCCTGAACAGCAGCGTCAACCCGTTGACCGCAGTCCCGCAGAACATTCGGGCCTTCCCGTTCGTCAACTGGCAGGCGCGACGGCTGCTGAACATCCTGCGGGGGAGCTATCTGTTCGAGCTGGAGCTCGACCCCAATGACCCGGAGGACACCCACGGGCAACGGCTGCTCCAGGACCCGCTGAGCTACCGCGACTACAGTCAGCGGAACGGGTCTGCCTGGGAGGCGTACTCCCGACTCAAGAAGAACCTGCTGATCGAGATCAACTCCGGCAGCAGCAACCCGATTACCAAGGTCGGCACCCATCCGACCGACTCTTGGGAGCTCAACACTCCGTGGATCAAGCGGTACTACGTCGAGCCGGCCGGCAACACCGAGGGCGGCTTCATCCTCGGCAGCGCCAACTTCGACAACACACCGCTCAACGACAGCATGGAGCAGTTCACGCTGGCCCTCGCTCAGAGCTATGTCGGAACGCTGGAGCGCACGCAGCGCACCTTCGACCCGTTCTTCACGGTGGTCCGAACGGTGGGCTCGTATGGATTCCTGGAGGGCTTCCCGGAGGACGTGCAGTGCAACGTCCCCCACGCCGACTCGTTCGCGATGTCGGACATTCTCGGGGAGCTGAAGTCGCTCGCCAATCCGGTGCCCGCCGAGGGCAACTGGACCGAGCGAGGAATCCAGGATGTGCAGGGACTCGGACGTGCGAAGGTCGCGAAGGCGCGGCTGGCCGTCGACAACGGCCTATACCTCATCTCGCAAGAGCTGCTGTCGGCGACGAAGTGGATGGACAACCGGCGCGTTCAGTCGCCGAACCGGTCCTTCGGCGCGGCACCGACGGCTGCCTGGCAGGCATGGCGTGTGATCTCGCCCTGCCGGCAGGACCCGAACGAGCGGGAGCTGAGCGAGACATGGAGGATCAACCTCCCCTACTCGTTCCTGAAGGGCAATCCCGCGTCCAACTTCCTGGGCGCGGCTTCCGGGGAGCCCAACGCCGCGCGGGTGCGCTACCGCACCCATCGCGCGCTGAAGAAGGCACGGCAGCGCCGCAAGGCCCTCACCCGTCTGGCGAACCAGCCGGTCGGGCGCGGCGGGGTGGTGTCCAGGCGCCCGTAGCACCCGGCGAGGCGTAGCGACTCTCGCAGCGACACCGGGGGCGGGGCGGCCGGCCTCGCCCCCGCGGTCGCGCGGCGAGCGTACGCGTGCCCAGCGCCGTCAGGTCGTCGCGGTGATCTTCCGCAACCCGGGCGGGTGATCGGGATCCAGCCCGCGACGGAGGGCGAGCGCCAGCGCGAGTTGCTGCGCGCGAACGCTCGCCGGCAGCACGCACAGCGGCTCGGGGAGGCCGCGCGGGTAGGGAAGCTCCGCGTCGGCCCGGTCCGCGAGCTCCAGGACCGGCGTGCCGGCCTCCGCCAGCTCGCCGGCGAGCTTCGCGACATCCGCTTCGGCGGGGCCGGACGCGCTCACGGCGAGCAGCGGTAGGTCGCCACGCGCCACGGTCATCGGGCCGTGGCGGAAGTCGGCGGCGGACCATCCCTCCGCCCGCAGGCCGGCGGCCTCGCGCAGCTTCAGCGCCGCCTCGAGGGCCACGCACATCAGGTAGCCGCGGGCGACGGCGATCAGCTCGCCTGCATCGCCCAGCGTCTCGGCCGCGCGCTCGGCCGGGCCCGGATCGTCGAGCAGGGCTTCGACCATCCCCGGGATGCGCTCCCAGTCGCCCGCGTCCCAGGGCACCGGACCGAGCGCCTCGGCGATCATCGCCACCGCCGCCAGCTCCGCCGTGAACGTCTTCGTCGCCGGCACCGCCTCCTCGTCGCCGGCGTCGAGCGCGACGTCGACGTCCGCCGCGGCCGCGAGTGGGCTCGAGGGGTCGTTCGTCAGCGCGACGGTGTGTGCGCCCGCCGACCGGTAGCGCTCGAGCACGGTGGTGATCTCCGGCGTGCGGCCGGACTGGCTGATGCCGACTGCCAGCCAGCCGTCGAGCCGCGGCTCGACGCCGTAGAGCGTCTGCAGGCTGGGCGCGGCGAGCGCGACCGGCCGGCCGCTGACCGCCTCGAGCAGATAGCGACCGAAGACGGCGGCGTAGTCAGACGAACCCCGGGCGACGATCACGATCCCCACGGGAGCGACTGATCCCAGGGCGGCGAGGATGTCGCTGCGGCGCCCGGCGAGCCGCCGCAGCACCTCGGGCTGAGCGGCCATGTCGGCGCGCATCCGGTCGCCGCTCATGAGGGCGCCGGCCCGGCTCCGTTCTCGGACCGGAGCGCGAGGCCGTCGTCCGTTCCGAAGAAGCGGAGGTCCGCCTGCACCAGCCCGAAGTCGATCTCGTCGCCAGGCAGGAGCGAGGCCCGTCCGTCGTGATGCACGACGATCTGCGCGCCTCCCGTCTCGACTCCGACGAAGGTCTCGCGGCCGAGCGCCTCCACGTACTCCACCCGGCCACGGAGCGGCCCCAGCAGGCCCTCGTCGTCCCGCCAGACGCGCGCCGCCTCCGGGCGCACGCCGACAATGACCTCGGCGGGCAGCTCCGGCGCGCCCGGCACGGACAGCTCGAGGCCGTCGCCGCGGAGGCGGACGGCGTCCCGGTCTCGCTGTGTGGCGACCTCGAAGAAGCTCATCGCCGGGCTGCCGATGAAACTGCCGACGAAGCGATTGGCCGGGCGGTCGTAGAGCTCCTCGGGCGTCCCGACCTGCTCGAGCGCCCCGTCGCTCATCACGGCGATCCGGTCACCGAGCGTCATCGCCTCGACCTGATCGTGGGTCACGTAGACGGTGGTCGTCCCGATGTCGTGCTGAAGGCGCTTGATCTCGCCGCGGGTCTGCATGCGCAGCTTCGCGTCGAGGTTGGAGAGCGGCTCGTCCATGAGGAACACCTGCGGGTCGCGCACGAGCGCCCGGCCGAGCGCGACCCGCTGGGCCTGCCCACCGGAGAGCTGACCGGGCTTGCGCTTCAGCAGCGCGCCGATGTCGAGCATCTCCCCCGCCCGCGTCACTCGCCGGTCGATCTCCTGTTTGCTCAGCTTCCGCCGGCGCAGCCCGAAGGCGAGGTTGTCGTACACCGTCATCTGGGGGTACAGCGCGTAGTCCTGGAAGACCATCGCCACGTCCCGCTCACCCGGCGCGATCTTGTTGACCAGGCGATCGCCGATGCGGATCTCGCCCTCGCTGACCGCCTCGAGCCCGGCGAGCATGCGCAGCGCGGTCGTCTTGCCCGACCCGGACGGGCCGACGAGCACCATGAACTCCCCGTCCGTCACCTCGAGCGAGACGCCGGCGACCGCGGTGACCCCTCCGAAGTGCTTGACCACGTCCCTGAAGCTCACCGATGCCATGCCTATCCCTTCACCGCCCCCGACACCATCCCGCGGATGAAGTGCCGCTGCAGGAACGCGTAGACGATCACGACCGGGAGCGCGACGATCACTGCCCCGGCCGACAGCAGAGTCAGATCCCTCGTGTTGCGACCGACGAAGAAGCCCAGCCCGAGCGGCGCCGTGCGCAGCTCCTCCGTGTCGACCATCACCAGCGCGAGCAGGAACTCGTTCCAGGTCCACATGAACAGCAGCACGACCATCGTCAGCACCGCGGGTTTCGCGAGCGGCAGCAGCACCCGCCACAACGTCAGCCAGCTCGAGGCGCCGTCGAGCCTCGCCGCCTCGATCACCGAGCGCGGCACGGTGCGGAAGAAGGCCCGCATCCAGAAGCTGCCGAAGGCCACCGACGTACCGATCTGAGGCAGGATCAGAGCCCAGTAGGTGTCGTACAGGCCGAGGTCGATGAAGTCGTAGTAGAGCGGCACGATGAGCGTCTCGAAGGGCACCATCAGGCCGAGCAGGAGCACGTAGAACAGCACCTGCGCTCCGCGGAATCGCATCAGCGCGAACGCGTAGCCGGACATGATCGACAGCACGGTGGCGATGCTCACCACGGTGACGACGACGATGACGCTCGAGCGCAGGTACGGGCCGAAGTTGCCGTCCTCCCACGCGCGCCTGAAGTTGTCGAAGTGGAGGCCGTCGAAGCTGCCGTAGCCGGAGAGCGTGTCCGGATCCTGCAGGGCCGTCAGCACGATGCCGACGATCGGAAGCAGCGCGATAAGCGAGAAGACGCCCAGGATGGTCGTGGCCATCGCCTGCTCGCGGCGCTGCGTCATCGGGTCGCCGTCCCCCGCTCCGCGGTGCGGTTGATCAGCAGCGCCAGCAGGAAGATCACGGCCAACAGGCAGATCCCGACCGCCGCTGCCGAGCCCACCCTGGGGAACTCGAACACGCGCTGGTAGACCTGGAACGCCGGCACCGTGGTGGCGGTCCCGGGCCCGCCGGCGGTCGTGATGTAGACGATGTCGAAGTTGCGCAGCGCGGCGATCGTCGTGAGGGTGAGCGCCACGGCGAGCTCGCCGCGCAGCCCGGGCAGCGTGACGGCGAGGAACTCGCGCAGTGGGCCGGCGCCGTCCACGCGCGCGGCGTCGTACAGGCTCGGCGGGATCTTCTGCACGCCCGCCATGAACAGGATCATCGCCAGGCCGTACATCACCCAGGTGCCGATGAAGCCCACGGAGGGCAGCGCGATGTCGAAGCCCCCGAGCCAGTTCTGCTCGAGCGAGTCGAGCCCGACCGACCTGAGCGCCCGGTTGAGCGGACCGGTCTCCGGGTCGTAGATCATCTTCCACATCGCCGCCACCACGACGAGGGCGATCACCTGCGGCAGGAACAGGATCGTCCGGAACAGCGCGAGCCCTCGCACGCGGGTGCGGGCCACGACACCGGCTAGCAGCAGGCCCAGGCAGATCGGCAGCGCCGAGTAGAAGATGAGCAACACCGCCGCGTGTCCGAAGGCCCGGCGGAGCTCAGGGTCCGAGACGACGTCCGCGTAGTTGTCGAGCCCGACCCACTCCTTGTCGGTCAGCCCGTCCCACTCGAACAGCGACAGCCAGGCCGCGTGCCCGAGCGGCGCGAGCACGAACAGGCCGAAGAAGAGCAGCGCCGGGAGCGCGTACAGGTAGCCGACCCTGCGCGGCTCCCCGGGCGGGCGCTCGCCCGCCGGCGAGTCGGCTCGCGGCCCGTCCGCCCGCAGCCGCCCCGGGGAGGAGAGATCCGAGGCGACTGCGGGATCGGTTGTGGCGCTGCTGCTCACCGGCGACTACAGGCCCTCTATGAACTCCGAGTACTTGGTCTGGATCGAATCCACGAACTCCTTCGGGTCCTCCTGCCCATCGAGCAGCTCCTGAATGCCTCCGCCGATGTCGTCATAGGCGGTGTCGTAGGCGTAATCCAGGTACGGGATCAGACCGTCGGCCTCGTTCAGCCGGTCCCACTGCTCGAACACGTCGGCCTCGAGCCCGCTCTTCGGGCGTTCGGCTGCGGGGACCGGAGGGGCCGGCAGGTTGCCGGTCTCGACCAGCACCTTCACCGCGTTCTCGTTGGTGATGAAGTCGATGTAGGCCGCGGCCACATCGGGGTTCTCCGACTTGCGCGTGATCGTCCACGGGAGGTCCTCGCCGCCGAGCGCGATCGGCTCGTCGCTCTCCGCCTCGCCGGGCAGGATGAAGAAGCCGACACGGTCCCCCATCGCGTCCTTCAGGGTCGCGATGTTCCAGGTGCCTCCGATGAAGAAGTAGCCGTCGCCCTTCGCGAAGCGCTCGACAGCCGCGTCGTACGCGGTGCCGTTGACCTTCGGGGTCAGGTAACCGGCGTCGTTCCACTCCTGGAACTTCGCGGCGGCCTGCTCGAACTCCGGCGAGTTGAAGGCACCGCCGGACTTGCCGAACACGAAGTCACGGACCTGCTCCTTCGACGCCGTCCGGCCCAGGACGGTCTCGTAGTCGTGGATCCCGCCGTACTTGTCGTCGCCCGCGTTGCCGAGCTGGATCCCGATGTCGCCCTCGGCCTTGGCCTTCTGCAGCAGCGCCTCGAAGTCCGCCATCGTCTGCGGCGGCTCGGGCACCTTGTCCTTGTTGTAGAAGACGCCGACGATCTCGCCGGCCTGCGAGATGCCGTACAGGTTCCCCGTCCCGAACTTGCTGCCGTCAGGCGAGAAGCTGTTGAACGCGAGCAGGCCCTCGGAGTAGCG
Source organism: uncultured Thermoleophilaceae bacterium (assembly GCA_963814095.1). Taxonomy (GTDB): domain Bacteria; phylum Actinomycetota; class Thermoleophilia; order Solirubrobacterales; family Thermoleophilaceae; genus JACVRW01. Next base: position 83,368 of record CAWFBT010000025.1, on the reverse strand, counting down.
CTCGTTCCATCCGTACGCCTCCGCGTAGTCGTCGAGCGGAAGCAGGATGTTCGCCTTGGCGAGCGCCCCCATGATGCCGTAGCCCTGGTTGGCCTGGACGATGTCGGGCGCATCCGGCCTCGTCACCGCGAGCCTCACGGTCTTCTGAAGGTCCTCGAACGAGCGGTTCGTGCGCTCGATCGTCACGTTGGGGTAGCGCTTCATGAACTCCGCGTTGAGGCGCTTGAGCGCAGCGTCCTGGCCGCTGCGCACCTGCTGGTCCAACACGGTCAGCGTGACGTCGCCCGCCTTGGCGACGTCGACCTTCTTGCCTGAGCCGGCGTTGCCGCCATCGTCGTCGTCGTCGCCACAGGCGGCGAGGAACAGCGTGAACGCCAGCAGCACGGTCAAGCCGCGCATCACTTTGCGCATCGTCATGGATCTCCATCCTCGAGAGCTACCGGGAGCCCCCCGGCCGGCAGGGCCAGGTCGAGCTCGGCGGCCGCCGCGACGAGCGCGGCGAGTGTTTTCGCCCCCGCCACCGCGGTGGGGACGCCTACCGATAGAGCGGCGTAGAGCACCGCCCACTGAAGTCGCTGGGAAAGCACGAGGCCGGCGAGGTCGGCCCAGACGAACGCGGCCGTGAACAGGTCGCCGGCGCCGGTCGTGTCGACGGCCTCGACGCGATGGCCGGGCACCCGCACGAGCTCACCGTCGGCCACGCCCAGGGCACCCTCCGCTCCCAAGGTCACGACCGCACACGGAGCACGCTCGGCCAGCGCCCATGCGGCAGCCTCCACGTCGCCTTCGCGCGAGAGGGTCAGGGCCTCGCGCTCGTTGGTGAGCAGCGCGCGCACGCCGGCCAGCCCGGGCGGGAGCTTCCCGCTTGCGCGCCGTGCCTCGGCGTCGCCCGCGACGACGTAGACATCGGCCTCGCCGGGCGCGAGCCCGATCTGCTCGAGTCCGAGCGTCGCCGCACGAGGCTCGCAGGCCGCGAGCTGGATCGCCGTCAGCTGATCGGCCGGATCGAACGTCACGAACGCGCGGTCGCCGTCCGCGGGCAGCACGACCGTGGTGGGCGTGCGCTCGACGGCATTGCCGACCCACGCGACGCCGTCCTCGGCCAGCGCCGAGCGAATCAGCTGCCCGGCGTAGTCGCGTCCGAGCGGCGCCGCAAGCGCGACGCTGAGGCCCAGGCGGGCGGCGCCGATCGCAGTGATCGCCCCGCCACCGGGCGAGACGAGCAGGTCATCGGCATAACGCTCCTCGCCGGGCTTCGGCACCGCCTCGAGGCCCGGGAAGGTGAGGTCGAGGAAGGCGCCGGTACCGCAGGCGAGATCCACGCCCATCAGCTGAAAGCCTCCTCGAGCTCGGGCAGGCGAGCCCTGTAGCCGTCGAAGATCGCGCGTGCGGTCCGAACCGAGGGCACCAGCGGATGGAGGGCGAGGGCGGCGATCGCCTGGTCCCTGGAGCGGGTGAGCGCAGCCTCGATGGTGCGCTGCTCGATGTCCTTCATCGTCTCGACCAGTGCCCGGGCATGGGCGGGCACAGTCCCCATCGCCGCGGGCACCGGGCCGGCCTTGCCGACCGTGTTGGGGACCTCGACGACGGCGCGCTCGTCCAGGAACGAGAGGCTCGAGCGGTTGGCCGTGTTCAGGATCAGCGTGGTGCGCGTGTTGAGGGCGATCGCCTCCATCACGGAGATCGCCTCGGTCTCGTAACCCGTGTTGCCGGCGGACTGATGGTCGCCCTCGTCTCCGGCGGCGAGCCTTGCCTCGGCCATGTACGTGCGCTCGCGGTCATGGCGCGTCGAGCGCCACCCGGCGAGCGCCTGCGAGGACGACTGGCCGTCGTGGGCGTAGAACTCGCGCTGCTGCTCCAAGAGATAGGCGCCGCGGGAGCTCTCGCTGTGCCGGACCGCGTCGACGGTCTCGGCCGCGTAGTAGAAGTAGTAGAGGTACTCGTTCGGCACCATGCCCAGCGAGCGCAGCCACTCGCCGCCGAACAGCCGGCCCTCCTCGAAGCCGCGCAGCCGCTCGTCGTCGGCGAGCAGATCGGGGAGGAGGTCGCGCTTGCCGTCGCGCACCCCCTTGAGCCAGCCGAGGTGGTTGAGGCCGAAGTAGTCGAACCAGAGCTCGCCCGGATCACGCCCGAGCGCCGCCGCCACGCGCCGGCACAGTCCGGACGGGGAGTCGCAGATCCCGATCGCCCGATCCCCGAGCACCCGCTGCACCGCCTCGGTGACCATGCCCGCGGGATTCGTGAAGTTGATGAACCAGGCGTCCGGAGCGTGCTCGGCGACCGCCTCGGCGATCTCCATCATCGCCGGGATCGTCCGCAGGGCGAAGCAGATTCCGCCCGGGCCGGTCGTCTCCTGGCCGAGCACCCCCTGGCTGAGCGGGACGCTTTCGTCGACCACGCGGCCCTCGAGCAGACCCACCCGGATCGCGCAGAGCACGAAATCCGCGTCGGCCACCGCCGCCTCGAGGTCGGTGGTGCTCCTGAAGGGCAGCTGCCGCGAGCTCTCCTCGGCAAGTCCGTGGAGCACGTTTTCGATTCGGGCGAGGCGCTCGACGTCGACGTCGTGCAGGACGAGCTCGTCCACGCCCAGGCGCTCGCTGACCTCGAGCAGCGCCGCGTAGACGAGCGGCACCCGGAAGCCTCCTCCGCCGACGATCGTGATCTTCATCCGATGGTCACCTCGATGCCGGCTTCCTCGACGGCGATGTTGGTCGTGGGCGGGATCTCGTCCTCAGTGACGATCTGGTCGATGTCCGCGGCGCCGCAGACGCGCACCACGCCACCCATCGAGAACTTGTGCCGGTCCGCGAGCAGCACGACGCGATCCGCGCCGGCCATCATCGCGCGCTTGATCGGCACCTCGACCATCGTCGTGTCCCAGACCGAGAGCTCGGCGTCGACGCCGCTCGTGCCTATGAACGCGACGTCGGAGCTCAGCTGACGCAGAGAGTCCTCGGTCAGCACGCCGACGAGCGAGCGGTAGTCGCGGCGGACGGTCCCACCGGGAAGGATCAGCGTGACACCCGCCTCGGGCAGCAGCTCTTCGTAGGCGGCGAGATTGGTGGTGATCACGGTGAGCGAGCGGCCGCGCAGATGCCGCGCCACCTGCACCGCGGTCGTGCCGACGTCGAGCATGACGGTCTGTCCCTCCTCGACGAGACCGGCCGCGGCCGCTCCGATCCGTTCCTTGGCCTCGGCTCGCTCGACTGCGATCTCCGCGAACGGGCGATCGCCCTCGGCGCTGATGGCGCCGCCGTAGACCCGCTCGAGCTTTCCCTCGCGGGCGAGTACGCGCAGATCCCGTCTGACGGTCATGGGAGACACCTCGAAGGCGGCAGCCAGCTCGGGCACGCGGGCCGTGCCCGACCGCACCAACCGCAAGATGCCCTCCCGTCGCTGTGCCGCTAACACCGCATTCTCTCGGTCCTCGCGGCACGTTCTAGCACACTTGTGCGCGTTTGTGTTCAGTGTCGTGCGAGAACGTTCGATTAGGCTGCCGAAGCGTGATTCGCCGATGATCGACTCGGCATCAAAGCACTCCGCCTCCCTCGATGCGTCGACGTCTCGCACACGTTCAAACACATCTCTGTGCGATCGTGTTACCTTGTGCCGCTCCCGACCACGAGGTGAAGTTCGATGAGGAGTTCCGGGGCGAAGTTGGCGCTCACTCTGACGGTCCTCGCGGCGCTGCTGGCAGTGGCGCCCGCGGTCTCAGCGGCAGCCAAGCCGCCGAAGCCGGTGGACCTCGATGTGCTCTTCATCGGCGCTCACCCGGACGACGAGGCCGGCGGCCTGGCCGTGTACGGCTCGTGGGCGGAGCAGTTCGGCATCGACACCGGCGTGATCACGATCACGCGCGGTGAGGGTGGCGGCAACGCTGTCGGTCCGGAGGAGGGCCCGCCGCTCGGACTGCTGCGCGAGGACGAGGAGCGCCGCGCGGTCGGCCGCGCGGGCATCCGCAACATCTACTACCTCGACAAGGTCGACTTCTACTACACCGTGTCGGCGCCGCTCACCCGCGAGATCTGGGGCGAGCGCGACACCCTCGCGCGCGTCGTGCGTGTGGTGCGCAAGACGCGGCCGGACGTGATCGTGACGATGAACCCGTCGCCCACGCCGGGCAACCACGGCAACCATCAGATGGCGGCTCGCTTCGCGGTCGAGGCCTACGAGGCGGCGGCGGACCCGTCCGCCTTCCGCGGCCAGATCAGGCGCGAGGGCCTGAAGCCGTGGCGCGTCAAGCGCATCTTCCGCAGCGGCGCCAACGGCACCTACTCCGACTCGACCGGGCCGGAGTGCGTGACGAGCTTCACCCCCACGGAGCCGACCGACGAGACGTTCGGCATCTGGAGCGGCGAGCGCTCGGAGTCGGGCGAGACCTGGGCGGCCATCGAGCGGGCGGCGCAGCGTGACTACGCCTCGCAGGGCTGGGCCACGTTCCCGGACGTCCCGTCTGATCCGGCCCAGCTGGGCTGCGACCGCTTCACCCAGATCGACTCGCGCGTGCCCTACAGCGCCGACAGCGCCGACCGCGACGCGATGCTCGAGGGCGCGCTCGTCCCGGCCGAGGGCGGCCTGCCGCTCAGCACCGAGTTCGAGATCGACCCCGTGGACTTCGAGGTCGCCCCAGGCGGCGAGGTCGTGTTGAGGGTCCGCGCGCGCGGCTCCCGGCAGCTCGGGGAGGCTCGCGTGCGCCTCGACCTGCCGGCCGGTTGGAGCGGCCAGCGCGCCGTGACGCTCGGCCGGCTGCGGCCGGGTGACGACCGCACAGCCACGCTGCGCCTGCGCGCACCGGCCGGCGCCGAGCCGGGCCGGGTGCGGATCCCGGCGACGCTGATCGCCTCTGGGCGGCGGGGTCACAGCTCCGCGCTGGTCAGCGTGGTGCCCGCCGTGCGCGGCACGCTCGAGCCTCTCCCCCAGGTCGCCGACTTCCGGGCGTGGGTGAGTGACGTCGGGCATCCCGAGCTCGACAACCTCGTCTTCCCGCTCGCGTCACTTGCCGTCGGGGAGACCCGCTCGCTGCGGATCGATGTCCGGAACAACGGCGACGTGGCCCGAGCGGGCAGCGTCGCGCTGCGCCTGCCCGCCGGCTTCGCGGCCGACGCGGACAGCAAGGCGTTCGACACGATCCAGCCCGGGGGCACCGGCGCGGTGACCTTCCAGGTCACGAACACCGATGCCACGCTTCCGACCTCCAACGAGGGCGGCGACTACGAGTTCGAGATCGTGACCAGCGCGGGCGGCGTCGATGCCGTTGAGACCGCCGCGCTCAACCTGGTCCCGCGCACCTCGATCCCGCAGGCGGGCGCGGCGCCCGCGGTCGACGGCCAGGCATCGCCCGGCGAGTACTCGGGCGAGCCGATCGACCTGTCGCGGCTATGGGAGGGCGAGCAGCCCTCGTCGCCCGCCGACGCATCGGGCTCGGCGCGGCTGACATGGTCGGACGACGCGCTCTACATGCTGGTGGAGGTCACCGACGACGTCCTCGGCACCGTGCTGCCGGAGAGCGACGCGAAGCGCCACTGGCGCACGGACTCCGTCGAGATCGCGATCGATCCGCGCGGCAACTCCGAGAACACGTCCTCGACCTACAAGGTGGGCGTTTTCCCGACGACCGCCGAGGGCGGCCCGGCCGCGTACCGCGATGCCGACAACCGCCAGGGTCCGGTCTCCGAGACCTCGCCGGGATTCGAGGTCGCCTCCGTCGTGAGCGCGCCCTACACCGGCTACACGCTCGAGGTGAAGATCCCGTTCGCCGATCTGCCGGCCGCGGTGCGGCCCGACGCGACCGGGTTGAACGTGTTCATCTACGACTCCGACACCCAGGACAAGACCGGTCAGACGAGGCTCGGCTGGTCCACGTGGGGCGGCGTCCAGGGTGACCCGTATCGCTGGGGCAAGGCCTCGTTCGAGGGCTACACGCCTCCGCCCGAGCTGCCAACCGAGCCGATCGAGCCGGTGATCCCGAGTGAGGTCGCGCTGAGCGTGAGCTCGCCGCAGTCGATCACCCAGGCCGCCCGCGACGGCGTCGCCCTCGCGGGCGGGCCGCAGGCGATCGACCTGATCTCGATCAGGGGGCGGCCGCGGATCGTGGGTGGCGACACGTTGATCGTCCGCCTGCGTGCCGACGGCCCCGGGACCGCGCACGTGTTCGCGACCGACTCGGCCGGGCGCGGGCTCGGCTCGAAGGTGGTCGAGGTCACGGGCGCCGGGGTGGTGACGGTCGCGGTGCCCTTCGACCCGGCCGCCGGGACGCCCGCGAGGGTGGCGGCGGCGTTCGAGGCGGACAGCGGCGGCACCCACAGCGTCTCGCAGCCTCTGGAGGCACGCTGAGGGGCCCGGGCCCGAGGCTATAGTCGCGCCGTGCTCCCCGCGGAACGCCGCGAGAAGATCCTGCGCGCGGTCCGGGCCGGGACCACGCAGGTGGGTCAGCTCGCCGAGGCGTTCGGTGTCTCGGAGATGACCGTCCGGCGCGACCTCGGCGACCTGGAACGCGACGGCAAGCTCACGCGCGTCCACGGCGGTGCCGTGGGCGCGACGGCCGAGCGGCCGTTCGCGGAGATCGCCGTCGAGCGCTTCGAGCAGAAGGACGCGATCGGCGCGCTCGCCGCCTCCACCGTCGGAGACGGCCAGACCGTGCTGCTCGACGTCGGCACGACCACGCTCCAGCTCGCGCGCCATCTCCACGATCGCTCGATCACGGTCATCACGAGCAACATGGCCATCTACGAGGAGCTGCTGCCCGAGGAGTCGGTCGAGCTGGTGCTGCTGGGCGGCGTGGTGCGCCGCAACTATCGCTCGCTCGTCGGCGTCGTGGCCGAGGACGCGCTCCGGCAGCTGCGCGCCGACGTCGCCTTCATCGGGGCGAGCGGCATCGAGGAGGACTTCAGCGTTGTCGACACCACGATGGTCGAGGTGCCGATCAAGCGGGCGATGATCGCCGCGGCGGCACGAGCGGTGCTGGTCGTCGACTCGGACAAGTTCACGATGCGCGGAGTGGTCCGGGTCTGCCACGCCCAGGACCTCGACGCACTGATCACCGACTCGGGTGTGCCGCAGCAGGCGCGCCTCGAGCTCGAGCGCTCAGGCGTCGAGGTGCTGGTGGCCTGAGGCCTCTGACGATCAGGAACCTGGCGCGAGTTGCGGAGCGGGATGCGGCTGGCGGCTCAGATGCTGATGGGCGAGCTGGATCGCCGTCGCGCCCTCGCCGACGGCCGTCGCGCAGCGCTTGATCGAGTTCGCGCGCACGTCGCCCGCGGCGAACACGCCGGGCAGGCTCGTCTCGAGCAGGCCGGTGGCGCCGGCCTCCGGCCCGGTCAGCACGAAGCCGCGGCTGTCGCGCCTCAGCTCGTCGCCCAGCCAGTCCGTGCATGGCTCGGCGCCCAGGAACAGGAACAGGTAGGACAGCTTGAGCCGTTCGCCGTCGCGCAGGACGACGGCCTCGAGCTCTCCGTGCTCTCCCTCGAGCTCCGCGATCTCGGTTCGATCCCGCACCGGAACGCCGTAGCGCTCGAGGTCGTGAATCAGGTAGTCGGACATGGTCTCCCGCAGATCCGCCCGGCGGTGCAGCAGCGTCACGAGCGCCCCACCGCGCGCCAGCCAGATCGCGGCCTGCGCGGCCGAGTTGCCGCCGCCGACCACCCCCACCCTGGCCCCCGCGCACAGGAGCGCCTCCGGCGGCCCGGCGCTGTACAGGACGGTGATCCCCTCGTACTCGTCGAGACGCTCCACGGGGAGCCGGCGGTACTCGGCCCCCGTCGCGATCACGACAACGCGCGCGGAGACCTCGTAGCCGCCCTCGAGGCCGACGCGATAGCCGCCGTTCTCGGCAACCAGGCTCTCGGCGCGGTACGGACTGGCGGTACGGGCGTGGAACTTGCGCGCCTGGGTGACGGCCCGGCTCGCCAGCTCCGTGCCGCTGATTCCGCCCGGGAAGCCGAGGTAGTTCTCGATGCGCCGCGACGAACCGGCCTGCCCGCCGAGCCCCGAGCTCTCCACGACGAGCGTGTCGAGCCCCTCGGACGCACCGTAGACCGCCGCGCCGAGACCTGCCGGGCCGCCCCCGACCACGAGCAGATCCACCTGCTCGCGGGGCTTCAGCTCGAGGCCGATCCCGAGGGTGCGTGAGAGCTCCCTGTTCGTCGGCCGCTCCAGCACGGGCCCACCGGGAAGGACGACGTATGGCTGCTCGCGTGCCGGCTCGCCGGCGTCGCCGGAATCGACGAGCGAGTACGGCAGCCGTTGGCGCCTCGCGAAGTCGACGATCCGGCGCGTGTCCGCGTTGGAGCGGTCGCCGACGATCTCCACCCCGACGCCGGGCTGCTGCTGCAGCGCCTCGCGGCGGCGGATGAACGTCGGCAGGATCATGTCGGAGAGCGCCGAGTCCTCCACCAGCAGCGTCCGGAAGGCGTCGCGCTCCACTGCCAGGTAGCGCATCGGCTCGGTCGCGACGGCGCGCAGGAAGACGGTCTGCCCGGACATCAGGTTCAGCTCGCCGAGGAACCCCGAAGCGCCGTGCCGGACGATCTCGTTGCCGGCGGCGTCTTGGATCGCCGCCTCGCCATCGAGGATGACGATGAACGGGTAGTGCGTGTCGCCGACGTCGTAGAGGACCTCCCCCACCTCCGCGGTCCGCTCACTCCCGTGCTCGGCGAACGTGCGGAGCTGGTCATCGGAGAGTCGTGGGCTGATGGGTTCCGCCACGTCCGGAGCGTACCGAGGGCGGTAGCCTGCGCCCCTTGAGCCGCCTACTGGTGCCCCGCATGCTCGCAGCCGGCTCGTTGGCGTCATCGACCACGGCCTTCCGGGTCGGTGCGTGCCAGCTCGCGCTGCTGGTCGAGCGAACGCCGGCGCTGATGAAGCTGGCCGTCCAGGCGTCGGTCGGCGGTCCCGGGGCGGGACAGGCGCAGGCGGAGTTCCGCGACGACCTGCTCGCTCTCGTCCGCGACTCAGCCGAGGCCTCATGGCGCGAGCTGCGCCGGGGCGTCGACGACCTCGATGCGTTCAGCCGTCCGCGCGAGGAGCGCGCCGCGGAGCAGCACCGCCCCTACCGGGTCAAGCAGTGACCACGGGCGCCGTCGCGAGCGACGACGTGATCGCCGAGCTCGGCGCGACCGCCGAGATCAGCCGGCTCCGCGAGCGGATCGCGGAGTGGCTCGAGAGCGTCGACGACGAGCTGCGCGAACCGCTCTCGTGGGCGCTGGCCGGAGCGCCGAAGCACTTCCGCCCGCTCACGCTGTTCGCCTGTCACCGAGCGCTGCACGACACGCCGGCCTCTGAGGCCGTCGAGCTCGCCTTCGCGGTCGAGTTGATGCACAACATGTCGCTGATCGTCGACGACATCCTGGACGGCTCGGATGAGCGGCGCGGCATCGCGACCGTGGAGACGAGGTTCGGCCGCCTGACGGCGCTGATGACCTCGGGCTACCTCGTCGCGGACGCCTTCGATGTCAGCCGCGACGACGCCTTCGCGGTGCGCCACCTGGCCGAGCTGCTACGCCGGCTCGGCGCGGCGGAGTGCCTCCAGTGGCGCCTGCGGCGCCAGCCGCTCGGCGTCGAGGATTGGCTGCGCATCGCAGGCGAGGACACCGGTTCGATGTTCGAGGTGTCCGCGGTGCTCGGCGCGCGCTCGCAGCGGCTGCGACGCTACGGCCATCACCTCGGAGTGCTCTACCACGGCTGCGACGACGTGGGCGACCAGCGGGGACTCGAGGCGCTCGGCGGCGGCGGCGACGAGGACATCCGCGACGGCATCCTGACCCTGCCCGCCGCGCTCGCCATTCGCGATCCCGAGGTCCGCGCGCTGTTCCTCGTCGACGACGACGACGAGCAGAGGCTGATCAGCCTCGGCGAGGCCTTCCGCGCACAGCTCGACGAAGCGGAGCGCGTGCTCGACGGTGTCGCCGACTCGGCTCGAACCGAGGCGGCCCAGTTCGCAGGCGATCCGGAGCCGCTCCTCGCTCTGGTGGACCAGGTGCGTCAGCTCTCGCGGCGCTGATCCGGCGGCGGCCCCGTCGGCGTCAGCAGGCGGCGCAGCGAGTGGAGCCAGTCGCCCCCGCTCGACCACGCCTTCGCGGCGAACGCGTAGGGCGCCCAGGCGTAGCGAAGCCACACGTACAGCGGTGCGAAGCCCGTGTCGGGCTCGACGATCTCGACGGGCGCGCCGAGCCCGCGCCGATCGACGATGACGCGAGCCGCCTCGAGGCCCGTGGTGACCGCCGACTCGATGACCGTCATCCCGATGCGGTTCGCGCAGAAGTCGCCGGCGAAGGTGAGGTTCGCGATGCCCTCGCACGCGACCGGAGGACGCCAGATGTCGGTTCCGGTCTCGTTGACGAACAGCGTGGCGTCCGTGTTCGACTCGAAGCTGGTTCGCTTCCAGTCGATGTCCGGCGAGTCGCCCCAGCTCGTCCCGGGCTCGAAGTCGAGGTACTCCGCGAGCTCGCGCAGCATCGCCATGGCGTCGTCCTCGTCGCTCGTGCCCGGGAGCCCGTAGAGGTCCGACGCCGAAACGGACAGGACCGTCCCGCGCTCGAGGGCCCGCACTCCCTCCCAGGTCTGGGAGATGTCGGTGAAGGCGAGCGCGAGCTCGGAGCCGAACAGGCCGACCGGCTCGGCAGGAATGTGCCGCAGCGTGCGCTTGAACCAGAGGTGGACGATCGGAATCCGCTGGGACTGGAGGCGCGACACCTCCGCAAGCCTCGGCAGAGCCTCGACGATCCGCTGCGCCGGGCTCGCCGGAGCGCACCAGTGACAGCAGCGCTGCCTCCGGCACCGCGAGGACGAGCTCGTCGACCGGCTCGGTCCGGCCGTCCTCGAAGCCGATCTCGGTGACCCGGGCGTCAATGCACGAGACGCTCGTGACCTTCGTCTCCCTCACGATCTCGACGCCGGCCCGCTCCAGGGCCTCGGTGAGCGGCGCGATCACCTGGCGCGCGGCGGGGCCGCGCGCCAGCCAGAAGGTCGGCGTGCGCTCGGCGAGGTTGTACGAGAGGAAGTCGCGGTAGTCGTCCGCCGCCGTGAGGTAGCTCCGAATCGCCCACACCCTCGTGATGAAGGCGTCGCAGGCTGCCGCGGCACCGTCGGTCATGTAGGGCCGTGACCTCAGGAACCCGTTCACGCTCACGTCGTCAAGCGACATCGTCGGGTTCAGCCGCTCTGCCATCAGGTCCACGGTCGCGTACGCGAACAGGAACATGTCCGCGGGAGAACCCACGCCCGAGAACACGTCCCGCCAGAGGCCCGCCGCGGACTGGGCGTTGCCGACGGCTGTGAACCTCGGGAACTCCCCGCGGCGCAGCTGCTGGACGGTTTGGAACGGGCGAAAGCGCTCGCTGCGGTCGTCGCCGGTCACGTCCGCCAGCAGGCGCCAGAAGTTCCCGTACCAGCTGAGGTACATGTGCGGGTAGATGTCCAGCTCCAGGCCGGCGCCCGCCGGCCGGGACGCGAGGTCGCCCCCGAGAATCGGCTTCTGCTCGTAGAGCTTCACGCGGTAGCCGCGCTCGGCCAGCCGCAGTGCAGCGGTGAGTCCGGCGAGGCCGCCGCCTGCGATCGTCACGCGGGCTGGCTCGGTCATCGGCTCATCGTCCCCGATGCGACCAGATTGCGCGCACGCACGACGTCCCCGAGCTCCGACTCCGGTCCGAACCAGTCGCACAGCGCCCCGAGCCGGTCGATCGCGCTGTAGGGCTCGCCGAGCGCGCGCCGGTGCTCGACGAGGCGGGTCGCTGAGCGCAGCTCGAGCAGCTTGGCGTTCTGCTCGCGAGCGGCCCGGACGGCGGCCTCGTAGGCCAGGCCGGCGCCCTCCGGATCGGGCGAGTCGCCCGCCATCAGCGCCCGGCCCTTGAAGCGGAAGAGCTCGGATGCGGAGAAGCGCTCGCCGGTCTCCTCCATGTACTCCTCGCCGGCAAGGATCACGTCGAGCGCCCCGCGGCGGTCGCCGGCCGCGAGCCGAAGGTCGGCGAGCAGCACCTGCAGGTGCGGAAGGCCGAGCCTCGAGCCGGAGCGCAGGTAGGCCTCGAGGCTCTGCTCCACGCGAGCGGTGCCGAGCGCGAGATCGCCGGCGCGGCCCCGGAGCCATCCCGCCAGCAGCGACGAGACGGCTCGCCAGTAGCCGATGTCGTGGTCGATGCTGTGCGCGCGCGTCTTCTCGACCCAGTGGCCGAACTCGTCGATCTCCATCCGGCTCATGTGCAGGAAGGCTGCGCATGCCCCACGCCTGCGCGCGCGTGACCGGGCCGCCGACGCGCGCGGCACGCTCGAGGCTGAGGTCGCTGCGCTCGCGCGACTCGTCGGCGTGGCCGAGGTTCCACAGCACGAGCGCGACGTAGGCGAGCGCGCCGACCTCGGTGTCCCCCTGCGCTTCGTAGATGTGGTCGGAGCGCTCGGGTCGCCGGTAGCGGGCGAACGCGTCGTCGAGGCGCTCGCGGGCGAGGTCGAAGTTCGCGAGGTACATGTGGACGAGGCCGAGGTAGAGATGCCCCTCGGCCAGCCGAGCCGGATGATCGTCACGCTCCCCGAGCGCGAGCATCTCGTCCGCGAGCTCGAGCGCGGTCCCATAGTGGCCGCGCAGCAGCTGGGACATCCACTGCCCGCGGATCACCGCCACCATCCGGTCGTCGTTGCGGGTTCGCTCGCACGCCGTCCTGGCTCTCGCGTACGCCTCGTCGACGCCCGCGGCGGCATAGCCATGGCCCGCCTGGAGCGACGCCGCGAGGTGGGTCAGGAACTCGACGCGCTCGAGCTCGTCACCGGTGTGCGCATCCGTTTCGTCGAGCGCCTCCAGGCCGCGCCGGAAGTGCTCGGCCGCCTCCAGATAGGCCGCTCCCTCGAGGGCGCGTGTCCCCGCGGCGTACCAGAAGTGCATCGCGCGGGCGGGCTCATCGGCGCAGGACCAGTGGTACGCAACGACCTCGGGCTCCCGCTGAGCGGCGTCCGGGAAGCTCCGCACGAGCGTGTCCGCGACCTGGCCGTGGAGCGCGTGTCGGCGCCGGCGCAGGATCCGCCTGTAGGCCGCCTCCTGGAGGAGCGCGTGCGTGAACTCCCAGCGCCCCGGCAACCCGACGACCGGCCGCAGTACGTCCTGGGACCCGAGTTGAGCGAACGCCGGCTCGAGATCCCCGTTGCGAGACGCGACCACACCGAGCAGCGACCGGTCGAACTCGCGGCCGAGGACCGCGGCGACGTCGATCACGTCGGCGAGGTCCGGCAGCCGATCGAGCCGCTCGGTGAGGAGCCCGTCGAGCGTCGGCGGCACCGTCGTGGCGGAGGGCACGCCTCCCGCCGCGTGCATCTTCAGCATCTCCTCCACGAACAACGGGACGCCGTCGGCGGCGGTGTCGAGCCAGTCCAGGATCGAGGGGTCGAGCGTCGTGTCGCTGGCCGCTGTCGCCATGGCCCGCACCTCGCGGGACGTCAGCGGTCCGAGCTCGATCTCGAGCACCTGCGGGCGCTGCGACCAGGGCGGCTCGAACTCGGGCCGGAACGTGAGCACGCACAGGACGGGGAGGTTCGCCAGGCTCCCGGCGATCCGCCCGAGCAGCTCCACGGTCGTCGGATCGGCCCAGTGCACGTCCTCCACGACGAGCAGCAGCGGGTGACGTGCCGGGTCCGTGACGAGCAGCGACTCGAGAATTCGCATCGTCGCGGTGCGGGCTTCGCGCGGGGCGAGGCTCGACGAGCCGGTCACGCCGCCGATGGACAGGAGCTCCGCGACGAGCGGCACGGCCTCCGCCGCATCGAGGCCGGCGTCGGCGACCGCCTGCTGGAGCAGCTCCATCCGCTGCCCGGGCGTGTCCGCCCGCTCGAAGCCCAGCATGCGCTCGAGTAGGCGGATGACCGGGTACAGCGAGGTGCTGTCGTGGTGCGCGGAGCACTGCCACACCTGCTCTTCTGCGGCCTGCCGTGCCTCGCCCTCCCTGAGCGCGTGCACGAGGCGGCTCTTGCCGATGCCGGCCTGGCCGGTCACATGGACGATGCCGCCGCTGCCGCTCGCGGCCTGCCGCCAGGCATCGGTGAGCCGCTCGAGCTCGCGATCGCGGCCCATCACGGGAGTCATCCGGCGCGCGCCCGCGACGTCGAGGCGCCCGACCGCGCCGGTCGGACGCAGGGCGCGATACACCCCGATGGCGCGCGAAACCCCCTTCAGCTCCCTCTCCCCCAGCGACTCGGTCTCGAAGTAGCCCTCGATCAAGTCGCGCGTGTCCGCGCTGACCACAACCGATCCCGGCGCGGCCACCGACTGGAGCCGTGCGGCGATGTGAGGGGTCTCCCCGACGATGTCGTGCTGCGAGCGCGCCTCCCCGGCGCCCATCTCCCCCACCACCACGACTCCGGTGTGCAGCCCGACGCGGGCCTGGAGCGAGATGCCGAGCCGCTCGCGGTAGTACTCGTCCACGGCCACGAGCTCGTCGACGATCCCAAGGCCGGCGTGCACGGCCCTTTGGGCATCGTCCTCGTGCGCGCGCGGGTAGCCGAAGTAGGCGACCACACCGTCGCCGAGATACTGGGCGGTGTATCCGTCGAAGCGCTCGATGGCGCCCACGCACACGTGCTGGTAGGCGCTCAGGACGTCGCGCCAGTCCTCGGGGTCGAGCGAGCCGGCGAGCGGCGTCGAGTCGACCAGGTCGCAGAACAGCACGGTCATGTGCCGTTTCTGCCCGGCGCCGGCCATGCCCGGGGGCGGGTCGGTGACCGACCCGCCCTCCAGGCGGCCACCGCAGCCGCCGCAGAACCTCAGTCCCGGCGGGCTCTCGAGACCGCAGTGACGGCACCTCATCTTGCTAGCCAAACCACCCTCAGCCGCTGCCAGGGCAAGCATAACCCGGCCGGCTGCGGCTACCTGGACGCCTGCGCCTCCTGCGCCACCAGCCAGGCGTCGATCCAGTCGAGCAATTCGGCGTGTCCGGCATCGATTCCGGACAGGCGCTCCCAGATGAGGCCCTCGTTGAAGCTGACGACGAGTGACACGAGCGCCTCGATGGGGATCGGCAGGCCGTAGCGCTCGAGCGGCTCCGACAATGCCGTGCGGAGCACGTCCCGCCACTCCGCGTTGACGAAGGCGACCCGCTCGCGGAGCTCGGGCTTGCTCCAGGCCAGCGCCTGCAGCTCGTACCAGATCCGCTGGTAGTGCTCGTCCGCCTCGAGATAGCGCATCGCGGTCCGCCACTTCTCGATGAAGGGCGCGTCGCTCGCATAGAGCCGGCGTTGGCGCTCGATCAGGCGCTCGGTGAAGCGCTCGAGCACCCGCGCCAGCAGGTTCTCCATCGAGCCGAAGTAGTAGTGCACGAGCCCGTGGTTGGCGTCGGCCTCCTTGGCGAGCCGGCGCGTCGTGAGGCCCGCGTGCCCAACCTCGACCAGCAGCCGCTCGGCCGCGTCCAGGAAGCGGTCCTCCGCGTCCTCGCGCTGGAGCTTCGAGACGCTCACCCGCGGCCGAAGCGCGATTCGAGGTTCTCGACCGTGGCGCTCAGCGCTCGCTGCACGGCACGCCGGAACAGCACGCGGTCGAAGATGCCCCTGAGGCCGTGTCGAGGGGTGTAGGCGACGATGGCCCGGTAGTCGAGGCCCCCTGCGCCGTCGTCCACGAAATGGCGCTCGTGATGAGCGTCCGGCAGGCCGCTCTGCTCGCTCGAGTATTCGACGAGCTGGTAGGGAACGATGCGGCCGAGCGTCATCGTCATCTCCGTCTCTCTGCCGAGCAGGCGAAGCACGAGTCGCGCCTGATCTCCCGGAGCACTCCAGCGGGAGCCCGGTTCGATTCGGACCAGGCCGGGCCAGTACTGCGGCCAGTTGTCGATGTTGGTGATGTAGTCGAAGCCGTCCCCGAGTCCGACCGCGAACCTATGTCCGACCTCGGCGGTGACCTGCTTGTCGCGCGCAGTGCTCACAGCAGCTCCGCGATTCGCGCGGCGGCGCGCCGCGCGCCGTCTGACTCGACGGGCACGTACTCGACCTCGCGCCCGATCTCCTCGGCGATGGCCGCCGCTATCTCGGCGGGGCCGTCGCTCTCGAAGTCCATGCGCCTACCTGCGCCGTAGCGGTCGAGCCGGTGGCACACGTGGAAGTTCTGCTCGAAGTGGTGCCGCAGCGGGAAGTAGAGGAAGGGCCTGCGATTGGCCGTCAGCTCCATCGACGTGGTCAACCCGCCCTGGACGATCGCGAGGTCGGACGCCGCGAGGTGCCTGTACAGGTCGTGCACGTACGCGCGCACCTCGAAGCCGTCGCTCTCGGGCAGCGAGGCGGGATCGATACGGGGTCCGGCCACGACGATGAAGCGCAGGCCCGGGACCAGGTCGCGTGCGAGCGGGAAGGCGTCGATCACGCGCCGGAGCAGGGCCTCGCCGACCCCCGAGCCGCCCACGGTGACGATGCAGACGCGCTCCTCCGGCGCGTAGCCGAGCTCCGCGCGCAGGCGCTCGCGGTCGGCGAACTCGCTCGGGTCGAAGCCGCTGACGTAGCCCGGGAACTCGAAGTGCTCCTCGGTCCAGTCGCGGATGAGCGGCAACTCGGGTCCGAAGCTCTCCGGCACGACGTCCTCCGGGTTGCCGATGAACAGCGCGCGGTCGCGGATGCGCGGGAAGCGCGCGATGTGCTCGATCATCTCGGCGTTGTAGTCGGCCGTAAGGAAGGCCTCGCGCTCGGCCCCGTCGGCCATCGGCAGCCAGCCGACGAAGTCCGTCAGCCAGACGTAGGCCGCCCGTTTGCGCTCCGGGTTCTCGTGCAGGTAGTAGTCGATCTCCCAGCCCTCGTCGGCGATCCAGAGGTCGTACTGCTCCTCGGTGACGAGGTCGTCGAAGACCATGTAGTTCGAGCAGAGGATCTCGTCCATGCGGCGAATCGCCTGGAACGCGTGCAGGTCGTGCTCGGCGGACTCACTCTCAACGTGGTGGGACTCGTTCGCGAGCTGCGCGCTCGCCGGGTGGATGCGCTCGCCCTCACTCCCCAGCACGCGCGTGACCGGGTCCTGTGCGAGCCAGTCGATCTCGAGGTCCGGCACGAGGCGGCGCAGCTCCTTCGCGATCGCGACATCACGGCGCGCGTGGCCCAGGCCGATCGGCGAGGAGACGTAGAGGGCGCGCTTGCGGCGCGAGCGCCCCCGCGTCCAGGCCGACGTGGGCTTGACGGGGCCGGCAGCGCGCGGCCCGACGCGCTCGGCGAAGTCGCGCATCAGCAGGTTGACCTTGACCGGGTCGCGTGCCAGCGGGAAGTGCCCGGCCCCCTCCAGCGTCACGAGCGCCCCGCCGGTCAGCTCGGCAAGCGCCTCACCGGAGTCGTGCGGGCGAATGCGGTCGTTGCGGCCGTGGATCACGAGCACGGGGCAGCGGACGCGGTCCGTCAGCTCGCGCACCTCGGCCTCGGTCTGCATGCGCGGCGCAAGCTGGGTGGCGATCAGCGTCTCGGGGCTCGTCTCGAGGCCCCAGCCGACGGCGTCCTCGCGCTGCTTCGTCGAATGCGGCTCGCTGAGGCACTCCGAGAAGAAGAACTCCAGGAAGTCCTCGTAGTCCTCGAGCCAGTAGTGGCGGTTCCACTTCGCCCAGCCGTCGTGCGTGGCGTGGCGCGCGTCGAACTCGAGGGCCGCCCGCTCGCGCGACATCACCGATCCGATCGGCAGCGCCGGGCCGATGAAGACGACACCGTCGACACGCTCCGGGTGGCCGGCCGCCAGCAGCAGCGAGCGCTCGGCCCCGCGTGACAGCGCCGCGAGCACCGCGGACTCGGTTCCGGTGGCGTCCATCACGGCGAGGGCGTCGGCGGCGAACTCGGGCTCGGCGTACTGCTCGGGCAGTGGCGGGCGGTCCGACTTCCCGTTGCCGCGCCCGTCGAACGTCACGACTCGGAAGCGGCGCGCCAGGTACGGGATCTGCAGCTTCCAGAAGCGCGAATGGATGATCGACCACGTAGGCATGAGCAGCACCGTCGTGTCGCCGTCGCCGTAGACCTCGTAGAAGCTGCGCACCCCGTCGCGCTCGACGTAGCCCTCGGCGTCCGGATAGCGGGCGCGCGTCTGCTCGCTCGCAACCTCGCCCGCCTCTCGTGTCGACCAGTCAGCCCGGAGCACGGCTTCATCTCCTCGATTTAGACGAACGACTAATACGTCCGACCAAGGTACACCCGGAGCGGCCACGGTGCAAGCGCGGCGGCGAACGGGCTCCCCGGGCGAAACTACTGAATCCCCGCGACAAAAGGGGGAATCGCTGAGTAGATTGGAAGCGAAGCACTCTTACGCGATCGCAAAGGAGCACCATGACGCTGCAGATAGGCGACACCGCACCCGACTTCGAGGCCGAGACGACCGAGGGTCCGGTGAGCTTCCACGACTGGATCGGTGACTCCTGGGCCGTGCTCTTCTCGCATCCGCGCGACTTCACGCCGGTCTGCACCACGGAGCTCGGCTACATGGCGTCGATCAAGCCCGAGTTCGATCGCCGCGGCGTCAAGATCATCGGTCTGTCGGTCGACCCGGTCGACAACCACGAGCAGTGGGCCCAGGACATCGCCGAGACCCAGGGCACCGCCCCGAACTACCCGCTGATCGGCGACCGCGACTTCGAGGTCTCGAAGCTCTACGGGATGCTGGCGCAGGACACGAGCGGCGATCCGACCGAGCGCACGCCCGTCGAGAACCAGACCGTCCGCAACGTGTTCGTGATCGGCCCCGACAAGAAGGTCAAGCTGATCCTCGTCTACCCCATGACGACCGGCCGCAACTTCGACGAGGTGCTGCGCGTGATCGACTCGCTGCAGCTGACCGCCAACCACAAGGTCGCCACGCCGGCGCAGTGGCAGCAGGGCGACAACGTCATCATCGCCGGGTCGGTCTCGGACGACGAGGCCCGCGAGAAGTATCCGGACGGCTGGGAGTCGCCGCGCCCGTACATCCGCATAGTTCCGCAGCCGCGCTAGGCCGGCGGCTCAGCGGCGACGCTGCAGCTCGCGGAAGCGGACGATCCCGACGGCCTGCCCGACCGGCGCGATCGCCATCGAAGATCCGGCCTGACGAGCGGTCGCGCGGCGTGCGAGTCTGCGCCGATGACCTCGCCCGAGCCCGCCAGGCAGCCGTTCGCGATCCGCCTCGAATCGATCAACGACCTCTTCTGGCCGTTCGACGCGCGGCCGGTCGCGGAGCGCACGCTGTCGGAGGACGCGCGCTGGTATCTGCTGGACGAGTGGGACCGCCTGCGCGACGCGAAGCCGTCCTCCCTGACGGTCTACGCGCCGGCGAGCGACCGCCCGGACACGGACGAGAGCGCGGTCCGCACCGCCATCCACCGCAGCCTCGAGAAGGCCGCGGGCCCGCTCAGGCGGGTGGACCCGCTGTCACGTCAGGAGATGGTCGCCATCCGAATCGGCATCCTCTTCCTGTTCCTCTCGATCGTGGTCTCGACCGCCATTGATCGCGTGAGCGAAAACGTGATCATGGAGGGCATCTCCCAGGGCATCCTGGTCGTCGGCTGGGTGGCGTTGTGGCGTCCGGCCGAGCGCTTCATCGTCGAGGTCGTCCCCCACTTCTTCAACAAGCGGCGCATCGGGGAGTTCGCCGGCATCGACGTGCGCTTCGCCTGGGTCTAGCTGGCGGCTCACTCCGGCCGGTGGCAGCACGCCTCGACGTTGTTCCCGTCGGGGTCGAGGACGTAGGCCCCGTAGTAGTTCGGGTGGTAGATCTCGCGCACGCCGGGGGCGCCGTTGTCGGTCGCGCCGGCGTCGAGCGCGGCCGCGTGGAAGGCGTCGACCGTCGCCCGGTCCGCCGCCTCGAACGCCACGTGCACGCCGCTCTGCGGGGAGCGGCGGCCCGTCCCGATCCAGAAGAACGGCCGCCGGCCGTCGCCGAACCCGCCGATGCCCGGGATCGGTTCCATCATCAGTTGCAGGCCTAGCGGCGCGAGCGCCTGCTCGTAGAAGGACCTGCTGCGCTCGTAGTCCTCGACGTCAAGGCCGATGTGGTCGAGCATGGTTTCTCCTGTGGTCGGCGCTCGCTAGGCCGGCGGCGCGCAGTCTGGGTGAGTGGCATCGCCACCGTGCCGCGCCGCGCACCATGTGTACCAGGCCGGCCGCCGCCCGCCGAGCTCGTCGACGAGCGCCGAGTCCCAGACGGGGTTGTGGTCGCGCATGTGGTAGTAGCTGACCCGGAGTATGCGCGGCTGGTCGGCGAGCGGCCCGGTGATGAAGGCCACCACCGCGTTCTGCTGCTCGGGCGTCTGAGCGATCGTGACGGCGCCGCGCGAGTCACGGCGCTCGAGGATGCCGCCCACCTCCGTTATCCAGACGTCCGGCGGCGCGTCCGGAGGGAGTGCGTTGTCGAGCAGATCGGTCGTGCTCTCGAGGCTCTGGCGCATGGCGCCGTCGTAGGGATGCCACGCCACCGCGTCGCCGAGCGTCCCGCCGCTGTCCACGAACGCGCGCACGTAGAGCTCGACAGTCGAGTCGCCGTTCACGTCCCTCCGCACCCGGTCGTCCCGGCCATAGTCGTCGTGGAAATCCGGCGAGAGCAGGCGATCGGTGGGATAGGCGAACGCCAGCAGGGCCGAGAGCGAACGGGAGTAGGCGGCCAGCGTCACGGCGCCGGCTGGCGTGCTCATCCAGCCCGAGCTCGTGTGGTTGGGCTCGTTGGCGGGGCTCCACCAGCTGACACTCGGGCTGAATGCGGCCACGAAGCGCGATACGCGGTCGAGCCAGGCGACCGGGTCCACCGGTGCAGAGGGCGGGCCGAAGCTGATCGCGACCTCGGTCGCGCCCGCGGCGTGCGCCAGCCCGATCCGGTCCGCCACCTGGGCCCGGATCCCGGGATCGTCGAGCACGTCCCAAGGGACGATGAAGCGGAAGTGCTGCGGCCGCAGCAGCTGAAAGGAAGCATCGAGCGAGCGGCTCGGGATGTGATCGTTGTCGGAGATGCCGAAGCCGGAACCGTCGGCGGGCACGGCGGCAAGCGTGCTCGCAGGCGCCGCAAGCGCGCCGAGCACGACGAGGATCAGGAATCTTCGCGCGACTTCCACTCACAGCCATCGTGACGATTCGTGAGAGGGTTGCCCCGTGAGCGCAGGCCGCGAGTGGTACGACTCGGTCTACGGCGGCTTCGCGGATGACCTCAACGCGGAGATCCGGGCCGAGGCCTTCGGCGAGGAGATCGGCCAGAACTCGTGGCTCACCGCCGACGAGCACCGCGGCTTCTTCCGCATGCTCGGTCTCGACGAGTCGACCGAGGTGCTCGAGGTCGCAAGCGGATCCGGCGGTCCCGCGCTCTTCATGGTCCGCGAGACGGGCTGCCGCGTGACCGGAGTCGACCTGCACGACGACGGCGTCGCGACGGCCAACGCGGCGGCCGCCACGGCCGGCCTCGCCGAGCGGGCACGCTTCCAGCGCGTCGACGCCCGCGCGGGCCTGCCCTTCGACGACGGCAGCTTCGACGCGCTCCTCTGCATCGACTCGATCAACCACATGTACGAGCGCCAGGCCGTGCTGCGCGACTGGCAGCGCCTGCTGCGGCCCGGCGGGCGGCTGCTGTTCACCGACCCGATCGTCGTGAGCGGGATGATCCGGCGCGAGGAGATGGTGTCGCGCAGCGGCGGCATGGGCGAGTTCGTGTTCACCCCGCCCGGCCTCGACGAGGCGCTGCTGAGTGCCGCCGGCTTCGAGGAGATCCAGGTCGAGGACAGGACGCCCAACATGGCCGCGGTCGCCGGGGCGTGGCGCGCCGCACGCGCCCGCCACGAGGCACAGCTCGACGAGCGCGAGGGATCCGAGGCGAACGCGCGATTCCAGGAGTTCCTCGAGGTGGTCGAGCGGCTCGCCGCCGAGCGGCGACTGTCGCGGCTGGTCTTCCTCGCGCGACGGCCCTGAGCAGAGGCTCAGGTACGCGCCCGCTCGGCCTCGGCCGCCTGGACGTACTGCAGCGCCCTCTGTCGGCTCGCGTAGATCTCGAACCGGATCACCCTCCCGTCGCGCAGCTCGAAGACGTGCGCGCCCTCCTGATGGATCTCGACGCCGCTGCCCCTGCCCCGGCCGATGTAACGCGCCAGCACGACAACGTGGTCGCCGATCTCGAGGAACTCATCCGGCTCGGCGCGCCAGTGTTCCCACTCGCTGAGCCAGGCGCGCAGCCGCGGGTTCGGGTCCTCCGGGTCGCGAAAGACGCCGCTCAGGCCGGGAAACTCGTCCGACCATCCCCACTCCATCTCGGGGTGGTAGACGTCGAAGATCGGGCTCCAGTCGCCGCGGCCCCAGTGCTCGTAGATGGGGCGTACGACCTCGGCGTTGCCGTGGGCCATGGGCCGAAGGTTAAGGCTGCGCCTGGTCAGCGGTATGTCAACAGCGCGCGGTTCTGGCGCTCGAGGTACGCGTGCTCGTTGAACGACACGAGCGTGGCTCCGGATGCGCCCGTCACGACCTTCGTGACGCCGGCGTTCACGGCCACGCGGTTGAGCGCCACGAAGCCCTCCGGCGGCAGTCCGAGCAGCGCCACGCCGATCGCCGCGATCGGCCCCCCCGAGGTCGAGACCAGCGCGGTCTCACCTGACTCGAGCGCGCCCGCCAGCTCTTCGAAGGCGTCCCGGATGCGGTCCCTGAACTCGGGCCAGGCGCCGTCCGCCTGCTTCACCCACTCCACCAGGGCGTTGTCGAGCAGCGCCTGGAACTCGCGCTGACTGCCGTCGAACGTGCTGGGCGAGGCGTGGCTCGCGATGATCTCCTCGCTCTCGTACTCGTTCCAGCGCGGGTCGATCTCGACTTCCCGGCCGAAGCGCTCGGCGATCGGCGCCGCGGTGTCGCGCTGGCGGGCGAGCGAGCCCGCCAGCACGCGCGTGACGTTCACCTCACGGGCCTCCAGGTCGTCCGCGAGCGCCGCCGCCTGCTCGTGCCCGCGCTCCGAGAGCACGTCGTAGTCGGCGCCCCCGAACGAGCCCTGGGCGTGGCGCACGAGGAGCAGCGTCGGCACCGCGCGGACATTAGAGCCCGGGCTTGAACACCATGTCCCAGACCGCGATCACGAGCAGCAGCACGATCAGCCAGTAGCCCCACGACCAGCGTGCGAGCTGGCGGCGCGCCTCCTGCTCGTCGCCGCGCTCGAGCGCCCGCTCCGCGCCGAGCGCCGTCCGGCTCTGGTGGGCGGCGCCGATCAGGAAGGCCCCGCCGAACAGGCCGAGCGCGAGCAGCACCCAGAGCTGGCCGAAGTCCCAGGCCGCGTTGTCGAGCACCATCCAGACTCCAAGAGCGAGCACCGCGACGGTCGAGGGCGCCAGGAGCCGCGGCCCGATCACGCGCAGGTTGCCGACGAAGCGCTCGACCGCGCCAGGCTCGCCCGCCCGGACGACCTGGACGGACAGCACGCCGAGCACGAGGCCGCCACCGACCCAGGCCATCGCGGCGACTATGTGCCCGAACAGAAGCCAGTCGTACAGGCCGTTTGCGATCGTCACCGGGCTCACCCCCGTGCCGGCGAGAGCCGCTCGGCGAGCGGCACCTCGTCGAGCAGCAGGACGATCAGGGCGCCGAGCAGCGCGAGCGGAGCGGCCACGAGGAAGACGGTCTGCACGCCGTCCGCGATGCCCGTGCCGCCGTGCCCGGCCTGAGCGGCGAACACCGCGCCGAGGACGGCCGCGCCGACGGCGCCGCCCACGGCCCGGAAGAAGCCGGTCGTGGCCGTGGCGACGCCGAGCTCGCGCCGCTCGACGCTGTTCTGCACGGCGACGATCAGCACCTGCCCGACCATCCCGAAGCCGAACCCGAACACGACGAGGCCGATCCCTACGGCGAGCTGCGACGGCTCGCCCGCGAGCGCCGCCAGCAGCACCAGCGCCGCGCTCATCAGCAGCAGCCCGGCGACGGGGAAGCGCTTGTAGCGGCCGGTCTTGGCGATGCTGCGCCCGGTCAGCGTGGTCGAGACCGTGATGCCGAGCATCGCCGGCGCGAGCAGCAGGCCGGCCTCGGTCGGGCTCGCGCCGGTGGTCGTCTGCAGGAAGAGCGGGACGAACACCGTGATCGCGAACAGCGCCGCGGTCGCCAGGAAGAGCGCCCCGCTCGCCACGGCGACGGGACGGGTGCGGAGCAGGTGCAACGGCACGATCGGATCCGCGGCACGGCGCTCGCGGGCCACGAGGGCGACGCCGAGCACCACGGTCACGGCGATCAGGCCGACGATCTCGGGCGAGCCCCAGCCGAAGCGGTCGCCGCCCCAGATGCAGGTCAGCAGGAAAGCGCTCGTCGTACCGGCGAGCAGGGTGGCGCCGACCGTGTCGAGCGGCTGTTCGGGCCGGCTCTGCTCCGGCGCCGGCAGGCGCCACGCGAGGCCCGCGAGGGCGGCCGCGCCGAGCGGCAGGTTGACGAGGAAGACCCAGCGCCAGCTCGCGCTCTCCACGAGCACGCCGCCGAGCAGCGGGCCCACGATGGTCGCCACGGCGAAGGTGGCGGCGATGTAGCCCTGATAGCGCCCGCGCTGGCGCGGCGCCACGAGGTCGCCCACGACCGCCATCGCGAGTGTCATCAGCCCGCCGGCCGCCACGCCCTGAAGCAGGCGTGTGGCGATCAGCTGGGTGATGTCCTGCGCCGCGGCACACAGCGCCGAGGAGCTCACGAACACGATCAGTGAGAGCTCGAGCATGCGCTTGCGTCCGTGGCGGTCGCCCAGCTTGCCCCACAGTGGCGTGGTGGCGGCGGCCGCCACGACATAGGCGGTCACGACCCAGGAGAGGTCGGTCACGTTCCCCAGCTCGCCCGCGATCGTCGGCAGCGCCGTCGCGAGGATGGTCTGGTCGAGCACCGCCGGCAGCATCGCGCCGACGATCGCCGCGAAGCCCAGAGCGATCGCCCTGGCGTCGGTGCGATCGGAGAGACTCTGTTGATTGTCGGCGGTAGTCATGTGGTCATCGTTCCCAACTTATAGTCGCTATAAACTTTTAGTCACAGTAGCATGAGCTCTCAGAAGATGGAACCAGGCCTGCGCGAGCGCAAGAAGGAGCAGACGCGTCAGCTGATCGCCGATACGGCGCGGCGCCTGTTCGCCGAGCGCGGGTTCGAGTCGGTGACCGTGGCCGAGGTCGCGCGTGCGGCGAACGTCGCGGAGAAGACGGTCTTCAACTACTTCCCCACCAAGGAGGAGCTCTTCTACAGCCGCCTCGAGGCATTCGAGGAGGAGCTGCTCGACGCAGTGCGCGGGCGCGCGCCCGGCGAGAGCATCGTGAATGCGGTGCGCGACTTCCTGATGGGTCAGGGCGGCGTGCTCGCGATGAGATCCCCGCGCGGGGACGAGGAGGCGACCGAGCAGCTGCGCACGGTCACGCGGGTGATCACCGACAGCCCGGCCCTGCTCGCACGCGAGCGTCAGGTCTTCGCCCGCTACGCGGAGGCGCTCGCCGCGCTGATCGCCGAGGACACGGGCGCTCGTCCCGGCGCGATCGAGCCCCAGGTTGCGGCGAACCTCCTGCTGGGCGCGCACCGCGCGCTGATCGACTACGTGCGCGTCCGCGCCCTGGCCGGCGCGCCCGCCTCGCAGGTCGCGCGCGAGGTTCGGGCGCGCGCGAAGCGCGCGTTCGACCTGCTCGAGTCAGGGCTGGGCGACTACGGCGTCAGGGAAGACTGAGGCCGAGGCGATGGCAGCCTCGGACCCACTGACGGAGCTGCTCGACGGCCATATCGCCGTGGCCGAGGCCGCGGGCTCGCACTTCTACGCGGTTCTCCTCGAGCGGATGCGCGACGACGCCGCGGCGGGCGGCCCGGTCCGTACAGCGCTGAGCGGGCACGAGCACGATCGGATCGACGAGTGGGACGGCTTCCGGCTGCTGGCAGGCGCGCACCGCGTGGTACTCGCCGGGGACGCCGGCGAGCTCCGGAAGCATTTCCCCTCGACCGGCGGCGACGGCGACGCCGCCGCGGCCTGGCCGGCGATCCGGGCGCTGATCGCGAGCGGCCGCGCGGAGCTCGTCGAGGCGCTCGCTCACCCGCTGCAGACGAACGCGCCCACGCGCTCGAAGGCGCTCGTGGGGGCGCATTGCCTCGTCGCCGAGCGGACCGGGCTGCCGCTGCGGCTGCTCGAGCTCGGCGCGAGCGCCGGGCTGAACCTGCGCGTCGACCGCTTCCGCTATGAGCAGGACGGCGTCGCCTTCGGCCCGCCGGACTCCCCCGTCCGCTTCGTCGACTTCCTGACCGGCGGCAGGCCGCCGCTCGCGTCCGGGTTCACGGTCGCGGAGCGGGCCGGCTGCGATCTCAACCCGATCGACGCCACGACCGATGAGGGCAGGCTGACCCTGCTGGCCTGCGTCTTTCCCGACGAGTTCGAGCGCTTCGGGCTGCTCGAGCGTGCCATCGAGGTCGCCCGCACGTCCCCCGCCGTCGTCGAGCGCGCCGACCTCGCGAGCTGGATCGGCGCGCAGCTGGCCGAGCCACGGCCGGGCGTCGCAACGGTGGTGATCCACACGATCGTCTGGCCCTACCTGCCGGATGAGGTGCGGGCGTCCGCCGAGGCGACGATCAGCGCCGCCGGCGAGCGCGCCACGGCCGCGGCGCCGCTCGCGCTGCTCGCCTTCGAGGGCACGGACACCGACCCGGCCCTCATCCAGACGACGCTCACGCAGTGGCCCGGCGGCCGGAGGGAGCTGCTCGCGGAGTCGGGCCACCACCCCACCACCGTGCACTGGCTCTGAGGCGCTAGGACACGGGCGGCGGGCGGCCCTCGGCGCTGGCGAGGAGGGTCGGATCCCATTCGCACACGATGCACGCGTGCCGGAAGGCGGAGCGCGCGAACTCGAGCGCGGCAGCGTGCGGGTCGGGCAGTTGCCGGACGTCGTCCCAGTCCAGCACGTAGAGGCCCATCTCGGGCTCCCAGCGAGCCTCGCCCGGCTCGAGCGGAGCCTCGGCGAAGCCCTCGGGCGCCGGATGGGCGTAGGCGTAGAACGCGGCACGGCCATAGCGCTGATCGCCGGGCCACCAGCCGATCGCCACCTCCTGGGAGTCCATCGAATTGCGCATGATGAAGTCGTCCGACGGCGGATCGGCGGGCTCTCCCGAGAACAGGTTGACGGCCAGGTCGAACGATCCCCACCAGGCGTTCACCTGGGTCGAGCGGCCGCGATACGGAGCGCGGAGCTCTTCGAGCACGAGCGCGGCCCGAGTGGCAGCGGCGAAGTAGGGGCTCACCTGGGCGGGGTCGTAGGTGGCGTGCTCGCGGTCCTCGTCGAGCGGCACGTTCCACGGCACCTCCTGCGGGCGTAGATCGACGTCGAAGGGGCCGGCGAGCTCGTGAACGGCGGCGACCAACTCGCGCGTGACGTCCGCGACTGCTCGATCCGGGGCCAGCGGCACGCGCGTGGCGCGCCCGTCGCTGTGCTCGGCGAGCGCCTCGTGAGCGTGCAGGTCGAGGCCGGCGACGAACGCGCCCGATCCGTCAGGAGCCGGCAGCGGCCGCGTCTCCCAGCCGCGCGCCGTCAGGCGCAGGGCGGCGTGCAGAAGCTGCGGCTCGGGCGGCGCGAGCGCCACCGCCAGCTTGCCGAGGATCTGCGTATGGGCGTGCAGCGTGTCGCAGGTGTCGCGCCAGGCGGCGAACTCGAGCGCGGGCCACGCGGTCATGGGCTGACAGTACTCGCCGCCCGAGTGGAATAGATGCGCGCCTCCGCCTGTCTTTCCTCGACATGAGACCCACCAGGAAGAAGAGCTGCCGGCTGGGGCTTGTGGCCGCGATTCGCGGCGGCCGTCTGCCTGACCGCAGGAGTCTCCCCCGCCTCCGCCGCGAGCGGGGCCCAGGTCCCGAAGCTCAGCTGGGAGGAGTTCCGGCATGACCCCGGCGCGACACCGGCGCTGCTGATCGGCATAACGCATGACACGTTCGCGCCGTTCGCATGGGCCCGCAGCCTCGCGCGTGACCTCGGCAACGCGCGCCTGCTCACCTTCCGCGGCGACGGCCACGATGCCCTCACGAGCTTCAACCCGTGCATCGTCGGCGCGATGCTGGCCTACCTCGAGGAGCTGGCGCTGCCGGCGCCCGGCAGCAGCTGCAGGCGCGAGCCGCCGTTCTAGTCGTCGTCGACGAGATGCTCCTGCGCCCACAGTGAGATCTGGGTGAGCGCGGGGATGAGCGCGGCGCCGCGGTCGGTCAAGGCGTAGGAGACAGCCAGCGGCGGTCCCTCGTCGACGGTCCGCACGATCAGACCCGCGTTCGCGAGGTCCGACAGCCGGTCCGACAGCACGGAGTCGGAGATGCCTCCCATGGCGCGGGAGAGCTCGCGGAAGCCGGCTGGGCTGTCGCGCAGATTGCCCAGCACCATCGCGTTCCAGCGCTTGCCGAGGAAGTCGAAGGCACGAGCGAGCGCCGCGTCGCCGCGGGCGCACGCCTCGGTCGTGTGCGCCTGCGACGTGCCTGTCCCGCTCGCCGCCGTCTCGGTCGCCCTTCGCGCTCCAGCCATCGCTCATACATACTAGCGTCGCCGATGTCGCTACTATTTTCGAAGTCACTAGCGATCCTGCTGTCGATACTCGATCCCGAGCTAGGAGTTGCCTCATGCACGATCTCTCACCGGAGCGCCCCTCCGTCGCCGTCGTGGGCGGCGGCTACGCCGGCATCACCGCCGCCAAGGCGCTCGACGACATCGCCGGCGTGACCCTCGTCGAGCCCGGCGAGGCCTTCGTCCACAACGTCGCCGCCTGGCGCGCGCTGGTCGAGCCGGAGTGGCTCGAGCGGATCTTCCTGCCCTACGAGCACCTGCTGGCGAACGGGCACTTCATTCGCGAGCGCGCGATCGCCGTGGACGGCCGGCGCGTCACGCTCGCGTCGGGCGACGTTCTCGAGCCCGACTACCTCGTGCTCGCGACCGGCTCTGCCTACCCCTTCCCCGCGAAGGTGGAGGAGCCTGACGTGGCCTCGGCGCGCGCTCGCATCCTCGCGGCGCACGAGGCGCTCCTCGATGCCGACCGCGTGCTGATCGTCGGTGCCGGCCCCGCCGGGCTCGAGCTCGCCGGCGAGGTCAAGTCGTTCCACCCGGACAAGCACGTGGTGATCGCGGACATCGCGCCGGACATCCTTGCCGGTCCCTACGACCAAGCGCTGCGCGACGAGCTCCGCCGCCAACTCGAAGCGCTCGGCATCGAGCTGCGCCTCGGGGTCGCGCTGGGCGAGCTCCCGGACGCCGCGCCTGCGACGCTCGCCCCGATCAGCGTGCCCACGGCCGACGGCGACCCGCTCGAAGCGGACATGTGGTTCCGGGCCTTCGGCGTACGGCCTCACAGCGAGTACCTCGCTGGTGGCCCGCTCGACGACCGGCGCAACGAGCGTGGGCACCTGCGCGTCGACGAGCACCTTCGCGTGGCCGGCGAGACGAGCGTCTTCGCAATCGGCGACCTCGGTGACGCCGACCGCAACATGGCCGGGATCGCCTCGCGCCAGGCGGAGCTCGTGGCGGGCAACATCCGCAGCCTGATCACGGGCAGCGGCGAGCTCGCCTCCTGGGAGACGTTCCCGCCGCTGATCGCGATCCCGCTCGGGCCCGAGGGCGGGTCCGGCTTCATCGGCGACGGCGTGGCGGAGCCCGCCACGATCGCGGAGCTCAAGGGCCGCGACATGCTGGTCGACAACTACGCGGCGCTCTTCGACGCCGCGCCGGCGGAGGTCTGCGTGAGTGCGTGAGCTCGGCGGCGGCCGGCGCCGCGTAGGGTCGAGACGTGGCCGAGGAGCTCGTAAGCCGGTCTATCGAGCTGCCCAGCGGACCCCTGCGCCTGCTGCAGCCGGATTACGCGGCCGAGCTGCCGGACGACGGCCCTGTCGAGTGGGCGCCGGTTGCGCCCTACTGGTCAGTGCTCTGGCGCAGCGGCGTGACGCTCGCGCGCGAGCTCGACGGCGCGCCGCTTCGAGGCGTGCGCGTCGTCGAGCTCGGCTGCGGGCTCGCGTTGCCGAGCATCGCCGCGGCGCGGACGGGCGCTGACGTGCTCGCCACCGACGAGGCGCCCGAGGCGCTCGCGCTGGCCGCTCGAAACGCCGAGGCAAACGGCGTCCATGTGGCAACCGCCCTCGCCGACTGGTCGCAGCCCGATGAGCTGCTCGCGCGCGGGCCGTTCGACGTCGTGCTGGCGGCGGACGTCCTGTACGAGCGCCAGAGCGTCGCGCCGCTGCTCGCGCTGTTGCCGCGGCTCGCCCCGGAGACATGGGTCGCCGACCCGGGCCGGCCCGCCGCCGCGGCCTTCCTCGAGCAGGCCGAGTCGCGCTGGCCGGTCGAGACGCGCGTGCGCGGGGTCGTGAGCGTCCATCGGCTGCGGCCGGGCGCCGCGGCGTAGGCGAGCCACGTCGGTCGTCCCGGGCCGGGCGCCGCGGCGTAGGCGAGGCACGTCGGTCGTCCCGGGCCGGGCGCCGCGGCGTAGGCGAGTCACGTCGGTCGTCCCGGCCGGGCGCCGCGGCGTAGGCGAGGCACGTCGTCCCGGGCCAGGCGTGCCCGGGCCGGGCCGAGGGCCACCACCCGGGCAGGCCCCGCCGCCACGCGAGCGCCGAAACGGACAGTGGCGCCGCCGCGCGGCCGGCGCCCTAGGCGGTTTTCAGCATCCCCGAATCGACCAGCAGCTCGGTGCCCAGCGTGCTCGCGGAGCGTGGCGACGCGAGGAACACCACGGCGTCGGCGATCTCCTGCGGATCTGCGAGGCGGCCGGTCGTGAGCTGCATCATCTCGGGCGCCAGCGTGGTCAGGACGCCGTCGCGGTCCGCCCCGACATGGGCTGCGAAGATGTCGGCCGCCCCGCCGCGGTCGGTCCACCAGGGGGTCAGGACCGGGCCGGGGCAGACGCCGTTGACGCGGATGCCCTGCGGGCCGAACTCCTCTGCGAGCGCCTTCGTCAGGTTGATCATCGCGGCCTTGGCGGCGCCGTAGTCGACGTTCACTCCGGACGGCTGGCGGCCGTGCACTGACGACACGTTCACGATCGCGCCCTCGCCGCGCTCCAGCATCACCGGAATCGCGGCCCGCGACGCCCGCACGGCCGACAGCAGATTGAACTCGAGCATGTCGCGCCAGTCGTCGTCGCCGAGTTCGAGGAAGCCGAAGCGCGGCAGGCTTGTTCCGGGCGGCGGGCCGCCTGCGTTGTTGACGAGGATGTCGAGTCTGCCGAACCTCTCCACGGCCGCTGCGACGAGCTGGGCGGGCGCGTCGGGCTCCATGAGGTTCGCGCGGACGTGAACCAGCTGCCCCGGCGGTTCGAACTCGATCGCCAGCTCGTCGAGCTCGGGGCTGGAGCTCCGTGAGCCCGCCACGACGTTGACGTTCTCCTCGAGCAGCGTTCGAGACACCGCCAGGCCGATGCCCTTGGACGCTCCTGTGACTACGGCAACGCGGCCGTTCAGATCGAGATTCATGCCCAGGGAACGCAGCCGCCCGCGCAGACGTGAGATCGGTCGCCGGTCGAGCGGCCGCGCACCGCTCGCGTCGCCGCCGGCGACCGAGTCAGCCGCGCCCGGGTGCGTCCATACGCTGGGCGGCGCGCAGGTAGCTGCGCAGCTCGAGCGCGTGCGTGGCGTCGCCACCGCCGCCCCGGACGTCGAGGAGGTCGGTGAGCCCGCCGAGGACCGCGTCGGCCAGCCCATGGGGGCAGCGGCGCTGCAGATCGATGCGGTCGAGCGGGCGGTCGAAGCTCGCCGGGGCCACGAGCACCAGCTCGCCCTCGTCCTCGAACCCGAGAAACCAGTTGAGGCCGGAGGAGAGCATCGCGAGCGAGACTCCCGCGCGCCGCGCGACCTCCAGGTAGACGGCGGCCAGCAGCTCCGGTCGCCCGCGCCCACCTGCGAGCACGCGGTCGAGCATCAGCCCGTCCGGATCGCCCGCCGGGCCGGCCTGTAGCCCGCCGCCCTCGCCGATCGCCTCGATCAGGCGCCGGGCGGCGTCCTCGTGCGGCAGTGACGCGATGCCGAACGCCGGGCGGGCGAGCTCGTCGAGGCGCTCGAGCGCAGCGGCCTCGTCCACCTGGTGGAACTCGGCGGCCAATGAGAGCAGGAACCGGTCGACGGGAGGGCGGCCCCTGGCGCACCAGCGGGCAAACTCCGAGCCCGCAAGGGGTCCCGTCCGGTTCGCGCGATCGAACGCCGAAGCTCCCACCAGCACCCGCTCCCTCGGTCGAAGTCGAATTCCGAGTCACCGTATCAGGTTTTGTTAGGGCACCCTAATTCGAGCTACCGCGCCCGCCCTGCGGGCCGCAAAGCCGCGCCGTGCGCGCTTCCCAGTGCCCCCTCCATAGTGTCCGTTTGGTGTCGCAGGGCGACATCAAGTCGTCACGGTGCCGGCCGCACACGGAACCCTGCATCGCGCCGAGTCAGACACCTCCTTCCCAGCCGTCGACGAGCCCGGCGATCGCGCGTCCCAGCCCGCCGCGCGCCTCGCGCCCACCGAGGGCGAGCTGAGCGCCGAACCGCGATTCGGGCAGCGCGACGGACGGACCGGCGTAGTCGTGCGCCGCGCCCGGGCCGCCGATCTGGGCGCGTGGGACGCCGGGGTCGCCATCGCCGAACGTGATGAGACCGTCCGCGTAACGGACTCTGTTGATCACGAGCGTCGGCTCCGGGCCGACCCGGCCCACGCATTCGATTGCGACGCGCGCGAGCGTCGGCTCGATCGCCGGCGTCGTGACTATCAGCGTGCGGTCCGCGATGCACGCCGGGACGCCTCCGAGCGACGACGAGCCGGCATCGATCACAAGTGGAGCGAGACCGCGCAGGGCGTCGCCCAGCGAGCCGGGGTCGGCGCCGCGCAGCAGGCACAACCGCCCAAGCGCCCGCGTCCCGCCCGGCAGGTCCTCGAGCGCACGCGCCAGCCGGCAGGCCGCCTTGGTGGCGAGCGGCACCCCGCCCGCCCTCGACTCACACGCGACCGCGGCAGTGCCGCTTGCGTCACGTGCAGCCAGCTCCGCAGCGACCGCGCGCGCCACCACAGTCGAGCCGCAGCCGCCCGCGAGGCCGAACACGGCGATCAGCGGCCCCGCCCCTTGGACGACCTGCGGATCGAGGCGAGCCGTCATCGCGGAGGCGGCGCGGGTCCTGAGTGTCGATCGGTCCATGCGGGTCGACCGCATCCGCCGGATCCAGCAAGAACGACCCGGCGGCCGCCAGCAGTGCCTGAAACCTGCCGCGCCTCGAGCCGCGGGATGCCCACGACCGCGAGCCCGTCATGGCGCCTCCACTGCCGCGTCGCCCGTGACGGTCAGCCGCTCGCCGAGCGCACGCAGCAGCGCCGGCGGACGCAACCGCACCCCGACCCTGCCGCCCGATACGTCTATCTCCGCGCGGGCGCGCGACCAGCCCGGCAGCGCCTCGCGGGCGCCTGCTCGCGGATCGCCCCCCGCCGCGAGCGCAAGCGCGCCGGCCTCCGCCGCGTTCCCCGCGAGCACGCTCGCGTAGCCCACGGACAGCAGTTGGAACACGGCGAGCGCCAGCGCCACGAGCAGCGGCAGCACGCCGAGCAGCTCCACGCTCGCCTGACCGGTCTCGCGCGCGCCGGCGCGCACGCGTAAGCAACGCCGCCGCCCAGGGCCCGGGCGACGCCGCCGCGCGGACCGGCAGCGACGCCGGTGCCGCCCGAGACGTTGCGCCCGCACGCTCACCTCTCCCTCCCCAGCGACGAGACGGCCGTCATCTCCACCGGCGAGCGCCAGCGACGCAGCAGCAGCGGCATTCGGACGCTGACCCTGACGCCACCGGCACGGATGCGCTCAACGGCGAGTCCGCGCTCCATCGACTCAGGCAGCGCGCTGCGTGCGGCGCGCTCGGGGCTCGCGCCCACGGTGTCCGCGCGCGCGGCTGCCCGTGCCGCCCCGGCGGTGAGCCAGAGCGTGTGACCCGCCAGCGCGATCTGCCAGGCCGCCAGCGCCGCCAGCATGACGAAGGGGATCACGGCCACCAGCTCGACCGATGCCTGGCCGCTGTCGGGGCTCGCACGTGTCATGGGAGGACGATCCCGCGCGGGCTGTGACGGGACAAGACGCGGGTGTTACAGGTGCGTCACGGGAGCGTGAAAACGGCCTACTCGTAGCGCCGGTAGCGCGTGTAGACCCAGAAGATCCCGTAGGAGGCGGCCGCCAGCAGCGCGAACCACAGGAGCACACCTGCGCCGCCGACGTCGAAGAGGCGGTCGGTCGCCGTGAACGTCAGCACCGCGAGCCCGAGCGACCCGTAGAGAGCGAGGCGCAGCGACGAGTCGAGCGTGTCGAGCTCGAAGTGGTACTGGCGATAGAGCCGGAACACGAGAAACGCGATCGCGGCGAAGAACGCGATCGTCAGCAGGGTGAGCACGACGTCGAGCGCCCTGCCGCCGCCCGGCAGCACCGTGAGCGCAAGCGCAACCAGCATGACGACGCCGAGCTTCCAGGCGAACTGCACGAGCCGAAGGCTATAGATCGCTGAGGAGCGCTCGATGCCGACCGCGCGCGGCCGCGTGCCACGATCCCGGCGTGCGGAGGATCGACGTGACCGAGCGCCGCGCACGGCTGGCGCTACGCCACCGGCTGGCCCCCGGCGCCCACGCCGCGGGCCCGACCGAGGCGGCCCAGAGCCTCGTCTGCCTGCACGCGACCGACCCGGCGACGGTGTACCTGTCGGCCTGGGCCCGCATGGACGAGCTGGCGATCGCCGACCTCGACCGTGAGCTGTACGACGAGCGCTCGCTCGTCAAGCACCTGTCGATGCGCCGCACGCTGTTCGTCTTTCCGCGCGAGACCCTGGCCGTCGCCCAATCGGGGGCGAGCGACCGCGTGGCGGAGGTCGAGCGCCGGCGCCTGATCAAGGACGTCGACAAGTCGGGCCTCTACCCGGACGGCGAGCGCTGGCTCGCGCGGGCGAGCGCCGAGGTGCTGGCGGCGCTCGCGGACGGCCGCGAGGCGAGCTCGAGCGAGCTGCGCGACGAGATCCCGTTACTCGAAGGCGCCATCGAGTACGGGAAGGGGAAGTCCTGGGGCGGGATGGTTCCGGTCGGGCCGCGGGTGCTCACGGGGCTGTCCGCCGCGGGCCAGATCGTGCGCGCGTCGAACAGCGGCGCCTGGATCAGCTCGCGGCCGCGCTGGGCGTCGATGGAGGCG
This sequence comes from uncultured Thermoleophilaceae bacterium, assembly GCA_963814095.1. Taxonomy (GTDB): domain Bacteria; phylum Actinomycetota; class Thermoleophilia; order Solirubrobacterales; family Thermoleophilaceae; genus JACVRW01. Next base: position 48,358 of record CAWFBT010000025.1, on the reverse strand, counting down.
TGGCTCGGCGAGTCGCTCGATCCTCCACCGGCCGCGGAGGGTGTAGCCGGCCTGGTCGAGCGCTGGCTGCGCTCCTTCGGCCCCGGCAGCGCGGCTGACATCAAGTGGTGGCTTGGCCAGACCGTCGGGGCCGTCAGGCAGGCGCTGCACGACCTGGAGGCCGTCGAGGTCGAGCTCGACGGAGGCACGATCGGCCACCTGCTTCCGGACGACCTCGAGCCCACCCCTGCCCCCGAGCCATTCGCCGCCCTGTTGCCGCCGCTCGACCCGACGACGATGGGCTGGTACGAGCGCGACTGGTACCTCGGCCCCTACAAGAGCGAGCTCTTCGACAGCTCCGGGAACGGCGGCCCCACGGTCTGGTGGGACGGGCGCATCGTGGGCGGCTGGCGCCAGGACGATTCGGGCGCCGTGGAGCTGCAGCTGCTCGAGGACCCCGGCCGCGACGCGCGCGCTGCGATCGACGCCGAGGCCGCCAGGCTGACCGACTGGTTCGACGGCACCCGCGCCCTACCGCGCTTCCCCTCGCCGCTGTCGAAGGCGCGCGCTAGCTGATCGTTCCCGTGCCGACGAGCACCAGCACGATGACTCCGAGCGCCACCCGATAGGCCACGAAGATGTCCATCGAGTGGCTCGTGAGCCAGCGCAGCAGGAACGCGATCGCCGCATAGCCGGTCACGAAGGCGAGCAGCGTCGCGACGACGAGCTCGGGGGCGCCGGTGTGCTGGCCCTCCTCCCCACTGACGATCGAGCCGAGCTCCAGCAGCCCGCTCAGCACTACGGCTGGTATCGACAGCAGGAATGAGAAACGGGCGGCCGCTGTGCGGTCGAAGCCGAGGAACAGCCCAGCCGTGATCGTCGAGCCCGAGCGCGACACGCCCGGGATCAGCGCAAGCGCCTGCGCGAGCCCCATCAGGAACCCGTCACGCGTCCGGATCTGCTCGATCGTGCGGTCGCGCTTGCTGGTCCTGTCGGCGGCGAACAGCACCAGCCCGAGCAAGATCAGCATCACGCCGATGAGGTAGAGGTCGCGCGCCCCGGTCTCGATCTGGTCCTTGAACAGGATCCCGAAGATCCCGATCGGGATGGTGCCGAGCAGGATGTACCAGCCGAGCCGCGCGTCCAGCTCGCGGCGCGCCTCGCGGTCGCGCACCGAGCGCAGCCAGGCGCGCGCAATGCGGACGAGGTCGTGCCGGAAGTAGAGCAGGACAGCGGCCATCGTCCCGAGCTGCGTGACCGCCGTGAATGCGGCGCCCGGATCCTCCCAGCCGGCGAAGGCGGGAATGATCCGCAGGTGACCGGTGCTCGAGATCGGCAGGAACTCGGTGAGCCCCTGCGCGATGCCCAGGACGATTGCTTCCAACATCGACACGGCGGCGGAAGGCTAGTTCAGCCGGCCGCTGGCGGTATCGTTTGCGTCTGGATGCGGCTTCTGGCGCCGATAATCATGATCGCGACCTCCCTCGTGCTGGCCGCGCCCGCCTTCGCGGGCGACAACGGCGAGGGCCTTGCCGGCGAGACGGACGACCGCGTCGTCACGTTCTTCGCTCTCGGCGTGGTGATCTTCTTCGCCGTCTTCGTGGTCCTCGCGTCGGCCCTCCAGGGCCGGCTCGAGAGGCGCAAGGATGAGCGCAAGGCCGTCGAGCTGCGCAAGCGCGTCGGCTGGTAAACGGCCCCAGAAAAGCCGTGACCCCGGCGGTCACGCCGGGGTCACGAGCGAGGAGGGATCTGCACTGACGATGCTCGCGTTCCTCCGCCCCTGTCATGTGAAGAGGCTGAGAAATGAGAGGGTTCGTTGCCATGGATCCGGTGATCTACGAGCGCCAGGGGACCGCCGCCGTCCTGACGATCGACCGCCAGGAGCGGCGCAACGCGATCGACGGGCCCACGGCCGAGCTCATCGCGGATGCCTACGACCGCTTCGAGGCCGACGACGATGCCCGGGTGCTGGTGATCACGGGCGCCGGCGGCGTGGCGTTCTGCGCGGGGGCCGACCTCAAGGCGATCGAGAGCTTTGGCCCACGCATGGACGACCCGCGCGGTCCGCTCGGAGTCAGCCGGGTGATCTCCTCGAAGCCCACCATCGCCGCGATCTCGGGCTGGTGCCTCGCGGGCGGCCTCGAGCTGGCGCTGTGGTGCGATCTGCGCATCGCCACGGGTGAATCGCGGCTCGGCTTCCCGGAACGGCGCTGGGGCGTGCCGCTCGTCGACGGTGGCACGCAGCGGCTGCCGCGCATCGTCGGCCTCGGCCGGGCGCTCGACCTGATCCTGACGGGCCGCATCATCGACGCCGAGGAGGCGCATTCGATCGGCCTCCTCACCGAGATCGTGCCGGCCGGACGCCATCTCGAGCGCGCTCTCGAGCTCGCCGAGTCGTTGGCCCGCTTCCCGCAGGACACGATGCTCGCCGATCGGCTCGCAGCGATCGAGTGCGTCGGGCTCACTTTCACGGAGGGCCTGCAGATGGAGGCCCGCAGCGGCCTCCCCACCCGCGAGACGGCCTGGCGCGGCGCGGCGCGCTTCGCCGCCGGCGAGGGCCGCGGGGGTGCGGGCGTCTAGCCTGGGCGTCAGTGCCCGCGATCGAGGTCACCGACCTGCGCAAGTCGTACGGCCCGGTCGAGGCCGTGCGCGGGCTCTCGTTCAACGTCGAGCGGGGTGAGGTCTTCGGTCTGCTCGGCCCGAACGGCGCCGGGAAGACCACCACCGTCGAGATCGTCGAGGGCTATCGCAAGCGCTCGAGCGGCGATGTCCGCGTGCTCGGCCGCGACCCTGAGGACCGCGACCGCGAGCTGCAACAGAGCGTGGGAATCGTGCTCCAGAGCTGCGGCTTCTACCCGCGCGTGACCGTGCGCGAGGCGCTCGAGCACTTCGGAAGGCCGTACGCGCACCGGCGGGACGCCCGCGAGACGATCGAGCTGGTCGGGCTCACCGAGAAGGCCGACACGAAGGCGAAGGATCTGAGCGGCGGCCAGCGCCGCCGGCTCGACCTCGCGCTCGCGCTCGTGGGCGATCCCGAGCTGGTTTTCCTCGACGAGCCCACCACCGGCTTCGACCCCGCCGCGCGGCGCGTCGCCTGGGGCGTCATCGAAAGGCTGAAGCAGCTTGGCAAGACGGTCCTCCTGACCACGCACTACCTCGACGAGGCGCAGGCGCTCGCCGACCGGGTCGCGATCATCAAGGACGGCGTGATCGTCGCGGAGGGCGCGCCGGGCGAGCTGAGCCGGGCCAGCGCCCGCTACCGCATCTCCTACATCGCGGCCGACGGCCGCCGCATCGAGCACGGCACCGACGACCCGACCAGCCTGCTGCACGAGTTGACGTCCGAGGCACTCGCGCGCGGCGAGCGGCTCGAGGGCCTCGAGGTGACCCATCCATCGCTGGAGGACATCTATCTCGAGCTGACCGCCGAGGCCGAGCCCGCCCGGGAGACCGTTTCGTGAGCCCCGCGGCCCTCGCCTGGAGCCAGTTCCGGTTCGAGCGCAAGCAGTTCTGGCGCAACCCAAGCGCGGCCTTCTTCAACTTCCTGCTGCCGATCCTCTTCCTCGTGCTCACGGCGAGCGCCTTCTCGGGGGACGAGGACGTGCTCGAGGTGCTCGTACCGGGCATCGCCGCCATGGGCGTGGTGGCCACCACCTTCACCGCGCTTGCGTTCGCGGTCACCTTCCGCCGCGACGAGGGAATCCTCAAGCGCGTGCGTGGTACACCGATGCCGGAGGGCGCCTTTCTCTCCGGCCTGATCGGCTCGGCCGTCCTGAACGCGGTCCTCCAGGTGGCGATCATCGTCACGCTCGGCAACGTCGTCTACGGGGTCGAGTGGCCCGAGAACCCGCTCCTGCTCGCGGGCTTCACGCTGCTCGGCGTGATCTGCTTCTCCTCGCTGGGGGTGGCGTTCTCGCACGTCATCCCGAACGAGGACGCGGCGCCGGCCTTCACGAACGCGGTGTTCCTGCCGCTCATCTTCATCTCGGGCGTCTTCTACTCGGCCGACGACCTGCCGAAGGCGTTGCTGGCGATCGCCGAGGCGCTGCCCCTGAAGCATCTGGTGGACGGCTTCTCGGACGCCATGGTCGGAGGCGGCGCCGACATCGCAAGCGCCGCCGCGATCATCGCCGGCTGGGCGCTGGCGGGCATCTTCCTGGCCGTGCGCTTCTTCCGCTGGGAGTGAGCGGCTCACGCCCCCCCGCGCCCCGCGATGGCGCCCGGCCGGCCGAGCCGATCAGAGCTTGAGCGCGTGCCCGTGGCGGCGCAACCAGCGCTCGTGCTCGCGCCAGCGCGGGCAGCGTGAGGCGAGCAGGTCCCAGAAGCGCTGCGAGTGGTCGTGCACCTCGAGGTGGGCCACCTCGTGCTCGACGACGTAGTCGAGGATCTCCGCAGGTGCGAGCAGCAGCCGCCAGTTGAAGCTCATCGCGCCGGTCGACGAGCAACTGGCCCAGCGCGTCCGCTGCCCGCGGATCTGCAGGGTCGTGTAGGCGGCGCCGGCACGGGTGACGGCGGCGTCGAGGCGGACGGCCACCTCCTCGCGCGCGCGGCGTCGGTACCAGCCCTCGAGCGCGTCCTCGAGCGCGCCGCCCCGCGGAAGCGCGACCCGTAGCGAGCCGCCACGGCGCGCGACATGCGGGCGCACGCGGCGCGGCTCGGTCCGTACCGTCAGGGCGAGGCGTGTCCCCAGGTACGGCAGCTCTCCGCCGTCCTCGAGGCGGGCGGGCGGGAACTCGGCCTCGGACTCCCGCATCCGCCGCAGCGTGCGCTCGATCCAAGGCCGCTTCTCCTCCACGAACGGCTCGACCTGGCGAAGCGGGAAGCGCCGCGGCACCACGACCTCGACGCCGTCGCCCCCGACGAGGATGCGCGCGTGGCGGGCGCGGTCCGAGCGCCTGATCGTGTACGGGACTGAGGCCACGCGGCGAGGATAGGGGCCGGCCCGGCGGGTTGAGAGGGCGGCTTTAGCGGCCGCGCCCCGTCGTCCAACACCTGTCCAGTTGCGTCAAAGGCATGCCCCGCATGCCGAAAAGACCTGCACCTGCGCCGCCGTGCGAGCACGCCGCCGCCGGGACCCAAGCGCCTAGACCAGGCATCCCAAAAGCTCGAAAGGAGCTGTGCAGTGTCCACCACCAAGAAGGTCCTCCGGACCGTCGTCGTGCTCGGGCTGATCGGAGCTTTCGCCGCAGTTGGCGCCTTCTCCGCGTTCTCGAGCCAGACGGAGAACCCGAACAACCAGATCACCGCGGGTACCGTCGACCTGTCCGACAACGACTCGGGCAACGCTCTATACAACCTGACCAACGCGAAGCCGAGCGATCCTCAGCAGCGCTGCATCGAGGTGAGCTACACCGGCTCGCTCCCGTCCGAGGTGAAGATGTACCGCGTTCCGGGCGCCGCGCTCGGCTCACTGGCCGCCAACGTGACCGTCACGGTCCAGAGCGGCACGCAGGCCACGCCGAGCTTCCCGGGCTGCACCGGCTTCACCGCCGAGGACACGCTCTACACGGGCAAGCTGAACGCGCTTCCGACCGACTGGAACACCGGTCTCCTCGATGCCCCCGGCACCGACAGCGACTGGGACCAGAACGAGAAGCTCGTCTACCGGGTGACGGTGTCGGTTGACGACGTGCCCGCCGCCGAGGGCGCGACCACCGGCCTGCACACCCTGCGCTGGGAGGCGCGCAACCTCTAGGCGAGAGAGGAACCGAGGAGTCAAATGACCTCCTCGTCGCAGTGTGCCGCGAGGGCGGCCGGTCTCGTGACCGGCCTGGCCCTCGCGGCCATGCTCGTCTTCGCGATGCGCGTGCCCGCCTCGGACCAACCGCTCGGAGCCGGCGTGCGCGTCGAGGTCCAGCCGCCCGGTGAGCTCGATGCGGGCGCGGATCCGGTTCTGCTGTCGGCCCCGAGCCTCGTGGCCGGCGAGGAGCGCCAGGGCGCCGTGACGCTCAGGAACATCACCGTGGGCGACGTGCGCGTCCAGGTGCGCGTCCGAGCGCGCGGGCTGGGCAGCGCCGTTCGCCTCGAGCTGCGCGTGGGCGGTCGCAAGCTCCGCCGCGGCTTCCTGCTGAAGAAGGCCGACGCCACCAAGCTGCGCGCCCGCGCCTGGATCCCGGTCGGCGCCGAGGGCTACGAGGGACGGCAGACGCGCGTCGTGCTCGCGCTCAGCACAAAGCTCGTGGACGCGCGGCCGTGAGCAGCGCCAGCGCCACCGCCCGGCCCGCTCCCGCGCGGCTCGCACTCGAGCTCGCTCGCACCGCCATCCGCTTCCCCGTCTTCGCCGCGGCCGGCTTCGTGCTCGGGATCGCGCTGGCGCTGGCCCTGCCGCTCGCGTTCGACGCGCGCCCGCTCGTCGTGCTGTCCGGCAGCATGGAGCCGACCCTCGGCACCGGCGACGTGACCGTGGTCAAGCGGATCGCACCGCTCGACGCCCGTCCGGGCGACATCGTCACCTTTCGCGACCCCGCGAACCAGGACCGGCTCGTGACGCATCGCGTGCGCGACATGCGGGTCCGCGGCGACAGGGTCGCGTTCGTCACGCGCGGCGACGCCAACAACGTCTCGGAGCGCTGGGCGGTGAGCACGAACGGCGAGATCAGCCGAGTCGCCTACCGCATCCCGGAGCTCGGCCGGCTGCTCGTGCTCGCGCGCACGAACCGCCTGCCGATGCTGCTGTTCGGCCTCGCGCTGGCGGCGCTGCTCGCACTCGAGCTGATGACGATCTGGCGCTCGGCCGAGTCGAAGGAAGGAGCGATGAAGCGCGCGCTCGGGCTGGCGCTGCTCGCGCTTGCCCTAGCGGCCACCGCGGGCGCCGGGGTGGGCTCGACCTTCGCCGCCTTCAACGCGCAGACGACCAGCAGCGCCAACAACGTGACCGCCGCGCCCGACTTCCGGGCGCCGACGCTCACCCCGATCGTGATCCAGAAGGCGTCCGGCGGCACCGCGGTCGGCTCGGTGCGCGCCGGGGGCACCTACCGGGTCTACGCGACCGTCGCCGACACCGGCTCGCCCGCGAGCGGCGTGAGCTCGGTGACCGCCAACGTCTCGGCGATCACCCCCGGCCAGACTGCGGCGCCGATGGCCGCAGGGACCTTCGCGATCGACGGGGTGACCTACAACCGCCGCTCGAACGTTCTCACCGCCCAGGCGTCGCTGCCGAACGGGTCGCGCGCGTTCAGCGTCACGGGCGTCGACGCGGCCGGCAACAGCGCGACCGCCAACGGGACGGTCCTGATCGACAGCAGCGCGCCTGCCGGCGCCAGCGTCCAGACCGCCAACGGGCCCGGTGGCGTCGTGGGCCGGGCCGAGGAGGGCGACTCGATCACCTGGACGTACAGCGAGCCGATCCAGCCGGCGTCACTGCTCGGGAGCTGGACGGGCGCGGCGCAGGACGTGAACGTGAGGATCTTCAACGCCAGCGGCGGCGACCGGGTCGAGGTCTACAACGGCAGCTTCTCGACGACGGTGACGCTCGGCGAGCTCAACCTCGGACGGACCGACTATGTGACGGGCGGCTCGGTCTGGTTCTTCGGCTCGACGATGACGATGAGCGGCACGTCGGTGACGATCGTGCTCGGGGATCAGTTCGGCACGTCGAGCACGGCCGCAGGCAACGGTGTGATGGTCTGGACGCCGTCCGACTCGGCCACCGACCACGCCGGCAATCCCGCATCGGAGACGCCCGTCAACGAGAGCGGACCGGCGGACCGCGAGTTCTAGAAGATCGCCTGGGTGGTGCCGCCGTCGGCGGACCAGGCGGAGCCCACGACGTTCGACGCCTGCTCGGAGCAGAGGAAGACGATCACGGCGGCGATCTCGTGCTCGTGCCCCATGCGCCCCGTCAGCGCCTTGGCGTGCGTCGACTCGAGCACCTCCTCGCGCGACTTGCCGGTGCGCGCCGCAACCTGGTCGGCGAGGCCCCCCTCGTCGAGCCACATCCCGGTGCCGGTCGCGCCCGGCAGCACTGCGTTGACGAGCACGCCCTCCGCGGCCCAGCGCTCCGCGAACAGCCGCGAGAGCGACAGCTGGGCCGCCTTCGTGACCGAGTAGGCGGGATCGAGCGTCTGCGAGGGGCGGCGGCCCGAGGAGGACGAGACGTTCACGATCCGCCCGCCGCCCGCCTCGGCCATGGCCGGTGCGAACGCCTTCATCAGGCGCATCGCGGCCATCACGTGCAGCTGCCACTGCTCGTTCCAGTCGTCGTCGGTCAGCTCCTCGAGCGTGCGCGTCCCGGTCGTGCCGGCGTTGTTCACAAGCGCCCAGGGAGGCTCGGGGCACGCGGCCAGCAGCCGCTCGCCGGCGTCCGGCGCCGTCAGGTCGAGCTCGATGTCGGCGCCGCTGCGCGCAACCGTGAGCGGGCGCGCGCCCTCGGCCGCGAGCAGCCGCGCGCTGGCCGCGCCGATCCCGCGGGTCCCGCCCGTGATCACGCAGAGCCTGCCTTCGAGCCCCAGTTCCATGGACCGGGAATGATTGCCGAATGAAGTCGAACACGGCATACATGACCTTCAACACCGAGCGCCGGCGCGAGCTCATACGGATCACCGAGGACGTCCAGGAGGCGGTCGACGAGGGCGAGATCAGCGAGGGTCTCGCGCTCGTCGCTGCGATGCACATCACGGCGGCTGTCTGGATCAACGACGACGAGCCCGGTCTGCACGAGGACACGCTCGAGTGGCTCGACAAGGTGGCCCCGCCGAGCTGGCAGGAGCCGGCAAACGAGGTCGCCCGCGAGCTGTTGCCCGACCCGGGCGACTACCGCCACCACCGCGGCGGCGAGGACAACGGCGACGCGCACCTGAAGAACCTGCTCGTCCACCACCAGGTGATCGTGCCGGTGACGGACGGCCGGCTCGACCTCGGGCCCTGGCAGCAGGTCTTCTACTGCGAGTTCGACGGCCGGCGGCCGAAGCGGCTCGTGATCAAGGTCATCGGGGAGTGACGAGCCGCCCTACGCGCGCGTCGCCTCGTCGTAGACCTGCGGATTGGCGCAGTACGGCATGCGCTCGCCCGCCAGCCCGGCCAGCAGGTTGTCGACCGCCATGTCCGCCATGCGCTCGCGGGTGGCGTGGGTCGCCGAGCCGAGGTGCGGGATCACGACCAGGTTGGGCGCCCCGAGCAGCGGGTGGTCCGCCGGCAGCGGCTCGGGCTCGGTCACGTCAAGTGCGGCGCCCGCGATCTCGCCCTGCTCGAGCGCGCCGCGGAGCGCTTCGCTGTCGACGATCGGCCCGCGTGCGGTGTTGACGAGGTACGCGCTCGGCTTCATCCGCCGCAGCGCCTCGGAGCCGATCAGCCCGCGCGTCTCCGCCGTCAGGGGGCAGTGAAGCGTCACGAAGTCGGAGCGCTCGAGCAGCTCGCCGAGCTCGACCCCGCCGCTGCGGCTCGTGTAAAGGGTCTCGCAGCCGAAGCCGTCGAGCCGGCGCGCGACGGCCTGGCCGATCCGGCCGAAGCCGATGATGCCGACGGTCGCGCCGTGCAGGTCGTGCCCGAGCAGCAGGCTGGGCTCCCAGGTGACCCACTCGCCGGCCTGCACGAACTCGTCTCCCTCGACGATGCGCCTGGCGATGCCGAGCATGAGCGCGAGCGCGAGGTCCGCCGTCGAGTCCGTGAGCACGCCCGGCGTGTTGCCGACCGGGATCCCGCGCGCCGTCGCGGCCGCGAGGTCGACGTTGTCGACGCCGACGGCGTAGTTCGAGATCGCGCGCAGCTCCTGGCAGGCGGCGACCAGCTCGGCGTCGATCGGATCGGTGAGCAGCGACAGGAGCCCCTCGGCGCTACGGGCGCGCTCCTCCAGCGCGGGCCGCGGCGGCGGCAGCCGATCCGGCCAGACCTCGGTCTCGTGGGCGTCCGCGAGGCGCTCGAGCGCACGTCCCGGCAGTGAGCGGGTGACGAAGATGCGGGCCATCGGCGGGGCAGCATCTCACGGGCCTGCCAGGATTGCGCGCCGTGAGATGCGGATCCGCCATCGCCTCGGCGCTCCTCGCCCTACTCGCCTGCGCGCCCGGCGCGCTCGCTCAGGAGGGCGGCGCGCCGGCGCCAGACTTCAGCGATCCCTGTCCCGCGCTCTATCCGGGAGACGGCGCCTCGCAAGAGCAAACCGCCCGTTGGATGGCGCACGGCGCCGGCGAGCGCGGGCTGCCGCTCGAGCTGCCGGTGATGGCCGGGCTCGCCGAGAGCGGGCTGCGCAACCTGCGCGGGCCGAGCCACAGCGGCTTCTTCGGCATGCACTCGAGCCTCAACGCAGGCGACTACCGCGGCTTTCCGAAGAACCCCACCCTCCAGCTCGACTGGTTCCTCGACACCGCGGCGCTCGTGCGCCAGCGGCGCGTGGCCGAGGGCGGGCCCGACCCTGCCGCCGACGCCGGCGACTACGGCCTCTGGATAGCCGACGTCGAGCGGCCCGCGCCTCAGAACCGCTCCGGCTACCAGCCGCACCTGGGCGCGGCGCGCAGGCTGGTCGGCGGCCGCTGTCCCGCCCCGGTCAGGTCCGACCTGACCGCCCCGGCGCTGAGCGTGAGGGTCGCGCGCCGGCAGCGCGCGCTGGCCTCGGACGGGATCGTCACGCGCCTGCGCTGCCCGGCGGAGGCATGCATGGCCGGGATCGCGGCGACCATCACGGCCGGCGGCCGGGAGCTGACCCTGCGCGCACCGGCGATCGACCCCGCGAGCAGCTGGTCGAGCGTCCTGATCAGGCTGCCGCGCGGCGTCCGGCGGGAGCTCCGCCGTGGCCGCGGCGTGACTGCCACCGTCACGGTGTTCGCCGCCGACGCGGCGGCGAACGCCGTGAGCGCGAAGCGTTCCACCCGGCTCATCCCATAGGAAGGGGTCAGGTCTTGCATTCGAGCATTCGCGCGGCGAACTGCGCCCGCCCGTGCTCGAATGCAAGACCTGACCCCGTGGGCGGTACTCTCGGAGGCGTGGCCAGGGACACGGGTCTCCCGAGCGCCGACGCTCAGTTCGACTTCAATCGCGCGCGGCGCCGGCGTGCGCTGTCGCGCCTGTCGGCACGGCTGCGCGGCGAGCGCGGCGACGTCAACCACATCCTGCCGTTCGAGGAGGTCGTGGCGGCCCTCGGGCGCCGCGGCGAGCGCCACCTCGGCCAGCAGTTGATCTCACTCGACTCGATCGTCGGCACGGTGGACCGCGGGCGCGAGTTCGACCGCCGCTTCCGGCCGACCACGCAGCGGGTGCGGCCGCGCTGGGAGCGGATTGCCGCCGCCCAGCGCCGCGGCGAGGGCATGCCGCCGATCGACGTCTACCGGATCGGCGACCTCCACTTCGTCAAGGACGGCCACCACCGCGTCTCGGTCGCGCGCGCCCTCGGGCACCGCGACATCAACGCCTACGTCACCGAGGTGCTCACCCAGGTGGGCGCGTCACGCGAGATCAAGCTCAGCGACCTCCCCCTGAAGAGCCACGAGCGGCTCTTCTACGAGCGCGTTCCGCTGCCCGACGACGCACGCAAGCAGATCAAGATCAGCGACGAGTGGCGCTACGCGGCGCTCGCCGAGGCGGTCGAGGCCTGGGGCTTCCGGGTGATCCAGAACCGCGGCGAGCTGATGAGCCGCGCCGAGGTCGCCATGGCGTGGTTCGTCGAGGAGTACGAGCCGGTGATCGAGCTGCTGCGCGAGGCCGACCTGATCGGGCGTGGCTCGGAGACCGAGGCCTACATGCGCATCGCCGCCCTGCGCTACCTGGTGCTGCGCACGCACGAGTGGGACGACGCAATCGTCGAGGCGATCCGGCAGGACCTCCAGCACCCCGGGCTCGACGACGACACCATGGTGCGCAACCTGCGGCGCGAGCTGAAGTAGCCCGGCATGAAGAAGGTCAACGGCTACATCGCGCGTCATTTGCAGCAGCGCCCGAAGAAGTCAGGCGATGCGCTGCGCGAGACCGACTGGACCTACTCGCTCAAGAACTGGGGTCACGACCCCCTGAAGTGACCGGTCAGGTCTGGCCGCCGGTGGCGCCGCCCGGCTGGTCGCGCCCCTCCTCGGGGCGCAGCTGCGCGCCCTCGCGTGCGTCCGGCTCCTCGCCGGTCACGTCCTGGCTCGTGTCCGCCGGCGCTCCCTCCTCGGAGGAGCCTGCCGTCCCGGCGCCGTCGCCGGTGGTGGCCGGCGGCCCCTGCTGCTCCACCGTGAGGTTGATCCCATTCTCGGGATCGAACAGGTGCAGGCGAGTCGCGTCGACGTAGAGCTCGGCCTCCTTCCCGACGCTCACCTCACTGGCGGGATCGAGCCGCGCGACGATGCGCCCTTCCTCGCCCGCCATCGGGACCTCGCCGCCGCCCGCGTCCTCGGCGAGCTCGCGCAGCTCCTGGGACTCGATCGTCGCGTCCGAGGCGACGCTGAAGTGGGCGTAGAGCTCGGCACCCATCGACTCCACCACCTCGATGTTCGCCGTGAAGGTGGTGCCACGGTCAAGTGCGTCGCCCACGAGCGCGGCGTCCTCGAAGTGCTCGGGCCGGATGCCCGCGATCAGCTGCTTGCCGTGATGATCGCGCACGGCGTCGTGAAGCTCGCTTGGGAGCGTCACATCCCCGAACGGCAGCTTCACGGTATCGCCCTCGACTGTCGCCGGCATGAAGTTCATCGCCGGCGAGCCTACGAAGCCGGCGACGAACAGGTTGACCGGCTCGTTGTAGAGCTGCATCGGCGAGCCCACCTGCTGGATCAGGCCCGCGCGCATCACCGCCACGCGGTCGCCGAGCGTCATCGCCTCGGTCTGGTCGTGGGTCACGTAGACGGTCGTCGTGCCGAGCCGCTGCTGGATGCGCGACACCTCGGTGCGCATCTGCACGCGCAGCTTGGCGTCGAGGTTGGACAGCGGCTCATCCATCAGGAACACCGCCGGCTCACGCACGATCGCCCGCCCCATCGCCACGCGCTGGCGCTGGCCGCCGGAGAGCTGCGAGGGCTTCCGGTCGAGGTGCGGCTCGAGATCGAGGATGCGCGCCGCCTCGGTCACCTTCTTGTCGATCTCGTCCTTGTCCACGTGCTTGAGCTTGAGCGCGAAGCCCATGTTGTCGCGCACGCTCATGTGCGGATACAGCGCGTAGTTCTGGAACACCATCGCGATGTTGCGGTCCCTCGGCGCCTTGTCGTTCACCACGTCGTCGCCGATACGCAGCTCGCCCTCGGTGATGTCCTCGAGCCCCGCGATCATGCGAAGCGCGGTCGACTTGCCGCAGCCGGACGGCCCGACGAGTATCACGAACTCGCCGTCCTTGATCTCCATGCTCATGTCGCGCACGGCCTCGTAGCCGTCCGGATAGCGCTTGGTGAGGTTGTCCAGCGTGATCTGGGCCATCTGCTCTCCTTTATCCCTTCACCGCGCCGGCGGTGAGGCCCGCGACGATTCGGCGCTGGAAGATCAAGACCATGATGATGATCGGCACCGTGACGACGACCGAGGCGGCCGAGATCGCTCCGATCGGCTGCTCGAACTGAGATGCTCCGGTGAAGAACGCGAGCGCCGCCGGCACGGTGCGCGCGGCGTCGGTCGAGGTCAACGTGTTCGCGAAGATGAAGTCGTTCCAGGCGAAGATGAACACGAGGATCGCCGCGGTGAAGACGCCCGGTGCCGCCAGCGGCACGATGATCTTGCGGAACGCCTGGAACGGCGTCGCCCCGTCGACCTGGGCCGCCTGTTCGAGCTCCCAGGGGATCTCTCTGAAGAACGCCGAGAGCGTGTAGATCGCGAGCGGCAGTGTGAAGGTCATGTAGGGGATGATCAGCCCGATCCAGGTGTCGTAGATCCCGAGCGAGCGCCACATCTCGAACAGCGAGCCGACGATCGAGATCGGCGGGAACATGGCGACCGCGAGCGCCCCCGACAGGATCAGCGTCTTGCCCGTGAAGTCGAGCCGCGAGGTGGCGTAGGCGGCCATCGCCGCGAGCACGATCGAGATGAAGGTGGCGATGGAGGCGATGCCGATCGAGTTGATCAGCGCGGCGATGAAGGTGTCGTCGGAGAAGACGACGTCGTAGTTCTCGAACGAGAAGCCCGAGAAGAACTTCTTGTCGCCGACCTCCTCCGGCGTCTTGAACGACAGCGATGCGATCCACGCGACCGGGATCAGGGCGTAGAACAGGACCACGAGGATCCCGATCGTCCACAGCACCCGCTCGCGGCCTGTGTGCTGCTCGCTCATCCTCAGGTCTCCCCTCGCTGCTGCGCCGTGCTCGTGCCGAGCCCCTTCACGAAGAGGACGGCGATCAAAATCACGCAGATGAAGATCAGGATCGAGATGGCCGAGCCGAGCCCGAGGTTCACCCTGTTGATCAGGACGTTGTAGCCCAGGATCGAGACGCTCTCGGTGCCGAGTGCGCCGCCCGGCTGGATGATGAAGATGTTGTCGAATATTCGGAACGCGTCGAGCGTCCGGAACAGCAGCGCGACCAGGATCGCCGGCTTCATCAGCGGGATGCGTGATGCGGAAGAAGCGCTGGAGCGTGCTGGCGCCGTCGACCTTCGCCGCCTCGTGGAGCTCGTCCGGCACGAGCGCCAGCCCCGCCAGGAGCAGCAGCGCCATGAACGGCGTCGTCTTCCAGATCTCCGCCAGGATGATCACGAAGAGCGAGCCTTCCTTCGTGGTCAGCGGCTGCCAGTCGTCCGGCACGAGCGGCAGCCCGAAGACGAAGCCGCTTGTCGGGTCGAAGGCGTACTTCCAGCCAAACGCGGCGACGACCGTGACGATCCCGTAGGGGATCAGGATCGCGGCGCGCACAGGCCCGCGACCGAAGATCGCGCGATGCATGACGAGCGCGATCAGCATGCCGAGCACGAGCTCGACCGACACCGAGATGACCGTGATGATCAAGGTCGTGAGCACATCCGACCACCAGGTGGTCGACGTCAGCACGTCTCCGTAGTTCGCGAAGCCGACGAACTCCTTGTCGTCCGGGAAGCGCAGGTCGAACTTCTGCAGCGACAGGTAGAACGCGTATGCGATCGGATAGCCGGTCACGAGCAGCATCGCGATCACGGCAGGCGCGCACAGCAGCCAGGCGAGCTTGCGCTCGGCCTTCGCGCGATCGGTCATGCGCTTCTTCTTGGGTGCCGCTGCTGGCAGGTGCCTGGGTGGTGGCGGCTTCCATCAGAAGATCTTCCCGTCGACGGCCTTCTCGATACGGTCGCGCAGCTGTTCCACGACCGTGTTCGGATCGACCGATTCCGGCGGGTGGTAGGTCTTCTGGATCGCCAGCGAGATGTCGCTGTAGGCGGGCGTCACCGGCCGCGGCCCGGCGTTGTCGATCGACTCGCGCAGCTCATCGGCGAACGGGTACGACTTCCTCACCTTCGGGTCGTCGTAGACCGACTCGCTGGTCGGCGGCAGGCCGCCGAGCTCGGCGCTGAGCGCCTGGTTCTCCGGGCTGGCGATGCACTCGGCCGCCTCGAAGGCGAGGTCCGGGTTGTTCGAGTACGCGGAGACGGCGATGTTGAAGCCTCCGAGCGGCGGCGCGCTCTCCTCGCCCGGCACGCTGCGCGGGTAACGCGCCCAGCCGATGTTCTTCTGGAAGTCCTCACCCACCTCGGCGGCGGCCGGGTAGATGTACGGGTAGTTGACCATGTAGTCGGAGCGACCCGCCTGGAAGCCCAGCCGGCCGGCGTCCTCGTTGGCGGTCGACATTCCCGGCGGCGCCGCGGGCGAAGTGGCGAGCTTCTTCTCGATCTCCGCCGCCGTCTTGGCCGTGTCGTTCACGAGCACCTTGCCCTGCTCGCTGACGATCTGGCCGCCGGCGCTCGCGATCATCGCGTTGATCCAGACGACCAGCCCTTCGTACTGGGCGCTCTGCACCTCGACCGCGGTGCCCTTGTCGACCGCGTCGTCGATCATCTGGTCCCAGGTGAAGTCGTCGGGCGGCGCGTCCACGCGGTCCTTGCGGTACCAGAGCAGCTGCGTGTTGCTCGTGTGCGGGATCGCCCAGACCTTGCCCTGGTAGTCGACGGTCTCGACCGGGCCCTCGAGCTTGCCCTCGGTGGCGGCCTCGCGGCGCTCGCCCTCCCAGGGCAGGATCCACTCGGCCTCAGCGAACTCGGCGGTCCAGATCACGTCGAGCGAGGCGAGGTCGATCGAGTCGTCCTCAGCGGCGAGGCGCCGGACGAGCAGCTCGCGCTGCTGGTCGGCGATGTTCGGCAGCTTCACGTAGTTGATCGTGTACTTGCCGTTCGCCTGCTTGTTGCAGTTCTCGACAGCCTTGTCGTAGGAGCCGCCGGGCTCGTTGAAGGCGTACCAGTTGATCGCCCGCGCGCCGCTGCCGCCCTCGTCGCCTCCAACCCCGCAGCCCACGGTCACGGCGGCCAGCACGGCGAGGGTCAGAGCTCCAAGGCGAGACATCCGTGCCCTCCTCAACTCCCCCCTCACGGTTCGCAATGTACCCCCCAAGGCAGGCGAGTAAAACCGAATGGGCAGTCAGTTGCGCGACACGGCTCCGGCATGCGGCGCCAGCTCGTCCGCGTCGAGCGCTCCGGGCTGGGTCTCGAGCACGAGTTCGGCGCCGCGCGGCACGGGCCGAGCCTGCCCGGTCGTGTTGAGCGCGACCACGTGCTCGCCGCGCGCGTAGGCGAGCACGCCGGGGGCGGCCTCGAGCAGCTGGAAGTCGCGCGGCAGCAGACGCCGCAGCCGGATCAGCTCGCGCACGAGCGTGAGCGTGGAAGCGGGATCCTCGCGCTGCGCCTCGACGTTCACGTGCTCGGGGTCGACGAGCGAAAGCCACGGCTCGCCGCTCGTGAAGCCGCCCCCGCGCGCGCCCGTCCACTGCATCGGATGACGGAAGCGGTCGCGGCCCGCGCGGTCGTAGCGAAGCTCGCCGCCGGGCCCGTCGGCCTGGCCGATCTCGTCGCCCTGGTAGAGGAAGGCCGTGCCCGGCAGCGTGAGCAGGAGCATCGCCGCGGCGCGCGCGTTCTCGGCTCCGAAGCGGGTCACGAGCCGGCCGAAGTCGTGGTTCGAGAGCACCCAGGCAGCGCCCGGCTGACGCGTGCTGGCGTCGATCGCCAGCCGCAGCGTCTCGGCGTCCCAGTCCGCGTGCAGCAACTCGAACGCGAAAACCGCATCGAACGCCTCCAGGTAGGGCTGCCAGCGCCGCGCGGGCAGGTACACCTCGCCGACCATGAAGTGGTCGCCGACCGCCTCGCGGATCTTCCCGAGCGCCTGCCCGGTGTCGGGCGCGTTGCGCGAGTGCGCCAGCGAGAGCTTCGCCTCCTCCGGCGCGAGCGGCAGGCCGAAGGGCTCGACCGCGGGCGGGTCGTCGCGCAGCTGCGCGTCCTTCAGCAGGCGGTCGATCGCGTCGACCCGGTAGCCGGCCACGCCGCGCTCGAGCCAGAAGCGCAGCACGTCCTGCATTGCGGCCACGACCTCGGGGTTGCGCCAGTCGAGGTCGGGCTGCTCGGGATAGAACGAGTGCAGGTACCAGCGCCCGTCGCGGCGACTCCAGGCCGAGCCGCCGAACGCGGACAGCCAGTTGTTCGGAGCGTCGGCCCAGATGTACCAGTCCGGGTGCTCGCGGAACCACGGGTGCTCGATCGAGGTGTGGCACGGGACCAGGTCGAGCAGCACGTCGAGCCCGCGTTCGCGGGCCGCCGCCACGAGCGAGTCGAAGTCCGCGAGCGAGCCGAACACCGGCTCGATGTCGGTGTAGTCGGCCACGTCGTAGCCGAAGTCGTGCATCGGCGACGGGAAGATCGGCGACATCCAGAGCGCGTCCACCCCCAGCCAGGCCAGGTGGTCGAGGCGTGCCTCGATGCCGCGCAGGTCCCCCACCCCGTCGCCGTCGGAGTCCTGAAAGGAGCGCGGATAGATCTGGTAGACGACGCCGTCCTCGAGCAGAGGCGCGACCCTATCCCTTGACGGCGCCGGCGGTCAGCCCGGCCACGATCCGCTTCTGGAAGATGATCACGAGCGCGACGAGCGGGATGGTGATCACCACGGACGCCGCGCTGATCGTGCCCAACGGCACCTCGAACTTCTGGCTGCCCGTGAAGAAGGCGATCGCCGCCGGCACGGGGCGGGCAGCGGGCGAGCTCGTGAGCGTGATCGCGAGCAGGAACTCGTTCCAGACGAAGAAGGCCGTGAGCAGGCCGGCGGTCACGAGCCCCGGCGCCGCGAGCGGCAGCACGACCTTTCGGAACGCCTGGAAGTGCGTCGCACCGTCGACGAGCGCCGCCTCCTCGAGCTCCTTCGGTATCTCGCGGAAGAACGAGGCGAGGATGTAGATGCAGAGCGGGAGCGCGAACGTGAGGTTCGGGATGATGAGGCCGGCCCAGGTGTTGTAGACCCCGAGCTCCGTCCACAGCTTGAAGAGCGGCGCCGCGATCGCGATCGGCGGGAAGGTCGTGATCGAGAGGATCACGGCCAGCAGCAGGAACTTGCGCGGAAAGCGCAGCCGCGCCAGGGCGTAGGCGGCGAACGAGCCGAACACGAGCGCGAGCGCCGTCGTGATGGTCGTGATCCCGACGCTGTTCCGGAGCGCCTTGGTGAAGTCGGCGTCCTTGAAGATCGACTCGTAGTTGTCGAGCGTCGGGTTGGGCGGCAGCAGCTCCGCACCCGACAGGTCCGGCCCCGTCTTCAGCGAGACGTTGATGAGCCAGTAGAAGGGGAAGAGGCAGAAGATCAGGATCAGCACGACCGCGGTCCAGAGCAGCACGGGCTTCAGCCAGCGCCGCTCGGGGCCGTGGCCCTCGGCGGCGTGGGACTTCCCCCGCGCGGCCGCCGGCTCGCCCGTCCGCTCGAATGTGCGCGTGGCCATCAGTTCTCCGCCGCGAGCGCGCGGATGTTGCCGCCCACCGTCCGGATGTAGATGAACGCCACCGCCATCACGATCACGAAGGTCAGGACGGACAGGGCCGAGCCGAGCCCGATCAGCCGGTTGGTTGTCAGCTCCTGCTGGGCGATCAGCGACAGCGTCGTGGTCCCGTTCGCGCCCTGCGT
Organism: uncultured Thermoleophilaceae bacterium; assembly: GCA_963814095.1. GTDB lineage: Bacteria > Actinomycetota > Thermoleophilia > Solirubrobacterales > Thermoleophilaceae > JACVRW01. Next base: position 29,451 of record CAWFBT010000025.1, on the reverse strand, counting down.
GAGGACGTACGGCAGATCGAAGATGCGCAGGGCGTCGAGCGTCCTGAAGATGAGCGCGATGAGGATCGCGGGCCTGAGCAGCGGCAGCGTGATGCGTCTGAAGCGCTGCCAGGTGCTGGCGCCGTCGACCTTGGCCGCGTCGTACAGCTCGTCGGGGATCACCTGCAACCCGGCCAGGATCAGCAGCGCCATGAAGGGCGCCGTCTTCCAGACGTCAGCGAAGATCATCACCCCGAGCGCGTATGGCTCCTGGCCGAGCCAGACGACATCGGCGCCGGGCAGGCCGAACTTGTCGAGCAGCACCGGGGCGAGTCCGAGCCCGGGCTCGAAGATCGTCCGCCAGGTGATCGCGGTGACGACCGTGAGGATCGCCCAGGGCACCAGCACGACGGTACGCAGGATTCCCCGTCCCTTGAACGCTTCGTGCATGCAGACCGCCATGCCGAGGCCGATCACCAGCTCGAGGGTGATCGAGATCCCCGAGAAGATGAACGTGGTCGTGAGCGCGTCCCAGAACTCGGGCGAGCTGAGCGCCTCGGAGTAGTTGTCGAAGCCGACGAAGCGCCACTTGCCGGGCACGCGCAGGCTGTACTCGGTGAGCGACAGCCAGAACGCGTATCCGATCGGATACGCCGCCACCGCCGCGATCACGATCAGCGACGGCGCAAGCATCGCCGCCGCCAGGCGGCGCTCGCTGCGGCCGTAGCCGCCCCGCTGCTTCGCGGAGCGGCCTTTCAGCCGAGCGGTTGCGGCTTCCATCGGGCTAGAACGTCTCGATCGCCTTCTGGATGTCCTCGTTCATCTGCGAGGCCGCCTCGTCGGGCGAGGCGTCGCCCTGCAGCGCGGAGTACACGTTCGTGAAGATCGCCTCGCTGATCTGCGGGTAGACCGGCGACACCGGGCGCGGCTGCGCCTGCTCGACGGCCTTCAACAGGTCGGCGGCGAACGGCATCGCCTTCTCGACCTTCGGGTCCGAGTAGACCTCCGTCAGCACCGGCGGCAGCGTCGCCTCGGACGCCTGGATCACCTGCTGGTCGGGCGACGTGGCGAAGTTCATGAACGCCAGCGCGCCCTCGGGGTTCTTCGAGTAGGCGGAGATGGCCAGGTCGTAGCCGCCCAGCACGCCCGCGCCCTCGTTGCCGCCGTACCCCGGGAAGGTCGTGATCGCGAAGTTGTCCGCGATCTTCGACTCCTTGCCGAGCGCGTACGCGTACGGCCAGTTGCGCATGAAGGTCGCGTTGCCGGACTCGAAGGCGCGCCGCGACTCCTCCTCCTTGTAGGTCGTGACCGCCTTCGGGGCCGCGCCGTCCTTGATGCCGTCCGCCATGAACGTCAGGACGTCGCGCACCTCCTGCGAGTCCGCCGTCGCCTCGGTCGCGTCCTCGTTCACGACGCTGGCGCCCGCGCTGTAGAGCAGCTCGAGGAAGTTGACGGTCAGGCCCTCGTAGCGGAAGCCCTGGTAGACGACGCCGTTGTCCTGCTGCGCCTGCTGGTAGACGCCCTCCCAATCCGAGGGCGGCTCCGACACCTCGTCGTCGCGGTAGTAGAGGAAGCCCGCGTTCGTGTTGAAGGGCATCGCCCAGTACTTGTCCTCGTAGAGGGCGGTCTCCACGGTCGAGGGGACGAACTCGTCCTTGCGCTTCTCGACGGCGTCGGTGATGTCCTGCAGCCACCCCTGCGCCGCATACTCGGCGGTCCAGATCACGTCCATGCCGAGCACGTCGCACTCGTCGGACTTCGCCTGCAGCCGCTGGATCTGCTGCTCGCGCTGCTGGTCAGCCGCCTCCGGCAGCTCCAGCAGCTTCACGTTCGCGTCCGGGTTCTGCTTGTTGAAGTTGTCGACGACCGTCCCGAACGCACCGCTCGTGTCCTTGCCGATGCACCAGGTCACGTCGCCGGACGCTTTCGCCTGCGTGACCTCCTTCGCATCGCCGGTGCCGCCGCCCCCACCGTCGTCGTCGTCGTCGCCGCTGCCGCCGCAGCCTGCAATCCCGATGGCCAACGCGGCGAGCACCGCCGCGATCCGAAGCATCGCCTTCACCACTTCCCCCCTCATCCGAGCTACTGCTACTCGCCACGGGACTACCCGGGGAAGCGCTTCCATAACGACGTCGAGGCGCCCGTGGGGCGCCTCGACGCGGGTCGGGGGGTGCGGGTCCGGCGCGGTACTACTGCCGGGCGCCGGCTCCCGCAGTCTGCTGGGCCTGTTCGGCGTGTCGGCCCTCGCAGATTTCTTCGGCGAGCTTGTCGCAGAAGGCCGGGAGGTCGTCGGGCTTCCGGCTCGTGACGAGACCGGAATCGACGTGCACCTCCTCGTCCACCCACGTGCCGCCTGCGTTCTCGATGTCGGTCTTGAGGCTCGGCCACGATGTGAGCGTGCGGCCCTGGACGACGTCGGCTTCGACGAGCGTCCACGGCGCGTGGCAGATCGCGGCCACCGGCTTGCCCGCCTCGAAGAAGGAGCGCGTGAACCTGACGGCGTCCTCGTTCGTGCGCAGGAAGTCGGGATTGGCGACACCGCCGGGCAGCACGAGCCCGTCGTAGTCGCTCGCGTCGGCCTCGGCCACGGTCTTGTCGACCTTGAAGGTGTCGCCCTTGTCGAGGTGGTCGAAGCCCTGGATCTCGCCGCTCTCCAGCGAGATCAGCTCGGGCGTGCCGCCCTCGTCCTTCACCGTCTTCCAGGGCTCGGTCAACTCGACCTGCTCCACCCCGTCGGTCGCGAGGAACGCAACTTTCTTTCCGTTCAGCCGGTCTGCCATGTCGTAACTCCTTGCAATCTCGAGTCCCCTTCCGGATACCGAAATGGATTGCGGCTAAACGGGGGGAGACGGGGTAGAGGGCGCAAATGGCAAGCGCCACAAGCCGCGGCCCGCTGAGCACGAAGCCGCTCGAGCGGCTGCGCGAGACAGCTGAGGGCACGAGCCTGAACAGGTCGGTCGGCGCGCTCGACCTCACCGCATTCGGGATCGGCGCGATCATCGGTACCGGCATCTTCGTGATCGTCGGCGAGGCGATCGGCCAGTCGGGGCCGGCGCTCGTGATCTCGTTCATCCTCGCCGGCGTCACCTGCATCTTCTCGGCGCTCTCCTACGCCGAGCTCGCCTCGACGATCCCGGTCTGCGGGTCGGCCTACACCTACGCGTACGCGACCATGGGCGAGCTGCTCGCCTGGATCATCGGCTGGGACCTCATCCTCGAGTACGGCGTCTCGGTCGCGGCCGTGGCTGTCGGCTGGGGCGCGTACCTCACCGAGCTGCTCGACTCGCTGTTCGGCCTCAGCCTCCCGGACTCGATCGTGCTCCCGCCGGGGGACGGCGGCGACGTGAACCTGCCCGCCGCCTTCCTCGTCCTGGCGGTGGCCGGCGTGCTGATCGCCGGGGTGCGTGAATCCACGCGTTCGAACACGGTCATGGTGATCACGAAGCTCGCGATCCTCGTCTTCTTCATCGTCGTCGCGTTCACGGCGTTCAACGGCGACCACTTCTCGGACTTCGCGCCGAACGGATGGGACGGCATCGAGTCGGCCGCGGCGCTCATCTTCTTCGCCTACATCGGATTCGACGCCGTCGAGCACGGCCAGCGAGGAGACGCGCCGGCCGGAGCGCGACCTCCCGATTGCGATCGTCGGCTCGCTCGTGATCGCGACCGTCGTCTACATCCTTGTCGCGGTGGCGGCCGTTGGGGCGCTGCCCGCCGACGAGCTCGCCGGCCAGGATGCACCGCTGGCGGTCGCGCTCTCCGAGGGCGCCGGCCTCGGCTGGGGCGCGGACCTCGTCTCCTTCGGCGCGCTCGTGGCGATCACCAGCGTCGTGCTGACCATCCTCTACGGGCAGACGCGGGTGGCCTTCTCGATGAGCCGTGACGGGCTGATGCCAGAGCGTCTGTCGCGCGTGTGGGAGCGGACCAAGACCCCCGTGCTGCTCACGCTCGTGTTCGCGATCCCGGTCGCGATCATCGCGGCGTTCGTGCCGCTCGCCGAGATCGCCGAGCTCGTCAACATCGGAACGCTGTTCGCCTTCCTGATCGTGAACCTCGCGGTGATCTGGCTGCGCCGCTCGAAGCCCGACATGGAGCGCGGATTCCGCGTGCCGTTCGTGCCGGTCTTCCCGCTGATCGGCTCCGCCCTGTGCGTCTACCTCATGACGAAGCTGCCCGTCGAGACCTGGCTGCGCTTCATCGTCTGGCTCGCGCTCGGGCTCCTGATCTACGCGGTCTACGGCTACCGGCATTCACGCCTGCGCCAGGACGCTTAGCGTTCCGGGCGTGCCGGACGCTCCGCACGAGATCACGACGACCGATTACCACACCGCCGGCGAGCCGTTCAGGATCGTGCTCGAAGGGGCGCCGGAGATCCCGGGCGCGACTGTGGCGGAGCGACGCGAGCGGGCTGCGCAGGACCAGGACGTCGACTTCGTCCGCCGGCTCCTCTGCCACGAGCCGCGCGGCCACGCGGACATGTACGGCTGCTTCCTGGTTCCGCCCGACGACGACGGCGCCGACCTGGGCGTGCTCTTCTGGCACAAGGACGGCTACTCGACCGCCTGCGGGCACGGCACGATCGCGCTCGGCGCCTGGGCGGTCGAGAGCGGCCGCGTGATCGCCGCGCCGGACGGCGATACCGACGTCACGATCGACGTGCCGTCGGGGCGCGTCGTCGCTCGTGCGCGCCTGCGCGACGCGCGCGTGGAGTCCGTGAGCTTCCGTCAACGTGCCGTCGTACGTGCTCGCGCGCGGAGTCGAGCTCGATACCTCACGCGGCCGGCTCACCGTCGACGTCGCCTACGGCGGCGCCATCTATGCGTCGCTCGACGCCCGGGCCGCCGGCCTCAGCGTCGAACCGGAAGCGCTCGGCGAGCTGATCGCGCTCGGACGCGAGGTCAAGGGGCTGCTCGATTCGAGCGACCACGCGCGCCATCCCTCCGACCCGCGCCTCTCCGGCATCTACGGGACGATCATCTTCGAGGAGCTCGGCGAGCGCGACGAAGGGCCGCACCAGCGCAACGTCACGGTCTTCGCGGACGGCGAGGTCGATCGCTCGCCCTGCGGCTCGGGCACCTCGGCGCGGCTGGCGCTGCTCGCCGCCGACGGCCGCATCGACTCGTCGCGCGTGCTGCGCCACGGCTCGATCACCGGCACCGAGTTCCTCGGGCGCGTGACCGAGACGGTCGAGGCGGGCGGACGCGAGGCCGTCGTGACCGAGGTCGAGGGCAGCGCGTTCCGGACCGGCGAGCACCGCTTCTCGCTCGACCCGCGCGATCCGCTGGCCACCGGCTTCGTGCTGCGGTGAGCGCACCGCCGTTCATCGGGCCCGACGAGGTCGCGCGGTTGTCCTTCGCGGACGCCGCCGACGCGCTCGAGCGAGCGCTGCTCGACGGGCTCGACCCGGAGGCCGACCCGCCCCGTTCGGCGTTCTCGACCGACGACGGGCGAGCTGCTCCTGATGCCGTCGAGCTGGGGCCACGCCGCAGGCGTCAAGATCGCCACAGTCGCGCCCGCCAACCCCGAGCGCGGCCTGCCGCGCATCCAGGGCATCTACGCGCTGTTCGACGGCGCGACGCTCGCGCCCGCCGCGCTGATCGACGGCATCGCGCTGACCTCGCTGCGAACGGCCGCCGTCACGGCACTCGCGGTGCGCAGGCTGGCGTCCCCGGACGCGACCCGGCTGCTCGTGTTCGGCAGCGGGCCGCAGGCGCGGAGCCACGTCCTGGCGCTGCGCGAGCTGCGGCCACTCGAGCGCGTGGACGTGGTCGCGCGCGACCGGGAGCGGCTCGACCGCTTCGCCGAGGGACTGCGAGACCTCGGCCTCGACGCGCGCGCCGCAACCGGCCCCGTCGAAGAGCTCGTCGCGGCGGCAGACCTCATCTGCTGTTGCACGACCGCGCGCGAGCCGCTGTTCGACGGCGAGCTGGTTGCGCCCGGGGCCACCGTCGTGGCGGTCGGCTCGCACGAACGCGAGGCGCGCGAGGTCGACGAGGGACTGGCCGGCCGCGCAACCGTCGTGATCGAGGCGCGCTCCGCCGCGCTGCGCGAGGCGGGCGACGTGATCCAGGCGATCGAGCTGGGCGCGCTCGCTCCCGGCGCGCTCACCACGCTTGCCGAGCTCGTTGCGGGCGAGGCGAAGGCGCCGGCAGAACGCCCCCGCCTGTTCAAGAGCACGGGCATGGCCTGGGAGGACGTGGTGGTGGCGGCGGAGCTGGCCCGCCGGGCCGGCGCGCTCTAGAGGCGCGCGAGCAGCTCGCGCGCGGCGGCCTCCCCGGAACGGACCGCGCCGTCCATGTAGCCGTTCCAGACGGTCGCGTACTCGGCGCCGGCCCAGTGAAGCGGACCGATCGGCGGCGCGCAGCGCGCGCCCGTAGCTCGTCCAGGCCCCGGTCGGCATGTGGCAGCCGTAGCAGCCGCGCGTGAACTCCTCCTCCGCCCAGAGCTTCTCGATGTACGCGTCGGGCTTGGCCGCCCGCGGGCCGAACAGACGCGTGAAGGAGTCGACGACGGCGGCGCGCCGCCCCTCGGCGGAGGCGCGCCCGAGCTCGCGCGCGTGGCGGCCCTCGAGGAAGCCGAGCAGGACGCCCGGCGACGCCGTCCGGCGGCGAGTTGTCGCTCGTGACCTTGACCGGCCCGGTGTCGCTCGTCGCCCTGTCCCGAGAGGCCCTCGCTGCGCCAGAAGGGCTCGTCGTAGACGGCCATGCACTTGACGACGGTGCCCATCGGCATGCGCTGGGTGAGCTGGTCGCGGTAGCCGGACAGCGGCGGGTCGTAGCCGATGCGCCCGGCGAGCGTCGGCGCGATCGCCACGAGCACGCGCCTGCCGCGCGCGAGCGCGCCGTCGGCGTGAACCGTCACCCCGTCCGGACCGTGCTCGATGCGCCGCACCGGCGCGCCGAGGACGATCCGTTCGCCGAGCTCCTCCGCCATCCGCAGCGCGACCCGCTGCGAGCCGCCGACGAAGCGTTCCTGCTGCGCGCCGCCCTCGGTCTCGAAGAGCAGATCGAGGCTGCCCGCCGAGTGGATGTAGAAGAGCACGTGCAGCAGCGACAGGTCCTCCGGCTGCGCGGCCCAGACGGCCTCGATGCCGAGCTCGAGCAGCATGCGGCCGCGCGCTCGTGGCGAGGTTGCGGCGCATCCACGAGGCGGCCGTCTGCCCGTCGAGGCGTTCGGCGTCCGGCGCCTCCCAGGGAGCCTCGAGCGGCACGCGGCGCGCGAGCCGGTTGAGCCGCCGCTGCGCACGCTCGACGTCCACGAGCACGACCGGGTTGATGCGCGGGATCGCGCCCCTGTAGCGCCGCAGCCGGCCGCGGAACTCGATGACGTTCTCGCCCTCGACGTGCGTCGGGAAGGTCTCGACCCCGAGCTCGCGCGCGAGCGCGGCGAGGCGGTCCTGGGTCGGGCCGATCCACTGACCGCCCACCTCGACGACCTTCCCTCCGCCGAGCTCGTGGTTGAGGACCCGGCCGCCGACGCGGTCGCGCGCCTCGAGCACGACGACCGACGCTCCGCGCGGCGGTCAGCTCGCGCGCGGCGACGAGCCCGGCGAGCCCAGCCCCGACCACGACCACGTCGGCTTCGTGGGTGGCCGGCTCGTCCACGGCCGCACCCTATCTCGCCCGGCCGGTCTGCCACCCTGCCCGGGATGAGAACTCTGAGCATGGGCGCCGCGCTGGGCGCGACGATCGGCCTGGCGCTGGCCGCGCCCGCGCCCGCCGCGGCCAAGACCTACGTGCCCTGCAGCAAGGGCGGGGGCACGAGCGTCGCCCTGAAGGCGAAGCCGCGCAAGTGCGACTTCACCTATCTCCACAACCCGCTCGCGCTCGCGGGACGGGCCGCCGGGCTCGAGTGGAAGAGGCTGGGGCCGGCGCGTCACGCGCGCCCGCGGCACCGGGATCTCGCTGCACGCCGACGCGAACGGCAACTTCGACCGCTTCCCGGCGCGAGTGCGGCTGTCGCGGCGGGTCGCCTGCGGCGGCCACCGCGTCTACACCCGGGTGACCTTCTTCGACGGGGACGACCGCCGCACCTGGTCGGTCCCGCCGGGCAGCTGCTGAGCGCTCGCTAGGGTCGAGAGCCGATGGCTTCGTCCCCGCGCAGCGAGCGCGAGGAGGAGCGCCGCCACAACATCCGGACGCTCGTAATCGCAAGTGCGGCGTCCGCTTCGGCGGCGGCTGTCACCTCGCAGCTATGGATCGCCGGCACCTGGATCGCCGCGGCGGTCACGCCTGTCCTGGTCGCGCTCGTGAGCGAGCTGCTGAACCGCCCGGCCGAGCGGATCGTCCGTGCCTGGACCGCCGAGCGCCCGGCGCTGCCCGAGGACGCGCCGGCGCCGCGCTCCGCTCCCCCGCCCAGCACCGCCACCGCCGCCGCCCGCGCAGGGCGAGGCGCCGGTGCGCATCTACCGTCAGCCGTCCCCGCGCCAGCCGCGCCGCCGCAAGCTCGCCATCGGCGCGATTCTCGCGACCGGGCTGCTCGCGTTCGCGATCGCGGCGGTCACGCTCACTGCGGGCGAGCTGATCGCCGGCGGGTCGATCGGCAAGGGCGACAGGCGCACGACCTTCGGCGGCGGCAAGTCGCAGCAGCAGGACAAGAAGCAGCCCGCCGACGAGCAGCAGACCGATACGACCGAGCGGCAGCCGGCCGCAGACGACGCCGCCAGACCCAGAGCGAGCAGCCGACCGAGACGGAGACCACGCCCACCGAGACGACCGAGACGGCGCCCACGCCCGCCCCGCAGGCGGCGCCCGAGGCCGCGCCGCCGGCCGAAACCGCGCCCGGCTCCCTGATCAGAGCGGTCGAGCTCTCGGGTACTCACGTGGCGTCCCCGACGGAGGAAGCCATGGCGACCTGCGAGGTCTGCGGCAACGACTACGACAAGACGATGGAGATCACGCGCGCGGGTGAGACGCACGTGTTCGACTCGTTCGAGTGCGCGATCCACGCGCTCGCACCGACGTGTGCGACACTGCGGCATCAAGATCGCGGGCCACGGCATCGAGGCGAACGGGTCGACCTTCTGCTGCGCCCACTGTGCCCAGCGGGAGGGCGTCGAGGGCGCGCGCGACCGCATCGACGCCTGATCGCGCCTGCGACCATGCGCGTGGATGCACAGCCACGCCGGCCATGGCCACGCGCACACGGACGACTCGCGGCGACTGACGATCGCGCTCGTCCTCCTGCTCGCCTTCATGGCGGCGGAGGTCGTCGTCGGCATCCTCGCGTCCTCGCTCGCGCTGCTCGCGGACGCCGCCCACATGCTCACGGACGCCGGCGCGATCGCGCTGGCGCTGTTCGCGGCCCGGCTCGCGCGGCGGCCGCCCGAGGGCGGCTTCACGTTCGGCTACCGGCGCGCCGAGATCCTCTCGGCGCAGCTGAACGGCGCGACACTCGTCGGGCTCGGGGCGCTGATCGGCGTCGAGGGCATTCGCCGTCTCGTCGATCCGCCCGACGTCGAGGGCGCTGCCGTGCTGATCGTCGCCGTCGTCGGCATCGCCGTGAACCTGGTCGCCACCTTCGTCCTGTCCGGCGCCAATCGGCGCAGCCTCAACGTCGAGGGCGCTTTCCAGCACGTCCTGAACGACCTGTTCGCGTTCATCGCCACCGCCGTCGCGGGCGCGCTCATCCTGCTGACCGGCTTCGGCCGCGCGGATGGCATCGCCGCGCTGCTCGTGGCCGGGCTGATGCTCTACTCGGGGGTCGGCCTGCTGCGCGAGTCCGGGCGCGTGCTGCTCGAGGCGGCGCCGCGCGACCTCGACCCGGAGGAGATCGGGAACGCGCTCGCCGCCGAGCACCACGTGGTCGAGGTGCACGACCTGCACGTCTGGGAGGTCACCTCGGGCTTCCCGGCGCTGTCCGCTCACGTGACCGTGCGCTCGGGCTGCGACACGCAGGCGCACCGCCGCCAGCTCGCCGAGCTGCTGCGCGAGCGCTTCGGCATCACGCACTCGACGCTGCAGGTCGAGACCCGCCACGAGGGTCCGCTGAAGATCGCGCCGCTGCAGCGCGGAGGAAGCTGATATGCCGCGCTTCGTGATCCAGCAGCACGACGCCCGCACCATGCACTGGGACTTCCGGCTCGAGGCCGACGGCGTCCTCAAGTCGTGGGCCGTTCCGCGCGGCCCCTCGACGGACCCGCGCGAAAAGCGCCTGGCGATGGAGGTCGAGGACCACCGAATCGACTGGGGGGACTTCGAGGGGGTGATCCCGGACGCTCAGTACGGCGCCGGCGCCGTGATCGTCTGGGACCGCGGCAGCTACCGGCCGCTCGGCGACGAGCCCGTCGAGCAGGCGCTGGAGGCCGGCCACCTGTCCTTCTGGCTGGAGGGCGAGAAGCTGCGCGGCGGCTGGACGCTGCAGCGCGTCGAGGGCCGCCGCTGGCTGCTCGTCAAGCGCCGCGACGACGAGGCCGACGCCCGCCGCAACCCGGTCTCGACGCAGCCCGAGTCCGTGGTGAGCGGCAGGCGCATCGACGAGGTCGAATCGTGAAGGTCGAGATCAGCCACCCGGACAAGCTGCTCTTCCCCGACGACGGGATCACCAAGGGCGACCTCGCCGGCTACTACGAGCGCGTCGCCGAGTGGATGCTGCCCCACCTCCGTGACCGCCCGATCAGCATGCAGCGCTTCCCCGACGGCATTGCCCGCAAGGGGTTCTTCCACAAGGACGCGCCCGACTACTTCCCGGACTGGATCGCGCGCGCGGAGCTGCCGAAGTCGGGCGGCACCGTCACGCACGTGCTGATCCAGAACGCCGACACGCTCCTCTACCTCGCGAACCAGAACACGATCACGCCGCACGTCTGGCTGTCGCGCGCCGACAAGCCCAACCAGCCCGACCGGCTCGTCTTCGACCTCGATCCGGAGGAGGGAAGTGACTTCGCGACGGTGCGGCGCGCCGCCCGCTGGACCGCCGCGCTGCTCGAGGAGCTGGAGCTCGTGCCGTTCGCCCAGGTCACGGGCTCCAAGGGAATTCACGTGTGGACGCCGCTGCGCCGGCGCGCGGACACGGAGGGCGTCAGGGAGGTCGCGCGCGACGCGGCCCAGGTGCTCGCGGAGCGCCACCCCGACGAGCTCACGACCGAGTTTCGCAAGGCGAAGCGCGGCGGCCGCATCCTCGTCGATGTCGCCCGAAACGGGTACGCGCAGACCGCCGTTCCGCCGTACGCGGTGCGACCCCGGGCCGGGGCCCCGGTCGCCACCCCGATCGCACTCGCCGAGCTGGGCGACTCGCGCCTGCGCCCCGATCGCTGGACTATCGGCAACGTTCTGCGCCGCCTCGAGAGCAAGGGTGACCCCTGGGCCGACATCCAGGCCCATGCCCGCGGCCTCTCGGCGGCGCGCAAGCGGCTGGCGAAGCTGCTCCCGTAGCACCGTTGTCCCGTTTTCGGTTCCGCTCGACGGGTACCACCTACTCATGACGACGTCGACGATCGACGCGCTTTTCGAGCGCGCCGAGGAGCAGGGGTGCGTCAACCTCTCCGAGCTCGCCGAGCTCGTCCAGGAGCTCGAGCTCTCGGACGACGACGCACAGGCGCTCGCCGACCGGCTGGAGGCACGCGGCATCGAGCTGTCCGACGACTGCGGGCGCGAACTGCCCGAGCCGGTCCGCTACGACAATGCCGAGCTCGCGACGATCACGGGCGACACGCTGCAGCTGTTCCTGCGCGACGTCCGTCGCCACCCGCTGCTCACGGCCGCCGACGAGGTCGAGCTGGCCAAGCGGATCGAGCAGGGCGACCTCGGCGCCAAGGAGCGCATGATCAACTCGAACCTGCGCCTCGTGGTGTCGCTCGCCAAGCGCTACCAGGGCCAGGAGCTGTCGCTGCTCGACCTGATCCAGGAGGGCATTCTCGGGCTGATCCGCGCTTCGGAGAAGTTCGATTGGAGGCGCGGGTACAAGTTCTCGACCTACGCGACCTTCTGGATCCGCCAGGCGATCCAGCGCGGGCTCGCAAACCAGGGCCGCACGATCCGCATCCCGGTCCACATCGGTCAGCGCGAGCGCAAGATCAGCCGCGCAGAGCGCGAGCTGGCGCTGCAGCTCGGTCGCGCGCCCACGGACGCGGAGATCGCCGCCGCCTCCGGCCTGACCGTGGACGAGGTCGAGGAGACGCGTGAGGTCACCCGGACCGTCACGAGCCTCGACCGGCCGATCGGTCCCGAGGGCAACACCGGCCTCGGCGATCTGCTCCCGAGCCAGGACCAGGGGCCGGTCGAGGAGGTCGAGATCGGCCTGCGCGAAGAGGCCGTACACGCGGCGCTCGCACGCCTGCCCGAGCAGGAGCGCGAGGTGATCAAGCTGCGCTTCGGCGTCGGCGGCGACGACCCCACGCCCCTGCGCGAGGCCGGCCGCCGGCTCGGGCTCTCCCCCGAGCGTGTGCGGCGTATCGAGCACAAGGCACTCGAACGGCTGGCGAGCACGCGCGAGGTGGCCGGGCTCGCCGAGGCGGCGTAGCGCCAACTGCATACCGCTGCCGGCGTCGGGTAGTCGCCAGCCATGACTGAGCGCTTCGCCCGCGATGCGGACACTCCGGACTCGCCCACCGACCTGAGCAAGCGCTCCTGGTGGGGTGTCCTCAAGCGTTCCGCCCGGGAATTCCAGGACGACAACCTGACGGACTGGGCGGCCGCCCTCACCTACTACGGAGTCCTGGCGATCTTCCCCGCCCTGCTCGTGCTCGTCTCGGTGCTGGGGCTGATCGGCGAGTCGGCGACGCAGCCGCTGATCGACAACCTCGGCGAGGTCGCGCCCGGTCCGGCGCAGGAGATCCTCACGAATGCGCTGGAGAACCTGCAGGGCAGCCAGGGCGCGGCCGGCTTCGCGTTCATCCTCGGCCTCGTCCTCGCCATCTGGTCGGCATCCGGCTACGTCGCCGCGTTCATGCGCGCCTCCAACTCGATCTACGACATCGAGGAGGGCCGGCCCATATGGAAGACCCTGCCGCTGCGGGTCGTGCTGACGGTGGCGCTGCTGGTGCTCGTCGCGATCTCGCGCTGCGGGCGTGGTGATCACCGGAGGCATCGCACGCGAGCTCGGCGACGTGGTCGGCGTCGGCGACACGGCGGTCACCGTCTGGAACATCGCGAAGTGGCCGGTGCTGCTCCTCATCGTCAGCTTCATGTTCGCCCTCCTGTACTGGGCGGCGCCGAACGTCAAGCAAGCGGGCTTTCGCTGGCTCAGCCCCGGCGGAGTGCTGGCCGTGATCGGCTGGATCATCGCCTCGGTTGCGTTCGCGTTCTACGTCTCGAGCTTCGCCTCGTACAACAAGACCTACGGCGCACTCGCAGGCCCGATCGTGTTCCTGCTCTGGCTCTGGATCTCCAACATCTGCATCCTGCTCGGCGCCGAGTTCAACGCCGAGCTCGAGCGCGGGCGCGCGATCGAGGGCGGCATGCGGCCGGAGGACAAGGAGCCGTTCGTCGAGCCGCGCGACGCCCCCAAGGAGAAGAGCCGGAGCTAGCGCTCGTCGAGCAGGAAGAACTCGAAGCCCATGTCAGGGTCGAGCGTCAGCTGACTGTGGTAGGTGAGGACGCGCCGCCCGACGGCCTCCTCGACGACGCCGATGAACGAATCCGCCATCGCCTCCTGAAAGGTGAGCCGGACCTGGCGCACGAGCTCTGGATTGGTCGGCGCGAGCGTCTGCTCAACCGTCGTCATCGTGTCGCGCAGCACGCAGACCACATAGCGGTCGTCGAGCATGTAGGACTTGGCGCGCGTGGGGCCGCGTCCGTAGTACTCGCGAAACAGTCCGACGATGCCGGTAGTGACGGCCGCCAGATCCTCGCCGGCGCGCGGCCCGACCGCGGGCTCCCCGATGTTCTCCACGCTGCCTATTTTTCCACCTGCGGGCCCGGCGCGCGATCCGGCTTCCTGTCGAGCAGCCGCGGTGGCAGGGCGGAACGGAACAGCCTGCTCACCTTGCCGAGCTTGGCGCGGCAACGTGGGCACTCCTCGCTGGTGAGCCCGCGCCCGGGGCTGTAGACGGTCAGCCGGCAGCTCGGGCAGTTCAGGTACACGATCCCTCTCCTCCTCGCAGTTCGTACTGCCCGCGAGGTCCGTCCTCTCACCAGTGTCCTGGCGGGCGATCGTCCCGCGCCTTTTCGGGCGCGATGGAGGGTACCCGCGCGGGCATGCTGCGTCAACGTATGGGTTACGCGGAAGCCATAACCTGTCCCCTACGCGCGACGCGGCGCCGGGCGCGTGAACGGCGCGTAGCGGTGGTGCAGCATGAGCGCGTTGCCCTCGGGGTCGCGGAAGTTCGCCATGTGGCAGACGCCGCTGTCGACCGTATCGCCGGAGAACGACACGCCGCGCGATTCGAGCACCGCGCGCGCCGCGTCGACGTCCTCGACCTGCAGCGCGACGGGCACGCTGTTCGGGCTGAACTCGATCCCGAGCGCCTGCGTGCCGATCACCGCGATCGTCATGTTGCCGGTCTCGAACTCGGCGCCGGCCGGGGGCTCGTCGCCGCGCTGCCAGAGCGCCGAGCGCTCGAGGCCGAGCACCTCGCCGTAGAACTCGAGCGCCGCGTCGAAGTCGGCACTCGGCACGCAGACGAAGTCGACCCCGGTGATCATGCCGGGGTTGTATAGCGCGCCGCGGCGTTTCACGACGGCACGGGGCCGGGCAAGAGGCGGGCGTGGGCGCCCTCGCCCGGTCGACATCTGTCGCCGTCGCCTGCGTGCGTACTTGCGGCCGGCTGCGGTAGCGCTGACCGAGAGGCGGATCTGATGGCGGTCTCGGACAGCTTCCATGCCGCTCTCGCGGCACGTGACGGTGCCGCGGCGTGCGCCGAGTTGAACAGCGACGCGGCCGAGACGCTCGAGCGAGAGGAGGAGCTCCCCTGTCCCGAGGCGGTCCTCGAGCTCGACCTGCCCGCCGGGGCACGTGCCCTCGGCGCCGAGGTCTACGTGGACTCCGGCTACGCCGATCTCCCGGGCGCGGGCGCCGCCTTCCTCGGTGACGGGCCTGAGGGCTGGAAGGTCACGGCCGCCGGCTGCGTGCCGAGCGCCCCGGACGAGCCCTACGACTGCGAGCTCGGAGGCTGACGTGCGAGCGATGTTCATCCTCTACCTGACGATCATCTTCGCCGGACTCGTCCTGTCGATACTGGTCGGGCTGCTGCACGCCTGACGATGCGCAGCTTCCTCCGGCACAACAGCCTGTCGCTCGTCTTCCTCGCGCTGTTCGTGCTCGCGCTCGTGTTCCAGGCGATCGCGGGTCACGCCGACTTCAACGAGGACCAGGTCCGCCACGGTGACGCGGAGGTCTCGCTCGGGCGCTACGTCGTCTCGTCCGAGTTCGCCACCGCCGTGCTCGAGAACTGGCAGTCCGAGTACCTGCAGTTCACGCTCTTCATCATCCTCACGGTCTGGCTCATCCAGCGCGGCTCCCCCGAATCAAAGGAGCCGCACAAGGCCGGCCGCGAGTCGGACGAAGAGCAGCTGGTCGGCGAGCACGCGCACGACGCCTCGCCGCTCTGGGCGCGGGCCCGCGGCTGGCGTTTGCGGCTCTACGAGAACTCGCTCCTGATCGTGATGGGCACGATCTGGCTCGGCAGCTGGCTGGCCCAATCCATCACCGGCGTCAGCGAGTACAACGCCGAGCGGCTCGACCATCAGGAGCTCCCGGTGTCGTGGGCGGAATACCTCACGCGCGGCGACTTCTGGGAGAAGACGCTGCAGAACTGGCAGTCAGAGTTCCTCGCGGTGGGCTCGATGGCGATCCTCGCCGTTTACCTGCGCCAGCGCGGCTCGCCGGAGTCGAAGCCCGTGGGCGCGCCGCATCATTCGACCGGCACGGAGGGGTAGCGAGACACACCCCAAATGGGGTTTAGCTCGCTTTCTACGAGGGGAAACTCCCTTCACAGGTCAGGCGAGGGACGTGGGGGGACTTCGCAGGACCAGGGTCAGAGGGGGACGACGCGCGAACGTGTGAACCGCGGGTGCGTTGCGGACCTCACGTCAATCAAGACGGAGGTTCCAAGCATGACCGCAATCGCACTCGCGCCCGCGAGGCGCACGCCCATCCGACCACGTCGCCGACCGTGCGACCGCGCCCAGGAGCAGGAGACCGAACGCCAGCTTCTGCTGCGCTACCACGAGAGTGGCGACCTCGCTGCGAGGGAGGAGCTGGTCGAGCGCTTTCTGCCGCTCGCCCGCGACCTCGCGCTGCGCTACTCGTACACGGACGAGCCGATCGACGACCTCCTTGCAGGTCGCGTGCCTCGGGCTGATCAAGGCGATCGACCGCTTCGAGCCCGGCCGCGGCACGAAGTTCACGAGCTACGCGGCGCCGACCATCCTGGGCGAGCTGAAGCGCCACTTCCGCGACAAGGGCTGGTCCCTGCACGTGCCGCGCGACCTTCAGGAGCGCACGCTCGCGGTCAGCCGCGAGACCGAGGCGCTGTCGAAGACGCTCGGCCGCTCGCCGAAGGTGCGCGAAGTGGCCGAGGGCCTCGGTTGCAGCGTCGAGGACGTCCTGGAAGCTCAGGAGGCCGCGGCAAGCTACGAGGCCGCGTCGCTCGACGCGCCCGCAGCGCGCGACGACGAGGAGTCGGCGTCGCTCGTCGACCTGCTCGGCGGCGTGGACGGCGCCTTCGAGCTGGTCGAGGAACGCCAGGCGATCGCAAGCACCTGGTCGGCGCTGCCGGAGGTCGAGCGACAGGTCCTCCAGCTGCGCTTCATGAACGACATGACGCAGCGCGAGATCGGCGACCAGATCGGCTACTCGCAGATGCACGTCTCGCGGCTTGCTGCGCCGCGCGCTCACGCGCCTCGAGACGGCCGCAGCCGCCGCTTGAGGGAGAGGGCGTTGGCCACGGCGAACCCCTCCCAGTCGTTGTTGAAGTAGACGAACACCTCGGCCCGGCGGCGCCACTGCGCAAGCCGCCGGGCCCATTCGTCCAGCTCGGTCTCCGAGTAGTTGCCGCGCCGGCCGCGCCGGCCGTGGTGGAGTCGCACGAGCGTCCAGTCCGTGGTCAGCTCACGAGCCTGGAAGGGCCACTTCGGGTGATCGCCGATCACGAGCGCCGCGCCGGCCGAGCCGAGCAGCTCGTACACCGACGGCTTGAACCAGCTCTCATGCCGGAACTCGAAGCAGTGCCGCCCCTCCGGAAGGATCTCGAGCAACTGCCCGAGCGCGTCGTCGTCGCGCCGGAAGTTCGCCGGCAGCTGCCACACGACCGGCCCGAGCTTGCCGGACTCGACGCAGCGGCTGGATGCGCTCGTAGTAGCGCTCGATCCCCTGTCCCACGTCGCGCAGGCGGCGGACGTGGGTCAGGTAGCGGCTCGCCTTGGCGGCGAAGACGAACTCGGGCGGCGTCTGCTCCACCCAGCGGGCCACCGCGTCGCGTGACGCGAGCCGGTAGAAGGTCGAGTTGACCTCGACCGTGTCGAAGGCCTCGGCGTAGCGCTCGAGCCAGCGCGGCTTTCCGAGCCCCTCCGGGTAGAGGCGCCCGCGCCAGTCGTCGTAGTTCCATCCCGAGCAGCCGATACGGACCGGCCGCACGGCGGATCAGCTGAGCGTCTGGCGATCGCGCGCGCTGAAGTCGATCTTGTCCGACTCCGCACGCTCGCGTAGCGATGCATGACCTCACCCGGGCGCCGGCGCTGAAGTCGAGCAGCGCGGCAACGGTGCGTCCCACATGCGTTCGGGCTACCCGGCTAGGGGCGCGGCAAACGACTCGTGTCGACCACCTCGAAGGCGCTGCCCGGGACGCGGTGGAGCGAGTGCAGGTCGTCGTTGTCCCAGCCGGGATTCGGCGCACCGCTGACGTACCAGGACGAGCCGTTGTCGGCGAGGATCATCCCGTAGCGCTTGAGCGCCCGCAGCACGATCCGTGACTGGCGCGGGAAGCCGGAGATGTCGAACCCGCGCCGCAGCCGCAGGCGCTGGCCCATCGCCGGCAGGTTCGGGTCGGTGAGCTCGGAGGCGAAGTGGCGGGCCGGGTAGACGAACGCGCGCCGCGTGCGCGATGCCGTGAAGCGCAGCGCGTGGTCGATGCGTCCGCGGCGCACCTCGTCGTAGCGCGCGAGCCCCGGCAGGATCGGCAGCCCCGCGGCGTCGGCCGAGGTCCAGCCGCGCGGCCGCATGCGGTTCGAGCGCAGGTTCCAGATCGCGCCCGAGCCGGCGCTCCAGCGCGCGCCGCCGTCCTGCGGATAGGCGGCGAACAGCTCGTAGAGCCGGCAGCGCGAGCGGTCGACGACGATCACGTGGCGGTCGCCGTCGGCGCCGTGGCCGCCCTCGATCGGCGTACGGCGCGGCAGCGGGTAGCGGCGCCCGTCGGACTCGGAGGCGTACTCGAAGTCCACCGGCACCCGGGCCTGGCCGCGGCCCACGGTCGTGAACGGGATCCCGATCGGGCCGCCCTCCCAGAGCCCGGAGCCGAAGTCGGCGTGCACGTGCTCGTCGAGCCCGATCGAGCGCACGATCGCGTCCGAGTTCGGGTGCGCGGGCAGCCGATCGACGCGCAGGTTCCAGTGGCTGTCCGCTCGGGAAGACGCGGGCACTTCGAGGCGCCGGGCAGCGGGCGCGCCTCGGCGCCGCTCAGGGCGCGTCGCGCAGACGACGCCCAGGACCGCGATCAGGCCGAGTCGAATCAGGTCGATGCGCCGAAGCGGCTCGTCTCGCCCTCGGGCAGCTTGCCGTCACGGCCGACGTAGCCGTCCTTGCCGCCCGCGACCAGGTAGACGGCGGGCTCGTCGCCGAGCGCCTTGATCTTGCGGATCGTCGCGGCGTCGACGCGCGCGAGACCGCCGGGACCGAGCTCGTAGACGTCGTCGTCGCCGAGCGTGATCTCGATCCGGCCGCGGTGCACGAAGTAGAGCTCCTCCTGCTCCTCGTGGTAGTGGCGCCCGGTCTCGTAGCCCGCCGGCAGCTCGATCGCGTTGACGCCGAAGGCCGTCACGCCGAGCGCGCGCCGCACCTTGCGGAAGCCGGGCCCCTCGGCGAGCGCGTCCACGTTGGCGAGCGCGTAGCCCTCGCCCTCCACCACGTCGTGCACCGTTTCGGTCATGGCGCGCAGCGTATCCGCGAGCGTTGCGTCAGGCAACTCGCTCGGCGCTGTGCAGCCCGCCGCGCGACCAGAGCACCGTCAGGCCGACGAGCAGCCCCGCGACGAGGAACGCCGGCAGCACCTCCGTGGGGTGCCCGGTGAGCAGCCCGCGAATCGACTCGATCACGAGCGTGACCGGGTTGACGGAGGCGGCCGCCGATACCCAGCCGGTCAGCAGGTCATAGGGCACCCAGACCGGCGCGAGGAAGATGATCAGGAACACCGGCAGCTGGATCAGCGGCCCGGCCTGCATCGTGCGCATGCGCATCGCGACGCCCGTCCCGAACAGCATCGCCGCCGCGTTCAGCAGCAGGGCGAGCGTGTAGAGGCCGACGATGTCGATCGGGCTGCCGCTGATCTCGAGCCCGGTCAGCAGGGCGACCACGGTCACGACCGTGACGGTGAACACCGCCCGCGCCAGCGCCGCGAGCCAGTAGCCGCCGATGATCCCGCCGCGGTTCGACGCGGCCAGCATCAACCGGCGCGAGAAGCCGGACTCGAAGTCGCGCGCGATCGCGAAGCCCGTAAACACGCCGCCGAACGCGGACGCCTGCAGCAGCACGAACCCGTAGACGAAGGTCGTGTAGCCGCCGTCGTAGTCGAAGCCGGGCACGGAGTCGACGCGCGAGAGGCCGCCCGCGAAGGCCGTGAAGAAGAACATCGGGAACAGCAGCGCCGGGATGATGATGGCCGGGTTCTTGAAGAAGTTGTGGGCGCTGCGCCAGCCGACCGCGCGCGCCACCGTCCAGAAGCTGCCGCGGCTCACGTCCTCACCATCCTCGTCCGCAGCGCCGATGCCGCCGCCACCATCGCGATCAGCGCGAGCCCGCCCGCACACGCGAAGCCGAGCGCGAGGGCCTCGGGGTCCCAGCCGTCGATCATCAGCGAGCGGATGCACTCGAGCATGTACGAGACCGGGTTCCAGTCGGCGATCGTGCGGAACCAGTCCTGCTCGATCAGGTTGCGCGGCAGCGACATCGAGGACAGGAACAGGGCCGCGAAGAACAGCGGGAAGATGCCCTGGACCGCCTCTCCGTTGCCCGCGCGCAGCGCCGTGAAGGCTCCGATGCAGCCGAAGGCGAGCGAGATCAGCAGCGAGAAGGCCACGATCACGACCGCGCCCGCGGCGCCCGCCGCTATGCCGGCGCCGAAGACGAGCCCCACGACGAGGAAGGTGAGCGCCTGGATCGAGCCGAGAGCGACGATGCCGGCGAGCTGACCCAGCATCAGTGCGACGCGCCGCAGCGGCGTGAGCGCGAGCCGGTTCATGAAGCCGTTCTCGATGTCGGTCGCCACGTTCGTGCCCGCGCTCATCGCGGAGAAGAGCGCCCCCTGTACGAAGGTGATCGCGAGCGCGAATTGGAGGTAGGAGTCGGTCGGGAAGCCGGGCAGCATGGTCGCCGACTCGAGCCCGCTCGAGTTGATCGAGAGCAGGATCAGCGGGAACAGGATGGACGGCACGACCATGGCGGGCTGGCGCAGCGTCCGCACCACCGAGCGGCGGGCGAGCGCTCCCACCTGCCTGAGGAACGTACCGTGGCTCAAGCGGCCACGGCCTCCTCGGGCTGCTCCTCCTGCTCGGCCTCCTCGGCGGCGCCCTCGAGCGAGCGCCCGGTCTTGGCGAGGAAGACGTCGTCGAGCGTCGGCGCGTGCAGCTGGAGGTCCTGGATCTTGATCTGCTCGCCGTCGAGCGCGCGCACGACGTCGGCAAGCTTCGAGTCACCGCCTGCGAGCCGCACCGAGGCGCCCTTGGTCGAGCCGGCGACCGACTCCCCGAAGCGCGCCAGCACCGCCTTCATCTGCTCGAGCTGCTCGGGCTCGGCCGGGATCGCCTCGACGCTCGGGCGGCCGATCTCGGCCTTGAGCGCCTCGGGCGTGCCCTCCGCCACGATGCGGCCCTGGTCGATGATGCCCACGCGGTCGGCGAGCACGTCGGCCTCCTCCAGGTACTGCGTCGTGAGGAAGACCGTGACGCCGCGGTCGGCGGCAAGCCGCTGCACCTCCGCCCAGAGCGCACTGCGGCTCTGCACGTCGAGCCCGGTGGTGGGCTCGTCGAGGAACAGGATGCGCGGCCGGTGCACGAGTGCGAGCGCGAGGTCGAGGCGCCGCTTCATGCCGCCCGAGTAGCCGCCCACGCGCCGGTCGGCGGCCTGCGTGAGCCCCACGCGCTCGAGCAGCGACTGGGAGCGCTTGCGCGCCTCCTCACCGCTCATGCCATGCATCGCGGTCTGCAGCTTCATGTGCTCGCGGCCCGTCAGGAACGGATCGAGCGCCGCCTCCTGGAGCGCGGCCCCGATGGCGGCGCGCACGGCCGGGCCCTCGTCCACGACGTCGTGGCCGCCCACGCGCGCCGTGCCCGCAGTGGGCGGCAGCAGCGTGGTCAGCATGTGCACCGTCGTCGACTTGCCGGCGCCGTTTGGGCCGAGGAAGCCGAACACCTCGCCCGTCTCGACCCGCAGGTCGATCCCGTCCACGGCGCGCGGTCCCTTCTTGAACTCCCTGACGAGGCCGTGTGCCTCGATCGCACCTTCGCTCATCCGCCGCAAGCTAGCGATAATAGTTGAGGTTGTCAATTATCGATGCAATCAACTATGATCGCCGCACTCATGGCGCAGAAGACCCCCGCAGAGGAGGCCTGGGCGCTCCTGTGGCGCATCATGCAGGCGAACAAGCCGCGCATGATCGAGATGGCCCGCGAGCTCGACTTCTCGCCCGTTCAGCTGCACTCGCTGCGCCTGCTCGAGCCCGGCGTCGAGACGCCGATGCGCGCGCTCGCCCAGCAGCTCTTCTGCGACCCCTCGAACGTCACCGGGATCGTCGACCGGCTCGAGGCGCGCGGGCTGATCGAGCGACGCAGCTCCGAGACGGACCGGCGCGTCAAGATCATCCGCCTGACGGCCGAGGGCCAGCGCGTGCGCGCTCAGGTGGTCGAGAAGATGGCGTCGCCCCCCGAGGAGATCGCGGCCCTCCCGCTCGACTCGCAGGTCGCCCTACGCGACGCCCTGCGTCAGGCCGCCGATCGCCTCGACCGGCCGGTCCTCAGGACTGCCTGACGGTCTCCTAGCGGCACGTGGAGTGCACCTGCAGGGTCACGCGCTCGTCGTCGCCGACGCTCCTGCCCGCCATCAGCCTCACGCGGACCCGGCGAGCACCGACGCTGTAGCGGTAGTCGTGGTCGCGCAGCTCGGCACGCGTGGGCCGCGAGTCGAACAGGACGGCCGCGCCGCCGTGCAGCTGGCGCTCGCCCTTGCGGCACCTGGATGAAGCCGTCAGGCGCGTGCCCGGGCGAACCCGCAGGGTCTTCACGCGGTGCTTGACAGCGGGTGCGCCCGAGGCCGTCGCCGGCCTGGGGACGCAGCCGGCGAAGCCCGCAAAGCTCGACGGCTGCGTAGACGTGTTCTCGGCGTCGAAGGTCGCGAGGAACGAGGGCCAGAGGTCCTCGAGGAGATTGAGGTCGACGCTCAGTACGTTGCCCGCTTGTCCTGTCCAGTCGGCGCCGGCCACGACCGAACCGCTCGGACAAATGATCACGCTGGACGCCTGCCCGGCGAAGTTGATTCTGGGGGGAACCGTTGTCCACTGGGCTTCGTGGCTGGACGGCGTAACCACACAGCTCTCGTCAGCCGTCGCGCAGGGCGTGACGGCGAACCCCGAGGATGGGTGCAACGCGAGACCGGCAAGCGTCAGGATGCCGAGCAGGAGGACACGGCGGGCGGTGCAAGCGGCCATTGAGGCTCCTTCCCTGGAACGGAGAGGCCTGATTGTCCCCTACAGATGCTCAGGAGCGGCTGAAGGTCTCCGGCCCGGGCGCGCTCGTCGGATCCGTCTCGGCGATCGGCTCACCGGCGGTCGCTGACGCATAGGAGTCGCCCTCGGGTGACTGCTCCGTCTTACCCGTGATGCCGGCGGCCTTTTCCTTGACGGCCGCGAGCTTCTGGGCGCGCTCCTCCGACTCCATGAACCAGGCGCCGGCAGCAAACCCCAGCGCGGCCCCGATCAACAGCTTGAACATGTGGTTGTCCTTCCTCTTTGAATGGGCTAAGCCCCTCGCATTCCCGGTCACGCCCGGGGCGAATCAGAAGCGCAGCAGCGCGGCCGCGCCGCCATAGTCGTCCAGCTTGTCGCGCTCGTGGCGCACCGCCAGCACCTCGGCGGACTGCTGGACGGCCAGCTCGATCGCCGCATCGGTGAGGTCCTCGAGCTGGATCATCTCTGCGCCGTCCGCCGGACAGGTCTCGCCCTCCGTGGCGAGCAGCCCGCACACCGCGCATTGGGCCCCGGCCACTCCGGAGAACTGCTCGTCGAGCATCAGCACCTCCACGCGGCGCTCGTTGAGCGCTCCGAGCACGGCTTCGATGCCCGTCACGCCACGCTCGCCGACGCGCTCGAGCATGCGCGCCTCGTGCTCGCGCTCGATCTCCTCGAAAACTGGTCGCGCCGCCTCCATCACGGTGTCCGGAGTGGCGACGTCGACGTCCACGCCGATACGCCCGCCCACGACGCGGTCCCTCAGATAGCCGTGCAGCTTGCCCTCGAAGTCCTTCACGACTTCGTTCGGCCCGCCGAGCAGCAGGCGCTGGAAGGGCCGGATCTTGAAGTGGCGCAGCAGCGCCTCGCCCGTGTGCTTCAGGTGGTCGTCCTTCTCCTTCTCGATCCCGCGAGCGAAGCGCGCCTGGGAGAGCCCGCCGCGGTCATGCTGGCCGAAGACGGTGTCGTGGATCTGCTCGATCTCGCGCAGTCCGTCGGGAGAGCCGCGGAAGATGCGCGCGTCGCGCCGGCTTACGAGCGCCACGCACCAGCGCTCGCGGCGCTCAAAGCGCGCCAGTGGGCCGACGAGCGGGGAGCGTCCGAGCGCGACTCGGCTGCTGACCGGACGCGGCAGCTTGATCGCCTCGAAGAGCTTGGCGGGCTCGCTCGCGAATACCGCGACTCCCTGCGCGCCCTCGGTCGGCAGGTTGCGCTCGAGGAACTCGGAGGCGCGCTTGAGCGTGGCGTTCAGTCCCATCCTGTCCTCGTGGGGCAGGTCGTCGTGCTCTCGAACGCGCCGCTCGGCCTCGTCGAGCAGCGAGCGTACGGCCGTCGCCCGCGCCGGCTGGGTGCCGAACTCGGACGGGTCCAGGTCGAGGTAGAGGCTGAGCACGACCGGCCGGTCCAGCCTCAGCTCCGCGAGTCGGCGCAACTGGTCGCGTTCGGGAGCGGTCACCTGCATGCCCTGCCCTCCTTCGAAGGGGACGTTCCGTGCCGGCTTCTACCCGGAAGCCTACGCTGCCCACGCGGTCCGCGGCAGGGCGACCGACGGCGCCGCGCGGCCAGAGAGCAGGAGAAGTGCGGCTCTGATAGAATAGGTTGCACGCGCAAGCAATTGGTACACCTCGTTGGACGTTACGTCCAAGCGAGGCTTGGGAACCCCCCTGGTTCGGGGGTTTTCTGCTTGCTCTGGGTAACCCGCGAAGCTCGTCTATGTAATACTTTCGACGGACTTCGAACTATCAAAACGAGAAGCTATGACGACTGACACGCTTATTCGCCCTGCGGAGACGCCTGAGACCCGCCACGTCGCGCCGGTGGAGCTCGAGGACTCCCTGCAGCTGTTCTTCAACGAGGCGCGACGCCATCCGCTGCTCACGGCGGAGGACGAGGTCGAGCTCGCGAAGCGCATCGAGCGTGGTGATCTTGCCGCCAAGGAGCGGATGATCAACGCGAACCTCAGGCTCGTGATCTCCGTCGCGCGCAAGTATCAGGGGCAGGGCCTTCCCCTCTCGGACCTGATCCAGGAGGGCATGCTCGGTCTGATCCGCGCGGTCGAGAAGTTCGACTGGCGCAAGGGCTTCAAGTTCTCCACCTACGGCACGCTCTGGATCCGCCAGGCCATCGGCCGCGGCCTCGCCAACTCGGGCCGCACCGTCCGCCTGCCGGTTCACATCGTCGCGCGGGCGCGCAAGATCCAGGACGCCGAGCGCAAGCTCGCCGTCCAGCTTGGGCGCCAGCCGACGGAAGAGGAGATCGCGGAGTTCGTGGACCTTCCGGTTGACGAGGTGGCCGACATCCGTCGCGCGGACCGCGGCCCCACGAGCCTCGACCAGGGCGTTGGTGAGGACGGCGAGACCGCCCTCGGCGACCTGATCGCCGGCGAGGGCCCGACCGTCGAGGACGAGGTGGTCTCGACCATGGAGGACGACCGGCTCCGCGAGGCCGTCGAGACGCTGCCGGATGTCGAGCGCGACATCATCACGCTGCGTTTCGGCCTCGATCGCGAGGAGCCGCACGCCCTGCGTGAGACCGGCCGCCGTCTCGGCCTTTCGAGCGAGCGAGTCCGCCAGCTCGAGGACCGGGCACTGCGCCGGCTCGCCAAGGACGACGCCGTCGCGGCCCTCCGCGAAGCCGCATAAGTCGAACCGCCGTCGCCGGGGCCGGCGAGCTCGGCCAAGCATCTCACCCCGCTCGGCGCCCTCGGGCGCCGGCGGAACAGTTTCAACAAGCCGAACCTCCGTCGCCGGCCGAGCCGGCGACCTCGGCACACGGCCGAACCTCCGTCGCCGGCCGAGCCGGCGACCTCGGCACGGCCTCCCAGCGGCCGCGCCGTCTCAGCCGCGATGTACTCGAGCAGCGCCTGCATCCCGCCGCGCGCGAACGCGGCCCGTTGCCGGTCCGCCCCATTCCCCTCGCTGAGGATCTTCTCGACGCCGTCGAGCGCCGGGTCCTCCCGCCCGAGCGAGTCGAGCGTCTCGCGCGCCAGCTCACGCAGCGACACGAGCCGGTCGCCGTGCGCGACCTCCGCGTCGAGGCCGTCGCGCGTGGCGCGGAACCAGGACCACGCGAGGGTCTGGGCCGGCAGCGGGTGCTCGACGGGCGCCTCGACGGCCCGGCGCGCCAGCGCGCGGACGAGGGCGGCCATGCCGGCCGCCTCGTCGAGGCCCGCCTGGACGTCGAGCTCACGCAGCTCGATCGTGCCGAGCCGCGGCTGTAGTCGCACGTCCCACCACACCATCGTGTGATCCTGCGGGCCGCCGCCCGCGCCGATCGCCTCGAGCTCCGCGAGGTACTCGTCCCAGCTGCGCAGCGGCGGCGGCGCGCCGCGGCCCGGGTAGCCGCGCACCATCGCCGAGCGGGCGCTGGCCAGGCCGGAGTCGAACCCGAACCAGAATGCCGAGCCCGCTCCGAGCCCCTGGATCAGCGGCAGCGCCTCGCGCAGCCCGGTGCTTGCCGCCACCGCGGCTTCCGGATCCGGCATGCCGACGTGCACGTGCAGCGCGCACTCCGGCGTGCGCTTGATGAGGCCGCGCATTTCCCCCTCGACCCGCCGGTAGCGCTCGGAGTCGACGAGCTGCACGTCCCCGTAGTCGGCGTCCGGGTGCAGGCCGACCCCCATCAGCGTGGCGCCCGCGGCGCGCGCCGCGGCGCGGTTCTCGGCCAGCTCGGCGACCGCCGTGGCCGTGTCCGACTGCGGGCTCGAGCGCAGCTCGATCTCGGCCAGGAAGGCTTCGTGATCGGCCCGCCCCTCAGGGAGGTCGATCGCGGGCAGGATGCGGTCGGCGACGTGCGCCAGCTTCAGCGTGCGGGGATCGACGAGCAGCAGCTCCTCCTCGATACCCACGCTGAACGGCTCGCCGCTGCCGAAGGCGTGGCCGCTCCGCCGCACCTCGGCGGGCGGGGCGTGGACCTCGGAGTCCTCGCTCATGGCCTCTCCCCCAGCGCGGCGCGGGCCGCGATGCGACCGAAGACGAGCGCCGCGGCGAGCCCGCTCGCGTAGCCGCCGGTGGCGATTCCGCCGGCGTCCGCACCGCAGCAGAAGACCCCTCGGGCCATCTCCGCATGCGTGTCGATCGCGAGCCCGCCGAGCGTCGTCGTGATCCCGGCGACGGTCTCCACGGTCACATCGTCGCCGTCGCGGCGGACGGGCGCTCCCGCGGCCTCGGCGGCATCCACCATCTCTTCGACGCTGCGCTCGCGCACGCGCTCGGCGAGCTGACCACGCGGCACCCTGAGCCAGGCGCGGGCTCGCGTCTGGCGCGCGGCCCACTGGGCGACGTCGATCTCGGACCAGGTGTGCGTGCTGTAGCCGTCCCCGCTCTCGTTCGTGACCTCTGCGTAGCGGGCATAGAGCTGCGCGAGCCGGACGAAGTCGGCGGGCTCGACCTGCGCCGGCGGTGCCGGCATCAGCCGCGCGTAGACCTCGTCGATGCCGCGGCTCACCCGCCCGCCGGCCGCCAGGCCGAGCCGCAGCCCGTCACCGGTGCTGCCCGGCGCCGACCGCAGGAAGACGTGATCTGCCTCGGCGGTCACGTGCTCGCGGAGCAGCTCACGGCTCGCGCCGAAGCCGCCGGTGGCGAGCACGGCGGGCCCGTCGTCGGGCAGCTCGGTCAACGCGGCGTCGAAGCGGACCGCTACGCGGCCCGCGCCGTTCGCGGCGGCAACCAGCGCCGCCGTCAGGCCCTCGGGGTCGAAGCGCACGCCGGTGGTGAGCGGGTTGCCGGTGCCACGCTCGGTGACGGTTGCGCCGAGCGTCTCGAGCCAGCGCAGGTCGCCGTCGAGGCGCTCGAAGAGGCGCGTCTGGAGCCGCTCGTCGCCTGCCGGGCAGTCGGCCCGGAACTGCGCGAACTCGCGGTGGCGCCACACGACGCCGCTCGACAGCCGCATCGACCCGCCGGGCTCACCGAGCTTCTCGAGGACGAGCGGCTCGGCGCCGAGCCGGCGCGCCTCGGCCGCAGCCACAAGCCCGGCCATGCCGGCCCCGGCTACGACCAGGTCGGGCACTACTCAGACGAGCGCGAAGCCCGGCTTGTGCTCCACGTACTCGATGCGGACGCCCTCGGGGCCGCGCACGAACACCGCGAACGTGTTGGGCGCGTCCTTGACGTCGTCTATCTCGACCCCCTCGCGCTCGGCCTCCGCCTGGACGAGGTGGGCGTCGTCGACGAGCAGGGCCAGGTGGTTGAGGAGCGGGCGTCCGTCGTCGTCGGCGCTGCCCTGCTCGAGCTGCAGCGTCCGGTCCGCGACCGCCAGCAGGCCGTCGCGACGCTCGAAGCCGAGCGCGGCGAGCTCCGCTGCGGCGGCGTCCGGGTCGGGGACGGTGAGGACAACGTGGTCGAGATCGAAGTCGCGACCGGCCGCATCGACCAGGCCGATGCGCAGGCCGCCGGGCGCGTCGAGCTCGAGGACGCCGTCGGCGGCGCGCTCGGCCTCGACCGGCAGCGCGCCCGCGACCGCATCGGGATCACTCACCCGCAGGGCCACCCGTCGCAGGGCGCCACGCTCGCGCGGGCCTTCGGCGTCGAAGAGCGTGAGCTTGCCAAGCTTCGCGTCCACGCCGACGAGCGTGAAGCTGTCGGTCTTTTCGATCACGTGCATGCCGAGGTGGTCGCACACGAAGCCGGCCAGCGCTTCCCGCTCGCTGACCCAGAGGGCGACGTGGTCGAGGCTGGTGGGCTCAGAAGTCATCTCCTCGTCTCTACCCCGCACCCGCACCGGCAATCGAATCTCGCTCCTCGTCGCTGAGGATCAGCTGCTCCGCGGCGAGGTTCTCCTCGAGGTGCTCGGCCGAGGACGTGCCCGGGATCGGCAGCATCACCTTCGAGCGAGCGAGCAGCCACGCGAGCGCGACCTGACCAGGGGTGGCGGCGTGCGCACGCGCCGCCTCGTCGAGCTCGCCGCCCGGCTCCGCGAGCGAGCCCATGGCGAGCGGGAACCATGGGATGAACCCTACGCCGGCGTCCTGGCAGGCGTCGAGCACGTCCTCCGAGGAGCGGTCCGTGAGGTTGTAGCGGTTCTGGACGCTCACCACGTCGACGATCTCGCGCGCCTGCTCGAGCTGCTCCACCGAGACGTTGGAGACCCCGATATGGCGGATCTTCCCCTCGTCCTGGAGCTCCTTGAGTGTGCCGACCGAATCCTCGTAGGGGACCTTGTCGTCCGGCGCGTGCAGCTGATAGAGGTCGATGCGGTCGACCTTCAGCCGCCGGAGGCTCCCTTCGCAGGCCTCCCGCAGGTGCTCGGGCCGCCCGTCGCGCGGCCACTCTCCCGGCCCGGTACGGGTCAAGCCGCCCTTGGTCGCGATCACGAGCCCGTCCGGATAGGGATGAAGCGCTTCGGCGATCAGGTTCTCGCTCACCTCAGGCCCATACGAGTCGGCGGTGTCGATCAGATTGATTCCGAGCTCGACCACGCGTCGCAGCAGCGCGCGCGCCGAATCGGGGTCCTCAGGCGGCCCCCAGATGCCGTCGCCCGTGATGCGCATTGCTCCGAAGCCGAGGCGGCGCACCTCGAGGTCGCCACCGATCTTGAACGTGTCCATGCTTCACCTGATACCGGGAAGGGCCCGGTGGCGAACCACGGGCGGTCCCGTAGGACACCCGCATCGGCCCACCGTCGGCCGTGTTCACCGTGGCGTAGAAGCCTGGCGTGTCCGCGTTGGC
>CAWFBT010000024.1:0-129743 GCA_963814095.1 uncultured Thermoleophilaceae bacterium | reverse complement strand
AAGTCGGGTCGGTGCGAAGCCGGCGCGCGGCGTCAGGCTGACGGCCCGGTGACCACCGTCTCGGATTCGGGCGCGCCGTCCCGGCCCGCGGGCTCGGGCGACCGATCCGGGTTCCAGCTGTACGCGTACTCCGGCTTGTCTACCTCGCTCCAGAGCGTCGACAGCCTGAGCGGCCGGAAGGTGTCCCACATGACCGCCAGCTCGTCCGTCGACTTCTTGCCGAGCGACTTCTCGACAGCGCCCGGTTGCGGCCCGTGCGGCAGGCCGGACGGGTGCAGCGTGATCGAGCCGATATCGACGCCCTTGCGTGCCGCGTAGTCCCCCGCCGCGTAGAACATGACCTCCTCGGACTGGATGTTCGAGTGGTGGTAGGGAAGAACGACCGCCTGCGGGTCCCAGTCGAGCATCCGAGGCGCGAAGGTGCAGATCACGAAGTTCGGCCCCTGGAAGGTCTGGTGGGCGGGCGGCGGCAGGTGGAAGCGGCCGGCGCGCGGCTCGAAGTCGTCCGCGTTGAACGTGTACGGCCAGACGTAGCCGTCCCAGCCGACGACGTCGAAGGGATGGCGGTCGAGCGTGTAGCTCTGGAAGCCGTCCCGCACGCGCACGGTGACCGGGAACTCGCCCTGCTCGTCGAACGTCTCGAGCTCCTCGGGCGGATGGAAGTCCCGCTGTGAGTACGGCGAGTGCTCGAGCAGCTGGCCGTAGCGGTTGCGATAGCGGTTGGGCGTCTCGATCTCGCCGGGCGTGTGGAAGCAGATCCAGAACTGCTCCTCGCCGTCGGCCAGCTCGAAGCTGTGCGTGGTGCCGCGCGGGATGACGATGTAGTCACGCTCGCGGAACGGCACGCGCCCGAAGACCGTCCGCAACGCGCCGGAGCCGCGGTGCACGTAGAGCACCTCGTCGCCCTCGCCGTTGCGGTAGTAGCCGTCGAGCGTCTCGGTCGGCTTCGCGACCGACACCTCGATGTCGCCGTTCCACATCAGCAGGCGGCGGCTCGAGAGCGGGTCACCGCCGGCGTCGATCGGGTTGGCGTCGGCGAGCCGGTGGACGTGGGCATCCGGCACCCACTCCTCGCGCTCGATCGGGCGGAAATCGCCGACCTGGTCGAGCCGGCAGGGTGACTGCAGGTGGAGCAGGATCGACTCGTTGCCCGAGAAGCCCTCGTAGCCCATCACCTCCTCGACGAGCAGCGGGGACGAGGCCCCGTTCTGGCGCACCTGCACGTGCCGCTTGGGTGGGATCTTTCCGAGGCTTGCGTAGCGCATGGGTCTAGAGGTTTCCTCTCCGGTCCTGCTCGCGCTCGATCGCCTGGAAGAGGGCCTTGAAGTTGCCCTCGCCGAAGCCGCGAGCGCCGTGCCGCTCGATGATCTCGAAGAACACGGTCGGACGGTCTCCGATCGGCTTCGTGAAGATCTGGAGCAGGTAGCCCTCGTCGTCGCGGTCGACCAGGATGCCCAGCCGCTTCAGGTCCTCGACGTCTTCCTCGATCTCACCGATGCGCCCGGGCACCTCGTCGTAGTACTCCCCCGGGATCGTCAGGAACTCGACGCCGCGCTCCCTCAGGGCGGCGACGCATCCCACGATGTCCCGGGTGGCGACGGCGATGTGCTGCGCGCCGGCGCCGTTGTAGAACTCGATGTACTCGTCGATCTGCGACTTGCGCTTGCCCTCGGCGGGCTCGTTGATCGGGAACTTCAGCCGGCCGCTGCCGTCGGTGACGACCTTCGACATCAGCGCGGAGTACTCGGTCGAGATCGCCTCGTCCGAGAAGTGGATCATCTCGGTCATCCCGAAGACGCGCTCGTAGTAATGGACCCACTCCTCCATGTGGCCGAGCTCGACGTTGCCGACGATGTGGTCGATCGCCATCAACAGCATCTCGTCGGGGTCGCTCGGCGCCTCCGCGCGTGCCTCGTAGCCGGGCAGGAACGGCCCGTCGTACTCGTCGCGCTGCACGAACAGGTGGAGCGTCTCGCCGTAGGTCTCGATCGCGGAGAGCTGCACGCGGCCGCGCTCGTCCTCCTCCCAGCGCGGCGTCATCACGCCGCGCGCGCCGTGGGCGACCGCGTGCTCGTACGCGGCGGCCGCGTCGGGCACGCTCAGGGCGATCTTGTGGACGCCGTCGCCGTGGCGTGCGTGATGGTCAGCGATCTCGTCGCCGCCGCTGAGCGTCCCGGTCAGCACGAGGCGGATACGGCCCTGCTCGAGCACGTGCGACTTGTGCCCGCGGTGCCCGGTCTCGAGCCCTCGGTAGGCCGTCTCGGTGAACCCGAATGCGTTCACGAAGTAGTAGGCGGCCTGCGCCGCGTTGCCGACGTAGAACTCCACGTGGTCGATCCCGTTGATCGGCATACGGTCGTTCTCGTCCACCGGCGGGGTGACGGTGCCGGGGGCGAGCTGCTCGGTTGCCATCGGGCTCCTCTCTCGAAAATCAGGTCGTCACGTAATGATTCCTATGAATTTGTGTCTGCACAATGCGGATTTGTTGCACGAGTGCGACACTTCGGGCCTATATGGACCAGACTGACCAGAGAATCGTTGCGCTGCTCCGTCAGAACGCCCGGCGCTCCTTCCAGGACATCGGCGGGCACGTCCATCTTTCGGCTCCGGCGGTCAAGCGGCGCATCGACCGGCTGGAGGCCGACGGGGTGATCCAGGGCTACACGGCGATCGTCGACCCGCGCGCTTTTGGCTGGCATGCGGAGGCCTTCGTCGACCTCTACTGCGAGGGCGGCATGCCGGCCGAAGCGATCAAGCGGGCCGTCGAGGACGAGCCCGGCGTCGTCTCGGCGCACACGGTGGCCGGCGAGGCGAGCGCGCTGCTGCACCTGCAGGCGCGCGACACGCAGGACCTCGAGCTCTGCCTCGAGCGCATCCGGGCGACCGATGGCATCACCAGGACCGTCACCGAGGTGGTGCTGTCGACGCTGTTCGAGCGCTGAGCTTCGCGAATCCCGTTCCCTGCGCAGCCGGCCGAGCCGGCTGCTTCGGCGCTAGCGGTCCGCGGCGATCCCCGGCCCCTCGCCGGGATCCTCATCGACCTCCGCGTCGGGGTCGCTCACGACCTCGGTCGGATCGATCTCGTCCGGCTCGCCGTAGGCGGCGCCCGACTCGTCCGACTCGGCCTCCGGCGTGAAGGCGTCCTCGGCGGGGTTGTGGCGGTGCTCGCCGTGCGAGGCAGCCTCGATCAGGTCCGCCTCGGCCTGCTCGAAGCCCTCTGCCTCGCCCTCGCCGGACTCCTGGAGGGGCCGGTGCGCCTCATCAGTGTCGTAATCGGGGCGCGCCCCACCGATCGAAGCGGCCTCTTCAGCGGCGAGCTCCTCCTCGTGCTCGAGGAACTTCTCGTCGCGCGGCTCGTTGCTCTCGTTCACGCTCATGGGCTGCCGATACCCGCGCCGCGTGCGGCCGAATCGCCGCCCGCAAACGGGAGATCGCTTCCGTATTTCAGCAGCCTGAAGCCACGCACGTGCGCTTCCCCCTCGTGGGTCATGCCGAGCTTCTCCGCAACGCGGAGCGAGCGAGCGTTCGACGGCGCGATCAGGCTGATCAGGTGTGCCGCGCCGAGCTCCGCCTGCGCCCAGGCCGCGGCGGCGCGAGCCGCCTCGCCCGCGAAGCCCTCACCCCAGCGCGGCCTGGTCACCGTCCAGCCGACCTCGAGTGCCGGCCAGTCGGGCGGGAAGAACAGTCCCGCGTTGCCGATCAGGGCTCCGCTCGTGCGCTCCTCGAGCGCCCAGTGGCCGAAGCCCTTGAGCGCCCAGTGGCCCGCGAGCATCGCCAGCTCGCGCCACGCGTCGTCGAACGGGATACCGCCCTCGCGACCGAGCGAGCGCATCACCTCGTCGTCGGCGCGGATGGCGGCCCACTGCTCCTGATCGTCGTCGCGAAAGCCGCGCATGACGAGTCGCTCCGTCTCGAGTGACGGCACCTCGCTCATCCTTTGCGCTCCTCCCGGAGCGGCTCGCCGCCGGTGTCGGCCATGCCGCCTGGCGGCCAGGCACCGAACCAGTTGTCGCGTGCGCCGTCGAGCGTCAGCACCGCACCCGAGAAGTAGTCGCCGGCCGGCGACGCGAGGTAGGCGACCAGCCAGGCGAACTCCTCCTCCGTCCCGAGCCGCTGCAGCGGGACGGTCCCCGCGACCCCCTCGACAACGGGCTGCGGGTACTTCGTCATCAGCGTCTCGGTGGCGAAGTGGCCCGCGGCGAGCGCGGTCAGCCTGATGCCGAACCGGGCCCACTCGATCGAGAGCACGCGCGTGAGATTCTCGACGGCGGCGCGCGCGGCGGACGAGTGCGCCATCCCGGGGAGGCCGTGATGCGGCGACAGCGTGACGTTGACGATCTTGCCGCCGCGGCTCTCCGGAATCATCGCCCGCGTCGCCACCGTGTGGGTCATCAGCCAGGTGCCCTCGACGTTCAGCCGGATCACCGTGCGAAACCCCTTTGGTGTGATCTCCTCAGCGGGCGTCAGGTACTGGCCGCCGGCGTTGTTCAGGAGCAGGTCGATGCGACCGTGACGGGCGAGCACCTCGTCCACGAGCGCGGACACCTGGTCCTCCTCACGGATGTCGCAGGGGATCGTGCTGCAGCGCCCGCCCTCCGCGCGCGCGGCGGTTTCCTCGAGCGGCTCGCTGCGGCGCCCGCAGACCACGACCTGGGCGCCGAGGGCCGCCAATTCGAGCGCCGCGGCACGTCCGAGGCCCGACCCTCCGCCGCTCACCACGGCGACCTGCCCGTCGAGCAGACCGGGCTTGAAGAGCTTCGAGGGCATCGACGGGCCAGCGTAACCGGCACCCCGTGTTAGGGAGCCCTAATGGCGTGCTACGCTGCGCCTGCCGTGCCGGTCAAGTGCTGTCGATCCGATCCCCGTTGTCGCCACTGTCCTGCGCGGCGGATCGACGACGACCGCCTGCTGCGCGCTCTCGGGATCGAGCCCGGGCCGCCGCTGCCGGCGCACCTGAGCGGGCTTCCGGCGAGCCTCCACAAGTACGAGCCGCTGCTCAGGAAGTCCTGGATCGAGCGCACCGAGGGCGATCGCGCCGGGCGTCTCGAGCTGGAGCTCGTCAGCGCTCGCTGACATCGCGGCTGAGCACCGGCTTCAGATCCACCACCGGCGTGCCGTCGAGCGCCTCCAGGTTCGAGACGCGCAGCCGCGCGCCCTCGACCGCCAGGACCCCGACGCGATGCAGCCCGATCGGGTTCGGGCGCGCCGGTGAGCGCGTGCTGAACACACCCTGCTCGGGCCGGGAGGGATCACCGCGCGGATGCACTCGCAGCACGTTGCGGCTGGCGCGGTCGAGCCAGGTGAGCACGATCAGCTCGTCGCCCGCCCGGATGCCGTCGAGGCCGTCGAGCACGCCGGGCTCGAACACGAGCCAGGCGTCCGGCGCGCCCTCGTCGCCCTGATTCGGCGCCGCCCCGAGCTCGGTCAGCGGCGACTCGACGCGGCCTATCGGGTTGAGCTCGAACTCAGCCGTCAGTCGCCGCCGAGATCGTCCCCGTCGCGGGCGAGGAACTCCTCGAGCATCATCGGGTACTCGCGCACGCGCTCCGCCACCTGCAGGAGCGAGTCCATGGTGGCCTCCTCCTCGACCTGCTCGTCGACGAACCACTGCATGAAGCTCTCGCTCGCGTAGTCGTCGGTCTCGCGCGCGATCTCGAACAGCTTGCCGATCGAGACGGTGACCTTCTTCTCGTGCTCGAGCGCGAGCGTGAGCGGCTCGACGTGGTCCGCGAAGTCGGTGCGCGGCGCCTTGATCTCGCCGAGCCGCATCGGCGAGTTCGTGTCGCGCAGGTAGCCCACCATCTTCATGGCGTGCCCGCGCTCCTCCTCGGCCTGGTCATAGAAGAACTTGGCCAGGCGCGGGAAGGTCTCGCGGTCGTAGTACGCGGCCACGGCGGTGTACTGGTGAGCCGCCTGAAGCTCGCGGCCGATCTGCGCGTTCAGCTCGTCGACGAAGCGCTCGGATGGCATGCGCGTAAGCCTACCCGGGCGAGCCGCGGCCCTTCCCAAACGCCCCAGCCGAGAATCGGCCAGATCGGCCAGAAGTAGCCGGCGCCCGTGAGCGCCCAGATGGCGACGAGCAGCGCCGAGACGGCGAGGTAGGTCACCGGCAGCTCCGGGCGCGGCGGCGCGGGCGGCGGCGCCGGCAGATCCGCGACGACGCGGTCGAGCTGGGCGAGCGTCGAGGCGCCAAGCGCGCGCTCGAGCCGCTCCTCGAGCTCGTCGGGGCGCAGCCGTCCCTCGCCCGCGGCGTGGCGCAGGCGCTCGGCGGTCCGCTCTCTGTCGGCGTCCGCGGCGCGCATCACGACCTCAGGTAGTCACCGTGGAAGCCGAACGGGATGTGGTGGGGCGCCTCGGCGCGCGCCAGCTCCTCGAAGGAGCCTGCGTCGAGCACGAGCAAAAAGGAGCGGCGTGCCGCCGCGTCGAGCACGACCGACAGGATCACGCCGCCGTCCTCGGCGTCGTTCCCCGGCTCGCGCACGAAGACCGGCTCGCCTGGGTAGCAGCCGGGCGCGCTCCACTCGTTGCGCGTGCCGTCGCGCACGTTCAGCTTGACGAGCCGGTCGATCCACTCGCGGCCACCCCAGCCCGCGAAGTAGGCGAACTCGTAGTCGTGCGTGTTGCGGCGCGCGTAGTCGATCCGCGGCAGCTCGACGTCGCGCCCGCCTGGCAGCGCCTCCCAGCTGACCGAGTCACCGTCGAGGTCGATCGTGTAGCGGCGCAGCTCCGTGTGGCCGAGCGGGCCGCGCGGCCCGTCCTCGCCGAGGTAGAGCGCGTCGATCACCGACGGGTCGTCGTACGCGACGAGGTCCAGGACCAGCTCGCCGCTCTCGTTCTCGAATGCGTTCACGTGGTGGAAGCTGAAGAAGGCGTCCGTCTCGTAGGTGCCTCGGTGCGCGCCGGTCGCGCGGTCGAAGACCTGCAGCTTCGTCCCGAGCTCCGGCTGCCAGACGTAGTTCTCGATGAAGGCCTTGCCTGAGAACGCCATCTTGAGCGGGTTCACGCGCAGCGGGTACTCCGCCAGGATCAGGTGGCGCCCGCTCATGCCGAAGGCGTGCATGTAGGCGGGCTCGCGCACCGGCATGCGGGCGATCACGCGCCGCGTCGTCGAGCCGGCGGGGAGGCCGTAGAGCACGTACTCGCTCGTCCTCGAGAAGTGGGCGACGTAGTTGACGAACTCGTCCCGCTCGCGGTCGTGATGCGGATGCGCGGTCGTGACGTGGCTCTTCACCGAGTCCGCGAAATCGAAGTGACCGATCGTGTCGAGCGTGTCGGGGTCGAACTCGACCGGCAGCGGCGTCTCCGTCATCGCGATGTAGCGCTCCCCCACGCGCGCGAGGTTCACGTTCGGGTTGTCCGTGAAGTCCGGCGAGAAGATCGCCTGCACGCGCTTGAAGAGCGACCGGCAGGGATCGGTGGCAAAGCCGCCGCGCCGGATCTCCCCCTCCCTCGCG
Organism: uncultured Thermoleophilaceae bacterium; assembly: GCA_963814095.1. Lineage (GTDB taxonomy): Bacteria > Actinomycetota > Thermoleophilia > Solirubrobacterales > Thermoleophilaceae > JACVRW01. The sequence continues at coordinate 122,289 of CAWFBT010000024.1, read as the reverse complement.
TCGCGATAGGAGCGGCTGTCGAGGAAGCGGCTCTTGTACGACACCGTGCCGTCCGCGAAGCCGAAGCGGTTCAGCATCGCGACGCCGTCGAACCAGTGCGACACGCGCCGGTCGCCGATCTCGAAGAGCGCGGGCGTGACGCGCACGAGCGCACCGGTCAGCCACGAGGGCAGCTCTCCGCTCACGGGCAGGCGGTCGACGGCGACCTCCTCGTCGAGGCTCTGGAAGCCGAGCCGGTGGTCCGTCGCCTGGGTCTGCGAGAGTGCGGTTGCCATGATCCGCACTGTACCGTCTAGTTTGGACTAATGCAAGAGATCCGGCTCACCCCGGCCTCGTACATCGTGCTCGGCCTGCTCAGCTGGACAGGCGAGGCCACCCCCTACCGCCTCAAGCAGCTCGTGGCGAACTCGGTCGGCTTCTTCTGGTCGCTCCAGCACGCGCAGCTGTACACCGAGCCCGAGCGGCTCGCGCGAGCGGGATATGTGAGCGAGCGGCGCGAGGAGGGCGGGCGCCGGCGCAAGCAGTATGCGCTCACCGACCAGGGCCGCGAGGCGCTCGCCGAGTGGCGCGGCGAGCCCACCGCTCAGCTCTCCGAGGTGCGCGACCTCGGCCTCCTGAAGCTGTTCTTCGGAGCCGACGCGGCCGCGCTCGCCGACGTGCAGCTCGAGGCCCACCGCGCCGAGCTCGCCGAGTACGAAGGGATCCGCGCCGGCCTGCCCGAGGACGTGCCCGAGGGCCCACGCCTCGCGCTCGAGCTCGGAATGCGCCAGGCGCGCATCTGGATCGAGTTCTGGGAGGAGCTGGCCGACCGCCAACCCGGCTAGCTTCTCGGCGATGGAGACCGCCGCCGAGCCCCGGCCCGCCGAGCTGCCACTCGCCGGCGGCAGCTCCGGCGCGAACGTCGCGCTCCACCCGCTGCTGACCGGACGGATGCAGGTTCCCTCGAGCTGGTTCCTGCGCTCCGAGGGGAGGCTCGCGGGGCGGCGCGCCTTCGGGATCGGCGTGGCCAAGAAGGACCTGATCGACGCGCCGGTGCCGGCGTTCCTCGTGGAGCACCCGGGTGCGGGGCTGATCCTGGTCGACACCGGCTTCCACCCGTCGGTCGCCGTCAACCCGCGCCAGAACCTCGGACGCGTCGCGCTGTTCAGGTACAGGGACGTGGAGATGGATCCCGGCCAGGCGGTCTCGGCCCAGCTTCGCGAGCGCGGCCGCTCCCCGGGCGACATCCGCGTCGTCGTCATGACCCATCTGCACGGCGACCACGCGAGCGCGATCGCCGAGTTCCCGGACGCGACGTTCGTCGTCTCGAAGCGCGAATGGGAGGCGGCCACCGACGCCGGACAGCGCCAGGGCTACGTCAGGCGCCAGTTCGACCACGGCTTCGACTACCGGCTACTCGATTTCGACGGGCCGGACGCCTCCTCGTTCTCCGGCTTCGGGCGCTCGTTCGACCTGTTCGGCGACGGCAGCGTGCGGACCGTCTACACGCCCGGCCACACGTTCGGGCACATGTCCGTCGTGCTGCGCGCGAAGGGCGTCGAGGTGCTCGTCGCGGGCGATGCGATGTACCTGCGCGAGACGCTCGAGACGGGGCACCTGCCGTACCGCGTCGATGACGAGCACCTGTTCCGGCGCTCGCTGAGGGAGATCGCGCAGTACCGGAAGGAGACGCCCGACGCGCTGATCATCCCGGGCCACGACTGGGAGGCCTGGCAGGCGCTCGAGGCCGAGTACTAGCGCTGAATCAGCTCGCGCGCCTCGCTCGACACGGTGATGTGAATCGCCCCGGGCTCGCGCACCCAGGCGATCAGGTTGAGGGACTGCAGGCGGTCGAGCATGTACTGGAAGGCGGCCGCTTGGGCGCGTGAGCGGTAGTCGCGCCTGACGTCGAAGGCAAAGCCGGTCGTGTGCAGCGAGTAGGCGCTCGTCGCCTCGGGGTTGCGGCGCGCGAGCAGCTCCTGGTACGGCGTCGTGCGTACCGTGCTCGTGACGGTGAGCGCGGCATCCGTGTCCGCGATCGCGCGGACCGCCTCCGCCGCGTAGAGCGCCAGCGCGAGCGCCTCGGGGCGCAGGCCGCGGAGCAGCTCGCGGTCGGTGTCGACCCGGCCGGCGAGCTCGCCCATGCGCGGGCTGCGTCGCAGGGCGTAGCGGGCCGGCTGGTTCGGGAACGGCCGCAGCCGGCCGCCGGCGTACGCGGCCTCGAGATCCTCGGCCGATTGGAAGATCTCGGTGGAGCCGGGCGGGTGCAGCACCTCCTCGGCACTCGCCTTGGCCGACTGCAGGTCGTCGAGCCGCGCGAGCTCGGAGCGGTCCTCGCGGTACAGGCGCATCACTTCCGCTGAGGCGAGCACGCGCCACAGATAGGTCTTCGAGTCGTCGCCGAGGCTCGTGAGCAGGCGATAGGTCCGCGGGTGCCGGTCCGGGGTGGCGTCGAAGTACACCTGCGTGTAGCTCGCCTCGTCGTCGCCGTAGGCCGACAGGACGTTCTGCAGGTTGCCGATGCCCATGTGGTACGACGCGACGGCCAGGTCCTCGCGACCGAACTCGTCCATCGCGGTGCGCAGGTAGCGGCCGGTTCCGGCCAGCGCCTTGTCGGGATCGAAGCGCTCGTCCACGCGCCGGCGGCGGGCGCGCAGCTCGTCCGAGCGCGCGGAGGCGCCCTCGCGGTCGGCGCGCATGATCCTGCGCGTCAGTCGCCGGCTCTCCTCGATATCGACGCGCATCCCGAGCAGGCTCACGGCGGTCTCGGCAAGGATCTGCGTCAGGCCGACCGCCCCCTCCAAGTCCGTGCTCGCCATCACCTCGGCGCGGCCCGCACTCTCGAGGAAGACCATGCCCTCGACGAGATCGGGGTCGACGCCCGCCTCGGCAGCGGCCGCCTCGACCTGCGGCCGGTACGCCTCGACGCGGCGCGCGGTGGCGAGCACGCCGTCCGGGCTCTTCTCGTAGATCACGTGGCTGTGGCCGGCGGCCGCGCGCTCGGTGAACTCCTGCTCGCGGTCCGGCTCGTAGGCGAAGGGATCGTCCGCGACCTGGAGCGGCGCGGGCCCGGGGGTGTCGTCACCGCCGCTCAGCAGAGCGAGCGCCGCCAGCCCGGCGACCAGCAGGACAAGCCCGATCAGGAAGGGAACGCGGTACATCCGTTCGGTCCTGCCCGCCCGCTAGGAGCTGACGGCCCGGCGCGCTTGGCGGGCGGCACGCACCGCGCTGCCGCGTCCCTCGGTGCGGAGCCGCGAGTACAGCTCCTTGACGCGATCGAACACGACCACGGAGGCCGCCTGCGCCTGCTCGCGTGCGGGGGCCTCGACCTGCTCGAAGCGCAGCGGCTCGCCGAACTGAACGGTGACCTTCGGGAACTGCAGCCGCTTCCAGTTGCGGACGCGGTCGGTGCCGGCGATGGCGGTGGGGACGATGGGCACGCCCGCCTCGAGCGCCAGGCGGCCGAGGCCGTGGCGCGGGGTGCCGAGCTCGCCGGTGCGCGAGCGCCCCGCCTCGGCGTACATGACCACGATGCCGCCGCGGGCGAGGATCGCGTGCGCGGTCTTGAAGGCCTCCTCGTCGTGGTGCCCGCGCCTGACCGGGAACACGCCGCCGTTGTTGAACACGAGCTCGAGCGGCATCTTGAAGAGCTGCGACTTGGCCATGAAGTTGACCTTGCGGCGCAGGTAGACGGCGACGAAGAAATGGTCGAGGAAGGAGAAGTGGTTGGGCGCGATGATCGCGGGCCCGTCCGCCGGGATGTGCTGCGAGTCGATGCAGCGCGCGCGGTAGAACAGGACGATGTAGGGCGTGAGCACGAGCCGGACGACCTCGTACATCCAGTTCGGCGGCTTCGCCCGCGTGCGCCGGTGGAATCGCTCGAAGTGCTCCGCCGGCCGTGGGTCCTTGTAGACCTGGTCCTTCATCCCTGCGGGTCTACCCATTGGCGTCCCGATTGTTACCGCTCCGCATACCGCTATCTTGCCGCCATCGCAAAGCCGACGAAGGGGAATTCGAGTTGTCGAACGTCGAGGCGCACATCACGGGGACGGTCTGGAAGATCGAGTGCCAGATCGGGCAGGAGGTCGACGAGGGCGACACGCTCGTGATCCTCGAGTCGATGAAGATGGAGATGCCCGTGGAGGCCGAGGACCCCGGCAAGGTCAAGGAGATCGTCTGCCAGGAGGGCCAGTCGGTCTCCGAGGGTGACACGCTCGTCGTGCTGGAGTGAGGGAATCGCTGCGCACCCGGCCGAGCCGGGTGCTTGCGCAATGAGCAAACTCCTCCTCGACCATCCCGCCGACGGCGTCGCCCGGCTCACGATCTCGAATCCCGAGCGTCGCGGCGCCCTCGACCACGAGATCCTCGACTCACTCGCGGGCCAGGCTCGCACGCTCGACGCGCGCTGCCTCGTCATCCGCGGCTCCGGTGAGGTTTTCTCGGCCGGCTACGACATAGGCAACCTCGAGGAGCAGGGCTTCGAGGAGAGCGCGGAGCGGCTCGTCGCCCATCCGTTTCAGGACGCGATCGAGGCGCTCGACGCCTACCCCTACCCCGTGCTCGCCGCGCTCAACGGCCACGCGATCGGCGGCGGGCTCGAGCTCGCGCTCACCTGCGACATTCGCGTTGCGGCGCGCGGCATCCGGGTCGGCATGCCGCCGGCCAAGCTGGGCCTGATCTACTCGCACACTGGGCTCGCCCGCTTCATCGACGTCTGCGGCGTGGCGAACACGGCGCAGCTGTTCTTCGTCGGCGCGACCGTGGACGCCGAGCGGGCGCGCGCGATGGGCCTCCTGAACGAACTGGTGGACCAGGCGGAGCTCGATACGCGCTCGCTCGAGCTCGCCGCCGAGATCGCAGCCAATGCGCCGCTGTCGCTCGCCGGCAACAAGCGCATCATCCGCGCGCTGCGGGACCGGCGCCTGCCCGAGGACCTCGAACGCGAGCTCGTCGAGCTGCGCGAGTCCTGCTTCCGCTCCGAGGACTTCCGCGAGGGCGTGCGCGCGTTCGCAGAGAAGCGTCGCGCCGGTCTGGAAGGGGCGCTAGCCGGCGCGCCGCGCGCGCCGGCGCCGGATCTGGTTCACGATCGACCCGGACCCGCGCACGAGGCCGCGGGCGAAGGACAGGCTGAAGGGCCGCGGGCGATGCACGACCTCGATCTTGATGTGGTCGGGGTCGAAGAAGAACACGGCGTAGTAGGCCGGCGTGTAGTGGCGCTCGCCCGGCTCGCCGTCGAGCTCGCAACCCTGAGCACGCGCGTACTCGGCCGCCTGGTCGACGGCCGCCCGGTTCGGCGCCTCGAAGGCCAGGTGGTGCAAGCCGATCTCGTAGCGGTCGACGGGCGCCGAGCGCCCCTCGCGCAGCCCCAGTGAGCCGTTCAGGTCGGCCCCGCCGAGATAGTGGATCCGTTCCCCTTGCTCCCCCTCCTGGGTGGCGACCCCGACCCAACCGAGCGGCCCGAGCAGCCCGCGGTAGAACGGCAGGCTGCGCTCGATCGAGGAAACGACGAGATCCGCATGGTCGATCAGCGGCATGGCCGCTGCACGGTACTCCGTCCGAAGTGACCCATACGGTGGCTTCCCAAGGTGCCGTCCCTCATCTCCCAGGACGAGGCGCTCCGGCTCGGCGAGATCGAGGATCACGCGGAGATCGAGGCGCTGGTCGAACGCGCTTGGCGCGTGCGGCTCGAGCGCTTCGGCGACTCGACCGACATGTGCTCGCTCGTCAACGCCAAGTCGGGCGGCTGCGCCGAAGACTGCGGCTTCTGCTCCCAGTCGCGCTTCGCCGAGGCGGACACGCCGATGCACGCGATGATGACGGCCGACCAGATCCTCGAGCACGCGCGCGCGGCCGAGGCCGCCGGGGCGCACCGCTTCTGCATGGTCACGCAGGGCCAGGGACTCTCGAAGCGCGACTTCGAGAACGTGCTCGACGGCGCGCGTCTCGTGGCCGAGCACACGAATCTCAAGCGCTGCGTGTCGATCGGCCACATGTCGGCCGCCCGCGCGAAGGCACTCAAGGAAGCAGGGATCCAGCGCGTCCACCACAACGTCGAGACGGCCGAGAGCTACTACCCCGAGGTCTCTTCGACGGTCCGCTACGAGGGCCGCCTGCGCACGATCGACGCGGTCCGCGAGGCCGGGCTCGAGACCTGCGTCGGCGGCATCCTCAACCTCGGCGAGACGCGCGAGCAGCGTGTCGAGATGGCCTTCCAGCTGGCGGAGGTCGAGCCCACCTCGGTGCCGATCAACCTGCTCAACCCGCGCCCCGGCACGAAGTTCGGCGACCGCGACATGATGGACCCCTGGGAGGCAGTCAAGTGGGTCGCCATCTTCAGGCTGATCCTGCCGAACGCGCTCTTCCGGCTGTGCGGCGGACGCAACGAGAACCTCGGCGCCGGCGAGTTCCAGCGGCTCGCCGTCAAGGCCGGCCTCAACGGCGTGATGATGGGCAACTTCCTCACCACGCTCGGCTCCGAGCCCGAGTGGGATCGCGCGATGTTCGAGGAGCTCGGCCTCAACGTCGCCCGCCAGGAGGACAACGGCGTCAACCCGCGGCCCGACAACCGCTCGGGCTGGCTCGAGGGCGAGTCACCGCAGACGCCGCTCGACGAGCTCGTCGACTCGCAGGCCGAGGCGAACTTCTGGGACCCCTCGACGCAGCTCCGGCATCGCAAGAAGTCGAGCGTCCCGACGCGCCCCGACGGCGCAGCCAACACCTATCCGGAGATCGTGCACGTCGACGGGAGAGCAGCATGAGCACCGACATCGAGGATCGCCTCGCGGAGATCAAGAACCGCGGGCTCTATCGGCGCATGCGCTCGGTGTCGGGCCCGCAGGGCCCGCGCGTCCTGCTCGACGGCAAGCCCGTGCTGCTGCTCTGCTCGAACAACTACCTCGGTCTCGCCGATCATCCGCGCGTGCGCGAGGCGGCCGCGGAGGCCGCGATGCGCTACGGCGCCGGCTCCGGGGCCTCGCGGCTGGTGTCGGGCAACATGACGATCCACCGCCGCCTCGAGGAGCAGCTCGCCGCCTTCAAGCGCTCGGAGGCCTGCCTGCTGTTCGGCTCCGGCTACCTCGCCAACGCGGGCGTCGTGTCGACGCTGGCCCGCGAGGGCGACGTGGTCTTCTCGGACGAGCTCAACCACGCCTCGATCATCGACGGCTGCCGGCTCTCGAAGGCCGAGACCTTCGTCTACGACCACTGCGACACCGAGCACCTCGAGTGGGGCCTGCGCCAGGCCGAGGGGCGCGGCTCGCTGATCGTGACCGACGGCGTCTTCTCGATGGACGGCGACGTCGCACCGCTCGAGCGCATCGTCGAGCTCGCCCAGCGCTACGACGCGCGCGTGATGGTGGATGACGCGCACGGCACCGGCGCGGTCGGCCCCGACGGGCGCGGCGCGGTCGCGGCGGCCGGGCTCGAGGACGAGGTCGACGTGGTGGTGGGGACGCTCGGCAAGTCGCTCGGCTCGTACGGCGCCTTCGTCTGCTGCGACAAGCCGATGGCGAAGTACCTGATCAACAGCGCGCGCACGCTGATCTTCTCGACGGCGCTCCCGCCGCCCGCGGTCGCGGCGGCGATGGCTGCGCTCGGGCTGCTGCGCGAGCAGCCGCGCCGGGTCGAGAAGCTGCAACGCAACGCGCAGGTCCTCCGCGACGCGCTGGCCGACGAGGATCTTCCTACGCCACGCTCGTCGACCCAGATCGTGCCGCTGATCGTCGGCGACGCGGGCGACGCCGTCCGGGCGAGCGAGCGCGCGCTCGAGCGCGGCATCTTCGCGCAGGCGATCCGCCCGCCGACGGTGCCGGCCGGCACCTCGCGGCTGCGGCTCGCGCTGATGGCTTCCCACACGAAGTCGGAGCTGCGCGAGGCGGCTAAGGTGCTGGCCGCGTGCGTTCCCGCAGCAGCCCGCGAGGCCGGCCTGCGTGTAGCCGAGGCCGCAACGGATCCCGAGCGCGGACGGGTGTTCGACGGACTCCGCGACGCTGCGTAGTAGTGCGTAGCGGCCGCTTCGTCGTCCGCCGCCCACCGCCGGGTTCGCGCTGTGCCGGCACGCGGATGCGCTCGCGCAGGCGCGACTGCTGGGCGGTGCGCCGCTGGCGCGTCGCGATGCTGCGCGCCTGAGCCGCGATGCGCGGCCTGTTCGTAACCGGCACCGACACCGGAGTCGGCAAGTCGATCGTCGCCGCCGCGGTCTGCGCGGCGCTCGCCGCTCGCGGCGAGCGGGTAGCCGCGTTCAAGCCGGTCGTGACCGGGCTCTCCGAGCCCGAGGGCGACTTCCCGCCCGATCACGAGCTGCTGGCCCACGCTGCCGGCGCCGGCCAGTCGCCCGCCGACGTGGCCCCCTACCGCTACGGCCCGCCGCTGTCGCCCCACTACGCCGCGGAGCTGGCCGGCGAGACGATCGAGCCCGCCCGGCTCGTGGCAGCCGCGCACACGGCGGCGTCCGGCGCCGACGCCCTCGTCGCCGAGGGGGTCGGCGGGCTGCTCGTGCCGATCACGACGGGCTACCTGGTCCGCGACCTCGCCCGCGACCTCGGGCTGCCGCTCGTGGTGGCGGCTCGCACCGGTCTGGGGACGATCAACCACACGCTCCTGACCGTCGAGGCGGCGCGGGCGGTCGGCCTCGAGCTGGCCGGCATCGTCATGACCCCGTGGCCCGCGAAGCCGGCCCCCATCGAGCTCTCGAACCGCTCCACCGTCGAACGCTTGGCCGGGGTACCCGTGAGCGGGCTTGGGCCGGTCGCGGCGGGCTCGCTGGCCGTGGCCGGGGACGGCCTGCCGCTTGACGAATGGTTTGCAACCGGTCGGGCAGAGGCGTAGGCTCGGGACCGGACCCGTCGTCCCAAGCGCTGCGCGCCTGACCCCCGCACGTAGCTCGTAGTAGGAGACCGACGGCTTCCGTGAACGGCCCAGGCGGACGCTCACACCTCGAGTCACGGCCGGGGCCTCACCAAGGAGGCAGAGATGGCGATTGCAACCACGCCGGAAGCGGCCGCGGTTGTGCCGGGCACGGTTCTGGCCGCTTCGGACGTGACGCGGCAATACGGCGAGGGCGACTCGGCGGTACACGCGCTGCGTGGCGTCTCGCTGGAGATCCCACATGGCCAGTTCGCCGCCGTCATGGGGCCGTCCGGCTCCGGCAAGTCGACGCTCATGCACATCCTCGCCGGGCTCGACGTCCCGACCTCCGGGCAGGTGTGGGTGGGCGACGAGGAGATCACCGCGATGGACGACGATGAGCTGACGCTCCTGCGACGCCGCAGCATCGGCTTCATCTTCCAGTTCTTCAATCTGCTCCCGATGCTGACCGCGCAGCAGAACGTCGTGCTGCCGCTGTCGATCGCCGGCGAGGACATCGACTCCGAGTGGGTCGACGAGGTGATGGAGAAGGTCGGCCTCGCGGACCGCCGGTCGCACCGCCCGTCAGAGCTGTCGGGCGGGCAGCAGCAGCGCGTGGCGATCGCACGCGCGCTCGTGTCGCGCCCGGCGATCCTGTTCGCCGACGAGCCGACCGGCAACCTCGACTCGACTATGAGCGAGGAGATCCTCCAGGCCCTGCGCGACTCGGTGGACAGCTACGGCCAGACGACGATGATGGTCACGCACGAGGCCAGCGCGGCCGCGGTTGCGGACCGCATCGTGTTCCTGGCAGACGGCGAGACCGTCGAGGACGAGTTCGGGCTCGACGAGCACGCTGTGCTGGGGACGATGGAGAGGCTGGCGCACCGATGATCACCGCGACGCTCCAGGGACTGATGGGTCGCAAGCTGCGCACGGCGCTGACCGCGCTGTCGATCGTCCTCGGCGTCGCGATGGTGAGCGGGACCTTCGTCCTGACGGACACGATGAAGAAGGCCTTCGACGACCTGTTCGCGGGCACGTACAAGAACACAGGTGCAGTGATCTCCGGCAAGGAGATCGTCAAGGGGGCCGCCAAGTCCACGGTGCCCGAGTCGCTGCAGACCAAGGTGGCGGCACTCCCGGACGTCAAGAACGCCTCGGGGGCGATCTTCGACATCAGCGGCACCAGCGACTTCGTGAAGCTGATCGGCCGCGACGGCAAGCAGCTCGGGAGTACCCAGCAGCCGAACTTCGGCTGGGGCTTCGAGCCGGGCCAAAGGGCGAACCCCACGACACTCAAGTCCGGCGAAGTGGGCGGTCGGGCCCGACCAGGTCGTGATCGACGCGGGCACCGCCAAGAAGGAGAACTACAAGCTGGGCGACGAGATCGGCGTGTCGGGCGAGGGGCCGCAGCGGAGCATGACCGTCTCCGGCATCGCCAAGTTCGGGTCGGTTGACTCCATCGGCGGCGCGACGTTCGCCGTCTTCGACGTGCCCACTGCGCAGAAGCTTCTGAACAAGGAAGGCCAGTTCGACGTCATCTACGTGACGCCGGAGTCGGGTGTCACGCAAACTCAGATCGCCGACCAGGTCAAGCCACTGCTGCCCTCATCGGCGCAGATCGAGACCGGCGACGCCGCCGGTAAGGCTGCGGCCACGGACGTCAACGACGGGCTCAAGTTCTTCCAGTACTTGCTGCTCGCCTTCGCGGGGATCGCCCTGATCGTTGGCTCCTTCGTCATCTTCAACACGCTCTCGATGACGGTCGCGCAGCGCGTGCGTGAGCTGGCAACGCTGCGCACGCTCGGTGCCTCGCGGAAACAGGTCTTTCGCTCGGTGCTGCTCGAGGGCTTCGTCACCGGGCTGTTCGCCGCCATCGTCGGCCTGCTGTTCGGCTTGCTGATCGCCAAGGGCCTGAACGCAATGTTCAAGGCGCTCGGGGTCGACCTGCCCAGCACCAGCACGGTGTTCAGCCTGAAGACGGTGATCGTCTCGCTGCTGCTCGGCGTGGGTATCACGGTGCTCGCCACGATCTCGCCGGCACGGCGGGCCACTCGCGTGCCGCCGATCGCAGCCGTGCGCGAGGGCGCGACGCTGCCGACGTCGCGGCTCGCCAGAAGCCGGACCGCTGCGCCGATCGTGCTCATCCTTGCGGCTGTCGCCCTGGGCGCCGGGCTGTTCGCCGACCTCCCCACCGTCGGCGTCGTGGTGCTGGACGGAGTCGGCTGCCTCCTGCTGTTCATCGGCGTCGGCATGATCGCGTCGCGCCTGGTGCGGCCACTCGCGGCCGCCGTCGGCGCGCCCGGCCAACGGTTCGGCGGGGTGGCCGGAGCGCTCGCCAAGGACAACGCCACCCGCAATCCCGCTCGAACCGCACGCACGGCCGGCGCGCTGATGATTGGGCTCGCGCTGGTCACGCTCGTCGCGACGTTGGGGGCGAGCCTCAAGGGCACCACCAAGGACGCGCTGAAGGATCAGGTGCGCGCGGACTACGTCGTGACGGCCAAGAACGGCTACGACACGTTCACCTCCAGCGCGGGGAACGCGCTGGCCAACGCTCCTGGGGTCGCCGCCGCCTCGGCGGTCCGCGACGACAAGGCGAGCAGCTTCGGCGCGGACGTGAACGTTACGGGAGTCGAGCCGTCCACGATCGGCAACGTCTACGACTTCCGCTGGACGAGGGGCTCGGACAACGTGCTGCTGTCGCTCGGCTTCGACGGGGCGATCGTCAGGAACCAGTTCGCGGACGACAACAACCTCGAGGTCGGCAGCAAGTTCTCGATGCAGACGCCACAGGGCAAGAAGGTCCCGCTAGTGGTGAGGGGGATCTACGATCCGCCGGCAGAGCAGCTGGATGCGCTGCTGGGGTCGGTGACGCTGGCGCAGCGAGCGTTCGACACGCACTTCCCGCGGCCGAAGGACCTGTTCGTCTTCGTCGATACCGACGACGGCATCACGTCGCAGGCGACCGCGTCGCTCGACAAGACGCTCACCCCATATCCCGACGCGGTGGTCCGCACGAACAGCGCCTGGATCACCGAGCGGTCCGGCAGTATCGACATGATCCTGAACGTCTTCTACGTTTTGCTCGCGCTGTCGATCATCGTGAGCCTGTTCGGGATGGTGAACGCACTCGCCCTGTCGGTGTTCGAGCGCACGCGTGAGCTCGGCATGCTGCGCGCGATCGGGCTGACGCGGCGTCAGACGCGCCGCATGATCCGCTACGAGAGCGTGATCATCGCTCTGATCGGAGCGGCGCTCGGGTTGCCGCTCGGCATCCTGCTCGCGGCGGTCATCACCAAGGCGCTCGACAGCATGGATGTCACGTTCTCGCTACCGCTCGTCGCCGTCTTCGTTTTCGCGCTCGTCGCGACGCTGGCCGGAATGCTTGCGGCGATCCTCCCCGCGCGACGAGCCTCACGACTGAACGTGCTCAAGGCCCTGCAGTACGAATAAATGGCCCCCCGGGCGCAGAGCGCCGCTCGCAGCTCCCCCCGCTGCGGGCGGCGCCAGCGCGCGCTCGTCGTGCGGGCGACCTTCTAAGCTCGACCGGATGGCGACCGAGGAGAGCGCCGCCCACGGAGGGCCGGACGAGCCGCCCGAGCTCCTCATCAAGCTGCGCGAGCGCAAGGAGCGCCACAAGCAGCGCAACATCTTCTACCGCGCCGGCATCGTCGTCCTGGGAGTGCTGATCGTGCTGGCCGGAATCGTGATGTCCGGCCCCGGTGTACCCGGCCCGGGCATCGCCACGATCCTGATCGGGCTCGGCTTCCTGGCGCTCGAGTTCGACTGGGCCGAGCGCATGATGGAACGGGTGATCATCTGGGGCGATCAGGTGAAGGACCGCGCCGAGGAGACCTCGACGACGCAGCGGATCATCGCCGCGCTCGTGGCGGCACTGGCCGTGGCGGCGTTCGTCGCCGCCGCGATCCTGTGGGACATCCCGCTGGTGCCGGTGCTCTAGCGGCGGACGCGGCCGCGGCACGCAATTCGCCTGCCGGCCGTGCGGCAGCGGGCCAGCCTTGCGAAGCCGTGCAGCCGTTGCCGGAGCTGTCGAAGCTGGTCTGGAAGGCCTCCGGCGGAGCGCTCGGTGGCATGCGGGGCCAGACGCGGCTCACCCGGCCCCGTAACCGAAGCGTGGTCAGGCTCGGTGGACGACCCGGCCGTCGACCATCGTTAACGCGACCTCGCTCTTCGAGACGCGCCGCAGCGGCACTCCCAGGACGTCACGGTCGAGCACGATCAGGTCGGCGGCGAAGCCCTCGCTGATCTGACCCGAGAGCCGCTCCTGGTGGAGCTGAAAGGCGCTGTTCCGGGTGTGCATGACGAGCGAGCGCCGCAGGCTGAGGCCCTCCTGGGCGAAGAGCGGCCGCGGGTAGCCCTCGTAGACCTCGTCGGCCGTCCGGTTGACGGCGATCTCGATCTGGCGGAAGGGCAACAACGGATCGACGGGCCAGTCGCTGCCCCCACACATCCGCGCCCCGGCGTCGTTCAGGCTGCCGGCCGGATAGGTGTAGCGCCAGCGCCGCGCGCCGATGTAGGGCTTGAGCGAGTCGACCGTGTACGAGTCGCGCCCGGCCCAGTGCAGCTGCATGCTCGGCAGCACGCCGAGCTGGCGGAAACGAGGGAAGTCGCGCGGGTGGATGAGCTCGAGGTGGGTGATCGTGTGGCGGTTGTCGCCACCGGAGCGGCGGCGACGCGCGTGCTGAAACGCGTCCAGGGCCGAGCGCACGGCGCGGTCGCCGATCGCGTGCACGTGCACCTGCCAGCCGGCCGCATCGAGGGCCGCGATCGCGCGGTCGGCCACCCGTCGCCGGAAGTAGGTCGGCCCGCGGCTCTTGCCCGGCACCCAGCGCGGGTTCCGCTTCGTGCCCTTGTTCACGCGGTAGGGCTCGAGCAGCGCCGCCGTCTGAGTGGGGTGCTCGATCACCCCGTCGAAGAACATCTTCACCGTCCGGATCGTCGTACCGGGGCGGGCGTGCGCCGACCTGAGGCCCTCGATGCGCGCGAGCATCCGATCCGGCTCGGCGGCGAGCTCGGGGCCGACGGTGATCGCCGAGGAGGGACGCACTGTCAGCGGGCCGCGATCGGTCAGCGCCGCGAGCGCGCTGAGCTCGATATCACCCGCCGAGGCGTCCAGATAGGAGGTGATCCCGCGTCTGGCGATCTCTTCGTGGGCGGCCTGGAGCGCATCCGCGTTCTGCCCCGTCGTGAGCGGCGGGATCTTGCGGGACACCAGGCTGATGGCGTTGTCGAACAGGATGCCGGTCGGCTCGCGCCGTCGGCCGCGCTTGATCCTCCCACCCGGCGGGTCCGGCGTGGACGCCGTGATACCCGCGCGCTCGAGCGCTCGCGAGTTGGCCACCGCCGTGTGCCCGCTCAGGTCGATCACGAGGATGGGCCGTCTCGTGGGCAGCCGATCGAGGTCCTCCTTGGTGGGCTGGCGGTCCATCCCCGAGGGCTCCCACAGGTCGACGGAGAGCCAGCCGTTCGGCTCCTGGTCGGCCGTGCGCGCGAGCAGCCTGCGGATGGCCTCGACGAACGGCTTGATGTCGAGCTTGCGATAGTTCAGCGTCGGCTTCGTCAGGGAGAGCCCGCCGGCGAGCGGATGCATGTGCCCGTCGTGGATCCCGGGCATGAGCGTGCGGCCGCGGAGCTCGACGACCTCGGTACCCGTGCCTACGTGAGCGGCGGAACCGGCATCCGTGCCGACGTAGACGATGCGCCCGCCCGCAACGGCAACAGCCTCGGCGAGCCGGCTGCCCGACATAGTGAGCACCTTGCCACCGCGGAAGACGAAGGCCGCCGGGCCGGCCTGCTGCGCCCGCGCGGTGAGCGGCGCACCCAGCGCTGTCCCGGCCACCAATGCTGCACCGCCGCCCATGAAGCGCCGGCGCGAAATCCCCCCGTCGCCAGTGATCGGCGCATCTTGCGTCCCCGCGCAACCTCTCGCATGATAGTCTGATATCTGACTAACTTGCCACACCATGACTGAAGGGAGCACCATGAGCGTTCACAGCACACCCGCCAGGACCGTCCAGCGCTTCTCCGAACTGCTCTCGGAGGGAGACATCGACGCAGTGCTCGATCTGTACGAGGAAGACGCCGCGTTCCTGCCCGAGCCGGACCGCGCGGTCGTCGGCACGGCATCAATCAGAGCCGAGCTCGAGCGCTTCGCGGCGCTGCAACCCCGAATGACCGGCTCTGTCGAGAAGGTGGTGGAGACGCGCGACACGGCGCTGGTCGCCTACCGCTGGCAACTCGAGGGAACCGCCCCTGACGGCGCGCGTGTGGACCTGGCGGGAACGAGCGCGGACGTTCTCCGGCGCCGGCCCGATGGCTCCTGGGGTGTGCTGATCGACGACCCCTGGGGCGCCGGAGCGGCCGTGTAGGTGGCGCACGCGACCCGTGAGAACCTCGGCTATCTGCTCGCCAAGGCGTCGCAGCGCTGGAACGAGCTGCTGGCGGACGGCTTCGCGACCGAGGGCTTCCCCGAGGTGCGCCCGTCCTACGGTTCCGTGCTGATTCCGCTGTTCGAGGAGGACGGCCTTCGCATGGGCGAGATCGCACGCCGCGTGCGGCTCACGAAGCAGACGATCACCACGCTCGTGGGCCTCTGCGAGCGCGATGGCCTTGTGGCAAGGCAGCCGGACCCGGAGGACGGGCGCGCGACGATCGTGAGCCTGACCCCGCACGCGCGGCGTTTCGAGTCCGCCGCCGAGCGCGTGCTCGCCGAGCTCGACCGTGAGGTCGCGGACCAGCTCGGCCCTCGCCAACGAGCGACGCTGCACGCCGCCCTGATCGCGCTGGCCGAGCTCTGAAGCCCTAGCGCCCGGCGCCGCGGCGCTCACGCTCCTTCTCTCGCAGCTCGACGCGCCGGATCTTGCCGGTCAGCGTCTTCGGCAGGTCGTCGACGAACTCGATCTCGCGCGGGTACGCGTACGCCGAGTGGCGCTCGCGCACGTGCTTCTTGATCTCGTCGGCGAGCGCATCCGAGGCCTCGTGGCCACCGGCGAGCACGATGAAGGCCTTGACGATGTCGCCGCGGCGCTCGTCGGGCGCGGCCACCGCGGCCGCCTCCTTGACGGCCGGGTGCTCGACGCATGCCGACTCGACCTCGAAGGGGCCGATCCGATAGCCCGCCGAGATGATCACGTCGTCCGCGCGGCCGGCGTACCAGATGTAGC
Organism: uncultured Thermoleophilaceae bacterium; assembly: GCA_963814095.1. GTDB lineage: Bacteria > Actinomycetota > Thermoleophilia > Solirubrobacterales > Thermoleophilaceae > JACVRW01. Next base: position 106,276 of record CAWFBT010000024.1, on the reverse strand, counting down.
CGTCCTCGTCGGCGGTCGCCGCGTCCTTCGTGTGGAACCACTCGCCGCCGAACACCTCCTCGGTGTCCTCGGGGCGATTCCAGTAGCCGATCGGGTAATGCGGGTTCGATCGCGCACGCAGGCAGATCTCGCCGCGCTCGCCCGGCGGCAGCGGCTGCTCGTCCTCGTCGAGGATCTGGACGTCCCAGCCGGGCACGGGGCGCCCCATCGAGCCCTCGCGCACCTCGACGCTCGGAAAGTTGCCGCACAGCGGATAGCTCTCGGTGAGCCCGTAGTAGTCGAGCACGGTGATCCCGAACTGCTCGCGGAACCAGCGGATCACCTCCGGGTTGAGCGGCTCGCCCGCCGAGCAGGTCACGCGCAGCCGCTCCATCGGGTAGCGCTTGCCGGCGTCCTCGACGCCGGTCATCGAGCGCAGCGCCGTCGGCGTCGTGAACATGTTCTCCACGCCGTGCTTCGACAGGAAGCGCAGGTGCTCCTCGGGGTCGTAGCCGCCCTTGCGCGCCTGGACGAGCGCGACGGCGCCGTAGCGCCAGGGGCCGAGCAGCGGGCAGATGCCGGCCGCCCAGGCCCACTCGCCCGAGCCGTGGAAGAGCTCACCGTCGCGCACGTCGTGGCAGTACTCGAACTCCTCGTGCGCGAGCAGGTAGCGGTGGGCGTGCAGGATGCCCTTGGCGAGCCCGGTCGTACCGGACGAGTAGTAGAGCTGCGCCGGGTCGTCCGCCGCAGTGTCCGCGACCTCGTAGTCCGCCGAGGCGCGCTCCATCGCCGCGTCGAAGTCGACGTCGTCGTCCCCTTCCACGCCACCCATCACGAAGACCTTCTCGACGAGCCCCTCGGGGATGCGGTGACGATTCGCGCTGTCGGTGACGACGGCGCGCGCGCCCGAGTCGCGCAGCCGGTGCTGGATGCCCTCGTCGCCGTACAGCACCGACATCGACAGCAGGATCGCGCCGCGCTTGTAGGTGCCGAGGAAGACCGCCGCCGTCTCTGGCAGCGAGGGCAGCAACGTGGCCACGCGGTCGCCGCGCTCGACGCCGGTCGCCTCGAGCAGGTTGGCGAAGCGGTTGGACATGTCCTGCAGCTCGCCGAAGCTCACCTGCCGCTCGTTGCCCTGCCAGTCCTCCCAGACCATCGCGAGCCGGTCGCGCTCGTGCTTGTCGCAGACGTCCTGGGCGATGTTGTAGCGCTCGGGCACGTCCCAGCTGTGCGCCGCGCGCATCTCGTCGTAGTCGCCGAGCTCGTACTTCCTGAAGCTCACGGGGCCTCCTCTCGTGCTGAGGGCACGCTACCCGCTCAGAGCATGCGGGTCACCGACAGCGCGGCCGGGACCTCGGCGCCGTCGCGGATCGCGTCGACGGCGAGGCGCGCCGTGGCGGGCCCGGTCGAGATGCCCCAGGGCCCGTGCCCGGCGGCGATCCAGAGCCCCTCGACGCCCTCGGCCTCTCCCACGAGCGGGCGGCCGTCGAGCGATTGCGGGCGGGCGCACGCGCGCACGCCGCGCGGGCGGGCGCGCGACAGCGCCGGCAGAAAGGCGGCGGCGCGGGCGCGAACCGTCTCGATCCACGCGTTCGGGTCCGGCTCCTCGCCCAGGAAGGTGGAGCCGACCGAGGTGATCCCGCCCGCCGTGACGGCGCTGAAGACCGCGCCGGGGCCGCCGCCCGCGTCGGCCACGGCCTCGACGCCGACCTCCTCGACCACGTGGCGTGGCGGCGAGCCGAGCTGGAACTCGACGACGACGCCCCACACCGGCGCGATCGGGGTCCAGGCACGTGTCGGGTCGATCACCTCCGGGGTCCACGGGCCCGCCGCGACGAGCACGGCGCCCGCGGCGCGGCGGACGCCGCCGGCGATCACGCCGTGCACGTGACCGGCGCCGGCCCACGGCCAGGCAACCTCGTCGCTGTGGAACGCGGCGCCCTGCTCGTGCGCCCGCAGCGCGAACGCGCGCGCCGCCTCGGCGGGCCGTACGGGATAGCCGGTGTGGAGCCGGCACGCGGTCAGCCCCTCGGCCAGCGCCGGCTCGAGGACCTGCAGCTCGCCGCCGTGCAGCATCGCCGGGCGCAATTCGGGAACGTCGCGGCCGATCTCGGCTGCGCTCTGCGTGAGCTCGGCCGGGTCGAACGCCAGCAGCAGAACCCCGGCCGGGTCAGCGGGCATCTCGAAGCCCTCGAGCCCGCGATAGAGCTCGAGCGACTCGTGGTAGAGCTCGGCCATGACCGGGTCGAACGGGTGCTGCAGCACTCCGGAGTTGCGCCCGCTCGCGGCAGCCGCGACGCGGTCGCGCTCGAAGACCTCGACCTGCGCGCCCGCCTCGGCGAGCAGCGCAGCGGCGGCGCATCCGACTATCCCAGCGCCGATGATCGCGACGTCCGGGTGCGGGCCGGTGCTCAGTCGTCGCCCCCGCTGGCGTAGTCCACGATCGACTTGTCGATCAGCCACTCGACGGGTGCCTTGTCGTCCGTGTAGACGTCGCCGCCGGTCAGCGGCTCCTCAACCCGGTTCGCAGCTCCGAGCGCAGTCGCGCGCAGGCCGGGCGGCAGGTCCGGCACCGCCTCGCGCAGGCGCGCGCCGGAGAGCGGCTCCTCGCTCGCGACGATCAGCGTGTTGGTGTCCTCGATCGGGTCGCGCATGACGTACGGGAAGACCTCCCCCATCGTCGCCGTCAGGACCTTCTCGAGATCGTCCTGGTCCTCAGGGTGCCCGGCGTTGACGATCAGCACGCCGCCGGGGGCGAGCCGGTCGCGCACCGTCTCGAAGAACTCGACCGTCGTCAGGTAGAACGGGATGTAGGGCTGCCGGTAGGCGTCGACCGAGATCACGTCATAGGACGCGTCGATCCGCCGCAGGAAGGGCCGCGCGTCCTCGTGGTACAGCTGCAGGCGCGGGTTGTTCATGTCGAAGTACTCGCGCCCGATGTCCGACAGCTCGGCGTCGATCTCGACCCCGTCGACGCGCGTGCGCGGGAAGAAGTACTCGTACGCGCGCGAAGTCGTGCCGGCGGCGTTGCCGAGGATCGCGACGCGCCGCGGCGGCTCCGAGCGCCGTAGGAAGGGCAGCACGAGATGGCCGTCCCAGACGTCGCCGGTGAGCACCGACGAGGGGCTGCGCGGCCCCCCCGGCCCGGGCTCGCACTCGGCGCTGCAGATCGAGTGCTGCGCCTGGCCTTCGTTCAGCTCGAGCGCGCGCTCGCCGTCCGGATACTCGATCACGCGCGCGTACTGATACTCGGTCTCGGCCTCGTGGATCACCCGCCCGCCGTCCTCCGTCTTGGCCTTGAGCGTCCCGACCGGCAGCGCGATCAGCAGCGCGATCGCCGCCGGCGCGAGCGCCCAGCGACGCACCGGCCGCAGGCCGGTGACCGCGATCAGCGCAATCGCCAGGGCGAAGATCAGGAAGGTGCGGCGCGTCCCGACGAGCGGGATCAGAAGCAGCGCCGAGAGGAGCGTCCCCACGAGCGAGCCCGCTGTCGAGAGCGCGTACAGGCGCCCCGCGACGGTGCCCGCCTCCTCGACAGACGAGACGGCGAGCCGGATCGCCCAGGGCGAGACGGTGCCGAGCAGCAGCACCGGGATCGCCACCAGGACCAGCACGCCGACGAGCGAGCCGAGGAATGCGCCGGCCGAGATCTCATCGAGTGCGTCGACCGCGATGTCCAACATCGGGTCGGCCACGAACGGCACGATCGCGAGCAGCCCCGCAGCGATCAGCGCGACCAGGCAGAGGCCGCGCATGTTCGGGTGCCGGTCGGCCAGCCGCCCGCCCAGCCAGTAGCCCACCGAGAGCGCCACGAGCACGATGCCGATCGTGTTCGCCCAGACGATCGTGGAGGCACCGAAGTACGGGGCGAGCAGGCGTACAGCGGCAATCTCGGCGCCGAGCGAGCCCGTCCCCACCACGAAGACAAGGAGGGGCAGAGGAGGCATTGCGCCGCGGAGGGTAGCTACGGAGCCCCGGTCCAACCCCTTGCGTAGCACGGCCTCGAGCCGCAGACCTCGACGATCCGTCCGCGCAGTTTGAGGAACTCGGACTTCTGCACGCGCGCGCTGGCCTCACCGCGCGGCGCGCCGTGCGGATCGCGACCTTCGCGCGGCGGCACGTTCGCCGTCGGCGGCGCCGGTGTGCCCTCGGTCGAGGTGCCAACCGTCCGCATCGGCCCGACGTCCCACCAGACCATGCCGGAGCCTGTCGATGGCAGCTTCAGCGTCTTCAGCCCGTACCACGGGTTCCGGAGCGCCGAGCGGCCGGGGTCGAGCACCGGACGGCGGACAGGTACGCCGAACGTGCGCGCCATGTTCGCCGCCGTGAAGTCCGCGACCTGGTGATCGCCGAAGGCCACGTGCATCAGAACCGTGTGCTTGGGCGTGCCCGGGAGCGGCCGGCTCGTGATGTGCTGCGCGTAGCCGTTCGACTCGCCGCGGTCCCAGAGCAACTGGATCTGTCCGAGCCAAAGCTGGCGCTCGAGCTCGTTCGGGTAGCCGCCGTAGATGATCGGGGCGAACTCGTCGAAGTCGACGCTGCGCTGCAACAGCGTCGAGTAGTTCATGCCCGGCACGCCGAGCACGGCGCGGTCGAAGTCGGGCGCGAGTGCCGTGAGCGCTCCGCCCATGATTCCGCCCTGGGAGTTGCCGTCGAAGAACAGGCGGCGCGTGTCGATCACGCCCTGCCCGTTCTTCTGGAAGGCGGCGTTCGAGGAGAGCCCCTGCGGGTGGATCAGCGCCCGCCCGAGGAACATCTGGTTCACGAAGCCCTGCTGCATGCGGTCGGCGACGGTGTTGAACTTCGAGAAGTCGGACATCACGTTCACGATGTGGCCGAGGTCCTGCTCTGCGAATCCCGCCCAATCGGTCGCGCAGAACACGAAGTTGTGCTCGTTCGCCATCGCCTCGACGTTGCCGGCGTCGATCTCCTCGGCGCTGCCGAGCAGGCCGTGGCCGTACAGCGACGGACGCCCCTTTGCCGGAGCGGCCGGGTCAAGTGCGACGCGCGGGATCTCGCAGACGTAGCTGAAGCTGTAGCTGCCGTGCCGCTGCGGCAAGCCCTTGCGGTCGAACGTGAAGCGACCGCCGGGGGCGCAGCCGTCCGTGAGGAAGCAGGGGACGCTGATCGTGCCCCTCACCCGGCGCGCGATCTCGGCGTCCTCGGCCGCGCTCAGGTCCTGCACCGAGTCCACCGTGAACGCCGGCGAGCGCCCACTCACCTTCAGGTCCTTCAGGTTGCGGTCACCGAGCGAGCGGAAGGCCTCGTCGCGGATGTGGAGAGCGCGCTGCGTCAGGCTCTGGCGGCTCGCCACCGTGAAATCCCAGGCGAGGTAGAGGCTCTGGCGCTTTACATCCGCCTTGCGGAGCTTCTTGAAGAGCTCGCTGAAGTGCGCCCTGCGGCTCTCGACGAGGCGCTGCTTCGTCCTCTTCCCATCGCGGTACAGGCGGAAGTTCTTGCCCGCGCGCAGGGTGGCCCCGCTCGCGTTCCTGAGGTTGCGAAGCGCAACGATGTAGCGCTCGCCCTCGGCGAAGTTGCGCACCGGCCGGATGATCAGCACGCGGTCGGCGGCGTTCTGCGGATTGGCGTCGACCTCCGCGAAGACGGGGTGGCGCTTGCCGGTGCGCGCGTTGATGACCACGACCGGCGAGTTCTTCGCGAGGCTCTTCGAGGGATCGCTCAACCCCGGGAGCCGGCTCCGCCGGGCAGCCTCGGGTGTGTCGAGACCGGGCACCTTCGTGATCAGGATCGAGCCCGGGCTGAAGCCGTCGGCACGGTTCATGTCAGCCGGGTCGATCGGCGTCCCGTCCTTGTTCCTCGGCATCGACGAGCGCTGTAGCGCAAGGCGCCGGCCGGTCGGCGTCGAAGCGTCGCGCTTCGTGTAGTGGTCGTTGGGCCACGGGTAGAGGCAGACGGACGGATCCGTGAAGTCGCAGGCCCGGGAGGGCTTCGAGTCCTGCGCCTCGGCGGCGGCCGGGATGAGCATCGTTATGAGCGCGGCGGCGGCCGCAGCATGGAGTCCTTTGCGCATGGCGGCGGGGCATAGTAGCTGGCGCTGTTCCGACCACCCGGCGGCGTAGCCTCGCCCGCCATGGATCTCGTCGCCGCCGATCGCGCCCATCTCTGGCATCCCTTCACCCAGCAACAGGGCTGGACCGACGAGCCGCCGCTGATCGTCGAGCGGGCGGAGGGCACCGACCTGTTCGACGTCGAGGGCCGCCGCTACATCGACGGCGTGTCGTCGCTCTGGTGCAACGTCCACGGGCACCAGCACCCGCGTATCGACGCGGCGATCAGGGACCAGCTCGGACGCGTCGCGCACTCGACGATGCTCGGGCTCTCGCACCGCCCCGCGATCGAGCTGGCCCAGCGGCTGGCCGAGATCGCCCCGCCCGGGCTGACGCGCGTCTTCTACTCCGACTCGGGCTCGACGGCCACCGAGATAGCCCTGAAGATGGCGTTCCAGTACTGGCAGCAACGGGGCGAGCGGCGGCCCCGCTTCGCCGCCCTGAAGATGGCCTACCACGGCGACACGATCGGCTCCGTGTCGGTCGGCGGGATCGACCTCTTCCACTCGATGTACCGGCCGCTCCTGTTCGACACGCTCAAGGCGGAGCCGGGCGATCTCGACGACATGGACGGGCTGCTGAGCGCCCATCCGGGTGAGGTGGCGGCGGTGATCCTGGAGCCGCTCGTTCAGGGCGCGGCGGGCATGCTCGTCCACCCGGACGGCTACCTGCGCGGGGTGCGCGAGCTGTGCGACCGGCACGACGTCCTGCTGATCGCCGACGAGGTGGCCACCGGCTTCGGGCGCACCGGGCGCATGTTCGCCTGCGAGCACGAGGACGTGGCGCCGGACCTGCTCTGCCTCGCCAAGGGCATCACGGGCGGCTACCTGCCGCTGGCGGCGACGCTCGCGAGCGAGCGGGTCTACGAGGGCTTCCTCGGCGAGTTCGAGGAGTTCCGGACCTTCTTCCACGGGCACACGTACACCGGCAACCCGCTCGCCTGTGCGGCGGCGATCGCCTCGCTCGACATCTTCCGCGACGAGGACACGCTCGGCGAGCTCGCCGGCAAGATCGACCTGCTTGCCGGCCTGCTCGAGCCGCTCGCCGCGCACCCGGCGGTGCGAGAGGTCCGGCGCGTCGGCTTCATGGTCGGGATCGAGCTCGAGGAGTTCCCGCTGACTGTGCGCATGGGCCACCGGGTGTCGCTCGAGGCGCGCTCTCGCGGCGCGATCGTCCGGCCGCTCGGCGACGTGGTCGTGCTGATGCCGCCGCTCGCGATCACGAGCGGAGACCTCGAGCGTCTCGTTTCGATCACCGCCGAGGCGATCGACGCGGCGACGAGCGCGGCGGAGCTGCGCGGCGGCGGCTTAGCCGGGGGCCGCCTAGCCCTCGTAGAGCTCGAAGTCCCTCTTGCGCGCCCCGCAGACCGGGCAGAACCAGTCGTCGGGGATGTCCGTGAACGCGGTGCCGGGCGGAATCCCGCCGTCCGGGTCACCCTCCTCGGGGTCGTAGATGAACCCACAGGAGGTGCAGATCCACTGCTGAGTCTCCGTCATCGGCGGGAGAGCCTAGCGACCGCGCGAAGGTAGGCTGGCGCGGTGCACATGAACCGTCCGCCGCCGGGCGAGGCGCTCAACTTCGGCAAGGTCGTCAAACCGCGCCCGGCGGCGTCGCTGATCCTGCTGCGCGACGGCTCGGATGCGGCCGAGGTGCTGCTCGTACAGCGCAATCCCGAGCAGAAGTTCATGGGCGGCGCCTGGGTCTTCCCGGGAGGCGGCACCGGCCCGGACGACGCCGACTCGGCCGCCACGGCGCTGCGCGAACTCGAGGAGGAGGCCGGGATCGCGCTGGGGGCCGAGGCGGAGCTCGTGCCGTTTGCGCGCTGGATCGCACCCGAGCAGGTGAGCGTTCGCTTCGACACCTGGTTCTTCGCCGCCGCGGCCCCACCCGAGGCCGAGCCGAGCGTCGACGGCAGCGAGTGCGTCGACGCCCGCTGGATCCGCCCGGCCGACGCGCTGGCCGCGCACGCCCGGGGCGACCTGCTGCTGGTCTTCCCCACGATCAAGACCCTCGAGCGGCTCGGCGCAACCGGGTCGGTCGCCGAGACGCTCGCGGCGGCCCGCGAACGCCCGGTCGTTGCCATCCAGCCGCGCGTGGTCATCCGCGACGGCACGGCCGAGGTCCTGTTGCCCGGCGAGCCGGGATACGACGAGCCTTGACCGCAACCTGTCCGGTACGCGCTTGTTCATGAAGCGATGAGACGCAACGCCTGGACTCTCCTCATCGCGGTCGCGCTCGTCCTGGCGCTGGCCGCGGTGGCCACCGCGAGCACCCTGATCGGCACCGACGATGCCGATCAGCTCAGCGGTGGCGAGACGCCCGACCAGATCTACGGCGAGGGCGGCAACGACACGCTGATCGGGGCCGGCTCGGGCGACTACCTCGAGGCCGGGTCGGGCGAGGACGCGGTGGACGGCGGCGACGGCGTCGACCTGCTGCTCGGCGGCACCGGCAACGACCGTCTCGACGCCGGCACGGGCAGCGACGTCGTCTACGCGGGCGCCGGCGAGGACCTCGTGGTCGGTGGCCAGGGCGACGACACGCTGTTCGGCCAGTCCGAGGCCGACCGCCTGTTCGGCGGCGCCGGCCGCGATCGCATCTACGCGAACTTCGGCGGCGATTTCGTCGACGCCGGCTCGGGCGCGGATCGCATCAGCGCCGATGGCGGCGCGGCGACGATCCTGGCGGGCGGCGGCGACGACACCGTCACCGGCAGTGGCGGCGTCATCGACGTGCAGGGAGGCGGCGGGCGCGACCGGATCCGCACGGGTGACGAGAACGACCGCGTCTCGGGCGGCGGCAGCAGCGACTCGATCGACGCCGGCGCCGGCGACGACACCATCAACGCGCTCGACGGCCGCCGCGACCGCGTCAACTGCGGTGACGGGCAGGACACCGCGGCGGTCGACCCGTTAGACGTCGTCATCGGCTGCGAGACGACGACCCGCAAGCGCCCGGCCCGGCGTGCACGCAGGACGATGCGCTAAAACCCCGCCATGGCGGCGACCGGCCTGACCGTTGCCGTGACGGGCCCGACCGGCGACCTGGGCATCGGGGTCGTCAGTGCGCTGCAGCGCTCACGAGCCGTCAAGCGGATCGTTGGAATGGCGCGCCGCCCCTTCGACCCGGCCGAGCGCGGCTGGAAGAAAGCCGAGTACCGCCAGGGCGACGTGACCGACGAGGCGAGTGTGCGCGACCTAGTAAAGGGAGCCGACGCCGTCGTCCATCTCGCGTTCGCAGTTCTGAGCGCCAGCGATGCCACGCGACGCCTGAACGTCGACGGCTCGCGGCTCGTCTTCGAGGAGGCCGCGAAGGCGGGCGCCGAGCGCATCGTCTACGCCTCGAGCGTCGCCGCCTACGGGTTCCATGACGACAACCCGGACTGGCTGACCGAGGACATCCCGCCGCGCGGCTCGCCGGAGCACCCCTACTCGCAGCAGAAGGCGGAGGTCGAGCAGGTACTCGCGGAGGTGCTGCTGCGGCGCCGGCGGACCGTCGCCTACGCGCTGCGGCCGTGCGTCGTTGCGGGGCCGCACGCACGAACCTTCGTACACGAGATCCCGTACTTCCGCCTGGCCGAGGCGATGCCGGACGCGGTGCGGCGGCTCGTCCATTCGATGCCGGTCCTGAAACCGGTGATCCCCGACCCCGGCGCGCGCTTTCAGCTCGTGCACGAGGACGACGTGGCAAGCGCATTCGCGGCGGCCGTGCGCGGGCGTGGTGAGCCCGGTCCCTACAACCTCGCCGCGAGCGGCACGCTCACGCTTACGGACGTCGCGAAAGCGCTCGACTGGTACAGCGTGCCGGTGCCGAAGCCGCTCGCGGATGCCACTGCCGACATCGTCACGCGACTGCCGCTCCTGCCCGACTCGGTCGCCTGGATCCACTCCGTCAAGAAGCCCGTCCTGATGAAGACCGAGCGTGCGCACCGCGAGCTCGGGTGGCGGCCGAAGCACACGGCGAAGGCGGTGCTCGGCGAGACGATCGCCGCCGAGCGCGCCGAGACGGCGGCGCGCTGAGCTAAAGCGCGCTCCGGTACAGCTCGGCGTAGTCCTCCTCGCCGGCCTCGCGCGGGTTCAGGAGCGTCGTGCCGTCTCCCATCGCGCCCTCGACGAGCGCTGGAATGCCGGACTCGGGGACGCCCGCCTGCGAGAGCCGGGTGGGAAGCCCGAGCCGCTCGACCAGTCCATCGACGTGATCCGCGAGTGCGTCCGCGGCATCGACCGCCGCGCCGCCCGTCTCGAGCCCGAGGAGGTCGCCGATGTCCCGGTAACGCTCGGCGATCGAGTCGCCGCCGCGGGCGTTGAAGCGGATCACGTGCGGCAGGTGGATCGCGTTCGCCACGCCATGCGGCACGCCGAACTGCGCGCCCGCCGGGTGCGACATCGCGTGCACCGAGCCGAGCGCGAGCGTGATCGCGAGGTTGGCCGCGATCAGCATGTTGCCGCGCGCCTCCTCGTCCCGCTCACCGCCCTGGACGGCGCGCTCGAGGTTGTGGCGGATCATGCGCAGCGCCTGCAGCGAGCGCGCGTCCTGATGCGGGCTCCAGTCCTGGGAGACGTAGCCCTCGACCGCGTGGGTCATGGCGTCCATCCCGGTCGCGGCGGCCACGGCCGCCGGCAGCGTGCGCGTCGTCTCGGGGTCGAGGATCGCGAGCCGCGGGAAGAGCGGGAAGTCGGCGATCTCCAGCTTTATGCGCTCGTCGGGCTCCTTGATGACAGCGGCCATCGACACCTCGCTGCCCGTCCCGGCGGTGGTCGGTATGCAGGCGAGCGGCGCGATGTCGTGCGGCCGGCCCATGTCGTCGTCGGCGCGCGGCATCAGGAAGAAGCCCTCCTGCTCGCGCGCCGTGCCCCCGTGCGTGAAGACCGCGTTCGCGACCTTGGCCGTATCCATCACCGAGCCGCCGCCGAGCGCCAGGAACGAGTCCGCGCCGGCCGCGCGCGCCGCCTCCGCGCAGCGGTCGCAGACCGCCGTCGAGGAGTCCTGTGGAACCTCGTCGAAGATGCCGGCGACCTCGAGGCCACCGTCGCTGACGCCGGTCTCGACCTTCTCGACGAGCCCCGTCCCGCGGATCACCTGATCGGTCACGATCAGGACGCGGTGCGCGCCGTCCTTGAGGAACTCGAAGCCGGTCGACTCGAGCAGGCCGCGGCCGACGATCACCCGCGTCGGCGACGCGTACTGGTAGAAGTCCTTGAAGCCCTCGAGCGGAGTCGGCTCGAGGGCGGAGCCCGCCCCCTCCATCAAGCAGCCTCGAGCAGATCCTCCCGGCCTGCCTGCTCGAGGATGCCCCGGTAGCGCGGGAAGGCCGGCTTGACCAGCGGGACCAGCTTGAGGATCTTCGCCACTGGGCCCTTCGCCTTTATCTGCCCGCGCGCGAGCGCGACCGTCACGTTGACCTGGCCGAGCCAGAAGCGGTGCGCGGTGTCGGCGTCCATCGTCATCACGATCTCGGGCTCGAGCGAGGTCGGGCCGCAGTCGACCTGGCCGTCCTCGCCCTCGACGAGCTTGACGGTGATCTGCGACTCGGGCGCGCGGTACCGGTACTGGACGATCGTGTTCGCCTTCCGGAACTTCGGCGCCAGCTCGTCATCCTCGGCGAGCTCCTCGAACAGCCTGCCGATGTACGCGTACACCTCGTCCGCGTCCTTGAAATACGTCAACTTGCAGTCTCCTCTCTGAACCGGCCCCGGGAGTGTAGGGAGGGGCCTACTCAGTGAGCGACGGCAAGGCCGGCCGCGAGCGCCATCAGCAGCACGCCCACGAGCGAGTTCACAACGCGCGACGCGAGCGGCCGCGCAAGCGCGGGCCGCAGGCGACCGGCCAGCACGGCGAAGGCGCCCATGCCGGCGAAGCAGAGCAGCGCCATCGTCAGCACCATCGCCGCGGCCGGCCCCACGCCGGCACTCGGGACGAGGAACTGCGGCACGAGCGCCGTCCAGAAGAGCCCGACCTTCACGTTTGCAAGATCGCTCGCGAGGCCGCGCCGGAAGGCGCGCCCGGCGGAGGGCAGCGGCTCGGTGGGATCGGGGTCGGCGAGGAGGTCCCCACGCAACGCGGCACGCAGGGCCTGCGCGGCGAGCCAGGCGAGGTACGCGGCGCCCGCGAGCTTGAGCGCGGAGAAGGCCGCCGGGGATGCGGCCAGGACGGCCGTCACGCCGAGCACCGTGGCGGTGCCCCAGACGAGGTTGCCCGTCCCCGAGCCAAGCGCCGCCCAGACCCCGCTGCGCGTGCCGGCGGCGAGCGCCGTGCGCAGAACGACCAGCATGTCCGGCCCGGGCAACAGCACCGTTCCGGCGGCGACTCCGACGAAGGCGAGGTAACTGGTCATGCGAGCAGGATCGCCTCGCAGCCTGTGAAGAACAACTCGTATGTCTACGTGTTATCTATTAGTGTTTCTACACGATGCTGAACGCGAGCCGCCTCAGCCTGCTCGTCGAGCTGGACGAGCGAGGCAGCCTCACCGCCGTCGCCGACGCGCTCGGCTACACACCGTCGGCGATCTCCCAGCAGCTCGCGAAGCTCGAGGACGAGACCGGGAGGTCCTTGCTCGAGCCGGTAGGGCGTGGAGTGGTGCTGACGGCCGCGGGCCGCACGCTCGCGCTACACGGCCGTGACGTTCTCGAGCGACTCGAGGCGGCCGCCGCAGCGCTCGAGGACGCCGAGGCGATCTCGGGCACCGTCCGGGTGGCTGCGTTCCAGACCGCCGCCCGCGGGCTGCTCGTCCCGGTGTTCGAGCAGCTCGCGCGCACGCATCCGGGACTCGTATGCGAGCTCGTGGACCAAGAGCCCGAGGCGGCCCTCCCCCGCCTGCGCTCCGGCGAACTCGACTTGGTCGTGGCGGAGGAGTATCCGCACGCGCTGCGGGCGCGTGACCCGCGCCTGATCCGCCATGAGCTCGGCGCGGACGAGCTGTGGGTGGCCCTCCCCGCCCGGCATCCCGTGGCGCGCAAGGGCGGGCCCGTCGCTCTCGCCGACCTGGCGGATGAGCCCTGGGCCACCCCGTGGGAAGGCAGCAGCTACGCGAGTATGGTCGAGGGCGCCTGTCGCGCCGCCGGCTTCGAGCCGCTGATCCGCCACCGCGTGACCGACTTCGGCACGCTCCTCGACATCTCGCGGTCCGGCCTCGCGGTTGCGCTCGTTCCGTCGCTTGGCGGAGCCAGCGAGGGGCGCGGCCTCGCGTTGAGGCCCGTGGCCGGTGGCGGCCTCGAGCGCAAGCTGTTCGCGGCCGCGCGCCGGGGCGCCGCCGCCCGCCCGGCGCTCGACGTGCTCGTCGAGGCGCTCCGAGCGCGGGTCAGCGCGACCTGACGAGCAGCGTCTGGACCGCCCGGCCGATGCGGCCGCGCTCGTCATAGAGGGCGCTGTCGGCCATTCCCACGCCGTCGACGTGCGTGACCGCGTCCAGGCAGACCCACTCGCCCACGGGCTCGCGAAGCAGGTGGACGGTGAGGTCGGTGTTGATGAAGATCGTGCTGCGCCAGTCGAGCGCGGCGCTAACGCCGTTTCCCGAGTCGGCTGCGATGAAGACGCGCTCGAGCGGGCTCGTCTGCTCGCCTGCGACGAGCGCCACGCGCGGCCGCATCCAAACGAGCGCCGGCCCCCGCTCGAGGAAGCCGCCGCTGACGAAGCGGTACTCCATCGCCGTGTGGTAGCCGACCTCCTCGCCGGTCTCGAAGAACTCGCCCTGCGCCCCGGCCTCCGGGCCGGGCGGCGGCGGCTCTTGCTCGTCGAGCCGGAGATCGCTCTCCTGCACGCGCCACGCACGCGCGCGGATCAGCTCGCCATCGGGCCCCGAGAGGGTCGCCTCGAGCAGCTCGACGCTGCGCCCGGGACGCACGAGCTCGACTCGGACCGACAACGGCGCCAGCGGCACGGGCCGCAGGATCTCGAGCGTGATGCGGCCGACGCGCATGCCCGCGCGCGGCTCGAAGCGCTCGACGGCGCGCGCGACGAGCGCCGACGGCGGGCCCGCGTGCTGCGCGCCCGGGTCCCAGGGCCCGCGTGTGAGCTCGCTCGGGACCAGCAGGTCCCGGTCCTGCTCGAAGAAGGCTTCCGTCACGCCGGCTAAGCGCCGATCGAGAACATCGCCTCGATGTCGTGGCGGGAGAACATCTCGAAGGCGACCATCGTGTAGGTGTCGGCGATGCCCGCGACCTTGGCGATTCGGCCCGTGACCAGCTCCGCGAGATCCTCGGGGGCCTTGACGCGCAGGATCGCGACGAAGTCCCACTGGCCCGTCACCGTGTAGACCTCGGAGACTCCCTCGACCTCGGCCAGCTCGCCCCCGAGCGTCGCCATCGCATCGCGCTCGGCCTTGATCAGAACCACGGCGTTCGTCATGGCGCCGACCCTATAGCGTGCCGCTCCCATGCAGGCCGTGACCTTCCAGGCCCCCGGCAAGGTCCGTGTCGAGGAACGCCCCGAGCCGGAGCTGATCGAGCGCGACGACGCCGTCGTCCGCGTCGAGGCGACCGGCGTCTGCGGCTCCGACCTGCACATCTACCACGGCCGAGTCGTGATCGAGCCGGGCTTCACGCTCGGGCACGAGTTCGTCGGGACTGTCGTCGCCGCGGGCGACGGCGTGACCGATGTCGCCGAGGGCGACCGCGTCCTGGGCTGCTACTGCTCGGCCTGCGGCAACTGCTTCTTCTGCCGCCGCGGTGACTTCCACAAGTGCGACGAGGGCAGGGTCTTCGGCCACGGCAGGACGCTCGGCTCACTGCAGGGAGCGCAGGCCGAGCAGGTGCTCGTCCCGCACGCGAACCTGACGCTACGACGCGTTCCGGCCGGGATGAGCGACGACGTCGCGCTGTTCGCCGGCGACGTGATGGGAACCGGCTGGCACGCCGTCGACCAGGCGGGCGTGCGGCCGGGCGACAGCACGGCGGTCCTCGGCCTCGGTCCGGTCGGGCTGTGCGCGGTTCAAGCCGCGAAGGCGGCGGGAGCGGCGCGTGTGATCGCCGTCGACACCGTGGCGGACCGGCTCGAGCTGGCGCGCTCGTTCGGCGCCGAGCCCGTGCACCTGACCGAGCAGGATCCGCGAGCGGCCGTAAAGCAGGCGACCGGCGGGCGCGGCGTCGACTCCGCGATCGAGGCGGTCGGGCATCCGGACGCGCTCGAGCTCGCCTGCCGCATGGCCCGCAAGGCCGGCACGGTGTCCGTCATCGGTGTGTACGCCGAGCGCACCGAGGTGCACATGGGCGTCGTCTGGATCAAGGCGCTGACGATCAAGACAGGCCACGCGAACGTGATCGGCCACGTCGACCGTGTGCTCGCGATGCTCGAGGCCGGCGTGCTCGACCCCTCGCCGCTCGTGACGCACCACATGCCCCTCGAGGAGGCCGCGGAGGCCTACGCCGTGTACGACCGCCGCGAGGCCCTCAAGATCGTGATGACGCCATGAGCGTGGAGCAGGGCATGATGGCTCAGCTCGTGCGTCGCCGCGAGATCCTCGCGCAGGGCGCCGAGCCGATCGGCTGGAAGATCGGCTTCAACGTCCCGGAGATCCAGGCGAAGCTCGGGATCGACCGGCCGCTCGCAGGCTTCCTCACCAGTGACGCCCTCCTCGATGACGGCGCGACCTGGTCGCTCGGTGACCACGGAGAGGTGGTCGTCGAGTCCGAGGTGGCGGTCGAGCTGGGCGACGACGGGTGCTCGATCGTCGCACTGCTGCCCGCACTCGAGCTGACCGACCCGCCCGACCTCTCGATCGAGCTCGAGCAGATCCTGGCCGGCGACATATTCAACCGCGCCGTCACGTTCGGGCCGCGCGTCGAGACGACGCAGCCGGGCCATGCGCGCATCGTCGTGAACGGCGAGACCGAGCACGAGATCGACGGGCAGACCGCCGGGGCGCGGCTCGACGAGATGGTCGGCGTGGTCGCCGACCGGCTCGCCGCAGCCGGCGAGGAGCTGCACGCCGGCGACAGGATCATCACCGGCGTGCTCGCACCCCCGCACAAGGCCGCGCCCGGCGACCACGTGCGGCTCGAGCTCGACGGCATCGGCGCCGTCGAGCTGGCCTTCTCCGACTAGCACCCGCTCCGATCAGCACCCGGCGACGCGTAGGGTTCCGCGCATGACGACCGCTCAAGCGCTTCCCGACGCCCTCTCCGAACCGGCGCGCGCCTTTGCCGCGGGCCCGCACCGCCTGGTGATCGGCGGCGAGCGGCTGGAGGCAGCGGACGGACGCACCTTCGACACGCTCGATCCGGCCACCGGACGCCTGATCGCAGCTGTGCCCTACGCGGGCGCGGAGGACGTCGACCGGGCCGTACGCGCCGCCCGCGAGGCGTTCGAGGACGGACGCTGGACTGGGATCTCCGCCGCCGCGCGGACGAGCGCGATGCTTGCGTTCGCCGACGCGATCGACGCGAACGCGGACGAGCTTGCCGAGCTCGAGTCGCTCGACAACGGCAAGCCGGTGAAGCTCGCGAAGCGCGTCGACGTGAAGCTCGCGGCCGAGCACATCCGCTACTTCGCCAGCTGGCCGACTCACATCACCGGCGAGGTACTGCCCGTCGCGCAGCACGGGATGCACTGCTACACCCGCAAGGAGCCGGTGGGCGTCGCCGGTCAGATAATCCCCTGGAACTTCCCCATCCTGATGGCGGCGTGGAAGATCGGCCCGGCGCTCGCGGCCGGCTGCACGATCGTCCTGAAGCCTGCGGAGCAGACCCCGCTGACCGCCTTGCGGCTCGGCGAGCTGGCGCTCGAGGCGGGGCTGCCGGACGGAGTCCTCAATGTGATCACGGGCGACGGCGATACCGGGGCGGCGCTCGTCGACCACCCGGGCGTCGACAAGATCGCCTTCACCGGCTCGACGGTCGTCGGCCGCGAGATCGGCGGCAAGGCGGGCAGGGCGCTCAAGCGCGTGACGCTCGAGCTCGGCGGCAAGTCGCCCAACATCATCCTCCCGGACGCCGACCTCGAGCAGGCGGTGAGGGGCGCCTATCAGGCGATCTACTACAACGCCGGCCAGGCCTGCAACGCCGGCTCACGCCTGTTCGTGCACTCGGACCAGTACGACGACGTCATGAGCGGGCTGATCGAGGCGGCAGGCAAGGCGCGCATCGGCCCCGGGCTCGATCCGGGCACCCAGATCGGGCCGCTGATCTCGGCGGAGCAGGAGGAGCGCGTGCGCGGCTACATCGAGAAGGGCAAGGACGAGGGCGCCGAGCTGCTCACGGGTGGCGACAGCCTCGAGGGCGACGGCTGGTTCGTCGAGCCCACCCTCTTCAGCGCCACCAGCGACGACCTCACGATCGCCCGCGAGGAGATCTTCGGCCCTGTGCTCGTCGCACTCCCCTACGACTCGATCGAGGAGGTCGCGCGGCGCGCCAACGACACCGAGTACGGCCTGGCCGCCGGCGTCTGGACCCGCGACATCGCGAAGGCGCACCAGCTCGCCGCGCTGCTGCGGGCGGGCGACATCTGGATCAACACCTGGAGCGCGGGTGACCCGTCGGCGCCGTTCGGTGGCTTCAAGGCCTCGGGCGTCGGCCGCGAGCACGGCCGCGAGGGGCTCGAGGCCTACCTCGAGAACAAGACGGTCTGGGTCAACCTGGGCTGACGGCGAAGCGGTCCGGGCTGAACGGCGCCAGGTCGAGCGCCGTCCGCTCTCCGCAGATCGCCTGCGCGACGAGCCGTCCGGTGATCGGCCCGTGCGCCACGCCCGCACCCTCGTGCCCGGTCGCGATCCAGAGTCCCTCGGCGGCCTGCGAGCGGCCGATCGCGGGCAGACCGCCCGGCAGCCACGGACGCAGGCCGGCCCACTCGCCGTCGACCCTGAGCGCGCGAACGCCGGGGGCGATCCGCGCGGCGCTCTCGAGCAGGGCGGCGCTCACGGCGGGATCGACCGAGACGTCGAAGCCGAGCCGTTCGCGGCTCGACCCCACCAGCACGTGGCCGTCGAGCGTCGTCTCCACGACGGTGCTCACTGCGAGACCGGCGTCCTCGCTCTCGACGGCGGCCATGTAGGAGCCGTCGATCACCTTGCGCTGCAGGAAGCCCGGGCGCTGCTCGAGCCGGACGAGCTGACCCTTGCGCGGCTCGAGCGGCAGCTCGAGGCCGGCGCTGCGGGCGAGCGTCGCGCTCCATGCTCCTGCGGCGAGCACCACCACGTCGGCCGCGGCCACGCCCACGCCGCTAACGCGCCCTCCGGCGACCTCGATCGACTCCGCCGCGCGGCCGGTCTCGACCCGTGCGCCGAGCCGCTCGGCCTCGCGCGCCAGCGCGCGGGCGATCGCGCGCGGTGCACACTGGAGGTCGCGCGGGAAGGACGAGCCGCCCAGGAGCTCGCCGCTCAGCTCGGGCTCGGCTGTCCGCACCTGGTCCGGTTCGAGCAGCTCGCAGTCGATTCCGGCGGCGCGCAGTCCCGCGATGCGCTCGGGCTCGGCCTCCCACGACTCCGCTCCCGCGTGCACGACGAGCGCGCCCTTGCGCCTGATCCCGGCCTCCGCGCCGAGCAGCTCCTCCAGCTCGTCGTAGAGGGCAAGCCCGAGCTGCGCCAGCAGGAGCTCGGGCCCGGGGCGCTTGTCGCAGCACAGCACGTTGCCCTCGCCGAGCCCGGTCGTGCCGCCCGAGACCTCGCCCCGGTCGATCAGCCGGACGCGCACCCCCCGGCGCGCGAGCTCGTACGCCGTGGCGCAGCCGACGATGCCGGCCCCGACAATCGCGACGTCGGCGCTGCTCAGAGAGCGAACCCGGCCGGGAACGGATCCGCCGGGTCGAGCATGTACTGGCCCATGCCGGTGATCCAGGCGCGCCCGCTGATCTCGGGCACGACGGCCGGCAGCCCGCCGACCGTGGTCGTCCCGACGATGCGCGCGCCGAAGCGCGTGCCGATCACCGAGCGGTTGACGAACTCCTCGCCCACCTCGAGCTGACCGCGGGAGTGCAGCTGCGCGAGCTTGGCCGAGGTGCCGGTCCCGCACGGCGAGCGGTCGAGCCAGCCCGGGTGGATCGAGGTGGCGCTTCGCTGGGAGCGCGGCCCGTCCTCACCCGGAGCCGTGAAGACGACGTGCCGGCAGCCGGCGATGCGCTCGTCCTCGGGGTGAACGGGCCGGTCCACCGCGTTGATCGCGGCCATGATCTCGAGCCCGCGCTCGATCAGCTCGGGCGCGCGCGCGGGGTCGACCTCGAGTCCCGCGTCCGCCGCCGGCAGCAGCGCGTAGAAGTTGCCGCCGAACGCCATGTCGTAGGTCACGCTGCCGCCATTCACGGCCACGCTGCGGTCGCGCGCGAGCAGGAACGAGGGCACATTGCGCAGGCTGACCGCGGCCGCCCGGCCGCCCTCGACGGCGACACGCGCCTCGACGAGCCCGGCGGGGGTGTCCAGCCGCACGAGCGTCTCGGGCTCGCTCACCTCGACCATGCCGGTCTCGACGAGCACGGTCGCAACCCCGATCGTCCCGTGCCCGCACATCGGCAGGCAGCCGGACACCTCGATGAAGACGACGCCCCAGTCGGCGTCGTCTCGCAGCGGCGGCTGAAGGATCGCCCCGGACATGGCGCCGTGCCCGCGCGGCTCGCGCATCAGCAGCAGGCGCAGCTCGTCCATGTTCTGCTCGAAGTGGAGCTTGCGCTCGAGCATCGACGCGCCGGGGATCGGCCCGACGCCGCCCGTGATCACGCGCGTCGGCATCCCCTCGGTGTGGGAGTCGACGGCCGCGAAGACCCGACCTGCCCTCACCCGGCCACCCCGGCGCCGAGCGCCCGGACCGCCTCCTCGACCTCGCGTCGCTCCTCCGCAGTCAGCTCGAGCCGCGGCGGGCGGCTCGGCCCGCCCTCGCGGCCGACGATGTCCATCGCCGCCTTGAAGTACTGGACGAGCTTGGGCCTCATGTCGAGCCGGCCGAGCGGCAGCAGCCGGCCGTGGATCTCGCGCGCAGCCTCGAGGCTGCCCTCCGCGCAGAGCCGGTACAGGTCGGCGCACTCCCGCGGGGCGACGTTCGCGACACCGGAGATCCAGCCGGTCGCCCCGGCGCTGAAGCCCTCGAGCGCCCAGTCGTCGCCGCCGACGAGCACCTCGAAGTCATCGGTCGCATTCAGGATCTCGGCGATCCGGCGGGCGTCGCCGGAGCACTCCTTCACGGCGACGATGCCGTCGAGCTCCGCGAGCCGCGCGACGAGAGCCGGCAGCATGTCGGTCCCGCTTGCCTTCGGGTTGTTGTAGGCCATGACGGGCAGGCCGCTCGCCTCCGCGATCGCGCGGTAGAACGCCTCGATCTCGCGCTCGTCGCCGTGGTAGCCGAGCGGCGGCAGCAGCATCAGCGCACCGGCACCGGCGGACGCCGCGTCGGCGGCGAAGGCGAGCGAGCCCGCCGGCGTCTCGCTCGACACCCCGGCGGTCACGGTCACGCGCCCATCCGCGGCCTCGACGAGCGTCTCGATCACGAGGCGACGCTCGGCGGCGCTCAGGCCCTGGGCCTCGCCCATCGTGCCGGTGCCGACGAGCCCGGTGGCGCCGTTGTCCAGCAACCACTCCGCGTGGCGGGCGAGCGCGCCGGCGTCAACGGCATCGTCCTCGCCGAACGGAGTCACGAGCGCGGGGATGACGCCCTCGAAGTACATGCGGCCTCTCCTCGTTCCGGGTTCGCCGGAGTGTCGCACGCCGCGTATCGGCGAGGGCGCCGGCTCGGCCGGCGCCGGAGCGTCGGCCTCAGCGGCGGCCGATGCGATACACGGGCCCGTTCAGCGAGATCGCATAGACGCACCCGCGGCCGTCCTCCCCGAACGAGACGAGCCCGGGAACGCGCAGCCCGGTGCCGCGCGACGGCGCGCTGCCGCGCCGCAAGCTGGCCAGCCGGAGCCGGCTGTTGCAGTAGTCGCCGTAGACGTAGCGGCCATTCCAGCCGCGGCCGAGCGCGCGGTCGCGGATGACGTAGCCGCCGATGATCGAGCAGAAGCCCTCGTCCTGCGAGTGCGCGATCACAGGCGGCACGTGCCCGCGCGCGGAGCCGCCCTCGTAGCGGTCGCGGCCCTCGAAGACGTCCCAGCCGAAGTTGTAGCCACCGCGCGGCGGCTGTCCGGAGCGGCCCGGCACGTAGTCGATCTCCTCGACCGCGTCCTGGCCGACGTCACCGATCGTCAGCCCGCCCGTGCTCCGGTCGAACGAGAAGCGGTAGGGGTTGCGCAGGCCGTAGGCGTAGATCTCGCCCCGCGCTCCGGAGCGGTTCACGAACGGGTTGTCGCCCGGCACCGTGTAGCCGCCCCCGTCGCGCGGGGCGATGCGGACCATCTTGCCGAGGATGCGGCCCAGGTTCTGGGCGTTCTCGTCCGGATCGCCACCGCCTCCGCCGTCGCCGAAGGCGGCGTAGAGCATGCCGTCGGGGCCGAACTGGATCTGACCACCCTTGTGGTTGAAGCGGGTATGGGGCACGCGCATGATCGTGCGTCGCGAGCCCGCGTCCGCCTGATCCGGGTTGCCCTGCGAGCGCCGGAACTGGGCGATCGTGGGATAGCCCTGTTGGTCCGTGTAGTAGACGTAGAACAGCCCGCTGCGCCGGTAGTCGGGTGCGAAGGCCATCGACAGCAGGCCGCTCTCGCCACCCGTGCTCACGAGGTTCGAGATGTCGAGGAAGGGCTGCCCGAGCGTGCGCCCGCCCTTGACGATGACGATCCGCCCACCGCGCTCGACGACGAAGCGACGCGAGTCGCCGCGCGGGGCGGTCAGGTAGGTCGGCTCGTCGAAGCTGCCGACGCGAAGCAGGCGGACCGGTCGCGCGCTCGCCTGCGACCCGTCCCCGCCACCGCCGCCTGACGGCATCTCCGTGGAAGCGGATCGGGTCGTCGCCGGCGGCTCGGCGGCCTGATCGTCGTCAGAGCATGCGGCGAGCACGACGAGCACGCACAGGAGCGCCGCAGCTGGGTACCGGCGAAGCCTCACGCAGCCCCAGTATGGCTAAGCGCAATCCGCGCCCGCCGATGGGCGCTAGGCTAGGCGCCTTCGGGCTGTGGCGCAGCTTGGTAGCGCGCTCCGTTCGGGTCGGAGAGGTCGCTGGTTCAAATCCAGTCAGCCCGATTTCCGAGGACCCTCTGCACCGCCCGGCAAAGGCCAGCGAACCGCATACGTATCAGCAGGATGCTCGCCCTTGCCGGCCCGTGCAGGGGCCAAGCGGGATACGCAGCGGGATACCAGCCGCCGGCGAGTATCCCGCTCTATCGAAGCCCGTCGATCTAACGCGGCGCCCTGAGCCTGCCTAAGCCGCCCCCCCCGGGCCGGGGCAGCACGGGGTCGGACCTTGGCCAAGCGGCGCTGTACGCGGCGCGGCGCGTCGCTGAGCTCGGGCCGGGCGAGCTCAATGGAGCTCGCGCTCCGCCACGCCTTCAAGCTCGAGCCGCTCCCCGTCCCTGAGGTGGGCGCGGCCGTCGGCAACGAGCTCGGCGGCGAGGGTCTCGCGTTCGGTGGCCGGCGTCGAGAGGCTGAAGATGATGATGTAGGTCGTCGTCATCCGGCGAGCATCGCCAAGCTCGGCCGGGCTGGCGACCCCCGGCGACGCCCGGGTCAAGACCGGTGCTTTTCGTCCAACTCGATAGCCGGGTCGGACCGCCGCTATCGCGTCTGCTCATAGGAGCACCCACCCGCGTTGCCTGGCGGGGGTGTCATCGGGCCTGGTTACTAACGAGAAAGGCCCGCACTGTGGCGGGCCTTCTCAGAATCCGTGATTTGACGAGACTGAAAGGCGGGCCAGCCGAAGCCAACCCGCCGATTCCTGTCATCTGTGTTGCCTAGTACCTACGCGACCGGAACTGCGACCGGCGTGTTCGGCAGAGCGATGTCGTTGACCTTCAGGTCGCCGGTGATGCCGTTGCTGGACTGGGTGACACCAGCGTTCGACCACATGGGGGCACCGTCCGGACAGTCGATGGTCTTGAGCGAAGCCTGACCGGCGGAGATCGGAGCGCCGAGCTTGGCGTTCAGGTCCCAACCGTCAACGAACTTGCCAGCCTTGTTGGTACGGGCCACGGCCACGACCTCGTACTTCACGGGCTGAGTGATGACGCGGTGACCGAACTCGCTGCTGCCGAGACAGGT
The DNA here is from genome assembly GCA_963814095.1 of uncultured Thermoleophilaceae bacterium. Classification (GTDB taxonomy): domain Bacteria; phylum Actinomycetota; class Thermoleophilia; order Solirubrobacterales; family Thermoleophilaceae; genus JACVRW01. The sequence goes on along the minus strand of CAWFBT010000024.1, from coordinate 83,188 downwards.
CATCTTGTAGGCCACGATGTTCTCCACGTTGGCGGTGAACTTGACCGTGCCGTCCGTGACCGCCGACTGCATGGCAGCGTCGTTGAAGCCGAGCTTGGACTGCACGTCGCCCTTGCCGACGTAGCCGACGCCATTGTCGACGGCGACGTTGGCGCTGGCGACGGCGGGAATGGCGAGCCATGGGCATCGACGCGGGCATCGGAGCGTTACGCTGCGCCGAGCGCGATGGCTCGACATGATGTGCTCCGTATCCGTGTCGACCGCCGCGAGCTCGCGGCTATCGACCGCTTGCGGGCGGCGCGTGGTGGGCTCACTCGCTCCGAACTTGTGCGGGCGCTGATCCGCGAGGCGGAACCGTCACCGCCACCGCCGCCATCGCTCGATGAACTGCTCGCCGCAGTGTCGGCACCACCATGGTTCAGGTAGCCGCAAATGCGGGAGGCATCTGCGCAGTCTTCGACTTCGCCGCGAAAAAACTGCGAAAAAAGCGATTGCTGGCGGGCGCGGCGGAGCCATGGCGTGATCCTCGCCCTGCGCACTGGTACTGACAATGGCGCCGATGCGGGAGACTTCCGCGCGTGACCGCCCGCGAGCTCATGAGCGACTACATCGCGGCCGCGAGGCGCGGCGACTGGGACACGGCGTTCGGCTACTTCGCCGAGGACATCGATTTCCACATCCCCGGTCGCTCCGCCTTCGCCGGCCATCGGCGAGGCAAGGCCTCCGCCGTCGACTACATCCAGTCAATCCGCGACCACTACGGCGATGGCGAGATCGAGGTCGAGCTGGTGGACATGCTCGTGAGCGACGAGCGTGTGGCGCTGCTGGTGCGGGAGCGCTTCCACGGCGAGGGCCCGGCACTCGAGATCCGGCGCGCGAACGTCTACCGGGTGCGTGGCGACCGGATCGTGGAGATCTCGATCTTCGAGGCGGACCAGTACGTCGTCGACGAACTGCACAACCGGATTTGAGTAGCGGGTCCGTCCGAGCGCCCGCTCAGGACGTGCGCAGGTCCCCGGCGGCGCCCCAACCCGGCCGAGTCCGCTCCAGCCGAAGTGAATCTCGGACTCGGGCTCGACCTCGGCGGCTAGTCGCTGCTCTTCGATCCACCCCGAGAGCGCGGCGAGCCAAGCGAGGCCCTTGTCGTTGCGGATCGCGGGCTTGCCGATCTCGGCCGAGCGCAGCGGCGGTCGTGGGCGCTTCAAGTTCGGGTTCGCCGTGGCGTTCGCGGCGGTGGCGAGGTCTTCGTATGCGTCGATGGCCGAGACAACGAGCTCGTGGGCGCGGCGAAGCTCGGCGGCGGAGCGCTCGCGCTGCTCCTTGGCGACCACTGCCGCCTTCTCCGCCTCCTGCTCGCCCGCCTCAAGGTAGGCCGTTGTCGCTTCTTCAGTGGCGAGGACCAACGCCTCGTAGCGGCGCCTGGCTTCAGCGAGCTTGCGCTCGGCCTCCTCGCCCAAGGTCGCAATGGAACCACTTCGCTCTAGTGGCGGAGAAGCGCTGTACAAAGTGCGGCGAGACTAAGCCGCTTGACGCTTTCGCGGCGGCAGCGCGGCGGCTACCGCGAGGACGCCGATAGCGGTCATCGCCTCGCGAGCGCTCATGACTTTCGGTCCCGTAGGAGGTACACGACGCTGAGTACGACCGCCGCCACCATCACCAAGAGGCCCACTGCCATGAGGCCGATGAGGACTTCGAACGGGCCGGGCACTAGTACCCCCTCCCGATCACCTGATGGGCGGAGCAGAGGAAGCAGAACTGCAACGTATGCTCCTCCCACACCGGGCCGTCGGGCGCGGTCGCGTGCGGCTGGCCGCGCCGGGTCTTGCTGCACCCGTTGCAACTGAAACCACGACCGAGTGGCTGCCCTTGTGGCCGATGAGGACGCGATGAAGACGTTCCAGCCGGCCGATGCCGCCGCTGCCTGGATCGAGGTAGGCGAGCATTACTGGTGCGTGCGGGGCGCGCTTCGCCTTCGGGGCCGACTTCGCCTTCCCGGCGCGAGCGGCCTGCATGTCCTTGCTGGCGACCAGCTCGTCCCAGAAGGTGCCCATGCGCTCGATGAAGGCCCATCTGTCCTCGAGCGTGAGCCAGCGGCCCCAGCTGCCGAACTCGCCCTCGACTCGGTGGCGGTTGCCCGAGATCAGCACCGCGCCGCGCGGGTGGCTGCCGATCCGGTCGGGCGCGTAGACGGTGAAGTCGAGAGTGACCTTGTAGCCGCGCCGGTGCTCGGCGCCCGCGCGACGAGCTCCTTGATCGTGTCCAGCTCCTTGTCTGTCATGCCTTCATCCCGATCTGCTCCGCGCTTTGTGAACGCCCGTAGTTCGACGGAATGCTAACAAGTCTCTTGCCGGACCGCCGACGAACATAGAGTTCTTTATGAACGCGCCAAGTACCGCGCCTCCACCCCGCCCAGATCGTCGACGGCGGACCCGGACTTGCGCAGCCAAGGGGAAGCGACAGTGGCTGAGCGCGTCGGGCGTTGGCGGAGCGAAGCGGACTGCTGCTTCCATCGGCGAACCGCGCACTGCGCGGAGTCGCCGCTGCCAGGCATGGATCTCGACGGTGGCTGATCTCAGCGAGGGAATGTGCGCCGGTTTGGCTTGGGTGGTGCGCCGAAGGTGCGTAGGACGTGTTCGAGTGTCGAGGCGATCAGTTCGTGGGTCTGTTCGCGGGTGGCTTCGCCTTGTAGCCAGCGGCGGGTGGCGGCGCGGTTGAGGCCGGTCCAGCACTCGAGCGCGTAGCGCAGCCGTGGCGAGTCGTCGGCGATGTCGGCGTGGTGGGCGGCGAGGAGCGCGACGGCGCGGCGCACGAGCTCGAGCACGACGGCCCTGACGTCGGGGTCGGCGATGTCCTCGCCGCGGCCGAGCGTGGCAGCCAGATCGTGCGGTTCTGCTCGGTCCAGTCGAGCCAGCGCGACACGCTGTCGGCCACGCGCGCGCGGGCGCTGCGGCCGACGGGCGGCGGGAGTTGTTCCTCGCGCATGGTGCCGAGCCGCTCGAGCAGCGCGATGTAGACCTCCTTGCGGCCGCCGAAGTAGTGGTGCACGAGCCCCCTGGTGACGCCGGCGGAGTTCGCGATGTCCTCGATCGAGACCTCGTCGTAGCCGCGCTCGGCGAACAGCGCGTTGGCCGCGTCGAGGATCTCGTTCGCGCCGCCGCGCGGGAGCGAGGCGGCTGTACTTCGGCGTCGTGTTCATAAGGCGAGTCTAAATGTTGTTGGCGATCCGTCAAGAGCTTGTTAGCATTTCGTCAACGAGCTGAGGAGGCGGTAGGCGTTGGGGGAATCTGGACATTCGCTGATGGCGGCTGACCGACGAGGAGCGCATCCCTCCGGGGCGCGCTGCCAGCGGACCGGCTGGGAAAACCAAGCGACGGAGAGAGCCATGAGCAAGACAATGACGGGGCTGGTGAGGCTGGTGGCGCTGCTGGCAGTGGCCGCGACCGGGGTCGGCGCATACGCGACCGGCCAAGGCTCGCGCATGTCGGACCAGCAGGTCCAGATGAAGGCGCAGCCGGTGGAGGACGGCGCCGAGCGCCGCGCCGAGATCCATACCGACCGGTTGCTCAGCGACCAGGAGGACGCGCACGCGAAGGACCTGAAGCAAGCCCGCAACGGGCCCGTGAGCGTGGCTACCGCGTTGGGAAGAGACCGGCTACCAGAACGGCAACGAGGCCGGTTATAGCTCCGGCTACGGCGCCGGGAACACCGCGGGCTACAGCAGCGGCCACGCCGAGGGCGAGATGGAGGGCGAGGCCGAGGGCTACGGCGACGGCTACACCGACGGTAGCTACGACAGCTACGAGCCGTAGGCTTCGCCTACGGCAGTTACGACAGCGAGGGTTACGCCACGGGCGATGGGTGCTCCAATAATCCGAGACCCCGCTGCCCTACGCTAACCGGCTGATTGACGGGAGCGCGTCCCTCGGGGGCGCGTTGCCGCCAGGCGACCGACTCGAACGAACCCATGAGCAAGGAGAACGATGGTGAAGAAGTTGATCGCAGGAGCGCTGGTCGCAGGCGCGGTGCTCGCTGGGCCGGGTGTGGCCCAGGCGGACGCCCACTACTGCGGCGTCAGCAAGTTCGACAACAACAGGAGCGGCTACACGATCGGCTACCAGGGCGCTCGTGCTAGCGGCATGAACTGCGCTTCAGTGCGCTACGCGCTGGGCCAGTTCCGGGCCAAGGTCCGCCGCCAGTACGGCTACCCGCGGATGCCGAGTGCGTTCTTCGACGGCTGGGTGACGTGGCACTGCTACAAGATCAGCCGCCACGGCGTCCGCTGCTACGAGAACACGAGCAGCACCTCGTACAGCTTCAAGGCCCGGGTGTACTAGGCATGAAGAAGCTGCTCGACTCGGTGGCGTTGCTGTGCTTGCCGCCGTGGGCGTCCGCTGGCTCTTTGGCGGTCTGTGATGCACCACCAATTTCTCCCGCCGGTGCTCGCTGGGCTGCTCGTACTCTGCGGCTCGTCGCGGTGGGCGGTTCCTTTTGCCGGCTCATCTACTGGCGCGGATCTGCAGGCTGCGGAAATTCGCCACCACGAGGCCAACTTCGCGATGCTCGCGAAGCGGCGGCGCAGCAAGGTTACGGTAATCAGTTCAAGGCCGGCGAGAAGCAGGGGTATCGCGCCAGCTACCAGAGCCGCCTATAAGGCGCAGTACCGCACGAAGACCCGCGATCTGGAGCGGGCGGCGGCGCGTGAAGCTGCAGCAGCAGCCCAGGCCGCGCCCGCAGCTCCGGCCCAGTCGACAGGCTTGGAATACACCGACGAAGCTGCCTAACAGCGAGCCCGGTTACGTCTTTGCCCGAAGAGCAGCGATCGCTGGCGTGCATAGGAGGAATTGATGCCGCGACAGGTGGATTGCGTTGGCGACTAGACGCAGAGCGCAGATCGCCGCCCTAGCCATCGCTGTCATCGCCATAACAGCCGCGATCGGCTACGTGGTCGGCAAAGCTAACGCGCCGACCGCCGCCGAGGCGCGGGCCGCGCGAGCCGACGCCCGGCTAACAGCGGCCGGAACGCCCTGCGGCTGCCTTCGCGGTCGGGCGGACGCGCGGCCTCGCTGAAGGTCGAGCAAGGCCGGAGGCGCGGCCGACAGACCCCGGTGAGCGGCACGGCGCGCGGGTGCTCGCCGAGGACTTTCGCCGCCGCACCGCCGCCCGCCACCAGCGCCGGTCGCGCCTCAGGTAGCGACCAGAGAGCGCCCTTGAGCGCCCAGCAGGACGGCTTCGCCCGGAGGGGGGCGACAGCAGCCACGACAGCGCGGGCTACGCCACGGGCGAGGGCTGCTCGGACGATCCGGGTTCGCCTATGCCCCCCTGCTAGAGCGCAGGACCACCTCGCTTGATGACGGGGTGCACCCATGCCGGTGCGTTGCCGCCAGTGGACCAATTGGAACCACCGCGAGGGCGAGGAAGTGAAGAAGACGATTGCAGGACCGGCCGCGGTCAGTCACGCTGCTCGGCATAGCCACTCCAGCCTAGGCGTCCCCACCAACCGCTGCGTGGACTGGCACCTGGAGCACAACGACCGTCTGACCGTCCACGCCCTCGGCAACCACACATCCTGCTCGTCGGCGCGGATCCGCCCGCGCTTACCTGCACAACCGGTGGTGGCTGCCGAAGCAGCTGCACACGTATTCACGTGTGTCGCCCCCCTCCGGCTACGTGCTGCGCAGTCCGTACGGCGAGTACCAGCCCTTCGGGTGCGGCACTCTTGGCTGCTTCTGGAACTACTACGCCGGTCAGTGGGTCGGTCGGAGTGCCAACGGCTCGAGGATCACGTCCACATCTAGTACTCCTTCGACCGCTGATTCACTGGAGCGCCCTTTGTACGCTCGGACGTGGACCGTGTCCGCGTCTGATCGTTCCAAACGCGCTTGCCGCTGTCGTTGCGCCGACATCCGCACCAGCCGCCCAGCCCCGTCGGCTGCATCGCTGCCGGGTTGTGGTCCCCCGCGTAGTTCTCAAGCTGTTGTCGGTCGAGAGACGGGTCAGCCGCGAGCTGACAGGTTGCGGCGGGCCGCGTCCGACACCGCCCGACGGGACGCGACCCTGGCGTGGCTGGGGCACCGCTGCGCTTCTTTGTGCGGCGTTGCTTATCGCTCCGGTCGCCGGCGGGGCAGGATCGGAGACCCAGCCGAGAAGGGGCTGTCAGTTTCGTCCCGGCGAGCGCGCCTCGTTGCCGTCTTGGTTGCTGCCGCGGCGAGCGACGGTGCTCGTCGACTCGGTCCTGCTCGGCGGCGTTTCGGCGCTGCGTGCGCGGCGGCCGTGTTGGCGGGCGCGGGTCTACGGCCGGCCGGCGCTGATGATCAGGTTTGCCGCGGACGAGCTGCGTGAGCGAGCCACTCCGGTCGCGCGGCTCGCGGTTGTCGGGCTCGGTTACAACTCGCTCTGGGAGCGGGGCCGGCGTCGCTACCGGGTCTGGGCGCGGCGCTTTGACCGCGAAGCCCGCGGACTGCTTCGAGTTCTTCGCGGGCGGGGCGCCCGCCAAGTGGTCTGGGTGACCCTGCGCGAACCGACGCGGCGGACGGTTCCGCCGCAGTCACGCGACGAGCTCGGCCAGTACTCGTGGTATTTCCCCTACGTCAACGAGCGCCTGCGTCGCCTCGACCGGCGCCGAGACGACCTCGTCCTGGCCGACTGGGCCAAGGCGTCGGACCGACCGGGCCTGACCTACGACTCGATCCACCTCAACACCGAGGGCGCGGCCCTGATGGCCAAGACGATCTGGGGAACGGTCAGCCGCGAGGCGCGGCGCCAAGCCAAGTCACAACCGCGAACGCCGTGATCGCCCCCGGGCGGCGCTCTCGTGCCGCCCAAGTTCTCGCGAGAGCCTGCATCGGCTAGGAACCGAGCCTCGACCTCGCAGGCGCGACCCCAGTGCAGCTAGCCTCGCACGGCACAGGTGTCGGCGCCGGGTGAAGAATGGACCGCACGACGCCGCCGCTTCTTGCGAGGGCGGCCTCGAACGTCCCGCCGCCCGGGTAGCCTGAAAGGTGCCGGTGCATCACCTGCATGTCGATCACGGGTTGCCGCCGAGGGTGATCGCCGAGCAGCTGGGCTGGCCAGCGCCGGGACGCTCAAGCTGCTGAGGGTCTACGGCCACGGCGACTTTGGGGCGCTCGAGGAGATCGACCGCGCCTTCGGCTACATCGTCACGCCGCTGAAGGCGGTGGGGTCGTAGCCCATCCGCTTCGCATCCGCCGCACGAACTACGTCACCCCGCTGAACGGCGCCGTGCTCGTTGCCAAGCCGGCGCGTTGGGGCAACCCCCATGCGAAGTCGAGGATGACACCCGCTGAACGGGTCGAGGCCGTGAGGCGCAACGAGGACGAGCACCTGCCGTCACGGCCCGACCTGCTCGCCCAGGTACCTGACCTCAGCCGGCAAGCAGCTTGCCTGCTACTGCCCCTCGACGAGCCCTGCCACGGCGACGTCCCGCCCGCCTGGCGAACGGCGCCGACGAGCAGGCCGACGACTGAGCAACACGGACACCGCAAGGACACGGCCGGGCAGGATCCCGTCGTGGCGCCGAGTTGATGCAACCAGCCCGATTAGGCACAGGTGCCAAGGGGCACCGTGAACCCGCCATAACAGCGCTACAACAGGCGGCGTTTCAAACTTTCATTCAACCCCGCTCGCGGGTTGGCGTCCAGCCTTGGGCCATCACCGCCTGGAGCGCACCTCGAGAGGTGTAGGCCCCTATGCGGGTCAGGCGTGCGCCACGACCTCCCGGATGTCGACGCCGTCCAGGGTGACCTCGTCGGTATGTGCCGCCGCCTGGATCATCTCCACCGCCCCCTGGGCGGCATCCTCGGACTCGAACACGATCACCGACAGGCCCTTGTCGTCTCGGGTCCTCAGCCAGTAGCCGGTGACGAAGCCTGGCGCCTGGGACACGCGCGGCACTATCTCGTCCCGCAACCTCACCGTATCGGGGTCGGGGTCGTGGACCGTGACCTGCACGACCACTGCGTGCATGCTCTGCCTCCTTCGCGGCTCGGAGCTGTGCGCAGCCTCTCATATGCATCCGGCCTCTCGCGTGGCGCGTTCATCGGCGCGGGCACCGCTGCCGCCAGCCCCGCCACTGCTGCTGCCTCCTTGCACTCGCCTCGGATCTGCCGTCGCGCAAGCAGACTACGGACCGCTGGCATCGGGTACCGGCACGGTCAGAGGAGGATCAATTTATGGGCGTGCTTCGGGGCCTCGGCAAAGCGATCGGCGGACTTCTGGCCGGAATCTTCGGACTGTTGCGCGGCGTCTTAGAGGGCGTCGGACGACTGCTGCGCCGCCTCTTCTGAGGCTCGGGCCTATCCGAGTCCGCCGCTGCTCTCGATGATCCGCTTCCGGTTGCGGTCGAGCGCGCTGGCGATCTCACGCTTCCCGATCTTGTTGAAGTAGCCGATGATCCATTCGAGCTGCCCCAACGCGGAGGCCGCGGCCTCCCGGTAGCGATCAGTCTCTTGGTCGAGTTCCCGCTGTGGGTCGTTGCGGGTGCTGTTGCGCGAGCCCATAACCCTCCTCCCCGCCTGGCGGGGTTGTCTTTGATGCCTACAGAAGCCGCCCCAGCGGCCCCAGATCGAGATTCAGGTCTTCGAGGTCGAGTCCGAACTCGTCGCGCAGTTCCTCCATGCGCTTGTCCAGCTCCATGAAGGTAGTGCCGAGCCGCTCGACCTGCTCTTCCGTCAGGCCGCCGGCGTCGATGCGGCGCAGCGCCTGGCGCTCCATGAGCTGGCGCAGCAGCTCGACAATGGTGAGGACGAGCTGCACGAGGCCACGCTCCACCGACTCCGGATCCGCGTTGATCCGACGGCTCAGGGCATCGTCGAGACGGGGCACCTTGGCCGCCAGTGGGTCAATGTTCCTCGGGGCGGCAAGCACCTTGTCCCTCATGAGCCTTCCCCGTCCGCGAACGAGTAGGGCGGCCAGGGACCGGTGCAGACGAGGACGAGCTCGGGGTGCGCGGCCTGGAGCTCTCGCACTCGAGCGACGAACTTGTCGACCACGCTGCGGTCCACGAGGTAGGCCGCCCTCAGGAGCTCGGGGCCCGGCAGCGTGGCGGTGTCGCGCGTCAGCACGGAGAGCTCGTCGTGAATCGCCTGCCCGCTGCGAATGCGTCGCGCCTGGAGGCGCATGTAGTCGGTGCCGCTCGTGGCGCTCGTTCGGGTCGTCGAGGCGGTCTTCCGCTCGTCGATGCGCAGCGCAAGCTCGACAGCTCCGCGCACGCGCTCCAGCTGCCCGGTGAGCTGCCCGCCCCGTTCGCCCACCGCGTGCGCGACGGCGTCCTCGTCCTTCAGCAGCGTGCCGAACCGCACGGGCAGGAGGTCACGCGTCTCCATCAAGGACTCGACGAGCTCCTCGTGACGCCAGAGGGACTCGGCGCCGGGCCTCTCCTCGCTGGCCGGCGCGCAGATCGCCGTGAGCTCGCCACAGGGCACGGCGCTTAGCGGCGGGGCGGGGGCCGAGCGGTCGTCGGTGATCGCGACCAGCTGGATCACAGCGCGCTGCCCATCCGCGGAAGAAGCCGCTTCTCCTGCGCGGTGGCAACCGACGAGATGAGTGCCCGCAGGTTCACGTACACGAGATCCACGTCGGCTACCGAGAGGGTGATGTCGCCGGCGATCACGACACCGCCACCGAGCAGGCGGTCGACGAGGTCGACCAGCGCGGTCTCGCGATCCGCGATCGTGGCGCTCATGCGGTCGCGGGCTCGGCCTGCGAGCGTCCGGAGACGAAGTTGTACGGCGGCCATGGCCCCGTGAGCTCGATGCGGACGCCGAGATCACGGTGGCGTTCGGCGAGCTGCTCAACGAGCTCGCGCAGCCGCCCGACCTTTGCGCCCGCGACGAGATACGCCCCGTTGAGCAGCATCTCGCCCTCGTGGCCCGACAAACCGCGGTTCTGCGGCGCGTTGAGGACGGCGGCGTCGGACCAGTCCTGCAGCCGCGCGTGGACGTCCTCAGCGAGCTCTGCTCCCAGCACGTGCGCCTCCTCACTCAGCTGACGCTCGAGCCGCCGCCGGACCATGTAGGCCCCGCCCTCCGTCGAGCCCTCCAGGGAGCGCTCGAGCTCATCCGCCTCAGCGCTGCGACCGCGGGCGGCGGCAAACAGGGCGCTGGGGTCGGCGAGCAGCTTCACGCCCCACTCCTCGCGACCCTCAAGCCGGTCGAGTGCGCTCTCGAGCTGCGGGCGCTCTTCCTCGAGCATACGGCGCACGCCGTCGGCGTCCCGGTAGATCGTGCAGAGCCGCAGCGGCACGATCGTCGCCGCTCCGAGGGCATCGTCGAGCACCGCCTCGTGCCTTCTCGCCACCTGCTCGAGCCACTCGAGGTCGTTGAGGTTGCGCGTGAGCGCATCCGTGCCGAACTCCGACATGGGCACCGGACTCACCAGCGCAGACAGCCCTGCGTGCACGACCAGCTCGAGACCGCCCGCGGGATCCACGGACGCCGCTTCGGTGGGGAGCCCGGCCTCGGAGCGGGCCACGCAGTAGGCCCACAGGCCGGTGGTCGGTTGCGCCTCCGGGTCCGGATGTGGCCGCGCTGTCTCCGGGGCCGGAGCGGAACTCGCCCGCGGGGGCTCCGGAGCCGAACTCGCCTGCGGGGGCTCCGGAGCGGATCTCGCCTGCGGGGGCTCTGTAGCCGCGCGCACGAGCGCGTCCGCCAGCTGGGCGACCGCCTGCTCCTCCGCCCGCCCGACTACCTCCGGTAGCCGTCTCCGGGCCCAGCGTTCGAGCTCATCGCTCACTGCTGCCTTCCTCCGGCGTCCCTGCGCCCAGGCGCTGCTCGAGTCGCTCTATCCGCTCGCGCAGCTCCCGGTTCTCGCGTTGCAACAGCTCAGTGTCGCCGCCTGACTCGAGCGCGTCGCGGTCCTGCGGCGACTGCAGGGTCGGATCGGACTCCCACCAGTTGATCCCCATCTCGCGCGCGCGGTCCACAGACGCGATCAACAGCCGCAGCTTGACCGTGAGCAGCTCGATGTCGAGCAGGTTGATCTGGATGTCTCCGGCGATCACGATGCCCTTGTCGAGCACCCGCTCGAGGATGTCCGCGAGGTTGGTCGAGTCCGTTGGACGACCGGGCAGCCCGCCGCTGCGGGGCCGGAGAAACTCCTCCTGCGCCACCGTCACTCCCCGATCTCGGCCTGCCCTCGGATGAAGCGCCGCTTGCGCTTGTAGCCGAGCAGCGTGCCCTCGTCGTCCAGCTGAACGTCATAAGTGGCGAGCACGTCGGTCGTGTTGGGAATGCGCTCGAGCTCGAGCACGTCGACGCTCGCGTGCCAAGCCTGCCCGTCCCACTCGAGCCCGGTGACCGCCTCGGGCTCGAATCTGGTCAAATCGGCGATCGCGCTCAGGGCCGCCTCAGTGAGCTCCTGGGCGGTGAGAGCTGCGCTCCCGCTGCCGTCCTCCCCGGCGCCCTTCTCTGCCTTGCCGTTCTGGGCCTCGTCATTCGACTCAGCCATAACCTTCCTCACCCCCGAATCCGCGCGCGGCGGCGAGCCGCTCGAGCAGCTCGTCCTCCGCCCTCACGAGTTCCTCGTCGTCGATCTCCCCTGCCGCGTGGAGCTCCTCGAGCTGATGCAGCTGCGCCTGGATCGCTTCCTCGCCATAGAGCTCATCCAGAGCCTGGTCGCGGATCTGCTCGGCGATCCACGCCGTACCGCGCACCGGCGCCAGGGGCAGCGTCAGAAGGCCGGTGATCAGGCCCACGCGACCTCACTCACGTTGTCGTCGGCGAAGCTGTACGGCGGCAGCGGCCCGACACAGCGCAGGCGCATCCCTTCGCCGAACTCGTCCTGAAGGCGCTGCACAGCGGTGGTGAACTCATCGAGACGGCCGCGCTCGACGAGGAAAGCCACGTCCACGCCGGCCTCCTTCGCCGTGCGGCCTTCCATATGCGAGGCCACGGCCAAGTCGTACAGACGAGCGAGCACCAGCCCGGTGTCGTGCTCGGTGCGGTGCTCGATCTCGGCTGCGACGAGCTCGCCGAGCCGGATCATGTCGTAGTAGGCGGCTGCCTTGGGCAGGTTCTGGATGCGCTCGCGCAACCGGCGCACGGTCGGGGCGTGGTGGACCACGTCGCGCATCAGGGCCTCCTCGCGATAGGAGCCCTTGACGTTCATCTGCACCTTGCCGTCGAGCCCGGTGAGCCGCGCCGACAGGCGCGCCTCGTTGGGAGCGAGGAAATCATCCCGGACGGCAACGTCGCTCTCCATCACGGTGCCGAAGCGCAGGGGCAGCACCGTCGCACGCGAGACCGCGTCGTCCAGTACTCGCCAATGCGCCCGGATGTCCTGCCCCCGCCCAAGCGGCGCGCGCCCGACGTCGCTCACGATCGCGGCGACCTTCGACGACGCCACGTGCCGAACCGGGTTGCCTTCGCGCCCGACTCCCGCGAGGCCGACAGCCGGCTTCTCGGAGGCCCGGACGACCCCGTAGACGTACACGACCTGGTCGAGGTCGTTCACTCGTCGTCGTCCTTCCCGCGCGAGCGCGAGCTACGACGCCGCGGGCGCGACTTCTCCTTCTCGTCGTCATCGCCGCCGCCGAGCTTCTCCTTCACGCCCTCGATGGCGCCCTGAGTCTTCGACTTGGCCCCGCCGCTGGTGACGCTCTCCATCAGCTCCGGCAGACCCTGAGAGTCGTCTGAGGCCTGGAGATCGAGGCGGTTGACCGCCTCGGCGAAGCGAAGGTAGGTGTCGACGCTCGCGATGACGATGCGGGCGTCGATCGTGAGGATCTCGATACCGATCAGCGAGACCCGCACGTATGCATCGATCACCAACCCCTTGTCGAGGATGATGTCGATGACATCCGCCAGGGTCCCCCCGCCGGGTCTCTGCAGATATCCTGAGCCTCCGCTAGCCACTGCCATTTCGGTACTGCCTCCCCTGAGTCGTTAGGTCTCGTCGGTTTGTTCTGCAGGCAGCGGTTGCTCATCGCGCTGGAGCAGCCTGCTGCGGATGAAGCCGCGGTTCTTTGCGAGCGCACGCGAGACCTCGACCTTGCGAATGCCATGCAGGTAGCCGATGCACCAGTCGAGCTGCTGAAGCGCGTCTTCAGCCGCCTGCCTGTAGCGCTCGCTCTCCTCGCGCTTCTGGGCGCTGTCGTCAGCGCCGTCCCTGTCCGCTCCGCGCTCGGTCGTCGCCATGTCGAACTCCTACCTCCTCTTCTGAGCAGCCGCCCCTGACCTGCCCTGGCCGGGCGAATGGCGCGGAGGTCGCGTGCCGGGCCGAACCGGGGACTTTCTGCGAGGCGGCGAGTCGAAAATCGGCGGCCGCGGCCTTGGCGGCGACCATGCCTCGTCATCCTCGGCGGATTCCTCCTCGGCTGCGGGCCGCTCGACCTCCTCCTGCTCCTCCTCGACCTCTTCCGGTTCCGCGTCCTCGTCAGCGGACTCGACATCCTGCTCCGAGTCCTCCGGCTCCTCATCCTCCGGCTCCTCGCCGCCGCCGCCCTGCGGAGGCTCGGGTTCCTCTTCATCGGAGTCGTCGTAGCCTTCGTCCTCGGGCTCGTCGTAGTCCTCGTCCTCCGGCTGGTCGTCCTCCTCGGCTTCAGGCTGGTCGTCCTCCTCGGCTTCAGGCTCGTCGTCCTCCTCGGCCTCAGGCTCGTCGTAGTCCTCGTCCTCGGGCTGGTCGTACTCCTCGTCGGCGGGCTCGTCGTACTCCTCGCCCTCAGGCTGGTCGCCTTCCTCGTAGTCCTCGTAGTCCTCGTCGTCCTCGTCGTCGTAGCTGTCGTCCGCGGAGAAACGTTCCTCGAGCTTCTCCCGCAGGAAGCGGCCTCCGGGTCCGGCGGCCGCCCGGCCGGCGGTCACCACGACCGCGCCTATAGCCAGCGCCTTGCCGGCGGTGAGCCCACGCTTCTTGCGGGGCTGGTCGCCGTCCTCGATGGCGGCGCGCAGCGCCGCAAGTGCCACTCGCTGGAGGTCAACGGCCATCCGGGATCCCCCTTCTCGACGGTCGGTTCATGTGCGCAGCGCCTTGTAGGTCAGAACGGCCGTGACGCCACCCGCCACGGCGGCCGTGGCCAGCGCCCGGACCGCGGAAGGGCGCTTGCCCTTCATGCGGTCGAGTGCGGCGTTCTTCATGAAGCCCGGGACTGCCATCGAGGTCCTCGGTCAGCTCTTCTTGGCGGCCGCCTTGCGCCGGCCCGACGAACTGTTTCCGGACGAGCGACGGCTGCCCGACGAGCGGCTGCTCGAGGAGCTGCCGTTGCCGCTGCTGCCTGACTTCGAGCTCCGGCGGCGACCGGACGACGACGCGCGTGCCTGGCGCTCAAAGCGCTTGGCACGAGCGGCCTGCTGCTCCTCGTCCTCCTGCTCGTCCTCCTGCTCGTCAGCCTCAGCCTCGTCCTCCTCCGGCTCCTCCTCGGCCCGCTCCTCACGCTCCTCATCGGTGAGCGCGTCCTCGACGTCGCTGTACTCGCGCTCCTCGTCGTAGCTCGGATCGTGGTCCTCGACGAGCTCGCCGTCCTCGATCACGCCGCGCCAGGCGCCCGTCTCCATCTCCTGCATCTCGATGAACGCCTTGAACCTGTGCAGGTCCGCACGCACGGCGCGCTTGACGTGGCGCATTCCACGGGCGGCCTTCTCGATCATCCCGCCCGGCTCCACGTCCATGTTGATCTCGATGCGAGTCAGGCGCGGGGCCAGCTCGTGGAAGGTCACGACGCCCGTGTGGGTGATGCCCTGGGCGACCTGCCACTTGATGCGCTCGTCGGGCCGTTGCGTGATGATCTCGGCCTCGAAGTCGCGCGTCCTCGTCCAGATCTTGGCCTGGAAGTTCACCTTGGTTGGCTCGTCCTGTGAGACGCGCACGATCCTGTGCATGAACTCAGTCCAATCCTCGAACTGCGTCCACTGGTTGTATGCGGTCTCAATCGGCACCGCCACGTCTATGGCCTGCTGAACCGGCATCCGCCGGCCCTTTCCGACGCCTTCCATTCCGCCTCCACCTCCGTCGCTGCCACCGCCGCCAAAGCCCGGAAGCAGGCCGCTGGCCGCTTCCTTGGCAATGCCGCCGGCGCCACCGGATTCATCGATCTTGTCCTTGACCTTGTCGCCGACGCCCTTGCCGATGCTGTCGCCGAGCTTCGACGTCACGTTGCTCACGGCGCCGCCGGGCTTCTTGACCGCGTCCTTCGCGGCAGCGCCGGGCTTCTTGACCGCGTTCTTCGCGGCGGCCCCGGCGAGGCGACCCTTGGCGAGCTTGCTGACTCCCTTGGCTGCGAGCGGTGCGACGGCGGCCAGACCGGCACCCGCGGCCAACCCGCGGCCTCCCGAGAGCGGGCCGGGCGATTTGCCTCGCCCGCCGCTCTGAGTTGCGTCGCGAACCACCTGGCTGACGGTGTCCCGCAACGTGTCGGAGAAATCCTTGGCCATCCTCGTCAGTCCCTTCGTTGCTTCCTCATGTCGCGACTTTCACTTAATAACCGCGACCTCACCTTGCGGAATCACCTGTCAGTTGATGGCCCGCTTGACCCTCCTCGCGGCCTTCGATGCCCTCTTCTTGGCGGTACCGCGAACGCGCTCAAACCGTCCCTTGTCCTTGAACCTCTTGTTGTCGACCAGGGCACCGATCGACTCGGCCAAGCGTCCCTTTGTCCTACGGCTTCGCCCGGCCATCAAGCGTGACGTACCTTCATACCGAACATCACCAGCGCGAGCAACGCAAGCACGAAAATGATCGGATGCACGATCGCTCCTCCGGCTATCGCGATCACAAGCAAGATCACGCCGAGGATCAGCCAAAGCATCTGGTACCTCCTTGTCTCGATTGGGTACCCCTTTCGTTTGCGCATAAACGCAGGCCGATTGCGGTTGCGATATCGGCGCAACACTTCGCCCAAAAGAGGTTTGCGGTCGATTAGACGTCGGTTCTGACGTCGCTCTGTGCCGGAGCCGGCGCCCGGCCGTTCGAGCGGCTGCGGCGGTAGGTGTCCTCGAGCATGCGCCCCGCGACGTCTCGCCCGCCGAGCCCGAAGGCCAGCGCCATCCCGAGGGCCACTGATCCGAGCAGCGCCGCGTAGGTGATCGTCACGATGTCGGTGGCGATGCGCAGCTGGTTGAGGATCATGAAGACGGCGATCGCCATAACCAGCACCGGGAGCACGGTCGCAGCCAGCCGCCCGGTGGGCGAGTCGCCCAGCAGCCTGGAGGCGGAGCTGCCGAGCCACGCCGCGAGGGCGCTCGCGATCACGAAGATCAGGATGGCCGCGACGACGTTCGGCAGATAGCTGAACACGTCGGCGAGGAAGTTGTTGAGTGCGTTCACGCCGAGCGATGCGATGGCGATCGACAGCGCCCCCAAGAACACGAACCAGAACACGACCCGGCCGATCAGGTCGGACGGCGACACGTCGGGCATCACCCGCTGCACATAGGTGCCGCTGGCGCCGGACTCCAGCGCCCGATCGGTGCCGACCTTCTCGAGGGCCAGCGCCACGAGCTTCCCCAGTGCCTTGGCCACCAGGTAGCCGACCAGAAGGATCAGAAGGAAGCCGATCAGCCTCGGCAGGAAGCCGATCAGATCGTCGATTCCCTGCTGGATGCTCTCGGATATTTCAACAGCAGCCGTCATCATGGTATTGCCTCCCGCCTCGTGATCTGCCGGCCAGTCACTGCTTCAGACAAGTCGGCTGCTTCGGCGGTTACAAGGTGGGTAGACCTGCAACATGGATCCCGACCGCGAGCTGGTCGAGCGGGCGCGAACCGGCGATCTCGCCGCCTTCGAGCAGCTCGTCGAGCGCCACCGCGCGGTCGTCTACCGCGTCGGCGCGCGGATGGTGGGGCCGGCGGAGGCCGAGGACATCAGTCAGGACGCTTTTCTCCGGGCGTTTCACCGCCTGCCGAGCTTCCGCGGGGATGCACCATTTCGCGCATGGCTGCTGCGTATCACTCAGAACGCGGCACTCAATCATCAGGCTCGGCGGCGGCCGGAGCCGACGGATGCGGTCGCCACTCTCGTCGAGGACGCGGGGAACGGCGAGCAGCGCTCCCCAGCCGACCGGCTCGAGGAGCGCGAGCGCCGCGAACGCCTGGAAGGCAAGGTTCGTAACCTCAGCCCCACACACCGCGCGGTCCTGGTCCTGCGCGACATCGAGGGTCTGAGCTACGAGGAGATCTCGCAGGTGACAGAAATGCCGCTCGGTAGCGTGAAGGGGCGCCTTCACCGCGCCCGGGGCGAGTTGATCGACCTCCTGCGGGCCAACACGTACGACTGGGGGCTCCCCGAATGAGCGACGCTGGCAACACAGACGAGCTGACCGCGGCGGAGCAGCGCCTGCTCGACTACCTCGAGGCGCTCCGCAGCCGCCCGCCGCAAGCGGACGCCAACGTGGCCACCACGATCCTGCGCGCGGCTCGCTGGCAGGCGCTTGCCCGGCCCTACCTGGTGGCGACCGGTGGCATGGGAGCGGCCCTGGCGGCCGCTGCCGTGACATTTCTCGGGTCAGCGGAACGCCCGTGAGCCGGCCCGCGACAGTGCTCGAACGGGCTGGCGACACGCTTGGCGAGTTCCTGCCCGAGCTCGCGGGGGCGCTCGCTCTACTCATCATCGGCCTGCTGGTGGCGGCGCTCGCCGGACGCGCGGTGCGCCGGGCGCTGATCGCGGCGCGGGTGGACGAGCTCTCCGAGCGCTGGGGTGTCCGAGATACGCTGGACCGCGTAGGGCTGCGCGCCTCGCTGGCGACGATGACGGGCGCCGCGGTTCGCCTCCTGATCAGCGTGATGGTCATCTTCGCGGCGGTGGCGACGCTCGGGCTCGCCCCCCTCGGCCAGTCCCTGAACGAGGCAGTGCTGTTCCTGCCAAACGTCCTTGCGGCCCTGGCGCTGCTCCTCGCCGGGGTGGTGCTGGCGGGACTCGTGCGTGAGCGAGTCGACCGCTTCACCTACCAGATGGACTTCCCGGTTCCCCTGGGGCAGCTCGCCTCGATCGCGACGCTCGCCTTGTTCGCGATCATGGCCGCGGCCCAGGTCGGCGTGTCGGCCGGAGTGCTGGTGCTCGTCATCGCAATCGTGTTGGGGGCGGTTGCGGCCACCTTCGCTCTTGCCTTCGGGCTCGGGGGACGCGAGGTGGCTCGCGCGCTCAACGCCGGGCGGTTCGTGCGCAACGCGTTCGACGTCGGCCAGACGATCGAGGTCGGCGACCTCCGCGGTCAGATCGTCAGCATCGATCCGGACGCGACGGTGCTGCGCGCTGACGGCGGCACCATACGCGTGCCGAACCATCTGTTGTTGGAGTCCGTCGTGCGGGTCGAGGGCGGGCCGTCCGCCTAGCCGAAGGGCTGTTTCCCTTCGGGGCCCTTGCCACTCGGCGGATCGGGGGAGCCGTTGCCCTTCGGCGCTGATTCGAACTTGGCGACCGGCTCGGGCTTCTGGACCTGACCGGGCGGCGGCGCGCCCTCCTCCTTGCGCACCTGCCCAGGCGGCGGGGCGCTCTCCTGCTTGCCCACCTGGCCCGGCGGCGCGGCGCCCTCCTCCTTGCGCGCCTGGCCCGGCGGCGCGGCGCCGTTCTCCTTGCGCGCCTGTCCGGGTGGCAACCCGCCCTCCTGCTTGCGCGCTTGGCCCGGCGGGGCGCCACGGTTCTCCTTGGGCGTCTGTCCGGGTGGCGGCCCGCCCTCCTCCTTGCGCGCCTGCCCGGGCGACTCGACGGCCTCGTCCTTGGTCACCGCACCGCGTGACGACTCGTTGCCGTCGGTGTCCGCCGGCACCGATGCGCTGCCTGTCGCGGGACCCTCGCCGGCCGCCGGGACGACGTCGCGGCGCCGCCCTGTCCGATCCGCGCGCTCGGCGCCACCGGCTGGCCGGTCCGCCCGGCCCGGCGGCGCGGCCGGGCCTGTCGGCGCGCGGCTCCGCGGACCGAGCCCCGCCTTCACCGGGCGGACCGGAGCCGAGCCCGCCTCGGATGGGCTGAGCCGAGCCACGTCCGCCGAGGGCAGCCGGCCTGCGGGCCGGTCTGACGAGTTCTGCGTGACGCCGGCCACCGCGATCCCGGACCCCGCCACGGCGACGAGCGCGATGGCCGCCTTCAGGGCGCCGTCTGCGCCGGCGGCCATGAGCGCTCCCGTCATCCCCCCGGCGAGCGTCGACGCACCTCCGCTGCTGCCCGCCGCCCCCAGCGACGTGAGCCCGGATCCGAGCTGCGCCTGGGCGGAGCCGCCGGCCAGGGGGACGAGCGCTGCGATCCCCTTGCGCTGCTCGCCGAGTGCGTGTTCGAATGCGCGGCAGCCGGCGCACCAGCGGACATGCCGGCGGAGGCGGCGGCGGCGCAACGCCGCGCCCGAGTGGGTTGCGAGCTCCCGTCTGATGTCCTCGCAGTCGGCATCGCGGGCCTCGCGGGTGGACGTCAGCGAGCTGCGTGCCTGAAACACGAGGGCCTTCACCTTGGCCGGCGAGACGCCGATGATGCGAGCTATCTCGACATGCCGGAGATCGGCTATCTCGGACAGGAGCAGCGCCTCACGCTGCTGCTCGGGAAGCGCCTGCAGGTCGCGGATCAAGTCGCGCAGCTCCTCGCGCCGCTCGAGCTCGTCCGGCGGTGGCTCCGTGGCAGCCTCCCGACCGTCCAGCGCACGAAGGGTCGGATGAGCGCGGCGCCGGCGCAGGAGCGAGCTACAGCGGTTGCGGGCGACCGTGAACAGCCACGGCCGCAGATCGAGCGGCCGAGTTGTCTCCACGATCTCGCGATACGTGACGTAGAACGTGTACTGGACCGCGTCCTCGGCGTCCTCCCGCTGCCCCGTCAGATGGCGGCAGAAGGCGAGCAGGTGCGGGCGGTAACGCGCGTACAGGCGCTCGAATGCTTGCTCGTCGTCCGCGCGTGCGAGCGCGACCAGGCGCTCATCGCTGTCTCTCCGATTCGTGAACACGGCGTATCTCATCTCTACCGCCGAATGCCCGGCGGCGCCACCGCTTACGCCACCGGCCGCCGCTATCCCACGTGCTAGCGCGTCGCCTGGACAACGTTTCGACAGCCTTGTCGCGCGCGCCGGCCGAGTAGGCGAGCCGGAAAAGGACCGCGTCGCGCACAAACTGCGCGACGCTCACGCCTTCGCGTGTCGCCTCGCGCTCGAGCTCTGCCCAGAGCTCGGGTGTGAATCGGATGGTCGTCGCTCGCACTACCCCTAGCAACGCGCCACCGCCGCCGAGGTTGATGCTTTGGGTCGACGAACCTACGCGCGCCGCGCCATCAGGTCCTGCGTCGCGCGCGACGACGTGACCGGGACGATGTCGAAGTCGCCCAGGTCGTTCCACTCTGAGACCCACTCCTGCAGTAGCGCGGCGTCTTCGCACTCCATCAGCTGGAAGCAGCCGCCCAGGTCTGCGCGCACCCAGCTGTCGACATAGCGCAGGCCCTTGGGGAGCGAGCGGCCGCCCTCGCGCACGCGCGCATAGATGTCGGTCGCTGCGCCGGGCCTAAAGTGCTCGACGACCATGAACAGCACGTCTCGCTCGTTCGCCCGCCCGGGCGAAAACCCTGCCGGCCGGCACCTCCACTGGGAGGGCTGCTTCAACGTGCGCGACCTGGGCGGCATCCCGATCGCCGCCGGCGGCGAGACGCGCCGGGGCGCCGTCGTGCGGGCCGACTGCATCGACGGGCTGAGCGCCGCCGGCTGGTCTGCCCTGGAGGCGCACGGTGTGCGGACCATCGTCGATCTCCGCAACGATGACGAGCGCGCACTCGACGCTTCAGCTCGGCCGGCCGGGATCGCCACGCTCCACCTGCCGCTGGACGCCATCGACGACAGCGGCTTCTGGGACGAGTGGATGCACGGCCCGCAGTTCGCGACGCCGCTCTACTACGCCGCTCATCTGGCGCGCTTTCCCGAGCGAAGCGCGCGCGTCCTGGCGGCCGTCGCGCGGGCGGAGCCGGGTGGCGTGCTGATCCACTGCGTGAGCGGCCGTGACCGCACCGGCCAGGTCTCGATGCTGCTGCTCGCGCTCTGCGGGGTCGCGCCTGAGCAGATCGCCGCGGACTACACGCTGAGCGCTGCGCGGCTCCGGTCTCGCTACGAGTCGCTTGACGAGCCGGATCAGGGTCCGGAGCTAGACGAGTTCCTCACGGCCCGCGGGACCTCGGCCGGGGAGCTGATCGCCTCGACGCTTGCGTCGGTCGACCTCGAGGCGACGCTGCGCCAGGGCGGCCTCACGAGCGCCGATGTCGGCGCTCTGCGGGAGCGCCTGGCCGGCTAGGAGACAGCAGGGTCGGTCGACATCGCCGCCAGGCGGCGCGCCAGCGTCCGCATGACCTTGTTCTCGACGGCAGGGTGCTCGTTCACCAGGTGCTGGAAGGTGGGGCGGGTGAGCACGAAGACGCGCACCGGCGTCTTCGCCGTGACGGTGGCGGTGCGCTTGATGTCCTCGAGCAGCGCGATCTCGCCGATGAAGTCGCCCGCTCCGCGCGTGCCGAGGCGCCTGCCCTTGCGCTTCACGTCGACCTCACCTTCGACGATCACGAAGAACTCCTGACCGATATCGCCCTCGCGACAGAGAACGGTGCCGGAATCGAGCTCCATGTCCTCGCTTCTGCGCGCCAGCTCCGTGAGCTCCTTCTTGGACAGGCCCTCGAAGAGGGGTGCTTGACGCAGCGACTTGACCTTCGTGTCCTGGGTGAACAGCGCCATGGGGGCCTTACCCTAATCGGGCGCGCTCCGAGAGTCGAGCCGCAAACAGCGTCCAGTCGCCGGGCACGCCCTTGAGCTCGTGCACGCCACGCTCCTCGAACTCGATTCCGGAGCCGCCCGCCAGGTCGCGAACGATGCTCGAGACGAGGACCTCGCGGGGCCGCGCCTCTGCCGCGATGCGGGCCCCGATGTGGACCGCGATGCCCTCGACGCGACCGCGCACGAGCTCGACCTCGCCGGTGTGGATGCCGGCGCGGAGGTCTAGGCCGAGGTCGCGGACCGCCCTGCGCATCCCGTGCGCGCAGGTGATCGCCCGCGCCGGGCCGTCGAACGTCGCGCAGACGCCGTCACCCGTGGTGCGGACGAGGTTGCCGCCGTAGCGGGCGAGCTGCGCCCGTACGGTCGCGTGGTGTGCCTCGAGCAGCTCACGCCAGCGGGCATCGCCCAGCTCAGCGGCACGCGACGTCGACTCGACGATGTCCGTGAACAGCACCGTGGTGAGGACGCGCTCGGGCGCGAGATCGACGTGACCCTCCGCGAGAAAGCGCTCCACCGCGACGGGGACCTGAGCATCGCCGTAGATGCTGACATCGGGGCCGGTGAGCTCGAGAAGCTTCGCGTTCGGGATCCGCTCCGCCATGTAGGTGCAGCCCTCGCGCCACCTCGCGTTGAACATCATCATGGTCGGCACCGAGATGGTCGGCAGGACCTCCCTGATGTCCGTCTCCATGAGCGTCCGCATGAACCAGGCCGCGGACCCCGGGCTCGCGGCAAGCCGCTCGTGCATCACGTGCCACTGCTCGAACTCCGGGTCGTCCGCCCGGGTCGGGAAGTACTTGCGCAGCTCGTTGCGCTGGTACTCGCGGTCGCCCCAGCGCAGCCGCGTCTCGCGCACCCGCCGATGCCACTCCTCGACGGGGGCGCCAGCCGGGAAGTCGGGCGCCTCGACGACGCGCGGCCAGGTGTTCTGCAGGATGAGCGCAACCACGCGCTCGGGATAGGTCGCAGCGAAGAGCGCCGACAGCTGGCCGCCGGGGGAGCCCGCGCCGAGCAGGGCGGCGCGCTCGGAGCCGACGTCGTCCATCACGGCACGGATGTCGTCCATGCGCGTTTCGAGCGTCGGCAGGTCGCGCGGCCGGTCGGAGAGCCCGGTGCCGCGCTTGTCGAACAGGATGAGGCGTGAGAACGACTTCATGCGGTCGACGAAGTCGACGAAGATCGGTTGCTCCCAGGCCCAGATCAGGTTGATCAGGAAGGGAACGAAGAGCAGGTCGACGGGGCCGCTCCCCACGACCTGGTAGCCGATGCTCACGTCGCCGCTGCGCGCGTAGTGGATGTCCGGGGTGTCCATGTTCACCGAGCCGGCACCAGCCCCTCCGGCTCGCGCTCCCCGCAGGCGGCCGCCGCGAGCATGCGGCCGAGCCAGGGAGCGAACTTGAACAAGTTGTCGCCGGCGAGGGCGAGCACCGAGCCGTGGCGCCACACCTCGAAGCGGTCGGGGCTGTCGGGCAGCTCCGTCGGCACACACAGCCTGACCCCGACCGGCTCCGGGTCGAGGCCGGGCAGCGCCGCGCGCACGTAGGCGACGATCCGGTCGACGAGCGGGCGCGTCGAGCTGCCGAGCGGGACCTCGGCCCCCTCGCCCGCGAGCCCGACCGCGTACAAGGGCTCGCGCGGGAACGCCGCCGCGTAGACGGTCTCGCCGTAGACACCGCTCTGCTCCTGAAGCGCGGCGAGCCGCCCGGCAAGCCCGGTGTCCCGCGCGCGGAAGGTCACGCGCGCGTGACAGGAGAGTGCCACCGGAATGCCGAGCTCGGGCGCGAGTGTGCCGATGCCGGCACCCGCGCAGAGCACCGCCCGGCCTGCCTCCCAGATCCCCTCGGAGGTCTCGACGACCGCCGGCTCGCCCGGATCGACGGCGAGGACCTCGGCAAGCACCAACCGCGTCCCGAGCGCGTTCGCGAGCAGCTGGATCGTCGCGGAGACGTCGGTCGAGCCGGCCAGCTCGTCGAGGAGCGCGGGGCCGCCCGGCGGCGCCAGGATCGGCAGCGCCTCCGCCTGCCCGCGTTCGTCAAGCAGGCGCCCTGGTGTGCCTGCCTCTTCCAGCAGGCCGGCGACCTCCGGTGCGGTCGGGCCGGTAAGCAGCATCCCCTCGCGGCCCAGGAGCTGCGAGCCGAGCTCCTCCTCCCAGCGCTCCCACAAGGCGCGCGACTCGACGGCCCGCTCGACGAGCTCGACTCGCCGGTGGGCATGGCGGAAGATGCGCGTGCGCCCGGCCGACTGGCCTGCGCCTGGATGAGCCGCCTCGAAGACGCGCACGTCGACGCCGCGCCGGACGAGCTCGTATGCGGTCGCGAGCCCGGTGATCCCGGCTCCCACCACGGCCACCTCGGCCGTGCGCCGCATCTCAGGCTGCGACCGCTTTGTAGTAGCGAACGGCCAGGCCGGTGAGCAGCGTCTCGAAGCACGCCTCGATCGTCATGTCGTGCTCCTCGGCGTAGCCGCGCAGGCCCGCCTCCTCGATCGCCTCGCTCTGGGCGATCACCTCGTCGACGAGGTCTGGGTGCTGATCGCTGAAGTAGGCGCCCATCGAGTACAGGCTCGTGTCCATGAGGGACTCGAGGAACTCGTCGCCCTCCCTTGCCGCCCGGCTGCGCTTCGCGGCCATCGGCGGGCAGGTTACCCGCGCGCGCGCCGGGTCAGGGGAGCGCGCCCTGGACGGTGCCTGTCACACCGTTCAGCGTGCGGTTCACGCCGTCCACCAACCCGGCGCCGGGCGTACCGGGCGGCGGCGCCGGCAGCTGCACCTGAGGCACCTGGACGGGCGGCAGCGGGAGGCTCTCGACGGCTTCACGAACCGGCGCCGGCGGATCCGGGAGCTTCGGGGCGGGGGCCGGGGTGGGCGCGGAAGGATTGGAAGCGCCGCCACCGGAGGGCTGAGCGGGCGCGGTGGGCTGAGCGGGCGCCGCCGGTGGCGCCTGCGACTCGGGTCGCTCCGCCGGAGCCGGAGCCGGAGCCGGTGCCGGCGCGGCCCTGCCGCCGCGCCGACGGTGGGCCCTCTGCGCGCGGCTTCGGCTCCGCCTGCGCGGGCGCCGGTCGCGCCGGGGGCCGCGGCGCACGCACGGCCGGCGGCTCTGCCCGGCGCTCGACGGCACGGTCGGCGCCGCGCGCCGGCCGGTCGCTGCCGCCGCCGATCTTCTCGACGCCCACGGCAGCGCCACCGGCGCCGATCGCCGCGATCGCCGCAAGCGCGGCGGCGCGCTCGCTGAGCATGCCGGCGAAGGGCCCGCCGCCCTGCAGGCTCCACGGCAGCGGCAGCAGCGCGGCGACCTTGGAGCGCACGCGCCCGAGCGTGGATAGCGGCTCGACGCCCAGCTCGCGGGCACGTCGCCGGCACAGGCTGCAGCGACGTGCGTGGCGCGCGAGCCGGCCCTCGTCCGCCGACGTGCCGACGCCCTCGGCGAGCCGCGCGATCAGCGTGCGCATGCCCGCGCAGCGGCGTCCCTCGGTGAGCTGCTCGTACTCGCTCTCGAGCCGCCGGCGGGCGCGGAACAGCGCGCCCTCGACAGCCGTGCGCGTGATGTCGAGCTCCTCGGCGATCTCGCGGTACGAGCGTCCCTCGAGCTCGCGCATGACGATCACGCGCGACTGGACATCGGAGAGCTCGTCGAACGCCCCGCAGAGATGGTCGAGCTGCTCCTTCGCGACCAGCGCCCGGTCCGGCGCGATCGAGTCGACGAGGCGTGCGTGATCGGACGGGCGCAGGCCGCCCTCCGCATCCATCGAGATCTCCTCGGCGCGCGAGGAGCGCCGGTGGAGGTCGATCGCCTGGTTGCGCGCGATGCGGTAGATCCACGGCTTGAAGTCGATCTCCGTGTCCGTCTCGCGCAGCCGGCGCAGGGCGGACAGGAAGGCCTCCTGTGCCGCGTCCTCGGAGCGACCGTCGTCGCGCACCATGCCGCGCACGTATGAGGCGATGCGGGGCCGGTAGCGCGCGTAGAGCTCCTCGAAGGCGGCGTCGTCTCCATCGCGCGTGGCTGCGACGAGTTCGCTATCCGTGCTCTCGGTTCGTGTGGCGATCATCCCTGCTCCCCTGCACTCGCTCCGTGAGTTGGCGGAATGTACCCCCGCCGGGACGGTTTGAAAATCGCCCTACCCCCTCACCCCGAGGGGGTCACCCGCGCCTCACCCGTGCCTTCTGAGAGGCTTCCGCGCGTGGCATCGCGGGACGAGATCATCGCCTACCTCGACGAGCTGCTCGACATCGGCTCGTTCACCGACATCGGCCCGAATGGGCTGCAGGTGCCGGGCTCGGAGGAGGTCGAGCTCGTGGTCACCGGCGTGTCCGCTCACCGCGAGCTGTTCGAGCGGGCCGCCGCCTCCGGCGCGGATCTGGTCGTCGCCCATCACGGCCTCTTCTGGGAGTTCCTCCCGCGCACCGTCGGCACCGCGATGAAGGAGCGCCTCCAGATCGTCTTCGACGCGGACATGTCGGTCGCCGGCTACCACCTCCCGCTCGATGCCCATGCCGAGGTGGGCAACAACGCGCTCATCTGCACGGCGCTCGGGCTGGAGCGCTCCGAGCCGTTCGGCGACTACCGTGGCCAAAACGTCGGGTTCATCGGCCGCTCCGCGGAGGGCGTGCCGTTCGACGAGCTGCGCCGCCGCTGCGCGAGCGCCTTCGGCCAGGACCCGTTCGTGTGGGACAGCGGGCCCGACCTGGTGCGCAGCGTCGGGATCGTCTCGGGTGGAGCCGCGTCGATCTTCGCCGATGCGATCGCGCTCGGTCTCGATGCGTTCATCACGGGCGAGCCCGCCGAGCACGTGATGGCGGACGCGCGCGAGAACGGCGTGCATTTCGTCGCGGGCGGCCACTACGCGACCGAGACCTTCGGCGTCCGCCGCCTCGGTGAGCTCCTCGAGGAGCGCTTCGGCGTACGGCACAGCTTCATCGATACGCCGAACCCAATCTGAGTCCATCTTGGGCGGATTTTCGCCTTGCGCCGACCGACGCAACCGATACTCTCCTTAACACGCACGCAATGCGACGAGGAGGCAGCAGTACATGGCGATCCACCTGACGCCCACCGAGCTCGGCCGAGAGGCGGGCATGCACCGTCGCGAAGTCATCGCTAGGTGCATGGAAATGGGCGTCCCGATCTTCCAAGGTCGGATCGACAAGACTCTCTTCACGGCAAGTCTCAAGACGGCGCAGGAGAAGAGGCAGCTGGCGAAGGCGTAGCCAGGGCCGCTTCACGCAAAGTCTCACGCGGGGCCGCAATCGTGGCCCCGCGCTGCTTCTCCCCATAGAATCGCCTCAGCCGGACTCGTAACGGAGAGGGAGAGGTTGATGGAAGCAGTCACCGCTGGGGCGACAGCCGCAGGCACGGGATCGAAGACGATCGCCGACCTGCTGCCGCTGGCCGCCAAGAAGTACGCCGACAGCCCCGCGCAGCGCTACAAGCTGGGCGACGAGTGGGTCGACACCTCCTACGCGGAGCTCGGCGAGACGGTCAAGGAGGTCGCGCTCGGGCTCGTCGACCTCGGCGTCGCATCCGGCGACAAGGTCTCGATCCTCGCCCACACGCGTCCCGAGTGGACGCACGCCTGCTTCGGCATCCTGAGTGCGGGCGGCGCGCTCGTCACGATCTACCAGACGAACTCTCCCGAGGAGTGCCAGTACGTCCTCGCCCACTCAGACTCGTCTGCGGTGTTCGTCGAGGACGCCGAGCAGCTCGCGAAGGTCCGCGCCGTTCGCAGCGACTGCCCGGAGCTGCAGCACGTCATCGTCATGGATCCCTCCGGCGCCGAGCTCGGCGACGACGCGATCTCGCTCGAAGATCTGCGCGAGCGAGGGCGCGGCCGCGACGACTCCGAGTGGGAGGCGCGCTACGAGGCCGTCATGCCCGACGACATGTGCCTCTACATCTACACGTCGGGCACCACCGGCCCGCCCAAGGGCTGCCTGTTGACGCACGCGAACTACCGCGCCATCACCGACTCGGTCGGAAAGCAGAGCGTGCTCGAGGGCGGCGACGTGAGCTACCTCTTCCTGCCGCTCGCGCACGCCTTCGCGATCCTGATCCAGTTCGGCTCGTTCGACCTCGGCGTGACGCTCGCCTACTGGTCGCGCGACCCGAAGATGATCATCGCCGACATCGCGCAGCTCTCGCCGACCTACTTCCCGTCGGTCCCGCGCATGTTCGAGAAGATCTACACGCTCGCCACGAGCGCGGTCGAGGACAAGGAGCAGCTGCGCCAGGCGGTGGCCGTCGGCGTGAAGGTGCGCACGATGCGGCTCGAGGGCAAGGAGGTGCCGCCGGAGCTGCAGGCCGGCTTCGACCAGGCCGAGGAGAAGCTCTTCAAGAACGTCCGCGGCCTCTTCGGGCAGAACATACGCGAGTGCGTGACGGGCGCCGCCCCGATCGCCCCCGAGATCCTCGAGTTCTTCTTCGCCTGCGGCGTGCCGGTGATGGAGGGCTACGGGATGACCGAGACCTCGACGAGCGCCACCGTCAACCGCCCCGAGGCGAACGGCTTCCGCTTCGGCTCCGTCGGCAAGGCGATGGACGGCGTCGAGGTGAAGGTCGCCGACGACGGCGAGGTGCTCATCAAGGGCCCGAACATCTTCCAGGGCTACTACAAGAACGAAGACGCGACGGCCCAGGCGCTCGAGGGCGAATGGCTTCACACCGGCGACCTCGGCCGCCTCGAGGACGGCTTCCTGTTCATCACCGGCCGCAAGAAGGACATCATCATCACCGCCGGCGGCAAGAACATCACCCCCGCCAACCTCGAGAACGGCCTCAAGCAGAACCGCTGGATCTCGCAGGCCGTCGTCGTCGGCGACCGGCGCCCGTATCTGATCGCGCTGCTCACGCTCGACCCGGAGGAGCAGCCCGCGCTGGCGCAGTCGCTCGGACTCGAGGACGACTCAATCGAGACGCTGCGGACCGATGACAAGGTGCTGGCCGAGATCCAGACGGTGGTGGACGAGGTCAACTCGCATGTTGGTCCGGTCGAGCAGATCAAGCGCTTCGAGATCCTCGACCACGACCTCTCCCAGGAGACGGGCGAGCTGACGCCGACGCTCAAGGTCAAGCGCAACGTCGTGAACGACAAGTTCGCCGGCGTCATCGACGACGTCTACGACCGGGCGCACTGAGGCGAGGCGCCCTCTAGTCTCCTCCGTGAGGGCGCGCAGATGGCCAGCAACGATCCGACCGATACGGGCGGCCTCTTCGTAGGCCGCCGCCCGGGCACGGCGCCTGTGCGCTACCGCGATGTCGAGCCGTCGTCCGAGCGCCGCCGCCGTATGGACGAGTGGCTCGCGCACGGGCTGCTCGCGCGTCGAGTGCTTGCTCTGCCTCTCGCTGTTCGGCCCGCAGCCGCTGGCGTGGCTCTGGATCGGCTCGCAGGTCGACTATCTCACGGGCTACGTCACAGCCGGCATCGCGACGATCCTGCTCGGCTGCCTCGCGTCGCTGATGCTGACGATGGCGGCCGCCAAGCGGGTCGACCACGCCTGGAAGCTCGTGCGCCGCGCCGCCGGACACCGCCAGGATCGCGGCGCGCTCGAGCGCATCTTCGCCTCCTGCGTCGGCGTCGCGCTGGTGGCGTTCGCGATCTGGTTCCTGATCATCCAGGGACCGGGACCAAGCCTCGCACCAGGCGGCTGAGGCCCGCGTGGGCTTCCGCGACTACTACCGCCAGTACGACGACCTCGACGAGGAGCTGCTCAACCGCGAGCGCCGCGAGCGGCGCGCCCGCGAACGCCGGCTCGCGCTCGAGCGCGTGCCGGACCTCGACATCTCCGGCACCGAGTGGCCGGACCTGCCCCATTCCGAGATCGTCAACGCGGCGATCGCCCGCGCGCGCGGACGGGTGAACGGCTACCCCGACCGGCACGCCTCGGGTGCCCGCCGCCTGCTCGCCGACCGCCACGGGATCGCGCCCGAGCGGATCGCGCTCGGCAACGGCGCCGCGGAGCTGCTCCAGTCCGCCGCGATGGCGCTGCTGTCGCAGGGCGACGAGCTGCTGATGCCGTGGCCCTCCTACCCGCTT
The DNA here is from genome assembly GCA_963814095.1 of uncultured Thermoleophilaceae bacterium. Lineage (GTDB taxonomy): Bacteria > Actinomycetota > Thermoleophilia > Solirubrobacterales > Thermoleophilaceae > JACVRW01. Next base: position 53,502 of record CAWFBT010000024.1, on the reverse strand, counting down.
TACCCGCTGATGGCGGCCCACGCATACGCACGCCCGCATCCATGCGAGCGCGCTCGGCTGCTGGACGAGGTGTCCGAGCGCACGCGCGCCGTCGTGATCTGCAACCCGAACGACCCGACCGGCGACCACATCCGCGCCGAGGAGCTCGGCGCGCTCCTGTCGGCGCTGCCCGAGCACGTGCACGTGCTGCTCGACGAGGCCTTGGTCCACTTCCAGGACGTCGAGGACGTCGACGCCTGCCTGCGGCTGGTCGAGGCGTTCCCGCAGCTGCTGGTGGTGCGCACGTTCTCGAAGGCGTACGGGCTGTCGGGCCTGCGCGTCGGCTACGCGGTCTCGGGGGACGCCTCGCTGCTCGCGGCCGTGGCGCCCGTGCTCGGCGTGAACGCCCTCAGTCAGGCCGCGGTCGAGCACGCGCTGCGGACCGGCGACTCCGAGATCGACAGGCGCCGGCAGGCCGTCTCGCGCGAGCGCGCGCGACTGCTCGACGGGCTGGCCGGGCTGCCGGTCGACGTATCCCCCTCGCAGGCCAACTTCGTCTGGCTCGCGGCGCGCGGGATGAGCGGCGACCAGCTGGCCCACACGCTGAGGCGCCAGGGCGTGATCGTGGCCCCGGGCGGCCCGCTCGGGGCGGACGATCACATACGCGCGACGGTCCGCGACGCGGCGGCTACGGATCGGCTGCTGCGGGCGCTGGAGGTTGCGACGAGGAGTTAGCGGCAGCTCGGGCTCGCGCTTGGGCTGGGGAAGGTGGTGGGTTGGCTTGCGGGCGTGGGCGTTCTCATCACCGGCGCCGGGGTGCTCCTGGTGGGGCTTGACGATTTTCTGTCGCCTGGCGATAGAAAGTCGTCACGGTTCGGCAGCTGCCGATCCGCTCGCGTACTTGGCGCTCGTGATCGCCCCCTGTGCCCTCCTCTTCCCAGCCGTGGTCCGCCAGCGGCCGGCACCAACCGACCCAACCCCTTCCCCAGCCCAAGGGCGCGACCGGCCCGGCGACCACGCCGAGGCGCCGCCCTAGTCCAGCCCCTCGTCCCAGTCCCGCACGTACCACCTCGCCACAACGCCATTCAGCACGAACGGGTCGCTCTTCGCGCACTCCTCGGCGGCGGCGCGGCTCGTGAAGATCGACATCGCGCCCTCCTCCTGCGGGTCGCCGAACGGCCCGGTCATCAGCAGTTCGCCGCGCGCCTGGACCTCGCGCATGTAGCGGCCGTGCTCTGCCTGATGGAGGGGCGCCTTCTCGAGCACGTCGGGTGCGGATTCGTAGAAGAGGACGTACTTCACGCCTGGTCGGTCTGACGCAGGAGCGCGCCGGTCGTCTGCTCGAGAATGCGGCGCCAGCCGGCGGCCTTCTCGCGCTCCTCGGCGAACTTGCCGACCACCTTGCGCACCCGGTTCGCCGAGATCTCGATCCCGTGCTTGGCGCAGATCGCCTTGATCTCGTCGTAGTCCGAGGCGAGCTTGAGCGTCACCGACTCGAAGCCGTGACGGGCGATCTCGACGCGGCGGGTGAAGTTGAGGATGTTGGTCTCGAACATCAGCTCGTCGTTCGGGTCGGGCTCGATCAGGATGATGTCGACGCCCGGGTAGCGCTCCTTCCAGTGCGCAACCGCCTCGTGCAGGCGCTGGTGGGCGATCAGCTTGAAGGCCTGGTATCCGACCTGGGGGAAGCCCATGTCCCGCACGCGCCGCACGCGGCTGCCCCACATCGTCGGGATGACCTTCTGGAAGTCGTTGACGTACGGGACGAGCGGGTTGACGACGACCACGAACTTGGCGCCCGCCTCGACCGCGATGTCGACGTTCGTGGTCGAGCGCAGGCCGCCGTCGACGAGATGGCGGCCCTTGATCTCGACCGGCTTGTAGACCATCGGCAGCGCCGTCGAGGCGGCGACCGCCTGCGAGATCGGCACGTCGTCCCAGTCCGGCCGCCGAGGATGATCCGCTCGCAGGTGTCGAGATCGGTGGCGGTGAGGAAGAGCTCGTTCTGGAGCAGCCGGAAGTCGTTCACGCGGTCCGGGTCGGAGAGCACGGCGTCCAGGTACTCCTGGATGCCGCTGCCGTCGTAGAGCCCGGACGGCAGCGCCTCGGCCAGGCCGACGGCGAGGTCGATCAGCGAGCTGCTGCGGGCCTGCGTCACGAAGGTGCGCGCCAGGCCCAGCACGCGCAGCGGCAGGAGCGCCGCGCTCTGGGCGAACTCGAGCGCGTTCGGCCGCATCAGCGTGCCGCGGTCGACGTCCTTGAAGGGCGTCGGGACCTGCTGGTTGACGACCCGCATCATCTCCTCTGGCGTGACCCCATTCGCGGTGAGCGAGGCCACGAACGAGCCCGCGCTCGTGCCCACATAGACGTCGAACTGGTTGACCGTGCGGTTGACGGCCATCAGGTCGAGCGCGCGGAGGGCGCCGATCTCGTAGACGCCGCCCGTGAAGCCGCCGCCGCCCAGGACGAGTGCCGTCCTGGATCGCCGCGGCCGCCGCCGGCGCGCCTTCGTGCTGCTCGCCTTCGCCTTCTGGGCGGGCTTCTGGAGCTTTACGACCTCTCCCATCGGGGCATGAGTATGGCCGATGGCCCGGGCGTGGGCGCCGGAACAGCGCTCCGGAAGTGTCGTTAGCGTGTTGGTCCTCTCTGATGCGACGAATCGCGCTGATCGCCCTCGCCGCCCTCGCCGCCGCCCCCGCCACGGCCGCTGCGCAGGACGCCCTCGTCAAGAACCTCACTCGCAACATGCGCGCCGCCGGCGCCCACTCCGGGGCCTACGTGGTGAACCTGACCGACGGCGAGACGGTGTTCCGCTGGCGTGAGAACCGCGCCCGCATCCTCGCGTCGAACACGAAGCTGTTCACCACCGCAGCCGCACTGGCCCGCTTCGGGACGGAGGGCACGCTCGGCACCGAGGTGCGCGGGCTCGGCGAGCTCGACGAGGACGGCGTGTGGCGAGGCGACCTCTATCTGCGCGGCGGCGGCGACCCGACCTTCGGGACGCGCACCTTCACGCGCCGCAGCTACGGGTCCGGGGCCACGGTCGAGCAGCTGGCGGCGCTGCTCGAGGAGGCCGGGATCACGCGCGTCACCGGCCGGGTGCTCGGGGACGAGTCGCGCTTCGACTCGCTCCGCGGCGGCCCGGAGTCCGGCTACTCCACCTCGATCTGGGTCGGGCCGCTCACCGCACTCGCGTTCAACCGCGGCCTCGGCAGCGAGACCGGCGGCTCGTTCCAGACGAACCCGCCGCTGTTCGCCGCCGCCCGGCTCGACGCCGCTCTCGAGGCACGGGGCGTGCGGGTGCGACTCACACCGCGTGCGGGCGTGGCCCCAGCGGACGCGGAGGTGCTCGCGAGCGTCGACTCACCGCCGATGGCCACGCTGATCCGGCTGACCAACAAGCCGTCCGACAACTACTTCGCCGAGATGCTCCTGAAGGGTCTCGCCCTGCAGGCGCGCGGCAAGGGCACGACTCGCGCGGGCGCCCGGCTCGCCGCCGGGTACGCAAAGCGGCTCGGCTCGGGGGCCCGGCTGGCGGACGGCTCCGGGCTCTCACGCGCCGACCGCTCGTCGCCGCGCCAGGTCGTGACGCTGCTCTCCGAGCTGTACGAGCTCGACCAGACCGACTACGCCCAGGACTTCCTCACCTCGCTGCCGATAGCGGGCCGCGACGGCACGCTCGCCACGCGCATGCGAAGCGGTCCCGCGCGCTCGCGCTGCCACGCCAAGACCGGCACGCTGTCGAACGTGAGCGCCCTCTCGGGCTACTGCATCGCCCGCTCGGGCGACGTCTACGTCTTCTCGTTCCTCATGAACTACGTGTATCCGCCGGGCGCCCGCGGCCTTCAGGACTCGATGGCCCAGGCGATTGCGGCGCAGTAATAGTTGCCGTTGTGTGACAATCGTCACACAACGGCGCCCCCTCCGTTAAGACTCTCCCCCAAGAGGTTCTCGGATCTTGAGCTCGCAGCTTCCGCCTGGGCCGCGCCTCCCCGCACTCGTGCAGGGGATTGGTCTCTGGAACCGGCCGCTCGCGTACCTCGAACGGCTCCGGGCGCGCTACGGGCGCCGCTTCACCGTGCGCTTCCCGCTCGCGCCGCCGTTCGTGATCCTCGCCGACCCCGAGCAGGTCAAGGAGGTCTTCACGGCGTCGCCCGAAGTCCTCCACCCGGGCGAGGGCGCGAAGGTGCTGGAGCCGCTCGTCGGCAAGAACTCGGTGATCCTGCTCGACGAGGCTCCGCACATGGAGCAGCGCAAGCTGATGCTGCCGGCCTTCCACGGCAAGCAGATGGCGCGCCTCAGCGACCTGATGACCGAGGTCGCCGAGCGCGAGGTCGAGAGCTGGCCGCGCGACAGCGAGCTCCCGCTCCACCCGCGCATGCAGCGCCTCACGCTCGAGATCATCCTGCGCACGGTGTTCGGGCTCGACCCGGGCCCGCGGCTCGACGCGCTGCGCGACCGGCTCGGCGAAATGCTCGCCTTCGGCGACCGGCCGATCAGCCTGACGCCGCCCGACCCCGAGGGGCACGCCGCCAAGCTGCTCTCGCGGGTGGGTCCCTACGCCGAGTTCGTGCGTCGCCAGGCCGAGTCGGACCGGCTGATCTTCGAGCTCATCGATGAGCGCCGCGCCGACCCGGGCGAGCGCGAGGACATCCTCACGATGCTGCTCGAGGCCCGCCACGAGGACGGCTCTCCGATGTCGACACAGGAGCTGCGCGACGAGCTGATGACGATGCTGGTGGCCGGCCACGAGACGACGGCCACCTCGCTCGCCTGGGCCTTCGAGCGGCTCGCCCGCAGCCCGCGCGTGCTCGGCGTGCTCGTCGACGAGATCGACTCGGGGAACGACGAGTACCTGACGGCCACGATCCAGGAGACGCTCCGCTGCCGGCCCGTGCTGCCGAACTGCGAGCCGCGGCTCGTGAAGCAGCCGGTCGAGGTCGGCGGCTGGATGTATCCCACGGGCGTCTGCCTCGTGCCGAACTCGTACCTGCTGCACCACGACTCGGCGATCTACCCGGCTCCCTATGAGTTTCGCCCCGAGCGCTTCCTCGAGCAGGCACCGGGCACCTACACCTGGATCCCCTTCGGCGGCGGGCGCCGGCGCTGCGTGGGGGCGAGCTTCGCGATGGTCGAGATGCAGATCGTGATGCGGGCGGTGCTGGCCGGCTGCGAGCTGCGGCCCGCCGGGAACGGCGCCGAGGTGGCGCGCAGGCGCAACATCACCGTGCGTCCGAGCGGCGGAGCCCGGGCGGTGCTGCGCGAGCGGCGCCCGGTCGCGGTAGCGGGGTAGGCCCCGCCGATGGGCGCCACCAGCGCGAGCTCGGGCGTCCAGCTGATCGAGGTCACGCGGCGCCGGGTCCACTGGGTCGGCTGGCTCGCCAACGCGGCGGGCAGCCTCCTCGTGCTGTGCTCGATCGGCTTCCTGATCCCGATCCTCGCGGCCGGCGAGGACAGGGCCGAGATCGCCCTCCTCAACGTGCCCTTCATGGCCGTCTACTTCGTGCTCGCCGGGATGGCGATCTCGCGGCTGAGCGACCGGCGCATCAACGAGGGACTCGGCTGGCTCGCGGAGGAGCGGCCGCCTGACAAGCGCGAGCGGCATCTGACGCTCGGCTTCGCGTACTACTCGGTCAAGCTGGACGGTCTCGCCTGGGCGGGCGGCGGGGTGCTCCTGTTCGCGCTCAACGTGATCGCCCTGTCCCCCGGCTTCGCGGGCGTGATGGCCGCGACGGCGTGGCTCGGGGGCGAGACCACCTGCGCGCTCGTGTACCTGTTCCTCGAGCGCGCCATGCGGCCGGTGACAGCGCGGGCGCTCACCGCGCTGCCGCCGTCGCGGGCCGTCGCGCCCGGCGTGCGCACCCGGCTTCTCTTCGCCTGGTCGCTCGGGACCGGGGTGCCCGTCCTCGGCGTGGTCGTGATCGGCGTGGTCGGGCTCACGAAGCCTGACGTCGACCCCCAGGACATCGCCGCCGCCGGGCTCTTCCTCGGCGCGGTCGCGTTGACGGCCGGAATGATCGCGACCGTCTTCGCCGCGCGCGCGATCGCGGATCCGATCAACTCGGTGCGCGCCGCGCTCGAGCGGGTCGAGGAGGGTGACCTCGATGCGCGCGTAACCATCGATGACGGCAGCGAGGTCGGCTTGCTGCAGGCAGGCTTCAACCGCATGGCCGACGGCCTCTCCGAACGCGAGCGGCTGCGCGATCTCTTCGGCCGCCAGGTCGGTGAGGACGTCGCGCGCGCTGCGCTGCGCGATCCCCCGCGGCTTGGAGGGGAGGAGCGCGAGGTCGGGGTGCTGTACGTCGACCTGGTCGGCTCGACGTCGATGGCGCTATCAATGCCGCCGACCGAGGTCGTGCGGCTCCTCAACCTGTTCTTCCGTGTCGTCGTCGAGACCGTCGAGGAGCGGCGCGGGCTCGTGAACAAGTTCGAGGGCGATGCCGCGCTCTGCGTCTTCGGCGCCCCCGTCGCGAGCTCCGATCCGGCCGCTGACGCGCTCGCAACCGCGCGCGAGCTCTCGCGGCGGCTGCGCGGGGAGGTCCCGCAGGTCGACTTCGGCATCGGCGTCTCGGCCGGCCCGGCCGTGGCCGGCAACGTCGGCGCCGAGCAGCGTTTCGAGTACACCGTGATCGGCGACCCGGTCAACGAGGCCGCGCGCCTGTCGCGGCTCGCGCGCGAGCACACGGACCGCGTGCTCAGCTCAGAGGCCGCGCTGCGGCGCGCGCACGGTGCGGAGACGGATGCCTGGCGGCTCGGCGAGCCGGCCTTCCTGGCGGGGCGGCCCGGCCGGACCGGCGTGGCGCTGCCGCGTTAGCCCGGCAGCAGCTTCAGCAGCCCGTCCTCGTCGAGGACCTCGGTGCCGAGCTCCTGCGCCTTCGTCAGCTTCGAGCCCGCGTCGGCGCCGGCCACCAGGTAGTCCGTGTTCTTCGACACCGAGCCGGTGACCTTGCCGCCCGCCGCCTCGATGCGCGCCGTCGCCTCCGGTCGCGTCAGGTTCGGCAACGTTCCCGTGAGCACCACCGTCTTCCCCACGAACGGTCCCTCCGTCGGCGGCGCGGGCCCCTCCTCCTCCATCTGCAGCCCGTGGCCCTTCAGCTGATCGATCACCTCGCGCACGCGTGGCTCGGCGAGCGAGTCGTGCACGGACGTGGCGAGGATCGGCCCCATCCCCTCGACCTCGGCGAGCTGCTCGTCGCTCGCGTCGAGCAGCGCGTCCATCGAGCGGAAACGACGCGCCAGGTTGCGCGCGTTCACGTAGCCGATGCCGGGCAGCCCGAGCCCGTAGATCACGCGCTCGAACGGCTGCTGCTTCGAGGCCTCGATCGCGTTGACGAGATTTCCGGCGGACACCTCTCCGAAGCGGTCGAGCTGGGTGAGTCGCTCGACGGTGAGGTCGTAGAGGTCGGCGAAGGTCTTGATCAGGCCCTCGTCGAGAAAGCGCTTGACGTTCTCCTCGCCGAGCCCGTCGATGTCGAGCGCGCCGACGAAGTGCTTGACCGCCTGTAGGACCTGGCCCGGGCAGCCGGCGCGGTTCGGGCAGATCGTCCAGACGCCCTCCTCGGGCTTGATCGTGGGCGTCCCGCAGGCGGGGCACTTCTCAGGCGGCTGCGGCGGAGCGGCCCGCTTCTTCGAGCGCTGCGCCTTCGAGGTGGGCGATACGACCTGCGGGATCACGTCCCCCGCGCGCATCACGATCACCTCGTCGCCCTCGCGGACGTCCTTGCGGTGCAGGTCCTCCTCGTTGTGAAGCGTCGCCTGCCTGACCGTCACGCCCGACACCTGCACCGGCTTCAGCACCGCGAACGGGATCATGTTGCCGGTGCGCCCGACGTTCCACGCCACCTGCTCGAGGATCGTCTGCGCCGTCGTCGGCGGGAACTTCCAGGCGATCGCCCCGCGCGGCTCACGCCCGACCACGCCGAGCTGGCGCTGCAGGTCGAGGTCGTCGACCTTCACGACGACGCCGTCGATCTCGAAGTCGAGCCGGTGGCGGCGCTCCTCCCAGGCCTTGCAGGCCGCCACGACCTCGTCGACGGTGTCGAGCACCTCGACGTCCTGGTTCACGCGGAAGCCATGCTCGCGCAGCCACTCGAGCGACTCGGCGTGCGAGTCGAACTCGAGCCCGTCGGTGGCGCCGACGCTGTAGCACCACATCGACAGCGGCCGCGTCGCGGTCAGCTGCGGGTCGAGCTGGCGGATCGAGCCCGCGGCGGTGTTGCGCGGGTTCGCGTAGGTGGGCTCGCCGGCAGCGGCTCGCTGCTCGTTGAGCGCCGCGAAGGCGGCCAGCGGCAGGTAGATCTCACCGCGCACCTCGAGCAGCCGCGGCGCGTCCTCGATCCGCAGCGGGATCGCGCCGATCGTGCGCAGGTTCTGCGTCACGTCCTCGCCCACCTCGCCGTTGCCGCGCGTAGCGCCCCGGACGAGCGCGCCGTCCTCGTAGACGAGCGAGATCGCGAGCCCGTCGATCTTTGGCTCGGTCACGAAGTGCACCTCGCCCATCTCGACGCCCTGACGCGCGAGATAGCGCTCCGAGCGGAGCACCCATGCGGCGAGCTCGTCCTCGTTGCGGGCGTTGGCGAGCGACAGCATCGGCTGCAGATGCCGGACCTCGTCGAACTTGTCGAGCGGCTGACCGCCGATGCGCTGGGTGGGCGAGTCCGGCGTGAGCAGATCGGGATGGTCCCGCTCGAGGTCACGCAGCTCGTTCAGCAGCGCGTCGTACTCGACGTCGGTGATCTCGGGGTCGTCGAGGACGTAGTAGCGGTGTCCGTGGTACTCGAGCTGCTTGCGGAGCTCGCCGGCCCGCCCCGTCGCCTCCTTTGGTACGGCGCTCAAACCTCGCGCGCTGCCGGGCGCAGCAGCCGGTCGAGCTCGAAGCCGGACAGGCGGTCGATGCCGGCCTGGTCGTTCAGGTCGAAGTGCAGCGGCGTGACCGCGATGAAGCCGTCCGCGATCGCCGCGAAGTCGGTCCCGTCCTCGGGCGTGTAGCCGGGCTCCATGCCGTACATCGTGTAACGGCGACGGCCGCCCGCGTCCTCCTCGGCGAGCTCCATGCGGTCGTTGTACTCGCGCTTGCCGAGCCGTCCGGCGCGCACCCCGCGCGGCTCACCGGCGGGTGAGTTCACGTTCAGCAGCGTGCCCTCGGGGATCTCGACGTCGTCGAGCTCGTCGACGAGCCGTGCGACGAAGCCGGCGGCGTGCTCGAAGTGCTCGCGGTCCCAGGAACGGCCGGCGCGGAAGTCCATCGCGCCGTGGTCGGCCTGTTGCGAGACGGCGATCGCGGGGATGCCGAGCATGATGCCCTCGAGCGCGGCGGCCACGGTGCCGGAGTAGGTGATGTCGTCTCCGAGGTTGGCGCCGTGATTGATGCCGGACACGATCAGCTCGGGCACGAACTCGATCAGTCCCAGCGCCGCGAAGCGCACGCAGTCCACGGGCGTGCCGTCGGTGGCGAATCCGGTGGTGCCGTCGCCGAACTCGATCTCCTCGACCCAGAGCGGCTCCCGGATCGTGATGCTGCGGGCGGTGGCGCTCCGATTGGCGTCGGGCGCGATCACTGCGAGTTCGACGTCCGGCACCTCGAGCAGGGCGCGGCGCATGACGTTCAGGCCGGTGGCTGTGATGCCGTCGTCGTTGGTGAGAAGGACCTTCATTGGGGGCGCGGCTCCAGGGTACTCAGTAGCGGACTGACTCCAGGTAAAGGCCCTGAGGCGGGGCGGTCGCCCCCGCCTCGCTGCGCGGCCTTCCCTCCAGAAGTCGCCTGAAGTCGTCCGGCCTGACACCGTCCAGCATCGTCCCCACGAGCACCCGCACCATGTGGCGCATGAACGTGTCCGCCTCGATCCAGAAGGCCAGCACGTCGCCGGACTCCTGCACCCACTCGGCGCGCAGCACCTCGCGCTCGAAGCGCACGTGCTCGGTGTCGGTCGGCGTGAAGGCCGTGAAGTCGTGTATCCCGGGCAGCGCCGCCGCGCACTCGCCGAGCGCCGCGCGGTCGAGCGGACGCGTCCACCAGAGCGCCCTGTGCTGCTCGAATGGACTAGGCGCGGCCCGCGTGAGCACGCGGTAGCGATAGGTGCGGCTGCGGGCGTCGCGGCGCGCGTCGAAGCCGTCCGGCGCATCCTCGCTGCGCAGCGCCGCCACGTCCGGGGGCAGCAGCGCATTCAGGTTCCGCAGCGGCGCGGGCGAGCCCGCATGGCTCGCGACCTGGCCGCGGGCGTGCACGCCCCGGTCCGTGCGGCCCGCGACCGTCAACTCGACCGGCTGGCGCAGCACGGTGGCGAGCGCCTCCTCCACAACCCCCTGCACGGTGCGCCGTCCCGGCTGGCGCGCCCAGCCGGCGAACTCCGTGCCGTCGTATTCGAGTAGAAGCCGGGCGCTCACCCGCGCTTGCGGGCGACGATCAGCGCGTAATCGCTGTCGAGCCGCACCGGCCCGCCATCGCTCTGGCTGCGGACGTAGTCGAACACCTCGCCCGTCATCCCCTCGTAGGACTCCGGCGGCATCGCCGTCTTCGCCGCGACGAGCGGCGGAGAGCCGCTGCATAGGCGCTCGAGGTACTCCTCCGGCGAACCGGCCTCGGTCGTCAGGGTGCGGACCTCGAAATCAAGCCGGGAGGCGAGGCCGTCGAAGCGCGCCCGTGCGGTCTCCTCGTCGGCCCACTCCTCTGACGAGGGCCCCACCGGCGCACCCGGCACGTACTTGCGGAGGATCTCGCCGATCTTCGGCACGAGGCTGTCCGGGCGCCAGGCGGTCATCCCGACCGTGCCGCCGGGCCTAACGACGCGGATCAGCTCCGACGCCACCCGCTCGGGCCGCGGCGCGATCATCGCGCCGAACACCGAGCCGGCGCAGTCGAAGCGCTCGTCCTCGAAGGGCAGCTCCTCGGCATCCGCCTCGAGCCACTCGACGTCGTAGCCCTCGGCCGCCGCGCGCGCCCGTCCGCGCTCGACCATCCCCGGTGAGATGTCGGAGGCCACCACGCTCGCGCCCTCCTGGGCGCAGGCGAGCGCGAAGTTGCCGTCGCCCGCCGCCACGTCGAGCACCTCCTGGCCGGCGGACACGGCACATGCGTCGCGGAGCTCGATCGCCGCCGGCCGCAGCTGCTCGGACAGGGCCGCGTAGTCGCCCTGACCCCAGATCAGGGCCTGGCGCTGCTTGATCTGATCGACGTCCATCGAAGCCATCCTATGGCCTGCGCTGCCGGCGCCTGTCGGCCGGCCGGCGGTGGCAGCGCCCGCCTCCCCGGTCGAGCGTCGCCCCGTCCTCGCGCACGAAGCGATAGCGATAGCGGCCGGGGTGCAGGGTCAGCTCGAGCACGCCGAAGGCGAGGCTGCGGTCGAAGAACTGGCTGCCCCGGTCACGCCGCCGCGGCGGCGCGGCGCGGTCCGCCCCGCCCGTGCCCACCACGAACTGGCGTACCCCGCGGCGCCGCAGCCGGCCGCGCCCGTCCATCGAGCCCGAAGCGCTCGTAGCTGTGCGAGTGGCCGACGAGCGCGAGCTCAGCGCCGCCCTCATAGAGCGCTTGATACACGTAGCGGAGCTCGCGCGAAGGTCCCGGATTGGCCGAGCTGTAGCGAGCGTGGTGCCAGTACGCAATCACACAGCGGTTCGGGGTCAGGCGGCGCATCAGCCGGCGCAGCCAGCGGACCTGCCGGCTGCGCCGGGAACAGGACACGGGGTAGCAGTCATTGCGCAGCCGTCGCGAGTTGCGGGCGTAATCGAGCGCGCCCGAGTTCAGGACGACGATGCGCCAGCCCGCGAGCCGATAGGTGTAGTAGCCCCGGGGCGGCCCTGCCCGCCGGCCGAAGTAGGCGAAGTAGCCCGCCGCGCGACGCCGGTGCGGGCTCGGGAGGTACTCGTGGTTGCCGAGCGCGGGGCGAGTAATCCGCCGGAACGCGCCCCAGGTCGGGGCATACGAGGCGAGGAGGTTGGCGAGCGTGCCGTGTCCCTGGTGGGCGTCCCCGAGCGTCGCCACGACGTTGGGGGCTAGCCGCTTAACGAGCTGGGCGGTGTAGGCCTGCCGACACGTGGTACGCGTCGGCACCTGGCGCGCGTGGCAGGCGATGTCGCCGGCCGCCACGAGCTTGGCGGTGCGCGGAGGCTGCGCGGCCGCTGTGCACGGGAGGGCCGCCGGTATCAGGGCGACAATGGCCCAGCGCCGCAAGGGCTAGCGGCCCCAACCCTCGGGCGGTTCGTGCCGGCCGGTCTCCTGGTGCCAGTACTCGCGCAGCTCCTCGCAGCGCCCCCCGCCCGCGAAGCGCAGCAGCAGGCAGCCCGGCAGGGTCACCTCCTGGCCGTCGTCGCGCATCACCGCCCACCACTCCACGACGACGCGGTTGCCGTGCACCACCGGCTCCCCGAATTGAAGGTCGAGGCGCTCCTGGGTGGCGGTGGACGTGCGCCAGTAGTCACGGATGGCGTCGCGCCCGACCGTGGGCTCACGGAACGGACTCGAGCGGTAGACGGCGTCCTCCGTGAACAGCTCGGCGAGCACCTCGTCGTCGCCGCCGCGCCACGCGTCGGCGTAGTCCTCGATCCACTCCGTCGCCCAGGTCACGTCCATGCGCCGAGACTATCGGCACAATTGCGGGCGTGCGGGTTTCAGCCAAGACCGATTACGCCGTGCGGGCGCTGCTCGAGCTGGCCGTCGCGGGCGACGGCCCGGTCAAGGGCGAGCGGCTCGCCGAGTCCCAGGCGATCCCGCTGAAGTTCCTCGAGAACATCCTCACGGACCTCCGCCACGCCGGCATCATCCGCGCCCAGCGCGGCGCGGAGGGCGGCTACTGGCTCGCGCGCGACCCCGGCGACGTGACCGTCGGAGAGGTGATCCGTGCGGTCGACGGGCCGCTCGCGAGCGTCCGCGGCGAGGCGCCGGAGGACGTGGCCTACGAGGGCGCCGCGCAAAACCTGCGCACGGTCTGGGTGGCCCTGCGCGCGAGCATGCGCTCGGTGGTCGACGAGATCACCCTGGAGGACGTCGTCAACGACAGGCTGCCGTCGCGCGTGCGGCGCCTGACCGAGTCGCCCGACGCCTGGTCGCGTCGCTGAGAGCGGCTCAGGCGGCTATCGGCGACTGATCGAGCGGGCGCAACCAGACGATCGCGCCCTCGGTGAGCTCCAGCTCCTCGACGCGCTCGCGAGTCGTCTGCACCCAGGTCGTCTCGCCGTCGCCCAGCGTCAGCTCGACGCGCACCTCGAAGCCGAGATGCAGCACGCGGTCGATCATCGCCTCGGCCGCTCCGTCGGTCGGCTCGGTCAGGATCTCGACGTCGTGCGGACGGATCACGCGCTCGGACAGCGCGGTCACCGGGCCGACGAACCCCATCACGAACTCGTTGGCGGGCTTCTCGTAGAGATCGCGCGGGCTGCCGACCTGCTCGATCTTCCCGTGGTTCAGCACGACGATCTGCTCGGCGACCTCCATCGCCTCCTCCTGGTCGTGCGTGACGAACACCGTGGTCACGTGCACCTCGTCGTGGAGGCGGCGCAGCCAGGCACGCAGCTCCTTGCGCACGGTCGCGTCGAGCGCGCCGAAGGGCTCGTCGAGCAGCAGCACGCGCGGCTGCACGGCGAGCGCCCGCGCGAGTGCCATGCGCTGACGCTGGCCACCCGACAACTGCGACGGATAGCGGTGCGCGAAGCCGTCGAGGTGGACGAGCTTCAGGAGCTCGTCGACGCGCGACTCGACCTCCTCCTTCGGGCGCTTGCGGATCGTGAGCCCGAAGGCCACGTTCTTCGCCACCGTCATGTGCTTGAAGGCGGCGTAGTGCTGGAAGACAAAGCCGACGTTGCGGCGCTGTGGGGGCGTGTTGGTGGCGTCGCTGCCGGCGATCAGCACCTTGCCGCTGTCCGGCACCTCGAGCCCAGCGATCACCCGCAGCAGCGTCGACTTGCCGCCGCCGCTCGGGCCGAGCAACGCAGTGAGGGAGCCGTCGCGGACGTTGAGCGACACGTCGTCGAGTGCGACGAAGTCGCCGAAGTTCTTCGACACGCTGTCGACGACGATGCTCATCCCTTGGCCTCCTTGGCCTCCTTGGGCTTGATCACGTTCATGGCGAGCAGGGTCACGAGGGCAAGCAGCGCCAGCACGACGGACGCAGCATAGGCGCCCGTCACGTCAAACCGCTGGTAGTACCGCTCGACCAGCAGGGTCGCGGTCTCGGTCTGACCGATGAGCTTGCCCGACACGACGCTCACCGCGCCGAACTCCCCGAGCGCGCGAGCGGTCGTGAGGACGACGCCGTAGGCGACACCCCAGCGGATCGCCGGGAGCGTCACGCGGAAGAAGGTCTGAAGGCCGCCGGCGCCGAGCGTGGCGGCGGCCTGCTCCTGCTCGGTGCCGATCTCGCGCAGCACCGGGATCACCTCGCGCACCACGAAGGGCAGCGAGACGAACATCGTCGCGAGGATCATGCCGGGCACGGAGAAGATGATCTGTATGCCCTGATCGGCGAACCACTGGCCGAACCAGCCGTCGCGCCGGCCGTAGACGAGGATGAGCGCGAGGCCGACCACCACCGGCGAGACCGCGAAGGGCAGGTCGACGAGCGCGTTCAGCAGTGCACGGCCGCGGAAGCGCTGGCGCACGATCGCGAGCGCGCAGAGCACGCCGAAGATCGTGTTGAGCGGGACCGCGACGATCACCATCACGAAGGTCAGGTAGAAGGCGTGCTGGGCCTCCGGCGTCGTCACGGCGTCCCAGGCGGCGCCGATCCCGTCCTGGAACGCGTTGATGAAGATGAGCACGACGGGGATCCCGAGCAGCAGCGCCAGGTACCCGAGCGCGACGATGCGCAGGCCGTACTTACTGATCATGGCGCAGCGACTTCTTCGAGAGCCAGCCGAACAGCAGCAGGATCAGGAGCGAGGCCACCAGCAGGACGACCGAGACGGCCGCCGCGCCGATGATGTTGTCGCTCTCGACCTGGGAGAAGATGAAGACCGAGGCGGCCTGGGTGTCGAACGGGATGTTGCCCGTGATCAGCACGAGCGAGCCGAACTCGCCCACCGCCCGCGCGAAGGCGAGGCCGCCGCCCGCCAGGATCGCCGGGAGCAGGTTGGGCAGGATGATGCGCCGGAAGACCGTGAACCGGCTCGCGCCGAGCGACTCGGCGGCCTGCTCCATCTCCCGGTCCAATTCGAGCAGCACGGGCTGGACAGCCCGGACCACGAACGGGAGCGTCACGAACAGCAGCGCCATCACGACCGCGACCTTCGTGAAGGCGACGTTGATCCCGACCGGGCTGTCGGGCCCGTAGAACGCCAGCAGCGTGAGCCCGGCGACGATGGTCGGCAGCGCGAAGGGGAGGTCTATGAGCGAGTTGACGATGCCCTTGCCGGGGAACTCGTCGCGCACCAGCACCCAGGCGATCACCGTGCCCGCCACCACGTTGATCAGGACGACGATCAGCGAGGCGATCAGCGTCAGCCGCAGCGAGTAGGTCGCCTGCGGACTCGAGATCGCGTTCCAGAAGGTGTCCCAGCCGCCGTCGAATGCCTTGAAGACGACCGCCGCAAGCGGGATCAGCGCGACGATGCTGAGGTACGCCATGGCGATGCCGCGGCCGAGGACGTCCCCTCCGGCGAAGGACCTCCCCAGGCCGCGGCCCACCGGTGCGACCGGCGGCGTGGGCGGCGCCGGCGCGGTTGCTTCGCTAGTCGGAGGCAGTGCTCTTCCCCTGCGAGTTGAAGATCTCCGCCACGACGCCCTGCTCGGGATCGAAGAACTCGTCGTTGACCTTGGCCCAGCCGCCGAACTTGCTGATCTCGAACAGGCTGGGCGGCGTCGGGAACTCGTCCGCGCCGGGGATGCCCTCGACCACCGGTCGATAGCCCTTGCTCACGAAGATCTCCTGCGCCTCGGGGGTGTACAGGAAGTCGACGAACGACTTCGCGAGCTCCGCCTCATCGGACTCGTTCACGACGCCCACCGGGTTCTCGATCAGGAGCGTCTGGTCGGGCACGATGTAGTCCAGCTCCTCGCCCTGCTGCTGCGCGAGGATCGCCTCGTTCTCGTAGCCGAGCAGGACGTCGCCCTTGCCGCTCGAGAAGGTCTGGAGCGACTCGCGGGCGCTCTTGTCGAGCACCGGCACGTTCTCGAACAGGTCGGCGAGGTACTGCTTGGCCTGCTCGGGGGACTTGCCCTTCTCGAGCTGCGCGCCGTAGGCGGCCATGATGTTCCACTTCGCGCCGCCGGAGGTGAACGGGTTGGGCTCGAGCACCTCGACCTCGCCGGTCACGAGGTCGTCCCAGTCCTTGATGTTCTCGGGGTTGCCCTTGCGGACCATGAACACCACGACCGAGTCGGTGACCATGCCCTTGTACTGGTTCTGGTTCCAGTCGGCATCGACGAGGCCGGCGTCGACGAGCCGGGTCATGTCCGGCTCGAGCGAGAACTCGACGACGTCGGCCGGGAGGCCGCCCTCGACCGCGCGCGACTGCTCGCCTGAAGCGGCGTAGGACTGGTCGAAGCCCACACCCTCACCCTCGGGCGTCTTGTTGAACGCCGGGATGATCTCCCGGTAGGCCTCCTCGGGCGTCGAGTAGGCGACGAGCGTGAGGTTTCCTCCGCCGCCGTCACCGCCCCCACTGTCGCCGGAATCGGATGATGACCCGCCGCATCCCGCAGCCACCAGCGCGATCAGCGCCGCCAGGGCCAGAGCAAGAAGCGGCAGGCGAGTTCTCGTACGATCCATTCTCCACCTTGCCAATCGACTTTGCAGGCGCCGAAGCTAGCACAAAGCCCACCGGGAAAGTGGGGATTTGCGATCGTCGACCATCTCAAAGTGGGTAAAACCCGACCAGCTTTAGGCTGATTCCCATACAGGGGCGCCGCCGCGGCCTGGTCGCGCCGCGTCAGCGCGCGCCGGCCACGGGCAGAGGGCATACGATGCCGCGGCGATGGTCGACGTCGATGCCGGCTCTTTCCTCGTAGTCGTCACGCTGGCCGCGCTGGCCGCGCTGCTGGCCGGGGTGGTGCAGCCGCACCTGGCGATTCCGGTCGTCGTGATCGAGATCATCGGCGGCATCCTCATGGGGCCGGATCTGCTCGACCTGGCGACGCCGGACGATTTCATCCAGTTCTTCTCGAACCTCGGCCTCGGGATGCTGTTCTTCTTCGCCGGCTACGAGATCGACTTCGAACGGATCCGTGGTGCGCCGCTTCGCCTTGCGATCCTGGGCTGGGGGATCTCGCTGGTGCTCGCCTATTCGATCGGCGGCATCCTCGCCGCCGCCGGGATCGTGATGTCGCTGCTCTATACGGGTTCCGCGATGGCCACGACGGCCATCGGCACGCTGATCCCGATCCTGAGCGACGCCGGCGAGCTGCGCACGCGCTTCGGCACGAAGCTGCTCGCCGCGGGCGCGATGGGCGAGTTCGGGCCGATTCTGCTGATCACGCTCGTCTTCTCCACACGCGGCACCGTGTCCAACATCGTCATCCTCCTCGCCTTCGTCGCGATCGCTGTCACGACGGCCTTCGTTGCGATGAGCGAAGTGCGCAGGGGCTGGGAGCTGTTCGAGCGCACGCTCGAGTCGAGCGGACAGCTCGGCATACGGGTGGCGGTCGTCCTGATCTTCGCGCTCGTCGCGCTCGCCTCCGAGCTCGGCCTCGACCTCCTGCTCGGCGGCTTCGTCGCGGGTGTGATCACCCGGATCGCGCTCAAGGACCGTGACGTCGCGGTCTTCGAGTCGAAGCTCACGGCGGTCGGCTATGGCTTCTTCATCCCGTTCTTCTTCGTCACGAGCGGCCTCGCCTTCAACCTGGACGCGCTCACGAGCAGTCCGGAGAACGCCCTGAAGGTTCCGCTGTTCCTCGCGCTCTTTCTCGTTGTGCGGGGCATACCCGCGCTGCTCCTCTACCGGGACATGGACATGCGCGATCGCACGGCGCTCGCGTTCTTCTCCGCGACTCAGCTGCCGCTGGTCGTCGCCATCACCACGATCGCCGTCGACCAGGGGCACATGCGCTCATCGACGGCCGCTTCGCTCGTCGGCGCCGCGATTCTCTCAACGCTGCTGTTCCCGCTCATCGCCCTCAAGCTGCGCGAGGGCCGCGCCGGCGTGGAGCCGAGCGGCGAGCCCGGCTTCGGCACCGTCCCCTAGAGCCCGGGCGGGTGTCGCACGACGTACCCGTCCGACGAGCGCATCGTGTTCGTCCAGCGCGAGCCGCCCGTCTCGAAACGCGCGCTCGTGTCGAAGCGGCGCCCGTTCACGACCATGTACATGTGGCCGGGGTTGGCGTAGATCGTGATGTAGCGGCCGCGACCGGGGGCGCCGTAGCGCATGAAGGCGCCCGAGTCGAGCGGCGAGCGCAGCAGCCCGGCGCCATGGAGGGCGTACGAGACCGAGCCGGAGCAGTCGTAGCCCGAGTCGCGGAAGCTGCCGTGGCCGCCGCCGTACTTGTACGGATAGCTGGCGATCCGGTTGGCCGCGCGGATCACCGCGTCCACGGTGGAGGACCCGTTGCCGCCGCCGCCCCCGCGTGACCGGCCGCGCTTGAGGAGCGGCCCGGGGCCGAGGCCCATCTTCGCGCGCGTGTTGGGGCCGGCGACGCCGTCGGCCATGAGCCCGTGGGAGCGCTGCCAGCGCTTGAGAGCGGCCTCGGTGGCCGGGCCGAAGACGCCGTCCGCGGGCACGCCGATGCGGCGCTGCAGTGCGCGCACGCCGCCGCTGCGGCGCGCGTGGCCACGCGAGCGGTGCGACGCCCGCCTGGCGCCACCGGACTTGCGCTTGAGCACCGGACCGGGGCCGAGCCCCATGGCGGCGCGCGTGTTCGGGCCGGCGATGCCGTCGGCGACGAGGCCGTGGGCGCGCTGCCAGCGCTTGAGCGCGCGCTCCGTGAGCGGGCCGAAGACGCCGTCGGCGCCCACGCCGAGCTTCTGCTGCAGCTCCCTGACGTCGCCGCCGCGCGACTTGACGACCGCGGCCGCGGCCTGGTCCGCGCTGCCCGCCTGGAGCACCGTCACGCCGGCGACGGTCGCGCCGCTGACGGCGACGAGGGCCGCCACGGACAGGCTGCGCGCCGGCAGCTTGACGCCGGCGGCCGCGGCGGCCGCCTCACGCCGGGCACGCGAGCGCGCAAGCGACTGCGCCCAGAGCTCCTCGCAGGCAAGATCCCTATGCACTTCGTTGTGACCTCGTTGTCGGGTTGACGCCTGCGAGGTGAGCTGACGGGCTCGCGCTCGGTGCGCTACATCGGGGCTACCGCCTGAAGGCGGCCTGTCCGGTGATTCGCCCCCACGGCCGCTCTGGCCGCATCGGGTCCCCCGCTCGCCGCGCCTGGCGGCGTGGCGACTCGGCGTCGGGTGGCCGTCGTTCTATCAAGCGAAAGTCCTGCAAGTTGCAATATTTCTTGCAGAACGTCCGCGTGCAGGGAAGCGCCCGCCCCTAGGACGGGGGTATCTTCCGCCGATGCACGAGCTTGCTCCCGGCATCCGGCACTGGACCGCACGCCATCCCAAGATCGGAACCGAGGTCAGCTCGTACTGGCTGCCCGGGCTCGGTGTGCTGATCGACCCTCTCGAGGTACCCGGGGAGGTCGAGGACGTGAACACGATCCTCCTCACAAACCGCCACCACCGCCGCAGCAGCCTCGAGGCCCGCGAGCGCTTCGGCGCCACCGTGCACGTGCCCGCAGGCGGGCATGCAGGACTGGCAGGGGGAGCCGGTCGAGGCCTACGAGCCCGGCGACGAGCTTGCCGGCGGCGCGGTCACGGCCTACGAGGTCGGAGTGCTCTGTCCGGACGAGTCGGCGTTCCACATCCCCTCCGTATCGGCCCTCGCGGTCGCCGACGGAGTGGTCCGCTACGAGGACGACCTCCGCTTCGTCACGGACGACCTGATGGACGATCCCGAGGGCACCAAGCGCGGGCTCAAGGACGCCTACGCGCGCCTCGTGGACGAGCTCGAGTTCGACAACCTGCTCGTGGCGCACGGCCAACCGATCGCGGGCGGCGCGAGGGAAGCGCTGCGAACGTTCGCGACCGCCTGATGCCAGGGCACATCGGCCTGGTCGTCCACCCGCGCCGCGACATCGAGGCGGCGCTGCGGAAACTCCTCGAGAGTGCGTCGAACCACGACATGGAGGTGGGACAGATCCGGATTCCGGGGCAGTCACGCACGGTCGCGGATCCGGTTGAGGTCACGTCCTGCGATCTCGTGATCGCCCTCGGCGGCGACGGCACCGCGCTCGCCGCCCTGCACGCCGCAGCGCCGGCCTCGCGCCCCGTCCTCGGCATCGCGTGCGGCAGCATCGGCGTGCTCACGTCGGTACACGCGGAGAAGCTAGAGCCTGCGCTCGAGCAGGTCGCCGCGGGCGACTGGATCCCGCAGCGGCTCCCCGGACTCGACATCACCGTCGGAGGCGAAGAGCTCACGGTCGCCATCAACGACGTCGCGGTGGTGCGCAACGGCGCCGGCCAGGTGATCGTCGCGATCAAGGTCGACGACGAGCTCTACGCGCGGACCGCCGGTGATGGACTGGTCGTGTCGACCCCGATCGGCTCGACCGCCTACACGATGGCCGCCGGCGGCCCGATCGTGCTGCCGCAGGTGCCCTCGATGGTCGTGACCCCACTGGCCCGCCACGGCGGCGTGTCGCCGCCGCTCGTGGTCGGACCCGAGAGCCGGATCAGCCTGACAATCGAGTCCGGCTACGGCGGCAGCCGGATCGAGGTGGACGGCCAGCTACTCGCCGACGGGGCCCTCGACGCGACCGTGCGCGTTCGAAACGAGTACGCCACGATGGTCACGCTGGCGGGCGAGGAGTCCCTGCTAGCCGGTCTGCGCCGACGGGGCCTCGTGACCGACTCGCCGCGCGTGCTGGTGCGCGACAAGCGCACGTCAGAACAAGGCGGCTGATAGCTTAAGCCATGGAGCTCGTCTGCGGCGCGAGAGCCAAGCAATCCAAGGACGCAGGCCCGAAGGCGTGCTGAGCACGCCGAGGGCCGAGGACGCAGGGAGATCGTCGTGCGCACCCGGCCAAGCCGGGTGCTTCGCACACGCGCCGGCTATCGCGTCGTCAGACGAGCTCCAGGAAGACCATTTCGGTTGAGTCCGACTTCCTCGGACCCAACTTGAGGATGCGCGTGTAGCCACCCTCGCGGTCGGAGTAGCGCGGGGCTATCTCCTCGAACAGCTTGTAGACGACGAACTTGTCCTGGCCAAGGCGCGCCATCGCGAGCCGGCGGGAGTGGCCGTCGCCCTTCTTGGCGAGCGTGATCAACCGCTCGAGCTCAGGCTTGACCGCCTTGGCCTTGGCCTCGGTGGTCTGGATGCGCTCGTGGTCGATCACCTCGCGGCAGAGGTTCATGAACAGCGCCTTGCGGTGCGCTGGGTCACGCGACAGCTTCCCTTTCTGCTTGCGATGGCGCATGGCGACCGGAAACCTTAGCTAGCCGGCCCGCAACCCCAGCCCGCGCGCGTCGAGGGTCTCCTTGACCTCCTCGATCGACTTGCGGCCGAAGTTGGGGATGGCTGCGAGCTCGGACTCCGACTTCTGCACCAGGTCGCCGACGGTCTGGATGCCGGCGCGCTTCAGGCAGTTGTAGGAGCGGACGCCAAGCTCGAGCTCCTCGATCAGGATGTCGTCCATCCCGCCGGCACCCGGCGCACCTGCGCCGTCGCCGCCGAGGCCGTCGGCGCCCGCCACGAGGGCGGCGCCCTGGTCGCGGAGCGCCTCAACGCGATCGGCGTCGGTGAAGATCGCCAGATACTTGATGAGGATCTCCGCGGCCTCGCGCAGCGCCGCCTGCGGGTCGAGCGAGCCGTCGGTCTCGATGTCGAGGGTGAGCTTGTCGTAGTCGGTCTTCTGGCCGACGCGGGCGGCGTCCACCGAGTAGGCGACGCGCTTGACGGGCGAGAAGATCGAGTCGATCGGGATGACGCCGATCGGCTGGTCGGGGGTCTTGTTGTCCTCCGCGGGCGAGTAGCCGCGGCCGTGGCCGATCGTCAGGTACATCTCGAGCTTGGTCTTCTTCTCGAGCGTGGCGATGCGGGCGTCGGGGTTGAGGATCTCGACGCCGGAGGGCAGGTCGATGTCGCCGGCGTTGATCTCGCCGGGGCCCGTCACGACCAGCGGCGCCTCGATCTCGGCCGCATCCGAATGCATGCGGCAGACGATCTCCTTGAGGTTGAGGACGATGTCCGTCACGTCCTCCTTGACGCCGTTGATGGTCGAGAACTCGTGGGCGACACCCTCGATCCGCACGCTCGTGACGGCTGCGCCGGCCAGCGACGACAGCAGCACGCGGCGAAGCGAGTTGCCGAACGTGTAACCGAAACCGCGATCAAGCGGCTCGATCGTGAACGTCCCGCGGTTGTCCTCGACGCTCTCGGCCGAAATCTGTGGGGTCTGGAACTCGATCATGAGAGAGGTGATTCCTTCGGTTGTCAATCACGCCTTGCCGCGTCCGCGGCCGGCGTTCTAAGTGCTACTTCGAGTAGAGCTCGACGATGAGCTGCTCCTGCACCGGCGTGGTGATCTCCGGCCTCTCGGGCAGCCGAAGGACCTTCGCGGTGAGGCCGTCGTGGTCGGCCTGAAGCCAGGCCGGCACGGCGGAGGTCAGCTCTGTGGCATCGCGCACGACGACCTCGACCGGAGCGCCGGGCCGCATCGTGATCACGTCGTCGGACCGCAGTTGGTACGAGGGGATGTCGACGCGGCGGCCGTTGATGGACCAGTGGCCGTGGCGGATCATCTGGCGCGCCTGGCGCCGCGAGGCGGCGAAGCCGAGCCTCACGAGCACGTTGTCGAAGCGCGACTCGAGCAACCGCAGGAGATTCTCGCCTGTGACGCCCTCCTGGCGGCTCGCCTTGTCGTAATAGCTGCGGAACTGCTTCTCGAGCACCCCGTAGTAGCGCCGCGTCTTCTGCTTCTCGCGCAGCTGCACGCGGTACTCGGACTGGCGCATGCGCCCGCGCCCGTGGTCGCCGGGCGGGTAGTTGCGTCGCTCGACGGCGCACTTGTCAGTGAGGCAGCGCTCGCCCTTGAGGAAGAGCTTCATGCCCTCGCGACGACACATCTTGCACTGAGCTCCGGTGTCGCGGGCCATCAGACGCGCCTCCGCTTACGCGGCCGGCAGCCGTTGTGGGCCTGCGGCGTCACGTCCTTGATGCCGGTGATCTCGAGCCCCGCGGCCTGCAGCGAACGGATCGCGGTCTCGCGACCCGAGCCCGGGCCCTTCACGTAGACCTCGACCTTCTGGAGGCCGTGCTCCATGCCCTTGCGCGCGGCCGCATCCGCCGTCACCTGCGCGGCGAACGGGGTCGACTTGCGCGAGCCCTTGAAGCCGGCGCCGCCGGCGGACTCCCACGCGATCACGTTGCCGTCCTTGTCGGTCAGCGACACGATCGTGTTGTTGAAACTCGTCTTGATGTGGGCCTGGCCAAACGGCACGTTCTTGCGGACGCGCCGGCGCCCGCGAGGCCTGCGGGGTTGAGGCATTAGTCGGTCACCCCCGCGCTCGCGGGCGCGCAGGCGCGGGCTAGCCGGCCCGCCCACGCGAGGCTGTCAATGCGAAACGTGTCCAACTTAGTGCTTCCTCACCTTCTTCTTGCCGCCACCGGCGGACGAGCCGCGCTTCGGCCCCTTGCGGGTGCGCGCGTTCGTCTTCGTCCGCTGCCCGTTGGCGGGCAGGCCGCGCCGGTGGCGCAGGCCCTTGTACGAGCCGATCTCCATCAGCCGCTTGACGTTTTGTGAGCGCTCGCGCCGGAGGTCGCCCTCCACGAGCAGCTCGTCCACACGGTCGCGCAGCTTGCGGACCTCGTCCTCGGTCAGGTCCTTCACATACGTATCGGGGCTCACGCCGGCCTCGACCAGCACCTGGTTCGAGGTCGAGCGGCCGATGCCGTAGATGTAGGTGAGACCTATCTCTGCCCTCTTGTTGAGGGGAATGTTGATGCCTGCGATGCGAGCCATTCAGCCCTGCCGCTGCTTGTGCCGGGGGTTCTGACAGATCACGAGGACGGCACCGCCGCGGCGGATGATTTTGCACTTCTCGCACATGGGCTTGACTGATGCGCGGACCTTCATAGCTCCGATGGTGGGACGTATAGGACGAGGACCAGCGCCGAGCCCAGGAAACGGCTCAACGCCGACCGGAAAGAGTAGCAGCCTGCTCTGTTTGGGAGCCCTGCAGATGCCATGGCGTAAGGATCCGTGGACCATCCGCCGTGATCGCGACCGTGTGCTCGAAATGAGCGGCCAGCGAGCCGTCCTGCGAGTAGACCGCCCAGCTGTCAGATCCCATCCGCACGTGGTGGGTCCCCACGTTCACCATCGGCTCCACGGCGAGCACCATGCCCTCCTCCAGCTCGGGCCCGGTGCCGGGATCGCCGTAGTTGGGGATCTGCGGATCCTCATGCATTTCGCGGCCGATTCCGTGCCCCACCAGCGAGCGGATCACTGAAAAACCCTCGGACTCGACGCGCGCCTGGACGGCGTGCGACACGTCGCCGAGGCGGTTGCCGGGCCGGCACTGCTCGACCGCGTCGAACAGCGACGCCTTCGTGACCGAGAGCAGCTTCGAGGCGATCGGCGTGACGTTCCCGATCGGGTGGGTGATCGCCCCGTCCGCGACCCAGCCGTCGAGGATCACGCCGATGTCGACGGAGAGGATGTCGCCGCGCATCAGCTCGTACTTGCCGGGGATCCCGTGCACGACCATCGAGTTCGGCGATACGCAGATCGAGCCGGGGAAGCCGCGGTAGCCCTTGAAGGCGGGCTCGGCGTTCTGCGAGCGGATGAAGCGCTCGGCGGCCTCGTCGAGCTCGGCCGTCGTGATGCCCGGACGCGCCTTCTTGCGCAGCAGCTCGTGACAGCGGGCGAGGATCAGCCCCGCCGCCGCCATCTTGTCGATCTCCTCCGGCGTCTTCCGCAGGATCACAGCTCGGCCTCGAGGCGCAGCGTCGCGAGCGTCGCCCGGATACGGGCGTGTACCTCGTCGGGCGTGCGCGTGCCCTCGAAGCGGCGCAGCAGGCCGCGCTCCTCGTACCAGTCGACGAGCGGCGCCGTCTGCTCGTGGTAGACGGAGAGGCGCTTGCGGATCGTCTCGGGCTTGTCGTCGTCGCGCTGGACGAGACGTGAGCCGTCCTGGTCGCAGATGCCCTCGTTCTTGGGCGGGTCGAACTCGAGGTGGTACACGTGCCCGTTCTTCACGCACTGGCGCCGGCCGGAGAGGCGCCGGATCACCTCGTCGTCGCCGACCTCGATCAGCAGCACCGCCGTCAGCAGCCGGCCGCGGCTGTCGAGCGCGCCCTCGAGCATCTCGGCCTGGCCGATCGTGCGCGGGAAGCCATCGAGCAGGAAGCCGTCGTCCGCCTCGCCGGAGTCGAGCCGCTCCTCGATCACCCGGCAGACGAGGCCGTCGGGCACGAGCTCGCCCTTGTCGACGTACTCCTTCGCCTCGCGGCCGAGCTCCGACCCCGCCTCGATCGCGGCGCGCAGGATGATCCCGGTCGAGTAGTAGGGCAGGCCGAAGTCGGCGACGAGGCGCTCGGCCTGCGTGCCCTTGCCGGCCCCGGGCGGGCCGAGCAGCACGAGATTCAGCTCGCTCACTTCAGGAAGCCCTCGTAGTTGCGCATCATCAGCTGCGCCTCGAGCTGCTTCATCGTGTCGAGGGCGACGCCGACGACGATCAGGATCGAGGTGCCGCCGAAGTAGAAGTTGGCGCTCGTCTGATTGATCAGGATTGTCGGCAGGGCCGCGACGGCGGCGAGGTAGAGCGCCCCCGGGAAGGTCAACCGCGCGAGGATGCGGTCGAGGTATTCAGCCGTGGGTCTTCCAGGCCTCACCCCAGGGATGAAGCCTCCGTACTTCTTGAGGTTGTCGGCCTGCTCCACCGGGTTGAACGTGACCGCGGTATAGAAGTAGGTGAACACGATGATGAGGACCGACTCGCCGATCAGATAGGCCGCCCCGTTGGGGCTGAAGAAGGCGGAGAAGTCCTGTGCCCAGCTGGCCTGCGTCAGCTCCCCGACGGTCGGCGGGAACGCCATCAGCGAAGCCGCGAAGATCACCGGGATGACGCCGGCCATGTTCACGCGCAGCGGCAGGTAGGTCGAGCCGCCGCCCGCCATTCGCCGTCCCACGACGCGTTTGGCGTATTGGATCGGGATGCGCCGCTGGCCCTCCTGCATGAAGACGATTCCGGCGATGATCGCGAGCGCCAGGAAGGGCATCATCACGACGAAGATCTGGTCCGGGTTCGTCCACCACGCCTGGATGCCGCTCGGCAGGCCGGACGCGATCGAGGCGAAGATCATCAGCGAGATGCCGTTGCCGATGCCGCGCTGGGTGATCAGCTCGCCGAGCCACATCAGGAGGACGCAGCCGGCGGTGAGCGTCATCACGATCACGAAGACGCGCCCGAAAGTGAAGTTGTCGACCACCTCGGTGCCCTCGCTGCCGGCGAAGGTGCGGAAGAGGAAGACGTAGCCGATCGACTGGCCGAAGGCGAGGGCGACCGTGAGGTAACGCGTGTACTGCGTGATCTTCTGCTGCCCGACCTCGCCCTCCTTGCGCAGCTTGTCGAGCGACGGCAGCACCACCGTCAGCAGCTGCAGCATGATCGAGGCGGTGATGTAGGGCATGATCCCGAGCGCGAAGATCGCGAAGCGCTGCAGCGATCCGCCCGAGAACAGGTTGAGGAAGCCGAGCACGTTCGATTGGCCCTCGAAGTTGGAGGCCAGGTCCTCGACGACGTCGATGTTGATTCCGGGCGCGGGGATGTAGGCGCCCAGGCGATAGAGCGCGAGCATCGCCGCTGTGAACGCGAGCTTCTTCCGGATGTCCGCGACTCGGAACGCGTTCAGGAAGGTCCGGAGCACCCGGTGCTACTCCTCGATGAGTTGGCAGGTACCGCCCGCGGCCTCGATCTTCTCGCGTGCCGTCTTCGAGAAGCCGTGCGCGTGCACGGTGAGCGCCTTCGAGAGCTCGCCGCGGCCGAGGATCTTGACGGGGACCGCGCGCCGGGTGGCCAGCCCCTTGTCGCGCAGCGCGTCAGGGGTGACCTCGGCGCCGCCGTCGAAGCGCTCGTCGAGGTCGGAGAGGTTGACCGGCTGCGTGCGCGTGCGGAACTTCTCGAACGGCATCGACTTCTTCATGTGCGGGCCGCGCAGCTTGCGCATCCGCATGTGAATCGGCGTCTGGCCGCCCTCGAAGCGCACGCGGCGCTTGCTGCCCGAACGGGAGCCCGCGCCCTTGTGGCCGCGACCGGAGGTCTTGCCGGTGCCGGAGCCCTCGCCGCGGCCGACGCGCTTGCGCTCCTTCCGGGAGCCCGGAGCCGGCTTCAGCGAGTGAAGGCCTATGCGGTTTTCCTGATCAGGCATCGCGCACCTCTACGAGATGGTCGACGGACTTGATCAGGCCGCGCACGGTCGGCTGATCGTCACGCTCTGTCGAGCGGCCGATCTTGCCCAGCCCGAGCGCCTTCAGCGACTCGCGCTGCTTGCGGCTCGAGCCGTTGGCCGAGCGCACCTGCTTGATCAGGAGCGATGCCATCAGGAACTGGATTCCTCCGTCGCCGGCGAGCCGGCGACCTCGGACAAGGCGGATGCCTCCGCGGCCGGCTCACCGACCGGCGCCTCGACCCTCTCCGCGGACTCGCCACGCGGCTCGAGGCCGAGCACCTCGCGCACGGTCAGCCCGCGCAGCTTCGCGACCTCTTCCGGCCGGCGCAGGCCCTCGAGAGCCGCGACCGTTGCCTTCACGAGGTTGATCGGGTTCTGGCTGCCGAGCGACTTCGACAGCACGTCGTGGATGCCGGCGAGCTCGAGCACCGCACGCACGCCACCGCCGGCGATCACACCGGTACCGGGCGAGGCCGGCTTCAGCAGGACACGCGAGGCCGAGTGCACGCCGATCACCTGGTGGGTGATCGTCGAGCCGTGCATCGGCACGGTGAAGAGGCTCTTGCGGGCACGCTCGACGCCCTTCTGGATCGCGACCGGGACCTCGTTGGCCTTGCCGTAGCCGACGCCGACCTGCGACTTCTCGTCGCCGACCACGACGAGCGCGGTGAACGAGAAGCGCCGGCCGCCCTTCACGACCTTCGCCACGCGGTTGATCTCGACGACGCGCTCCTGCAGGTCCGACCCATCGCGGCCGCCCCGTCTGTCGCCTCGTGCTCTGTCCCTACTTGCCATGCGAACCAATCACCATAGACGTCGTTTGTGAGGGGCCGGGCTTGGCCCGGACCGGAACGATTTCCATCAGAAGTTCAAGCCCTTCTCGCGCGCGCCCTCTGCGAGCGCCTTGACGCGCCCGTGATAGCGGTAGCCGCCGCGGTCGAAGATGACCGTTTCGACGCCCGCTGACTTGGCCCGCTCGCCGAGCAGCTCGCCCGCCTTCTTGGCCTGCTCCATCGACGCGAGCGACTTGAGGTCGGCCTCGGTCCAGCTGACCGCAGCCAGCGTGTGGCCCGCGACGTCGTCGATGACCTGGGCCTGCAATCCCTTGTTCGAGCGGAACACCGACAGCCGCGGGCGCTCCGCGGTGCCGCGGATCTTGGCGCGCACCCGGCGCCGGCGGCGCAGGCGCGCCTGGGGCTTCGTCTTGACGCTCATGCTCGCTTACCGACCTTCCTGGCCACGTGCTCGCCCTCGTAGCGGATGCCCTTGCCCTTGTAGGGCTCGGGCGGGCGTGCCTTGCGAATGTTCGCAGCCACCTCGCCGACGGCCTGCTTGGAGATGCCGCGCACGATCACGCGCGTCGGCTGTGGAACCTCGAAGTCGATGCCGTCGGGAGCGTCCAGCTCGACCGGGTGCGAATAGCCGAGCGCCAGCACGAGCTTGTTCCCCTGGAGCTGGGCGCGATAGCCGACGCCCTGGATCTCGAGCCGCTTCTCGTAGCCGTTCGTCACACCCTCGACCATGTTCGCGATGAGGCTGCGCGTCAGTCCGTGCAGGGCCCGGTGGTCGCCGCGGTCGGTGGGACGCGCGACGAGGATCTCGCCGTTCTCCTGCTTGACCTCCATGGCCCGGTTGACGCGCTCCGAGAGCTCGCCCTTCGGTCCCTTGACCTTCACGAGCTCCGGCTCGATCGTGACCTCGACTCCGCTCGGGACGGCGATCGGCTGCTTTCCGATGCGGCTCATCGCGGCGTCACCACACCCGTGCAACCAGCTCGCCGCCGACGCCGGCACGCCGGGCGTCGTGGCCCGTCATGACGCCGCGGGAGGTCGACACGATCGTCGTGCCCATGCCGCCCTGGACCTTGGGGATCCCGTCCGCCTGGACGTAGGTACGGCGACCGGGCTTGGAGACGCGCTCCAGGCCCTGGATCACGGGCTTGCGGTCCTCCGTGTACTTGAGGCGGACGCGCAGCGTGCGGCCGACGCGCGCGGGCTCGACCTCGAAGTCCTCGATGTAGCCCTGCTCCGTGAGGATGCGGGCGACCTCCGCCTTGAACGTGGAGGCGGGCATCTCGACGTCGTCGCGGTCGGCGTGCAGGCCGTTGCGCACGCGGGTCAGGAAGTCAGCGATGGGGTCGGTCATCGACATGGCTACCAGCTCGACTTCGTCATGCCGGGGATCATGCCCTCGTGCTGAATCTCGCGCACGCAGATGCGGCACAGCCCGAACTTGCGCAGATACGCGCGCGGGCGACCGCACCGCTTGCAGCGGTTGTAGTTGCGGGTCTTGTACTTGGATCCGCGCTGCTGGCGAACCTTCTGTGATGTCTTGGCCATCTACTCGCTCTCCGACTCTTCCACGCTGTCCGTCTCAGTGACCTCTTCCTCGACCGGCGTCGCCGGCTCGTAGGCCTCCGGGTTCTCTTCCTTGAGCTCCTCGTACGCCGCCGCCTCGGCCTCGGCCTTCTGGCGCAGCTCCTCCTTGTGCTCCTCCTCGGCCTGGTCCTCGGCCTCGTCCGTGTCCGAGCCGGGTGCCCCCTCCGGCGAGAAGGGCATGCCGAGCTCGCGCAGCAGGACGTAGGCCTCCTCGTCGGTCTGCGCCGACGTCGTGATGGTCACGTCGAGGCCGCGCACCTGATCGATGGCGTCGTAGTCGATCTCCGGGAAGATGATCTGCTCGCGGACGCCCATCGAGTAGTTGCCGCGGCCGTCGAACGAGCGCGCGTTCAGCCCGCGGAAGTCGCGGATCCGCGGGATCGCAATCGACGTCAGGCGATCGAGGAACTCCCACATGCGGGCGTGCCGCAGCGTCACGCTCAGCCCGACCGGCATGCCGTCACGAAGCTTGAAGTTGGCGATCGACTTGCGCGCGCGGCGCACGTTCGGCGCCTGCCCCGCGAGCGTGGCGAGCTGCTCCTGCGCAGCCTCGAGCATGTTCGAGTCCTGCTTGGCCTCGCCCACGCCCATGTTGAGCGTGATCTTCTCGACCCGCGGGACCTCCATCGACGAGTGGTAGCCGAAGCGCTCCTGGAGCCGCTGCCGGATCTCGTCCTCATAGCGCTCCTTGAGGCGCGGCGGGACGTTCGCCTGGGCGGTGGCTTCCATCAGTCGATCTCCTTGCCTGACTTCTTGGCCACGCGCACACGCCGGTCGCCCTCGCGCTTGACGCTCACGCGCGTCGGCTCGCCCGAGTCGGGATCGATCAGCATCACGTTGGACACGTGGATCGGCCCCTCCGTCTCGACGATCCCGCCGATCTCCTGGGCACGCTGGGTGTCGCGCAGCGTGCGCGGGCGAATGTGGCGCTTGACGATGTTCGCGCCCTCGACGTAGACCTTGTGGGCGCCCGGATCGACGCGCAGCACGCGGCCGGTGCGGCCGCGGTCCTTGCCGGCGATGATGCGGACGGTGTCGTCACGGCGGATCTTGAGAGCCATGCTCAGAGCACCTCCGGCGCGAGCGAGACGATCTTCATGAAGTTGCGGTCGCGCAGCTCGCGGGCCACCGGCCCGAAGATGCGCGTCCCGCGCGGGTTGTTCTGGGCGTCGAGCAGCACCACCGCGTTCTCGTCGAACGAGATGTAGGTGCCGTCGTCGCGGCCGAACTCCTTCTTCGTGCGGACCACGACGGCCGTCACGACCTCGCCCTTCTTGACCGAGCCGTGCGGGATCGCCTGCTTGACGGTGCCCACGATGATGTCGCCCACGCCCGCATAGCGCCGGTGCGAGCCACCGCGCACGCGGATGCACAGGAGCTCGCGCGCCCCCGTGTTGTCCGCCACCTTGAGCCTGGACTCCTGCTGGATCATCGCTAGCGGGCCTTCTCCAGGACCTCGACGAGCCGCCAGCGCTTCGTCTTCGAGAGCGGGCGGCTCTCGATCAAGCGCACGATGTCCCC
Organism: uncultured Thermoleophilaceae bacterium; assembly: GCA_963814095.1. Taxonomy (GTDB): domain Bacteria; phylum Actinomycetota; class Thermoleophilia; order Solirubrobacterales; family Thermoleophilaceae; genus JACVRW01. The sequence goes on along the minus strand of CAWFBT010000024.1, from coordinate 22,270 downwards.
GACGTTCGCCGCGTTCTGCTCGTCGTGAGCGTGCAGGGTCGACGAGCTACGCACGATCTTCTTGTACATGCGGTGACGGCGCGCGGTGTCTATGCGCACGGTGATCGTCTTGTCGGCCTTGTCGGAGACGACGACGCCCTGGCGGATCTTGAGCGTGCCGCCGGCCTTCGGCTCGACTGCCGGCGGCGACTCGCCGCGCGGCTTCGAGGCGCGGCGCTCGCGCACGCGCTGGCGGTAGACACGCCGCTGCTGGGCCTTGCGGGCACGGCGCTGGGCGCGCTCCTGCTGGCGCTCCTCGATCGAGCGCGGCGGGTTCGCGTCTCCGGCATGCGTCGAGCGGGCGCGCTTGCGCGCCTCCTTGGGGGAGAGGTCCTCCTGAGGAGCGGAATCCTCCGCCGCCGGCGCCGCGGGGGTCGCCTCGGTCGTCTCTTCTTCGGTCACGTTCTCTTCTGTCTCGGTCATTGCGTCCTAAGCCTGCGGATCTCCGTCTGGACGTCGAGCCCGCGCTGCATGCGCCACGGTCAGCACACGCGCCAGGTCCTGCTTCGCCTGCTTCAGCCGCGCGGTGTTCTCGAGCTGCCCGGTCGCATGCTGAAAGCGCAGGTTGAACAGCTCCTTCTGCGCGTTGTCCGCGAACTCGACGAGTTGCGAATCCTCCAGGTTATGCACCTCAACGGCTTTCATCTACTGCGTCCCGCCATCTCGTGAGACGAACTTGGTCTTGACGGGAAGCTTGTGGCCGGCGAGCCGCATCGCCTCGCGCGCGAGGTCCTCCGGCACGCCCGACAGCTCGAACATCACGCGCCCGGGCTTGACCACGGCGACCCAGCCCTCCGGCGAGCCCTTGCCCGAGCCCATGCGGGTCTCGGCCGGCTTCTTCGTGTAGGGCTTGTCGGGGAAGATGTTGATCCACACCTTCCCGCCACGCTTGATCTTGCGCGTCATCGCGACACGGGCGGCCTCGATCTGGCGGTTGGTGACCCAGCCGCGCTCGGTGGCCTTCAGCCCGTACTCGCCGAACTCCACGTTCGTGCCGCCCTTGGCAAAGCCGCGCCTGCGGCCGCGATGCTCCTTGCGCCACTTGACTCGCTTGGGCTGCAGCATCAGTGATCACTCCTTCGGGCCGCGTCCGCCTCTGGCCGCGAAAGGCGAGTCCAGCAAGGACGCAGTGAGCGACGCGTGCCCAGTGGGCACGCGAGCGAGCGAGGACGCAGCTGGGCGACGCCTTGCAGCGAGCCAGAGTGGATGTGGTTCGGAGGAGTGGTCACAGCCTGCTCCTCTGGGGCGGCGCGCCGTCGCCGCCGCGGCCACCGCGACCGCCGCCGCGGCCACCCTGGCCACGGCCGCCGCCGGGGCCGCCGCGCCCACCGCCGCGGCCACCCGGGCCGCCCGGGCCGCGACCGCCACCGGGGCCGACCGTCTGGGGCGCCTCGAGCTCGGTCAGGTCCTGCTGGAAGCCCTTGGGCATGATCTCGCCCTTGTTGATCCACACCTTCACGCCGATGCGGCCGAACGTCGTGCGGGCCTCATAGAAGCCGTAGTCGATGTCGGCGCGCAGCGTGTGCAGCGGCACGCGGCCGTCCGAGTAACCCTCGGTGCGGGCCATCTCGGCGCCGCCCAGCCGGCCGGAGACCTGGATCTTCACGCCCTTGGCGCCCGAACGCATCGCGCTCGTGAGCGCGCGCTTCATCGCGCGCCGGAAGGCGACGCGGTTCTGCAGCTGCTCGGCGATCGACTGTGCGACGAGCCGCGCGTCCAGCTCGGGCCGCTTGATCTCGAGGATGTTCACCTTCACGGCCTTGTTGGTCATCTTGTGGAGCTCCTTGCGCAGAGCGTCCACCTCGGAGCCGGACTTGCCGATCACGATCCCCGGCCGAGCCGTGTGGATGTTGACCTCGACCTCGTTCTTGTTCTTCTTGATCGTGATCGTCGAGAGGCCCGCGTGGGCGAGCTTGTTCTCGATGTGCTCACGGATGTGGATGTCCTCGAGCAGGTAGTCCGAGAACTCCCGCTCGTTGAACCAGGTCGACTTCCAGTCGTGGATATAGCCGACCCGGAGGGACTCGGGATGAACCTTCTGTCCCATGGCTACCTCCCGTTGCCTTCGGTCGTGAGTTCGATTGTCATGTGGCTGGTGCGCTTGTTGATGCGCGTGGCGCGGCCGAGCGCACGCGGTCGGAAGCGCTTGATCGTGGGGCCCTCGTCGACGAAGGCGCGCTTCACGCGCAGCTCGTCGGGGCCGAGCTCGTAGGCGGACTCCGCGTTCGCGACGGCCGAGTTGAGCAGCTTGAGAATGTCTGTCGAGATGGCGCGCGGGGCGTGCTGCAGGATCGCCTGGGCCTGCTCGACGCGCTTGCCGCGGATGTGGTCCATCACGAGGCGCGCCTTGCGCGGGGCGGAGCGCACGTACTTCGCGCGCGCGAGGACCAGGACGGCGCCGTCCTGATCACGGCGCGCGGGTGCGCGTCGCTGCTGCGGGGCGCTGGTCTCGGCGGAGCCGCGCCGGCGCGCCGGAGTCGTGGATTCCTCCTCGTCATCGGCGTCGTCGGCCTCGTCGGCGTCGGCCTCGGCCTCCGGCTCAGCGGCGGCCTCGGCATCGACGACCTCCTCGGCCTCCTGCTCCTCGACCGGCGCGGTCGTCTCCTGGGCAGTCTCGTCGTCCTCGAGGCGCGCGATCAGCTCGGCCTTGGTGCCGCTCTTCGGGAGCCCACGGGCCTCGAGCTCCTCTTTGAGCTCGTCGACCTTGAGCGACTCCCAGCCGCCCTCCGGCGGTCCACTCACCTGATCAGGCGTCACTACCGGACCCTCACCTTGTCGCTGCCCGCGTGACCGCGGAACACGCGCGTCGGAGCGAACTCACCGAGCTTGTGGCCGACCATCGACTCCGACACGAAGACGGGCACGTGCTTGCGCCCGTCGTGAACGGCGATCGTGTGGCCGACCATCTCGGGGAAGATCGTCGAGGTACGCGACCAGGTCTTCAGCATTGTCCTGTCGCCCGAATCGTTCATGGCGTCGACGCGCCGCATCAGGCGCTCCTCGGCCCACGGGCCCTTCTTCGATGAGCGCGACATCTAGCGCCTCCCCTTCTTGCCGCGCCGACGGCCGCGGACGATGAACTGGTCCGAGGCCTTGCGCTTCTTGCGGGTGCGGTAGCCGAGCGTCGGCACGCCCCAGGGCGTAACCGGGTGGCCACCGGGTGTCTTATGCGCCTCGCCGCCGCCGTGCGGATGGTCCACCGGGTTCATGGCGACGCCGCGCGTCTGCGGGCGCTTGCCGCGGTGACGCGAGCGGCCGGCCTTGCCGAGGTCGACCAGCTCGTGCTCGGGGTTGCCGAGAACGCCGATGGTCGCGCGGGACGCGACCGGGACCATGCGCATCTCGCTCGAGGGCAGCCGCAGGGTCGCGTACTTGCCCTCCTTCGCGACGAGCTGGATCGAGGTGCCGGCGGAGCGGCCGATCTGGCCGCCGCGACCAGGCGTGAGCTCCACGTTGTGGAGGGTGGTACCGGTCGGGATGTTCGCGAGCGGCAGGCAGTTGCCGGGCGCGATGTCCGCGTCCGGGCCGGACGAGATCGTGTCGCCGACCCGCAGCCGCGCCGGGGCGAGGATGTAGCGCTTCTCGCCGTCGGCGTAGTGCAGCAGCGCGATGTGCGCCGAGCGGTTCGGGTCGTACTCGATCGCGGCGACCTTCGCGGGCACGCCGTCCTTCATGCGCTTGAAGTCGATCCGCCGGTACCTGCGCTTGGCGCCGCCGCCGCGGTGACGCGACGTCACGCGGCCGTGCGTGTTGCGACCGCCCGACTTCTTCAGCCCCTCGGTAAGCGACTTCTCGGGCTCGCTCTTGGTGACGGCCTCGTGCTGCAGCCAGGTGGCGAAGCGCCGGCCCGGCGAAGTTGGCTTGTGCTTCTTGATCGCCATGGTTATTCGATCCCCTGACCCTCGAACAGCTCGATCGAGTCCTCGGCGTGAAGCGTCACGATGGCCTTCTTCCAGCGCCGGCGCGAGCCCGAGTACAGGCCTCGGCGCTTCGGCTTCGGCTTGACCCAGGACGTGCGGACGCCCTCGACGCGCACGCCGAAGATCTCCTCGATCGCCTGGCGCACCTGCGTCTTGTTGGCGCGCTCGTGCACGCGGAACGTGTACTTGTTGGCGGAGAGCAGGGCGTAGCTCTTCTCCGAGATCACCGGCCGCACGATCACCTGGCGGGCGTTCACTTGGCCACCGCCTTCTCGGTGACGCGCGCGAGCGCCGCCTCGGAGACGACCACGCGCGCGGCGCCGACGAGGTCAGCGACGCCGACCTGGTCGGCGTGCAGCACCGTGACGTCCGCGATGTTGCGGAACGACTTGACCGCCGTCTCCTCGCCGTCGGTCAGCACCACGAGGACGCTGCCCTCACCGTCGAGCGAGGCGAGCGCCGAAGCGGCAGCCTTGGTCGAGGGCGTGTCGAAGCTGGACGGGTCGACCGCGGCGATCGAGCCGCGCTCGGCGTGCAGGGTGAGCGCCGCCCGCAGCGCGCGCCGGCGCGCCTTGCGGTTGACCTTGACGGTGTAGTCGCGCGGCTTGGGGGCGAAGGCGACACCGCCGCCGGTGCGCTGCGGAGCGCTCAGTGCGCCCACGCGCGCGCGGCCGGTGCCCTTCTGGCGCCAGGCCTTCGCGCCGGTCATGTGGACCTCGCCGCGCGTCTTGGCCGAGTGGGTGCCGCGCCTGCGCGCAGCCAGCTCGGCGCGCACGGCCTCGTGGACGAGCGAGCCGTGGAAGCTCTCGCCGAAGACCTCGCTGTCGAGCTCGAGCGCGCCGGAGCCGCCTCCGATGAACTTCGCCTGGGCGGCCATCAGGAGTCGCTCCGGATCTCTACGACTGAGCCCTTGGGGCCGGGCACGGAGCCGCGCAGCAGCAGCAGGTTGCGGTCGGCCAGCACGTCGACGACCTCGAGGCCGCGCTGGGTCACGCGCTTGTTGCCCATCTGACCGGGGCCGCGGATGCCCTTGAACACGCGCGCGGGGTCCGCGGAGGCGCCGATCGAGCCGGGCGCGCGCACGTTGTGCGAGCCGTGCGAGACGGGCCCGCGGTGGAAGTTGTGGCGCTTGATCGTGCCAGCGAAGCCCTTGCCCTTCGAGACGCCCGAGACCTTGACGGTCTGGCCCTTCTCGAACACGGCGTCGACCTTGACCTCGTTGCCGACCTCGGCCTCGCCGGGGTCGCCGCGGAACTCGGTCAGGTACTTGAGGTTGCCGACGCCCGCCTTCTTGAGGTGGCCGAGCTTGGGCTTGTTGAGCTTCTTCTCGGTGACCTCGCCGAAGGCGAGCTGCAGGGCGTCGTAGCCGTCGCGGTCTTCGCGCCGGATCGCGGTGACGAAGCAGGGGCCCGCCTCGAGCACGGTCACGCGCTCGACGCGGCCGTCCTCGGGGTCGAAGACCTGCGTCATACCGATCTTTCTGCCAATCAGCCCAGCCATCAGATGAGTTGGATCTGGATGTCAACGCCGGCGGGCAGGTGATCGAGGCGCTGCAGCGAGTCCACCGTCTTCGGGGTGGGCTGCAGGATGTCGATCAGCCGCTTGTGCGTCCTGATCTCGAAGTGCTCGCGGGAGTCCTTGTCCTTGAAGGGGGACCGGATCACGCAGTACACGTTCTTCTCGGTGGGTAGGGGCACGGGTCCGGACACCGAAGCGCCGGTGCGCACCGCCGTCTCGACGATCTCCTTGGCAGCCGTCTCGATCGCCGAGTGGTCGTAGGCCTTTAGCCGGATGCGGATCTTGTTCTGCGTGAGTGTTGCCATGGGCTCGCGGACAGATTCGGGGCGGGCTCAGAAAGTGCAGCCCGCCCCTTGGAATCTTCTGTCAGAGGGCGTCTACTCGACGACCTCGGTCACCACCCCCGAACCGACGGTGCGGCCACCCTCGCGGATAGCGAAGCGGAGGCCCTCATCCATGGCGATCGGCTGGATCATCTCGACCGTCATCTCGACGTTGTCGCCCGGCATGACCATCTCCGTGCCCTCGGGCAGGTTGGCGACGCCGGTGACGTCGGTGGTGCGGAAGTAGAACTGCGGCCGGTAGCCGTTGAAGAACGGGGTGTGACGGCCACCCTCCTCCTTCTTCAGGCAGTAGACCTGGGCCTTGAACTTGGTGTGCGGGGTGATCGAGCCCGGCTTGCAGAGCACCTGCCCGCGCTCGATGTCCTCACGTCCGACGCCACGGAGCAGGCAGCCCACGTTGTCGCCGGCCTGACCCTCGTCGAGGATCTTGCGGAACATCTCGACGCCGGTGACGACCGTGGAGTTGGTCTGCTGGTGGATGCCGACGATCTCGACGGTGTCGCCGGTGTGGACGACGCCCTGCTCGATGCGGCCGGTGGCGACCGTTCCGCGCCCGGTGATCGAGAAGACGTCCTCGACCGGCATCAGGAACGGGCGGTCCAGCGGGCGCTCGGGCTGCGGGATGTACGAGTCGAGGGCCGCGGCCAGCTCGACGATCTTCTCGACCTGATCGGCATCGCCCTCGAGAGCCTTCAGGGCCGAGCCCTGGATCACCGGGACGTCGTCGCCCGGGAAGTCGTACTCGGAGAGCAGCTCCCGCACCTCGACCTCGACGAGCTCGAGGAGCTCGTCGTCGTCGACCATGTCGACCTTGTTCATGAAGACGATCACGTAGGGCACGTTGACCTGACGAGCGAGCAGGATGTGCTCGCGCGTCTGGGGCATGGGGCCGTCGGCCGCGGACACGACCAGGATCGCGCCGTCCATCTGGGCGGCGCCCGTGATCATGTTCTTCACGTAATCGGCGTGACCGGGACAATCGACGTGCGCGTAGTGACGGTTCTCCGTCTCGTACTCCACGTGAGAGGTCGCGATCGTGATGCCGCGCTCCTTCTCCTCGGGAGCGTTGTCGATCTCCTCAAAGCTCATCGACTGGCCACCGTACTTCTCCGACAGCACCTTGGTGATGGCGGCGGTAAGCGTCGTCTTGCCGTGGTCGATGTGGCCGATAGTGCCGACGTTGACGTGCGGCTTGTTGCGCTCGAACTTCTCCTTCGCCACCTCGAACTACTCCTTTCTCAAACTCTTCTCGATTCCGAAACGTTCGGAAGCGAACTAGCGAAACATACTCGGTTACTTGAAAGGCGCACAGCTGGCCGAGCCATCTGCTTGCCCCCTACGCACCGGCTCCGACGGGTTCGCCGGTGCGGTGCTCGATGATCTCCTCGGCGATGCTCGAGGGGACCTCTTCGTAGCGGTCGAACTGCATGGTGTAGGTCGCCCGCCCCTGTGTGGACGAGCGCAGGTCGGTCGCGTAGCCGAACATCGAGGACAGCGGAACGCTGCCCTTGACGGCGACGGCGTTGCCGCGCGGCTCCTGACCCTCGACGTGCCCACGGCGACGCGACAGGTCGCCGATGACGTCTCCGATGAATTCCTGGGGCGTCACGACCTCGACCGCCATGACCGGCTCGAGCAGCACGGGATGCGCGCGCCGCGCAGCATCCTTCAGCGCCATCGACCCGGCGATCTTGAACGCGATTTCCGACGAGTCCGTGTCGTGGTACTTGCCGTCCGTGAGCGTCGCGCGTACGTCGACCATCGGGTAGCCGGCCTTCACGCCCGACTCGAGCGCTTCCTCGATGCCCTTCTCCACCGCGGGGATGAACTCCGAGGGGACGGCGCCGCCCTTGATCTTGTTGATGAAGTCGAAGCCCTCACCCGGCGCCGGCTCGAGGTCGATGTAGACGACGCCGTACTGGCCCGAGCCGCCGGTCTGGCGGATGAACTTGCCCTCGACGTGGTTGGCCTCGCCGCGCACGGTCTCGCGATAGGCGACCTGGGGGCGGCCGACGGCCGCCTCAACCTTGAACTCGCGCTTCAGGCGATCGACGATGACCTCGAGATGCAGCTCACCCATGCCTGAGATCACTGTCTGGCCGGTCTCCTCGTCGGAGCGCACCTGGAAGGTCGGGTCCTCCTCGCCGAGGCGCTGGAGGGCGACCGACAGCTTCTCCTGGTCGACCTTGGTCTTGGGCTCGATCGAGAGGTGGACGACGGGGTCGTCGAACGTCATCGCCTCGAGCACCACCGGAGCGTCCGGCGCGGTCAGCGTGTCGCCCGTCGAGGTCTGCTTGAGACCCACGCCCGCGGCGATCTCGCCTGCGTAGACCTCGTCGACCTCCTCGCGCGAGTTCGCGTGCATCATCAGGATGCGGCCGACGCGCTCGGTACGGCCGGTCACGGAGTTGAGCACGCGCCCGCCCGCGGCGAGCTTGCCCGAGTAGACGCGGAAGTACGTGAGCTTGCCGACGTATGGGTCGGCCATGACCTTGAAGGCGAGTGCCGAGAATGGCTCGTCGTCGGAGGGCAGGCGCGTGACGGTGGGCTTGTCCTCGGCGTCCTCGACCTGGCTGCCCTCGACGCCCTCGACCGCCTCCACGTCGAGCGGGCTCGGCAGGTAGTCGATCACGGCGTCGAGCAGCGGCTGCACGCCCTTGTTCTTGAAGGCGGAGCCGGCGAGCACCGGGGTGATCGAGATGTCGAGCGTCGCCTTGCGGATGTCTTGGATCAGCCGATCGGGCCCGATCGGCTTGTCCTCCAGGTAGTCCTCCATCAGCTCCTCGTCGTAGTCCGCGACGGACTCGATGAGGGCGGTGCGGGCCTTGGCGGCGACCTCAACGTGAGACTCGGGGATGTCGACGACCTCCCACTCCTGGCCGAGATCGTCCTTGTAGACGATCGCCTTCATGTTGATCAGATCGACGACGCCGCTGAACTCGGCCTCGGCGCCGATCGGGAGCTGGACCTTGATCGGATTGGCGCCCAGGCGCTCGCGCATGCTCTCGACGGCATTGTCGTAGTGCGCGCCGACGCGGTCCATCTTGTTGATGAACGCGATGCGCGGGACGCGGTACTTGTCGGCCTGGCGCCAGACGGTCTCGGACTGCGGCTCGACGCCGGCGACGGAGTCGAATACAGCCACCGCGCCGTCGAGCACGCGCAGGGAACGCTCGACCTCGACAGTGAAGTCGACGTGGCCCGGCGTATCGATGATGTTGATGCGGTGATCGCGCCAGAAGGCGGTGGTCGCGGCGGACGTGATCGTGATGCCGCGCTCCTGCTCCTGCTCCATCCAGTCCATCACGGCAGCGCCCTCGTGAACCTCACCCATCTTGTGGGTGCGGCCCGTGTAGAAGAGGATGCGCTCAGTCGTCGTCGTCTTACCGGCGTCGATGTGCGCCATGATCCCGATGTTGCGTGTCTTCTCGAGTGTGACCTGTCGTGCCATGAGTTCTTGTTCCGTCGTCGCGTCTCTGAGCAGAAAAAAGGCCCGTTCCGGGCCCAGTGCTGCACGCGATGCTCACCCGGACGAGTTCTATGTCGTAGAGGACTCCATCGAAGTGAGCTACCGCCTGCCCCCGCGTGGCTGAGCGGGGCCACGGGCGATGGGGGGAGACCGCCCGCGAAGCGACCCGTGATGGTAGCAGGCGCAAGGGTGCTCAAAACACCCTGCAAGCCGCGCCTCTACTGGTGTTGGCGCTCGGTCTCGCGGGCGCTCTGCTGCTCGTCGCAACGGAGTTCACCGCGGTCGCCACGGTGGACGTCGCAAGCGGCAGCTGCGAGGTCATCCAGGACACCAATCCAGAGCTCGCCGACCGCTGCGAGCTGAGTGGATTCGAGCGAAACGGCGGCGCCTTCATCCTGCTCGCGCTGCTGACCGCGCTGATGGCGTGGGGCGCCGGCCCGGGCCGATCGCGCCCCGCCGCCTTCGCATTGGTGGCGATCGGAGCACTCGTGCTGCTCTGGGCGCTGCTCGTGGACCTGCCCGTGACCGACGAGACCGGCGCGATCGGTCGTAACTTCGAGGGCGCGGAGGCGGCGGCCGGGCCGGGGTTGACGCTCGAGATCGTGGGCGGGGTGCTTACGCTGGCGGCGGGCCTGGTCGGTCTCGCGTGGAGGCCTGCGCCTCGGCCTCAGCCCGAGCAGCAGCGTGGTTGAAGTGGCCCCTCCAGCTCACGATCCGCCCGTCGTCCACTTCAAGCAGCAGGCCGAGCTCCGAGTCGAACTCGACCTCGCTCTCCCCTCCCTTGGCCTCGAACGACGTGAGCGCCAGCACGAGCCCACCGAGGTCGGTGAGCTCGATCGGCTCGATGCGCACGCGGCTGAAGCTCTCGTCGAGGTCGGCGAACCATTGCCGGACTCCCTCGTGTCCCCGGTATGCGACGCCCCGGAGCGCGGACACGGGCGGGCGCAACTCCACGTCTGGCGCCATGAACTCGCACAATGCGTCGACGTCACCCCGGTTGTAGGCGGCGATGGCGCGGAGGACCGTGTCGCAGTCGGGCGACCGCATTGCCCAGGCATTGTCGCCGAGACGACGCCCACCGCTGGTAGCAGCGGCGCGAGAGGCAAGCATGGCGGGGGAAGCAGGTCGCGACGCGTGCTCCGCACGCGAGCGGCCGATGACCCCGCCAGGCGCCGCCTATCGCGTCGCTGCTACCAGCGGTAGTGGGCGAAGGCCTTGTTGGCCTGCGCCATGCGGAAGATGTCGTCCTTCCGCTTGAAGGCCCCGCCCTGCTGGGAGTGGGCGTCCCCGAGCTCGCCGGCGAGCCGCTCCGACATCGACTTCTCGCGCCGGGAGCGCGCGAACTCGACGAGCCAGCGCACGGCGAGCGTGCGGGCGCGGCGCTGGGGCACCTCGACGGGCACCTGGTAGGTCGCGCCGCCGACGCGCCGGGAGCGCACCTCCAGGGTCGGCGTAAGAATCTTGATCGACTCCTCGAGCGCGGGCACCGGGTCCTGGTTGGTGCGCCTGGAGAGGATGTCGAGCGCGTCGTAGACGATCTGCTCGGCGATCGACTTCTTGCCGTCGACCATCACCTTGTTGATCAGCTGCTGAACGAGCTTGGACCCGTACATCGGGTCGGCGTCGATCGGGCGGATCGCTGCTGCTGCGCGGCGCGGCATGGCTACCTGGCCTTGGCCCCGTACTGCGAGCGGGCCTTCTTGCGCTCGGAGACGCCGGCGGCGTCGAGCGTCCCGCGCACGACCTTGTAGCGCACGCCCGGGAGGTCCTTGACGCGGCCGCCGCGCACGAGCACCACCGAGTGCTCCTGCAGGTTGTGGCCCTCACCCGGGATGTAGGCGGTGACCTCCATCTGGTTCGTGAGGCGCACGCGCGCGACCTTGCGAAGCGCCGAGTTCGGCTTCTTCGGCGTGGTCGTATAGACGCGCGTGCAGACGCCCCGCCGCTGCGGCGCGGCGATGCGCTTCTTGCGGCCCTGGCCGGACTTGAGACCCGGCGTCGAGACCTTCTTCTTCGGCTTGTGGCGGCCCTTGCGGACGAGCTGATTGATGCTGGGCATGCGGCGGGTGATGCTAGCAGCGCCTAGATCCATTTCTCAGCGGCGGTTCGCTCTCCGCCAGCGTCTCCGGTGTTCGGGGTGCCCATCGGCTCGATCAGGAGCACGTGCGTCTCCTCGTCCGCCCGCGGCCGGTGCTCGACGCCGCGCGGCACCACGTAGAGCTGGCCCGGCTCGAGGACCACGTCGTCGCGGTCGCGCAACTGGATCCTGAGCCGGCCCTTCAGGACGAGGAAGAAGTCGTCCGTGTCGTCGTGCTTGTGCCACACGAACTCGCCCTCCACCTTCACGACCACGATCTTGAGGTCGTTCATCCGGGCCACGATTCCGGGGCTCCAGGTTTCGTCGAGCTTGCCGAGCTTCTGTGCGAGATCGATCGCGTCGTCCATCCCCGCATCGTAGGGTTGCTTCATGGAGCTCGATCTACACCGCGGCGGATCGGGAGATCCGCTCGTCCTGGTCCACGGCATCGGCCATACCTGGCGAGGCTGGCGGCCGATGCTCCCACTGCTCGAGGAGCGGTTCGACGTCCTCGCGCCCGACCTGCCCGGCTTCGGCCATTCATCGCCGCTCCCGGACAACGAAGGCTGCAATCCCGAGCGGCTGGCCGACGCGGTCGAGGAAGCGATGGACGAGGCCGGCTTCGAGACCGCGCACATCTCCGGCAACTCGCTCGGCGGCTGGATCGCGCTCATCCTGGCGCGCCGCGGCCGCGCGCGCACGTGCGTGCCGATCTCACCGGCTGGGCTTCTACACGCGCGCGAGAGCGACTGGGCGCGCGGCATCTTGCTCGGCATGCGGTGGATGACACGGAATGCGCCGCCGCCCCCGGCGCTGCTGCGGAACCCGGTTACCCGCACCATGTGCGCAGGCCCACCCGTCGCTCGCCCTTGGCGCGCCGACCCGGACGAGATGATCGAGGAGTTCGAGCTCTTCGCGAACGCGCCCGGATTCGACCGCACGCTCGACGCCACCGTCGACCTGCAGGCGGCCGGCCTCCCGGACATCACCTGTCCGGTGCTGATCCTGTGGGGCACGCGCGACGTGATCCTGCTGCCGCGCCAGGGCCGCCGCTTCGAGCGCCTGATCCCGAACTGCGAGCTGCGCTACCTCAAGGGGCTCGGGCACGTGCCGATGTCCGACGATCCGGAGCTGCTGAGCGAAGCCATCATCGCCTTCGCGCATGCCAATCGGGTAAGCGAGGAGGCCGTCGCCGCCGAGGTTTGACGAGTTTCTTTCGCCTGGCGATAGAAACTCGTCACGCTTCAGCCGGGGGGCGGCCGGCCGAGAATGCTTGGCGTCGGCTAGGCCGTCGCCCGCGCCGCGCGCACCGGCGCCGGCGTAAGCGCGGCGGCGACGATCACGAGCACGAAGGCGAAGCTCTGCAGGACGATCCCCAGGGTGTTGCCCGGCATGGGATCGCCGAAGACGAGGATGCCGCCGCTGATCGCCGTGACGTTCGCGGCCGCGCTCGTGAGCGTGATGACCGGGACGGCCTCGCCCTTCTGGAGCCCGCGCGCGGACGCATAGAAGGCGATCACCGAGGCGATCACGCAGGTGAGCAGCCAGGGCGAGAGCATGCCCAGCATGCCCTCGTCGCCGACAGACGTCGTCAGCGCCTTGATCGCGACGTCGGACACGCCGAAGAGGATTCCCGCGGCGGTGCCGAGCATCACGCCGTGGTGCTCGTGCGAGCCGAGCTTCTTCGACAGCACGAGGAAGGTGCCGAGCGCGAGCAGCGCCGACTCGAAGGCGATCATGGCGGCCATCGAGTAGCTGGCGTGGCCGCCGCCGCTCGTCGGCAGTGTGGCCGCGAGCAGCACGAGGCCGAGCGCGGTGAGGCCGACGCCCGCCCACTGACGGAGTCCGACCGAGCAGCCGAACCAACGCTCAGCGAGCACCGTGAGGAAGACGAGCCCGCCAGCGATCACCGCTTGGACGACGGACAGCGGCGCCATTGCGAGCGCGCCAACATGGAGCAGCCACGCCCCGAGCGCCACGCCCATGCCGACCGCGAACCACCTGGAGCGGAACAGGCCGACCGCGCTGCTCACCGGGTGCCTCAGGGACACGTCCGGCGCCGCGCAGGCACCGCGGTGCTTGAGCAGGAAGGCCACGTTGGTGGCGAGCGCGCACAGGGACGCGAGCAGGATTCCGAGTAGGAGCACTAGTTATCTAAGAGATGGTCTCGAGTAGGTCCGGCGGGACTGGCGGGTTCCCAACCTGTACTTCGTGGTATCGGCCCGCACGCCTCCCGCTTGAATGAGAAGGCGAACCGATCGTCAACTATCTGGCTACCTCAGTAACAAGACAACGAAACCTTGGAACCAACACTCTCACGACAGCCGATCCTGTTCGTTGACGTGGACGGGGTGATAAGCCTCTTCGGGTTTGCACCCGGAGACGGCACCCTGCCCGGTCCCCTGCACTGGATCGACGGCGTCGCGCACTGCATTCCCGACGACGTCGGGGCGAGGCTGGTCAGCCTAGCTGAAAGCTTCGACCTCGTTTGGGCCACGGGCTGGGAGGAACGTGCCAATGAGCACTTGCCCTACCTGCTGAAGTTGCCCTTCCGCGACCTCCCCACGCTGACCTTCGACGGCCGCGCGGTGTTCGGATCCGCCCACTGGAAGGTCGACGCGATCGATGAGTACGCCGGCGACCGCCCGGCGGCCTGGATCGACGACAACCTGGACGAGACCTGCCGGTCCTGGGCGGCGTGGCGCTCCGCGCCGACGCTGCTGGTGGAGACCGACCCGGCCGAGGGGCTCACGGATGCGCACGTGGAGCGGCTGCTGGCGTGGGCCCAGGAGGTCGCCCGGCCCTAGCTTGACCGGGGCGCGCCGGGCCGATCTCGCGGATGCGATCAAGTCCTGACTTCGTAGGTATATAGCGGCCAAAGTCAGGACCTCTGGACCTGCCGAAAGACAAGCGCCGCGACCAAAGGCCGCGGCGCTCATCAATCCGAATCCTGCAAACGAGCTAGGAGCTCTCGCCGCCGTCCGACCCGTCGGCCGGCAGGTCGGCGAGGTCGCCGAAGGCGTCCGCGCCGTCGTCGCCGTTGCCGAAGCCGAAGCCCTCGATCTCACCCGACTCGGTGAGCCCGAGCAGCTCGGACTCCTCGAGCATCGTGAGCTCCTCCGGCGTGTGGCGCCGGATCGGCTCCGTGGGCTCGATCTCGAGCCGGCGGTAGCGGCGGAGACCCGTGGCCGCCGGGATCAGCTTCCCGATGATCACGTTCTCCTTGAGGCCGAGCAGCCGGTCGGTCTTGCCCTCGAGGGCGGCGTCCGTCAGCACCTTGGTCGTCTCCTGGAAGGAGGCCGCGGACAGGAACGAGTCCGTGGCGAGCGAGGCCTTCGTGATCCCGAGGATGATCTCCTCGGTCTCGGCCTGCTCCTTCTTGCCCTTCTTCAGGTCGCCGTTGGCCGCGAGCATCTCGTTGCGGTCGACGAACTGGCCCGGCAGGTAGGTCGTGTCGCCCTTCTGGTCGACACGGACCTTCTTCATCATCTGCCGGACGATGACCTCGATGTGCTTGTCGTTGATGTCGACGCCCTGCGACTTGTAGACCTTCTGGACCTCCTTGACGAGGTAGACCTCGGTGGCGGTCCGTCGCTGGGGCTGGTCGTCGCCGCCGAACGCGAGCAGGTCGTGCGGGTAGATCGAGCCCTCGTTGAGCTGATCGCCCTGCTTGACCTTCTGGCCGTCCTGGACGAGCAGGTGCGTGCGACGCGGGAACGTGTACGCGTGCTCCTCGCCCGCGGCGTCGGTCACGATCACCTTGCGGCCCTTCTCCGTGTCCTCCACGGAGACCGTGCCCGGCTCCTTGACGAGCTCGGCCTGACCCTTCGGCTTACGCGCCTCGAACAGCTCCACCACGCGCGGCAGACCGTGCGTGATGTCCGCGCCGGCGACACCGCCGGTGTGGAAGGTCCGCAGCGTCAGCTGCGTGCCCGGCTCGCCGATCGACTGGGCGGCGATGATGCCGACCGCGTCGCCGATCGCGACCACCTTGCCGGTGGCCGGCGCCACGCCGTAGCAGTGCTGGCAGATGCCCTCCGCCAGGCACTTGAGGACCGAGCGGACCGGAACGGCCGCGCCCTCCTCTTCGCCGTAGGCCTCGACGATCACGTCGATGTGCGCCTGCGTGATCAGCTCGCCCTTCTCGAGCAGTGAGCGTCCGCGCTTGGTCTTGAACTCGAGCGCCGCGTAGCGGCCCGCGAGCTGGCCGTTCGGGCGACCGTCGTCGCCGAGCACCGGCATCTCGATGTACTCCTTGGTGCCGCAGTCCTCGTCGCGCACGATCACGTCCTGCGCGACGTCGACGAGCCGCCTCGTGAGGTAGCCCGAGTCCGCGGTGCGGAGCGCCGTGTCCGCGAGGCCCTTGCGGGCGCCGTGGGTCGAGATGAAGTACTCGAGCACGGTCAGGCCCTCCATGAAGTTGGCCTTGATCGGTCGCTCGATGATCTCGCCCTTCGGGTTGGCCATGAGGCCTCGCATCCCGGCGAGCTGGCGGATCTGCTTGAAGGAGCCGCGGGCGCCCGAGTTGGCCATCATGAAGATGGGGTTCAGGCGATGGAGGTTCTTCTGCATCGCCTCGCCCACCTCGTCGGTGGCGGCGGTCCACCTCTCGATGACCTTCTCCTTGCGCTCCTCGTCCTTGAGCAGGCCCATGTCGTACTGGTCCTGGATCTCGGCGACCTCGCCCTCGTAGCGGTCGAGAATCTCGTCCTTCGAGGGCGGGATCACGACGTCGTTCTTCGAGATCGTGATGCCGGCCTGACTCGCGAAGTGGAAGCCGAGCTCCTTGAACGCGTCGAGCACGAGCGCCGTGGCGTACGGGCCGTGGATGGCCACGAGCCGCTCGATCACGTCACCCATGTCGCGCTTGCGCAGGGGCTTGTTGACGAACTCGTAGGTCGTCGGGTCGTACTCGTCGCCGAGCGCATCCTCGAGCGCACGCTCGATGCGCTCGTTGAAGATGATCCGCCCGACGGTGGTCAGGGTGTGGTCCTCGTGGTGACGGCGCCGGTACTCGGCCACGTCGTGGAGCGAGACCGCCTTCGACTCGTATGACAGCTCGGCCTCCTGAGCCGAACGGAACACGTGCGGCCGCTTGCCGTACTTCCTCTCGTTCCAGTCCCCGGTCCGCTCGAGCTGCTGGAGCTCGGAGAGCTCGTCCTCGTCCGGGCCGTAGGTCAGGTAGTACGAGCCGAGCACCATGTCCTGGGTCGGCGTCGCGAGCGGGGCACCGTGCGCGGGCGACAGGATGTTGTTCGCCGACAGCATCAGCAGCCGCGCCTCGGCCTGAGCCTCGGCTGACAGCGGGACGTGCACGGCCATCTGGTCGCCGTCGAAGTCGGCGTTGAAGGCGTGACACACCATCGGGTGCACCTGGATCGCCTTGCCCTCGACGAGCACCGGCTCGAACGCCTGGAGACCCAGGCGGTGGAGCGTCGGCGCGCGGTTGAGCAGGACGGGGTGCTCCTGGATGACCTCCTCGAGGACGTCCCAGACCTCCGGGATCATCGAGTCGACCATCTTCTTGGCGGCCTTGATGTTCTGGACCGACTTGCGCTCGACGAGCCGGGCCATGATGAACGGCTTGAACAGCTCGAGCGCCATCAGCTTGGGAAGCCCGCACTGGTGGATGCGCAGCTCGGGGCCGGCCACGATGACCGAGCGCCCGGAGTAGTCCACGCGCTTGCCGAGCAGGTTCTGGCGGAAGCGGCCCTGCTTGCCCTTGAGCATGTCGCTGAGCGACTTGAGCGGGCGGTTGCCCGGCCCGGTGACGGGCCGGCCGCGGCGGCCGTTGTCGAACAGAGCGTCGACGGCCTCCTGCAGCATCCGCTTCTCGTTGTTGACGATGATCTCGGGCGCGCCGAGGTCGAGCAGGCGCTTCAGCCGGTTGTTCCGGTTGATCACGCGCCGGTAGAGGTCGTTCAGGTCGGACGTGGCGAAGCGGCCACCGTCGAGCTGCACCATCGGGCGCAGCTCCGGCGGGATCACCGGGATCGCCTCGAGGACCATGTCCTCGGGCTTGTTGTCCGAGTGGATGAAGGCCGAGACGACCTTCAGCCGCTTGACCGCGCGGGACTGCTTCTGGCCCTTGGCGGTCTTGACCTGGTCCTCGAGCTCCTCGCGCTCGGCGTCGAGATCGACCTGCTGGAGCAGGTCACGCACCGACTCGGCACCCATGCCGCCGCGGAAGTACTCGCCCCAGCCGAACGGCGACCCGAAGCGGTCCTTCAGCTCGCGGAAGAGCGTCTCGTCCGCGACCACCTGCTTCGGCTCCATCGTCTGGAAGAGCTCCCACGTCTGGCGCAGGCGCTCGATGCCGTCCTCGTAGTAGGCCTGGGTGTCGGAGATGTCCGCCTCGAACTGCTTGCGGATCTCCTTCTCCATCTTCTCGCGCTCTTCGTCCGAGAGCTTCTTCAGGTTGACCTCGAGCGTGTCCGCCCACAGCAGGTCGTCGTCGGAGAAGCCCTTCTGGTCGCCCGTGGACAGGTAGCCCACGCGGCGCTCGACGGCCTCCTTCAGCTCGAGGACGCGCTCCTCGCGCTCAGCCTCGTAGGACTGGATCGTCTTCTCGATCTCCTTCTCGAGCTTGTCGAGGTCCTTCTGGCGAGCCTCGTCGTCGACCCAGGTGACGATCGACGCAGCGAAGTACAGAACCTTCTCGAGCTCCTTGGGAGCCATGTCGAGCAGGTAGCCGATCCGGCTCGGCACACCCTTGAAGAACCAGATGTGCGAGACCGGCGCGGCCAGGTCGACGTGACCCATGCGCTCGCGGCGGACCTTCGAGCGCGTGACCTCGACGCCACAGCGCTCGCAGACGATGCCCTTGTAGCGGACGCGCTTGTACTTCCCGCAGTAGCACTCCCAGTCCTTGGTGGGACCGAAGATGCGCTCGCAGAAGAGCCCGTCCTTCTCGGGCTTGAGCGTCCGGTAGTTGATGGTCTCCGGCTTGGTTACCTCGCCTGAGCTCCAGGAGCGGATCTGCTTCGAGGAGGCGAGGCCAATGGAGATTGCGTCGAAATTATTGATGTCGATCAAAGTGAGTCCTTACTCCTCGATGTACTCCGCGTCCTGCTGCTTGGGCGTCTCGGCGGTCTGCCCGCCGTCGCCCTCGGCCTCGACCTTCTCCTCGGCTTCGTCGGCGGCGTCGCCGTCCGTCGCGCGTACGCCTGAGAGGTCGATGCCGAGCTCCTCGGCCGCACGCAGCAGGTCGTCGTCCTCGTCCCGGATCTCGACGCCGGCGCCCTCCTCGGAGCGCACGTCCACGTCGAGCGCGAGCGACTGCATCTCCTTCAGCAGCACCTTGAACGACTCCGGGATGGAGGGCTCGGCGATGTTCTCGCCCTTGACGATCGCCTCGTAGGCCTTGACTCGCCCGACGGTGTCGTCGGACTTGATCGTGAGCATCTCCTGGAGCGTGTACGCCGCGCCGTAGGCCTCGAGCGCCCACACCTCCATCTCGCCGAAGCGCTGGCCGCCGAACTGCGCCTTGCCGCCCAGCGGCTGCTGGGTCACGAGCGAGTAGGGGCCGGTGCTGCGCGCGTGGATCTTGTCGTCCACCAGGTGCAGCAGCTTCAGGATGTACATGTAGCCGACGGTGACCTTCTCCTCGTACGGCTCACCGGAGCGGCCGTTGTAGAGGGCGACCTTGCCCGAGCAACGGCGACCCGCACGCTCCGACTTGTTCACGTCGAAGTTGATCCCGCGCGGGACCCCCTTCTCCTCGGACCAGCGGCAGAGCGCCTCGTCGACGTCCTCGATCGTGGCGCCGTCGAAGACCGGCGTCGCGATGTTCACCCGTCCGCCGTTCCCGGCGGCGGCGTTGGCTGCCTCCGAGCCGTCGTCGTACCAGCCGTTCCCGGCCACCCACCCGAGGTGGGTCTCCAGGATCTGGCCGAGGTTCATGCGGCTCGGCACGCCGAGCGGGTTGAGGATCACGTCGACCGGGGTGCCGTCCTCGAGGTGCGGCATGTCGGCCTCGGGCACGATCTTCGAGATCACGCCCTTGTTGCCGTGGCGGCCGGCGAGCTTGTCGCCCTCGGCGATCTTGCGCTTCTTCGCCACATACACGCGCACGAGGTCGTTGACCCCCGGCGGCAGGTCGTCGTCGTTGTCGCGGCTGAAGGTCTTGACGTCGATGACGACGCCGCCCTCGCCGTGCGGCACCTTGAGCGAGGTGTCGCGGACCTCGCGCGCCTTCTCCTTGAAGATCGCGCGGATCAGCTTCTCCTCGGCGGTCAGCTCGGTCTCGCCCTTCGGCGTGACCTTGCCGACGAGCAGGTCGCCCGAGCCGACCTCGGCGCCGATGCGGACGATGCCGCGGTCGTCGAGGTTGCGGAGCGACTCCTCCGAGCGGTTCGGGATGTCGCGGGTGATCTCCTCGTCGCCGAGCTTCGTCGTGCGGGCGTCGATCTCGTACTCCTCGATGTGGATCGAGGTGAGCTCGTCCTCCTTGACGAGGCGCTCGGAGATGATGATCGCGTCCTCGAAGTTGTAGCCCTCCCAGGACATGAAGGCGACCAGGCAGTTCTTGCCGAGCGCCAGCTCGCCGCTGTCGGTCGAGCTTCCGTCCGCCAGCACCTGGCCCTTCCTGATCTTCTCGCCCGGGTCGACCAGCGGCTTCTGATGGATCAGCGTGCCCTGGTTCGAGCGCGTGTACTTGTCGAGCGGGTACTCGTCCTTGCCGTCGTTCGTCTCGATGACGATCCGCTCGGCGTCGACGTAGTTGACCGTGCCGGGGTTGCCGGCCAGGACGACGTCACCCGAGTCGACCGCGGCGCGGGTCTCCATGCCAGTGCCGATCAGCGGGGCCTCCGTCTTCAGGAGCGGCACCGCCTGGCGCTGCATGTTCGAGCCCATGAGGGCGCGGTTCGCGTCGTCGTGCTCGAGGAACGGGATCAGCGCCGTGGCCACCGACCAGATCTGGTTCGGCGACACGTCCATCAGGTGGACTTCCTTAGGCGCGGCGAGCACCAGCTCGCCCTCACGCGCGCGACATTCGACCTGCGGACCCCGCAGCTTGCTGGTCTTCGGGTCGATCTCCGCGTTCGCCTGCGCGATGACCTTGTCCTCCTCCTGCGTGGCGTCGAGATGGACCACCTTGTCGGTGACCACGCCGTCCTCGACCACGCGGTAGGGGGTCGTGACGAATCCGAACTCCGACACCTCGGCGAAGCTCGACAGCGAGCCGATCAGGCCGATGTTCGGGCCCTCCGGCGTCTCGATCGGGCACATGCGGCCGTAGTGGGTCGGGTGCACGTCGCGCACCTCGATGGGCGCGCGCTCGCGGGTGAGGCCGCCCGCGCCGAGCGCCGACAGGCGGCGGCGGTGGGTCAGCCCGTCCAGCGAGTTCGTCTGGCTCATGAACTGGCTGAGCTGGGACGACCCGAAGAACTCCTTCTGGGCCGCCACCACCGGGCGGATGTTGATGATCGTCTGCGGCGTGATCGTGTCCGCGTCCTCGGTGGTGAGGCGCTCGCGGACGACCCGCTCCATGCGGTAGAGGCCGATCCGGAAGGCCTCCTGGATCAGCTCGCCGACCGTACGAAGGCGGCGGTTGCCGAAGTGCTCGTACTCGTCGAGCCGGTCGGCGACCGGCGCGCGCTCCATCGACGTCGCCTCGGCGGCGAAGTCCTTGATCGGCTCCTCGCCGTCACCGTCCTCGTACATCCCGGACTCCGGGATGCCGAGCGCGCGCGGGAGGGCGATGAGCTCCTTGATGAGCTCGATGATGTCCCGCGGGGTGAGCGTGCGCGTATCGAGCGGCTCGTCGATGTGAAGCCGGCTGTTGAGCTTGTAGCGGCCAACGCGCGTGAGGTCGTAGCGCTTGGGGTCGAAGAACAGCTGGTTGAGCAGGTTCTTCGCCGCGTCGATCGACGGCGGCTCGCCCGGGCGCTGCTTCTTGAAGAGCTCGATCAGCGAGCCGTCCTCAGACTTGGTGACCTCGGTGTCGGCGTCGAGCGTCAGCCGGATGTAGAGGCTGTCGTCGAACAGGCCGAGGATCTCCTCGTCGGTGCCCGTCCAGCCGTCCGGCACGTAGCCGCCCTCACGCAGTGTGTCGCCCATCGCCCGCAGCAGGACGCTGACCGGCAGCTTGCGCTTGCGGTCGATGCGGACGTAGACGCGCCCCTTCTTGTCGATCTCGAGCTCGAGCCAGGAGCCGCGAGCCGGCATCAGGTTCGCGATGAAGACCTGCTTCTCGCGGTCCTTGGGCTCCATCACGTAGGCGCCCGGCGAGCGCACGAGCTGAGTCACGACGACACGCTCGGTGCCGTTGATGATGAAGGTGCCCCAGTCGGTCATCCACGGGAAGTCGCCCATGAAGACGGACTGCTCACGGATCTCGCCGGTCTCGCGGTTCTGGAACGCGACCTTGACGGTCAGTGGACGCGCGTAGGTGAGGTCCTTCTCCCGGCACTCCGAGATGGGGGCGACGGGATCATCGAAATGGATGTCCTCGAAGACCACGGCGAGGTTGCCGGTGTAGTCCTCGATAGGCGAGACGTCATCAATGGTCTCGCGAAGCCCGCCCTTCTCAGTGTCGACCAGCCATTCGAAGGAACGGCGCTGGATATCGATCAGGTTCGGTACTTCAAGGGCGTTCTCCAACCGGGAGAACGAGCGGCGGGTGCGTGCAGCGTCAACGCGTGCCAAGACGGCGACTCCTTCGAGCTAGAAAAGACAACGGCGGGCGAGGGGCGGAACGGGCGCAAAGCGCGACCGACCAGAATAGCAGACTAAGTCCCGCCCCCTCAAGGGGCGTTTGCCGGCCCGCAAAAGCGGGCTTCGCTCGGCCATCACGGACCCCGTCCCGAGGCGCTGGGAATATTTGCCGGCGCGGCTCGACTCTGTCCGTTCGCACCGGGCGAGGCCCGGTGCTCTCGGCAAGAAAGGGACGGCTGCGGCT